>NZ_JBFUJQ010000011.1:0-153794 GCF_056401275.1 Polaromonas sp. P4_F6 | reverse complement strand
GCGCCGAGGAGCGCAGGTTCAGGCGGATCAGGGATCGCGTTGTCTGAGCGGAGTGAAACGGAGCGAGTTTAGCSAGACCCCGCCTGAGCCGAGCACCGCAGGTTGCCCGCAGCGAAGCGGAGGGACGCAGACACCAGGGTCGCCTTTTCTTTTGCTTACTTTTGGTGTTTGCGTAACTTCGCTGCGCGAAGTGAGCAAACCCCGCGCGCGTAGCGCGCCTTTTGGCGAACAAAAGAAAACCCGCTTTGCGGGTTTCGATAAAAGTGAGTAGCTGCCGGGCTACCCCCGGCCAGCAAGCCTCAGCAGAGTAAGCAGAAAGACGAAGAGAGGAGAAGGAGAGAGGGGAAGAGCGCGCTCAGCCGGAGCAAGACCCGGCCACAAGAACCTCAGAACCGGTAAGCCAGCTCCGTCCACATCCGCATCGCATCCGGCGCCTTGACCAGCTCGGGCGCGGTGCCCAGCGGTGAAGCCAGGTAGGCCCGGGCGCGCCACTGGTTGTAGCCACTCCAGTCGAGGCCGATACCGGCGCCGCTAAAGGTCGCGGTGTTGGTGCCGGTGGTCCAGGGGCGCTGGTTGACCTTGAGGTAGGCCCCGTCCCAGAAGGCCAGAGCCTGCAGCCTTCCGCCGCCGGCCGCGCCCAGGTCGTAGCGCAGCTCTATGCTGCCGCGGTAGCCCGCGTCGCCCGACAGCGCGCTGACGTCGTAGGCACGTACGGAATAAGGCCCGCCCACGGACATTTTTTGCGAGGAGTCGAGGTTGGTATTGGCCCATTGGCCGGCCCACGACACATACAGCGAGCCCCTGTCGCCCCAGCGCTGCAGGCGGGAGAAATTCAGGTTGGTCTTGGAAAACCAGCCTTCTGTTCTGGCGCTGGCCGCATCGCTCAGCCTGGCTTCCGCGACATCAAAGCCCAGCCGGCCCCGGGTCCATGCCAGGCTCCAGGTGCTGATGCCGCCGGACAGCAGGGTGTCGCGCCAGTCTCCGCTCAGGCTGGAAGTCCAGCTGCCCAGGTGCCGGTCCGTCTTCATGCCCGCCATGTCGATGCGCTCGCGCAGCTGCAGGTTGTCGTACTGGACCTGGCCGTAAACATTGGCAGTCTGGCTGCGCAGCAGCGGGTGCCTGCCCCAAAGGCTTTCGGTTTCGGCCGAGCCATTCGCGCCCAGCTCCTGCAGCGATCCGCCGATCTTGTAGTTCAGCATGGAATAGGCGGCCCCGCCGCGCGTGCCCTGGCCGTTCAACAGGGATTCGTAGCTCACGCGGCCGTAGTTGACCCCGGCGCCTGAACTCAGGCCACTCACACCCAGGACATCGCCACGCCGCAGGGGATTGTTGAAGAACACCGTGCCGCCGAGCCGGCCCCTGCCGGTGTAACTGTTGCCGTAGTCGTCCAGTACCAGGCTTCCGGAAGTCCCCGGGCCGGGCGTGGCCTGGATCACCAGGTCGGAGCTGCCCAGCCCTTCGCCGGGCCTTAAGGTGGCCTGCACCATCACGCCGGGTATGTCCGACATCAACAGCAAGGACTTGTCGAGCAGGGCCTGCTCCACCGGTTTCCCGCCCTGCAGCGGCGCGGCCGTGGCCTGCAGCAGCAGGTCGTTCACGCGCGTCTGGTTGTCGATGCCGACCTTGCCGTAGCGCGCCTCTATCACCAGAAAGCGCACAACGCCCGAGGAGATCACCTGCGCGGGCACCACGGCTCGCGCGAAGCTTTGGCCCCGGCCGCGGTAGTACCTGCTGATGCGTGTCGCCATTTCATCGAGTTGGTCGAGCGTGAGGGTTTTGCCTTCCGCGTCGGCCACCAGTCCATGCAGGGTGTCCGTCTCGACCAGGGTGTTGCCGAGGATCTGGATCGATTTGACGTCCACTGAAACCGGTGGACGTACGGGCGGTGCCGGGGCATTTTCCTGGTTGTTCAGGGTCGGCGCTTCCCCGCGGGGCGGCGGCGCGAAGGGCTGGGACGGCTGGACCTGCTGCAGGATGGTGCCGATATCGACCGGCAGCGGATCAGCCGCCCGGGCCGTCAAAAAGGGCGCGGCGGCCAGCAGCAGCACCGCGTGCTTTCGGGATACGAGGCATTTCATGGGAAAACTTCCGTGGAGCGACCGGTTTTATTTTTTGGCGGCGATCACACCGCTTCGCAACTGCACGCCACCGTCAACGATATGCAGGCGTGGGTCTTTTTTTGCCATGGCAAGGGGCGCGTCCGCCACCTCCTCGGCGAACTGGCTGGAAGGCTCCGGCGCTTCGCCGCCCGACGATGCATCGGTGCTTGCGCTGTGCGTCACGCGCAGGGTTGACGATGCCTCGGTCGAGTTGGCGTTGGGATTGGATTTGGCGTTGGAACTCGAACTGGCGCTGGAGTTGAATGTAGAGCGCTCCGTATCCAGGGCCTCTTTCGTGGCGGAACGAATGCCTCCATCATCCACTCCCAATCCCCGCCCGGACGTCGTCGTCGTCGTCGTCGTCGTCGGTGTCGGTGTCGGTGTCGGCGTCGCGGGCGCAGGTGCTGCGGGCAAAGGCGTGATGGCCGCAGTCAGCCCGGTGGGCTGTACCACCGCGTAGTTGCCGGCATCGGCGCCGCTCAGGGTAAAACCGGTCACGGTCACGGCCTTGCCGTTGCCCACGTTCGGGTCGGCAAAAGCCCCGTGGCCGCCACCGACGCTGACCACATCGCCGGCCAAGGCCGTGACGGCGGCGGTGCCGCCCAGGGTGGCGGCGGTCGTGCCGTCAAACACCTTGTTCTGGGCATTCACCCCGGTGATGGCCAGGGTGGCGGGCGTGATGTTGGCGGTGACACCGCTGGGCTGCGCGATGACGTAGTTGCCGGCATCGGCACCGCTCAGGGTATAGCCGGTGACGGTCACGGCCTTGCCGTTGCCCGCGTTTTTGTTGGCGAAGGTGCCGCTGCCCGTTCCGCCCAAGGCCACAACATCGGCGCCCAGGGCGGTGATGCTGGCCGTGCCGTTCAAGGTCGCGGTGGTGGTGGTGTCGTAGACCTTGTTGTTGGCGCCTACGCCGCTGACGGCCAGAGTGGCGGGCGTGATGTTGGCCGTGACGCCGGTTGGCTGCACGATGGTGTAATTGCCGGCGTCGGCACCGCCCAGGGTGTAGCCGGTGACCGTCACAGTCTTGCCATTGCCGACATTCTTGTTGGCGAACGTGCCGCTGCCGCCGCCAACCGTCACCACGTCACCGCCCAGGGCCGCAACACTGGCCGTGCCATTGAGCGTGGCCGTGGTGGTGGCGTCATAGACCTTGTTGTTGGCACCCACACCCGTGACGGCCAGGCTGGCCGGTGTGATGTTGGCCGTGACGCCCGTGGGCTGAGCTAGGGTGTAGTTGCCGGCGTCGGCACCGCTCAGCGTATAGCCGGTGACGGTCACGGCCTTGCCGTTGCCCACATTCTTGTTGGCGAAATTGCCGCTGCCGGTGCCGCCCACGGCCACCACGTCGCCGCCCAAAGCCGTGACCGCCGCCGTGCCGCTCAGCGTGGCGGCGGTGGTGGTGTCATAGACCTTGTTGTTGGCGGTCACGCCTGTGACGGTGATGCTGGCCGGCGTGATGTTCGCCGTCAGCCCCGTGGGTTGCACCACGGTGTAGTTACCGGCGTCGGCGCCGCCCAGCGTGTAACCGGTGACAGTCACGGCCTTGCCGTTGCCCACATTCTTGTTGGCGAAAGCACCGCTGCCGCCGCCAACCGTCACCACATCGGTGCCCAGGGCCGCAACGCTTGCCGTGCCGCTGAGGGTGGCGGCAGTCGTGGTGTCGTAGACCTTGTTGTTGGCGCTCACACCTGTGACCGTGATGCTGGCCGGCGTGATGTTGGCGGTGAGCCCTGTGGGCTGGACCACGGTGTAATTGCCGGCGTCTGCGCCACTCAGCGTGTAACCGGTGACAGTGACAGCCTTGCCATTGCCCACATTCTTGTTGGCGAAGTTGCCGCTGCCCGTTCCACCGATAGCCACCACGTCACCGCCCAGGGCGGTAACCGCCGCCGTTCCGCTGAGGGCAGCGGTGGTGGTGGCGTCGTAGACCTTGTTGTTGGCGCCTACACCCGTGACGGCCAGGCTGGCCGGCGTGATGTTGGCCGTGACGCCCGTGGGCTGAGCTATGGTGTAGTTGCCGGCGTCAGCCCCGCCCAGCGTGTAGCCGGTCACGGTCACGGTCTTGCCATTGCCCACATTCTTGTTGGCGAAAGTTCCGTTGCCGGTGCCGCCTACAGTGACGGTATCGCCACCCAGAGCGGCAACGCTGGCCGTGCCAGTGAGCGTGGCGGCAGTCGTGGTGTCGTACACCTTGTTGTTCGCGCCCACACCCGTGACCGTGAGGCTGGCGGGCGTGATGTTGGCGGTCAGCCCCGTGGGCAAGACCACGGTGTAGTTGCCTGCGTCGGCTCCGCCCAGCGTGTAGCCCGTGGCGGTCACGGTTTTGCCGTTGCCCACATTCTTGTTGGCGAAGGTGCCGGTGCCGCCGCCAACGGTCACCACATCACCGGCCAGGGCCGTGACGGCCGCGGTTCCGCCCAGCGTGGCGGCGGTTGTGGCGTCGTAGACCTTGTTGTTGGCGCTCACACCCGTGACCGTCAAGCTGGCAGGCGTGATGTTTGCTGTCACTGCCGTGGGTTGCACCACTGTGTAGTTGCCCGCATCGGCGCCGCCCAGCGTGTAGCCCGTGACAGTGACCGCCTTGCCATTGCCCACGTTCTTGTTGGCGAACGTTCCGCTGCCAGTCCCGCCCAAGGTGACGACATCGCCGCCCAAGGCTGTAACGCTGGCCGTGCCATTGAGCGTGGCGGTGGTCGTGGTGTCGTACACCTTGTTGTTCGCGCCCACCCCCGTGACCGTGAGGCTGGCGGGTGTAATGTTCGCCGCCAGCCCGGTGGGTTGCACCACGGTGTAGTTGCCCGCATCGACACCACCCAGCGTGTAGCCGGTGACAGTGACCGCCTTGCCGTTGCCCACATTTTTGTTGGCAAAAGTGGCGCTGCCGCCGCCAACGGTCACCACATCACCAGCCAGGGCCGTGACGGCCGCGGTTCCGCCCAGCGTGGCAGCCGCCGTGGTGTCGTACACCTTGTTGTTTGCGCTCACGCCCGTGACCGTCAGGCTGGCAGGCGTGATGTTGGCGGTCACCGCCGTGGGTTGCACCACGGTGTAGTTGCCCGCATCGGCGCCGCCCAGCGTGTAGCCGGTGACAGTGACCGCCTTGGCGTTGCCCACATTCTTGTTGGCGAAAGTGCCGCTGCCCGTCCCGCCCACGGTCACGACATCGCCGCCCAAGGCTGCAACGCTGGCCGTGCCATTGAGCGTGGCGGCAGTGGTGGTGTCGTACACCTTGTTGTTCGCCCCCACGCCGGTAACCGTCAGGCTGGCCGGTGTGATGTTGGCCCTGACACCGGTGGGCTGCACCACGGTGTAGTTGCCGGCATCGGCACCGCCCAGCGTATAGCCGGTGACATTGACCACCTTGTTGTTGCCCACGTTTTTGTCGACAAACCTGCCGCTGCCGCCGCCCACTGTCACCGTGTCACCGGCGATTGCCGTGACGCTGGCTACGCCATTGAGTGTGGCTGCGTCGCTGGCGTTGTATACCTTGCTGTCCGCGCCCACACCGGTGACTGTCAAGCTGGCTGGTGTGATGTTCGCCGTCCCCGTGGGCTGAACGATGACATAGTTGTTGGCATCGGCGCCGCCCAGGAAGTAGTTGGTGCCGGTGACGGTCTTGCCGTTGCCCACGTTCTTGTCGATGAACATGCCGACGTTGCCGCCGCCCACAAGCACGACATCGGTGCCCAGGGGCGTAACGGTCGGGGTGCCATTGAACGTGGTGGCACGGGTGCCGTCATACACCTTGCCGGCCGCGCTCACGCCGGTGACAGCGAGGCTGGCCGGTGTGATATTTGCCGTCAGCCCCGTGGGCTGCACCACGGCATAGTTGCCGGCGTCGGCTCCGCTCAATGTGTAGCCGGTGACAGTCACGGCCTTGCCGTTGCCCGCGTTCTTGTCGGCGAAGGTGCCGCTGCCCACACCGGTCACGCTCACCGTGTCACCGGCAATGGCCGTAACGCTTGCCGTTCCGTTCAAGGTGGCGCCCACGCCGGCGTCGTACACCTTGTTGGCCGCGCTGACGCCCGTGACCACCAGGTTGGCGGGATTCACGGTCAGAGTGCCATTGGCGTAACTGATGTCATAGCCCTGCTGGTTGGAATACAGGCCCGACCCTGTCACCGTGTAGCTGCCGGCATTGACCGCCCCCTGGGCGTTTCCGCCGAAGCTGACGCTCCCCGACAGGCTGCCGCAGGCCACGTTGGAGCAACTGATGCCGGTCCCGCCGTTCCATGCCAGCTTGTCGTAGGTCTTGCTGGTATTGCCGACGGTGACCGTGACCGGCGTCATCAATGATTTGAGCAGCGGACGGCTGTGCCCGTCATAAATCCGCCAGACGTTGGCCAAATCCCAGTTCGGGTTGACGTTGCCGTTGGCGGCCGTGGCTGAGTTGAAATTGGCCTGTTGCTGCATCTGGGCCGTGGTCATGCCGGTGCCGCCGCCCGCGCTGGTGGCCTGCCCGGTGGTCGTGGTGTCCCAAAAACTGCCGCTGATCGTCCCGGCCGTCTGGCTCCCTACCAAACCGCCCACGCTGCCGGCGGTGCCCGTCACCTGTCCGGCGGCATAGCTGTTGGTGATCGTGCCGCCGCTGTTGCTCATGTCTCCCACCAGCCCGCCTGTCTTGGTGGTGCCGGTGACGGCGCCCGTGGCATAGCTGTTGCTGATGCTTCCGCCGCTGCCGCTCCACAAACCAACCAGGCCGCCGTTGGTATCGCCGGAGCTGTTGACGGTGGCACTGGAATAACTGCTGCTGATGTTGCCGACATGGAGCATGTAGCCAACGAGTCCACCGGCAGCCTGACCGCTGGTTACGGTACCGGTGGAATAGCTGTTGCTGATATCACCTTGGTTGTACCCCGCCAGCCCACCGGTGAAAACCGATCCATTCACATTGCCTGTCGCGTAACTGTGGTCGATTTTTGAGTTGCCGCTGGTCCCCCCCACCAGCCCACCGGCATCGGCGCCTCCGGACACGTTCGTGCTGGCGTAGCTGTTGCTGATGATGCCGTCGTTCCATCCCGCCAATGCACCGGTATCGTTGTTGGTACTCCTGACTGAACCGCCCACCAGGCCGACATTGCGGATAACGCTGGCCGAAGAGGTGGAACCGAACAGGCCGGTGAACCGCGTCGTTCGGTCTATGGTGAGGCCGGTGATGGTGTGGCCCAGGCCGTCAAAAGTACCGTAAAAACAATTGGGGGTGCAGCCACTGTTGCCTGTTCCGATAGGCGCGAAGCCCGCACCGCCGTTCCAGGTGCTCGTGAGCGCAGCATCGATGTCGGCCCCCAACACATAGCGCCCGCCGAGATTGCCGCTAATGCCCTGCAGATCGGTGGTGGTGGTGCTGCCCGCGGCGCCCAGGTCGGTGATGACGGTATACGCGATGGTGGCGCCGGTGCTGCCTCGTTTGGTGCTGAAGTTGTTGCCCGCCGGCAGGTTGACCTTCGCGCCGTTGTTGACGTTGTAAGAGCTGCCGGTGCCGTTTGTCGTACCCTGGCCGTATTCCAGCGCCAGCTTGCCCGTGCCCGAGGCGTTGAGGTTGGCGTTGATGTTGATGTTGTTCTGCGCGTTGAGCGTCAGCTGGTTGGCGCTCCAGCCCACCACGTCGTTGACGTTGACGTCGCCCGCCGTGCCCGCGGCGCCGCTGCTGCTCTGGATGACGACGTTGCCCGCGCCCAGGTTGGTGCCCAGCGCCGCGCCCGTGATGTCCCCGCCCGAGGCGGCGACGGTGAAGTTCACCGGGTCGATCAGCCAGGTGCCGCTGCTGCCGGTGGGGGCCGCCGTGGTGATTCTGGCGTCATCCGCAATCTTCACCTGCGCGCCCGAGGTCTCGATGAAACCACCGTTGCCGCCATTGGGCGCCGAGGCGTCCAGCGTGCCCGCGACCTTGGCGGTGCCGGCGGCCATGCCGCCCAGCAGGATGATGGTGCCGTTGCGGTTTTCCACGGTGCGCGCCTGGATCACGCCGCTGTTGTTGACCACGCTGGCCAGCAGCGAATCCCGGGCGCCGGCGCTCAGGAATACCTGGCCGCCGTCGGCCCGGATCAGCCCGCCGTTTTCGGCCAGGCTGTTGAGCACGCTCTGGTCGACCACGACCTTGAGCAACTGGTTGTCCTGCAGGGTCAGGGTGGCCGCGCTGCCGGCCGCCAGCGCCACGCTGCCCTTGGGGGCGTTGATGCTGCCCTGGTTGCGCACGGTGTTGCCGATCAGGACGACATAACCGCCCGGGGCCGCAGTGAGGGTGCCCAGGTTGACCACGCTGCCCGAACCGCTGCCGCTGAAAGTGCGCTGGGCACTGCCCAGGTCCGCATCCTTGACGTCCAGCGTGGAGGCGACCAGCCCGCCCACATTGACCTGGGCGCCGGCGCCGAAGAGCACGCCGTTGGGGTTGATCAGGTAGACCTGCCCGTTGGCATTGAGCTGGCCCATGATCTGGCTGCCCTGGGTGTCCAGGATGCGGTTCACCGCGATCGCGCTGGCCGAGGGCTGCACGAACTTGACGCTTTCCTGCGCGCCGACGTTAAAGCTCTTCCAGTTCAGGGAGGCGTTCTGGCTGGACTGGGTGATGGTGGTGTTGGCCCCGCTCTGGGAGATGCTGGCCGCACCCGAGGTGACCTGGCCATCCACCGGCCCGGCCTGGGCCGTGGCCGCCCCGAGCAGCAAAACCGCTGTTGCGGGTTTGCGCAGGGCCCATCGGCCTGCCGCGCGGCCGGCGGCCCGGCCCAGCGCGTCAAGAAATGGCGGAGCCGCGAGGGCCTGCTGGCCAATTCTTGTTACAACTCCTGCAGCTTTTGCGCTGCCGCTCGAATTTTTTTTGTGCATTTTTCACACTCCGCAAGACCCCCTTTGTCAGTCGATTGAAAGAGAGGGGTCGGTCGAAGTGATGGTATGCAGAAAGGAATCGCAGCAGATCAGCTCAAAAAAAGATCTTTTTACGGTTAATAGAAACGGCTCCGGGTCGGAGCATTTTGTTTCAAATGGTTACCTCTTTGGTTGTAACATTTGACCGCCGCGCCGTTGCAAAAAACATACAGCCACAAAGGGCGAAGTGGCGCGAAAGCGGACCACATTGCTTCAACCCGGCGTTTTTCAGCGATCGCGCAGCCCGATTTCCACCGTCGGGTAGCGCAGGCGAAGCCGCAATTCGCGCTTGAGGCGGCTGTTGTCCAGCCGGCGCGATTCACTCATGAAGCTCAAGAGCACCCCGGGCAGCTCTTGCTGGGCGCTGCCGCGCGCCAGGCGCGCCGGCCGCGGCAAGCCGTAAAGATCGGCCGCCAGGTCGAAGTAGTCGCCCATCTTGAGCTGGGTGTCGTCACTGGCATTGCTGGCGCGCTGCGGCTTGCCGCGCCACAGCGCCGCGAGGCAGGCACGGGCCAGATCGTCGGCGTGGACGTGGTTGGTGTAGACGTCGTCCTCCGCGCGCAGCACCGGCGTGCCTTTGAGCAGCCGCCCGCGCGGCGTGCCGCCTTCGCGGTCGGGCGCGTAAATGCCCGGAATGCGCAGCAGGTGCACCCGGGTGCCGGTGGCCCGGCCGAACAGCCGCACATGCGCCTCGGCATGCACGCGGCGCTGGGCGCGCGGCGTGTGGGCGTTCAGCGGCCGGGTTTCGCGCACCCATTCGCCGCCGCAGTCGCCGTAGACCCCGCTGGTGGAGGCATAGACCAGGGAGCGCGGCAGGCCGCGCAGCCGCAGGGCGCGCAGCAGGGCCAGCGTGCGCGGGTCGCTGCGCAAGTCGGCTCTGTCATTCGGGGGCGGCGCCAGGTGCAACACCCGGGTGGCCAGGCCCGCCAGCCGGCGCAGCGAGGCGCCTTCGTCCAGGTTGCCCTGCAGCGGCGTGATGCCCCGGGAGCGCAGTTCGGCCACACGCGCGGCCGAAGAGGTGAGCGCCATGAGCCTGGCATTGCGCGGCAGCTGCCGGGCCGCGCGCAGGCCCACGTCGCCGCAGCCGACGATCAAAATGCGCTCCCTGCGGAAGCGGGAAGGCAGTGCACCTAAAGGACTTAAGTTTGAGGGCAAAATTGGGGGTTGCCGGGAAAACCGGCCAAGTCGAGAACAGTTACCGCAAGGATACCGAATATGAGCTTTAACGTGACCGTGCAGCCCAGCGGCCGGACTTTCATCGCCCAGGTGGACGAAGCCCTGCTGGCCGCCGCCATACGCCAGGGCATAGGCCTGCCCTACGGCTGCAAGGACGGCGCTTGCGGTTCCTGCAAATCCAGAAAACTCGAAGGCACGGTGACCCACGGCGCGCACCAGGCCAAGGCCCTGTCGCCCGAGGAAGAAGCCGCCGGCTTCATCCTCACCTGCTGCGCCACGGCCCATTCCGATGTGGTCATCGAGTCGCGCCACGTGACCGACGAAAGCGCCTTCCCCGTCAAGAAGATGCCGGTGCGCATCAACAGCCTGGCCAAGGCCTCGCACGACGTGATGGTGGTGCGCCTGCAACTGCCGGCCAGCGACGTGTTCAAGTACCACGCCGGCCAGTATGTGGAGTTTTTGCTGCGCGACGGCGACCGCCGCGCTTATTCCATGGGCAACGCACCGCACACCCAGGCCGAGAACCCGGGCGTGGAACTGCACATCCGCCACATGCCGGGCGGCAAGTTCACCGAGCATGTGTTCGGCCCCATGAAGGAAAAGGAAATCCTGCGCATCGAAGGCCCTTTCGGCAGCTTCTACCTGCGCGAAGACAGCGACAAGCCCATGGTGCTGCTGGCCTCGGGCACCGGTTTTGCGCCCATCAAGGCGCTGATCGAGCACCTGCAGTTCAAGGGCATCACGCGCCCGGCTGTGCTCTACTGGGGCGGCCGCCGACCGGCCGACCTGTACATGGACGAATGGGTGAAAACCAAGGCCGCGGAAATGCCGAATTTGCGCTACGTGCCTGTGGTGTCCAATGCCCTGCCCGAGGACAACTGGACCGGCCGCACCGGCTTTGTCCACCAGGCCGTGCTGGAGGATTTCGCCGACCTGTCGGGCCACCAGGTGTATGCCTGCGGCGCACCCATCGTGGTGGACTCGGCCCAGGCCGCCTACACCGCGGCCGGACTGCCGGAAGATGAGTTTTATGCCGACTCCTTTGTGACCGAAAAGGAAAAATCCCAGGCCACGGTTCCCGCGGAAACCTGAGCGGCGCACCCAACAAACAAGAAGAATAAAAGAAGAAGAAAAAGAAACGCCCCGGCTGATGTATCAGCCGGGGCTTTTTTTATGCGCGGTTCAAGGGCGGCGAACTTCAGCCGGCTTTGGCGGGCACGGGCGCGACCTGCCGGTCATGCTTCTGGCGGCGGATGGCGGCGCTGGCGCGGTTTTCTTCGTGTTTGAGTTTGCGGCGTTCGGCCTTGGTGACCTTGCCGTCGGATTTGGCGGCCAGCTTGTCGGCTTCGATTTTGGTCTCGCGCTTGTCGAGCTTGGCCGTTTCCTTGGCGGTCAGCGTACCCGAGCTGACGCCCTGGTCAATGCGCTTTTCCTGGTTGGCCTGGCGCTGGTCGATGCGGGGCGTGGCCAGCGGGTCTTTGGGCGCCGCGGGGGCGGCGGGCGCCTGGGCAAAAGCAAGGCCACCGGTAGCCAGTGCAAGGGCGGCGGCAAGGGTGTGAATCTTCATGGGGTTTCCTTGGGTTTGAGGTTGAGAAAACATGAAGCGGGCGCCTCATGACATCCCAACGCGGCGCGGCCGCCGGGCGTCCATGTCTCGCAGGTAAAGATGCTGTAACCGCGATGTTCCAGGCAGGAGGCTGCTGCCTCAAACTTTTTTGCAACAATAGGGCAATGAATATTCGACCCCTCACCCTCCCCTTCCTGCTGGCCAAAAGCCTGGCCGTCGTTTTGACGGCTGGCGCGGCCCTGTCACCCGTCCCGGCACTGGCCCAGGCCAAGATCACGCGCATCATCGTGCCCTATGCGGCCGGCGGCCCCATCGACGCAACCGCCCGCCTGATGGCTGAGCGCGTAAAAGACTCGCTGGGCACCGTGATCATTGAAAACAAGCCGGGCGGCGGCGGCAACATCGGCGTCGACGCGATCGCCAAGGCCCAGCCCGACGGCCTCACGGTCGGCATCTCGGCGGTGGCCACGCATGCCATCAACCCCTGGCTTTACAGCAAGATGCCGTACAACGCGGCCACCGATTTCGCACCCATCACGCAGATGGTGCGTGTGCCCAATGTGCTGGTGATGAACGCCGACACCGCGCGGCGCCTGAACATCAACACACTGGCCGACCTCATCAAATACGCCAAGGCCAACCCGGCCAAGCTCAACTACGCCAGCGGCGGCAACGGCAGCGCGGGCCACCTGGCCGGCGAGATGTTCAAGGCCCAGGCCGGCATCTTCGCGCTGCACATTCCCTACAACGGCGGCAACCCGGCCCAGCTGGCGCTGCTCAGCGGCCAGGTCGACTACAACTTCGACAACCTCGCCACGGCCTCGGCCAACATCAAGGCCGGCAAGCTCAAGGCCCTGGCCGTGACCACCGCCAAGCGCAGCGCCATGCTGCCCGAGGTGCCGGCGGTCTCCGAGACGCTCAAGGGTTTTGAGATCGACACCTGGTGGGGCTTGGTGGCGCCCGCCGGCACACCCAAGGACGTGGTGGCCAAACTCAACCATGCCTTTGTCGCCGCGCTGAACTCCCCCGAAGCCAAGTCTCGCTTTGCCACGCTGATGGCCGAACCCGTGGGCAGCACGCCCGAGCAGTTCGGCGCCTTCATGAAAAGCGAGCTGGCCAAGTATGAAAAAGTGGTGAAGGCCTCGGGCGCCAAGGTGGATTGATCCGAGGCCCATAAAAAAGGCCGGCCCCACGAAAGGGGCCGGCCTTTTTCATTGCTCACCGCCGCCGCGACTCTTAAACCCAGCAGGAGCCGCGGAACCGGCTTTGCCGGGCCGCAGGCGCAGCGGCCCCCTCGGGGGGCAGCGCATTACACGAAGTGAAAAGCGTGGGGGCTCACTTCACACGGTCGCCGTAGCGGATGCTTTTGAGGGAGCCGCCCTCAAACAACAGCATGGTCATGAACTGCCCATAACCGGGGTTGTAAGTCCACTCCTCAACCTGCTGGCAGGTGTTGACCGTGACGTTGGCGGTGGCGCTGGGCACCGTCGGCGTGGTGACGGGCGCGCTGGAAACGGTTTCCTGCACGGGCTTGCAGAAGCTGTCCTTCATGACGGGCTCGCCGCATTTTTGCAAAATGGTGCCCTTGGAGTTGCCGATCTGCGCAAGGTCACCCTTGCAGCGTAGCGATTGGGCAGAGGCGCCGGTGAACGCGGACGAAGCCAGCAAGGCCAGGGTCACAGCGGCGGCGCGGACAAGGATTGGATTCATTTTTTGCTTCCCAGGGTTCGATAAAGATGCGCGTGCGGCGCACCCTTCGAACTTTATGCGCAAAGATTTGGCGCCGCAAGGCATTTGCGGCCCCGGGCCGGCCTGCCGGTGTTACGGCTGTAATGCGCATCCCGCGGCACCGTGCGGCGCGCGGGCTGGCGCAAAACAACGGCTTATTCGCCGAGGTAGGCGGCGCGCACGCGCGGGTCGCTGAGCAGCTGCTTGGCGTCGCCGTTCATGGTGACGTTGCCGGACTCCATGACGTAGCCGCGGTTGGCGATGCCCAGCGCGCGGCTGGCATTCTGCTCGACCAGCAGCACCGTCACGCCGCGCGAAGAGACGTCCTTCACGACCTCGAAGATCTTGTCGACCATGATGGGCGACAGACCCATGGAGGGCTCATCGAGCAGCAGCACCTTGGGCCGGCTCATCAGCGCGCGGCCCATGGCCAGCATCTGCTGTTCGCCGCCGGACATGGTGCCGGCCAGCTGGTCCTTGCGCTCACGCAGGCGCGGGAACAGCACGAACATCTTTTCGATGTCTTCGGCGATGCCGGCCTTGTCGCTGCGGATGTAGGCGCCCATCTGCAGGTTTTCGGTGATGGTCATGCGGGTGAACACGCCGCGGCCCTCCGGCACCATGGCCAGGCCTTCCTTGACCAGGTCCCAGGCGCCGCGGCCCTTGATGCTTTTACCCAGGTATTCGATGTCGCCGTCCAGCATCGGCAGGGTGCCGGTGATGGCCTTCATGGTGGTGGTCTTGCCGGCGCCGTTGGAGCCGATCAGCGTGACCAGTTCGCCGTCGTGGACTTCGAAGTCCACGCCCTTGACCGCCTGGATACCGCCGTAGGCGACTTTCAGGCCGGTCACTTTGAGGAGTGTGTTTGCTGCCATGTTCTTGTTTTCCTTCAATGACCGGTGCCCAGATAGGCGGTGATCACTTTTTCGTCTTTTTGCACTTCGGCGGGCGCGCCTTCGGCGATCTGCTTGCCGTAGTCGAGCACGGTGACCCGGTCGCACAGGCCCATGACCAGCTTGACGTCGTGCTCGATCAGCAGGATGGTGCGGTTGTCCTTGCGGATACGGTCTATCAGTTCGCGCAGCTGCACTTTTTCGGTGGCGTTCATGCCGGCGGCCGGCTCGTCGAGCGCGATCAGTTGCGGGTCGGTGGCCAGCGCCCGGGCGATTTCCAGGCGGCGTTGGTCGCCGTAGCTCAGCGTGCGGGCCTTGAAGTCGGCATATTTGCCTATGCCCACGTAATCCAGCAGTTCCTGCGAGCGCTTGGCGATGGCGGCTTCCTCGTGCTTGAAGCCGGGCGTGCGGAACACCGCGCCCATGAGGCCGGACTGCGTGCGGATATGCCGGCCGACCATCACGTTTTCCAGGGCCGTCATGTCGGCGAAGAGCCGGATGTTCTGGAAGGTGCGGGCGATGCCGGCCTTGGCGACTTCGTGCACGGCCGTGGGCTTGTAGGCCTTGCCGGCAAGTTCAAAAGTGCCGCTGTCGGGCGTGTAAAGCCCGGTCAGCACATTGAAGAAAGTGGTCTTGCCGGCGCCGTTGGGGCCGATCAGGCCGTAAACCTGGCCGCGCTGGATGTGGATACCGACATCGCTCAGGGCTTGCAAGCCGCCGAAGCGCTTGGAGACACCGGAGACTTTAAGAATGGTTTCGCTCATGTCCATTCTCCTTAGGGGTTGATTGACTGAATGGGGTCTTTGCCGGCGACCTTATTCAGCGACTTGCCGTGCTCGGCGGAAGGCCAGAGGCCGCGCGGACGCATCAGCATGATGGTGATCATGGCCAGCGCGATCAGCAACTGGCGCAGGATGGCGGAGTCGAGGCGGCCGTCGGTCATGGCCTGCAGCGGGCCGGCCACATGGCGCAGCACTTCGGGCAGGGCGGCCAGCAGCAAGGCGCCCAGGATGACGCCGGGCAGGTGGCCTATGCCTCCCAGCACCACCATGGCGACGATCATGACGGATTCCATCAGGCTGAAGGATTCGGGCGACACAAAGCCCTGGAAGGCCGCGAACATCGAGCCGGACACGCCGCCGAAGGTGGCGCCCATGCCGAAAGCCAGCAGCTTCATGTTGCGGGTGTTGATGCCCATGGCCTTGGCGGCGATCTCGTCTTCGCGGATGGCCATCCAGGCGCGGCCTATGCGGGAGTTTTCCAGGCGGTGGCAGATGACGACCGAAACGATCACCAGCACCAGGAACAGGTAGTAGTACATGGACACCGAGTTGACCTCGATGCCGAAGAACTCATGCGGCTTGCCCAGGTCGAAGCCGAAGAACTTCATCGAGTCGATCTGGTTGATGCCCTTGGGGCCGTTGGTCAGGTTGATGGGGCGGTCCAGGTTGTTCAGGAACACCCGGATGATTTCACCGAAGCCCAGCGTCACGATGGCCAGGTAGTCGCCGCGCAGCTTGAGGGTCGGGGCGCCCAGTATCACGCCGAAGAAACCGGCGAGCGCCGCGGCGGCCGGAATGATGGCCCAGATCGGCAAATGCAGGCCGTTCGGGAACTGCGCCGCGATCCAGGGGAAGGCGTCGGCCAGGTGGGGTGAACCGAGCAACGCGAACAGATAGGCGCCGACGGCGAAGAAGGCGACATAGCCCAGGTCCAGCAGGCCGGCGTAGCCGACCACGATGTTCAGGCCCAGCGCCAGCAGCACATAGAGCAGCGCCATGTCGACAATGCGCACCCAGGCGTTGCCGCCCTGCTGCAGGATCAGGGGCAGCACCAGCAGCGCCGCCGCGACGACCAGAAAGGTCACCAGTTTTTTCGATTGTGTGGAATTCATCAATATTCTCCTTGTGTACCGGATGGAGGGGCCTTCAGGCCCGGTCCGCCACACGCTCACCGAGCAGGCCCGAAGGCCGCAGCGTGAGGACAAAAATCAGCACGATAAAGGCGAAGATGTCGGAGTACTGGCTGCCCAGCACGCCGCCGGTCAGCGGCCCGATATAACCTGCGCCTATCGACTCGATCAGGCCCAGCAGGATGCCGCCCAGCACCGCGCCGCCGAGGTTGCCGATGCCGCCGAACACGGCGGCCGTGAAGGCCTTGAGGCCGGGCAAGAAGCCCATGGTGTGCTGCACCGTGCCGTAGTTGGAGGCGTACATCACACCGGCCAGCGCCGCCAGCACGGCGCCGATGATGAAGGTGGCGGAGATGACGGTGTCGGGTTTGACGCCCATGAGGGCCGCCACGCGCGGGTTCTCGGCGGTGGCCCGCATGGCGCGGCCCAGCTTGGTGTAGTGCACCAGCCACATCAGCACGGAGAGGGAGACGGCGGTGGCGCCCAGGATGAAGAGCTGGGTCACCGTGATGACGGCGCCGCCGACCTGGAAGGGCTCGGTGGGCAGCAGGGTGGGATAGGGTTTGTAGTTGGGTTTCCAGATGATCATGGCCAGTGTCTGCAGCAGCAGCGACATGCCGATGGCGGTGATCAGCGGGGCCAGTTTGGGGGAGTTTCGCAGCGGCCGGTAGGCGATTTTTTCAATCGCGAAGTTCAGGGCTCCGCAGACGACAAAGGCGATCAGCAGCGATATCAGCAAAATCAGCCAGCCCGGCGCGCCCGGCATGGCCTCCTGCATCCAGCGGATGATGGTCCAGCTGGTCAGCGCCCCCACCATCAAAACCTCGCCGTGCGCGAAATTGATCAGGTTGATGATGCCGTACACCATCGTGTAGCCCAGCGCGATCAGGGCATACATGCTGCCCAGGACCAGACCGTTGATGATCTGCTGTAGCAATACTTCCATAACTCACTCTCCCATGTAAATGAAATGCCAACTCAGTCTGGCGGCACCTGCCGCCGGGATCACCGGTGGCTGGCGCGAGTTAACAAAAAGCCCGCCCATCAAAGCCGGTTGGCTGCTGAATGGCGAGCTAATCCGCAAATTGTAGCCATCGGTGTTAAGCGAGAATCGGGCCAAGCAGGCGGTTTTCGCGGGGTTTACCCTTAACATTTGGTGAAACATCGATTTTTAACTTTTCATTAGTCAGTCTTATGTTGGTTACTCTTTGAAAATCCCGCCTAATGCGACATCGAGCCGCGCCCCATTGCGGCAAACCCCTGATGCCCCGCAAGCCGTCCATTTTTAAAATCCGACATGCGATTCCATAAATACGAGGCCATCAACGCGGTATTTCTTTGCGGCACCGTCACCGGCGCGGCAAAGATGCTCAATCTCTCCCAGCCGGCCGTATCCCGCCTGATTTCCAGCGCGGAAACTGAACTCGGCTTTCTTCTGTTTCACCGCCAGCAAGGACGCATGGCGCCGACCGACGAAGCCCAGCAGCTGCGCCCGGCGATCCTGAAAATCATGGAATGCATGAGCCATGCCTCCTCGCTGGCAGCCGGGCTGCGCAACGGAGGCATCAAGCAGTTGAGGATCGCAGCCGTGCCCTCGCTGGCCACAGCCGTCTTGCCCAGCGCCGTGAGGTCCTTCATCGAGCAATATCCCAAATGCAAGCTGACGCTGGAAACCTACCACTACGACTCTCTTGTCGAGGCGCTTCTGGCCGGCCAGGTCGATATCGGGTTTGTTTATGAACCGGTCGCGCACGCGGCGCTCGACACCACGGACCTGCTCCAGGCCCACTTTTGTTCAGTCTCCACATCGGGTTATTTTTCCAAATCCAAAAAATCCATCTCCATCCAGGACCTCGGCTCCTGCAACATCATTGGATTGAGCAAGGATGACCTCGTGGCCTCGCTGATTGCCCAGACGGACGGGATGGCCGACATTGCGCTCACCCGCAATGTTTCGGTCGAAACCAGCGTGGTCGCCATGCACCTGGCCATGCAAGGCTTGGGGGTGGCATTGGTCGACTCCCTGACCGGTGCGCTGGGCAAGGTGCTCGGAGCGCAGGTTTTGCCCTTTGCGCCTGAAGTGCCCATCAGGGTCGCCGCGATGCGACTGGTCACACACCAGGCTGGCCTGCATGAAAGAAAGTTTATGGAACACTTCAAGGCCCAGGCGAGTCTGATTCACGGTAGCTGAATGGGCTGAGATGGTTGCCGACATCGGGGCAGGTCAGTAGCTGTCGAAATAGCGCTGCAGCTGCACCGCATCCTGCGTCAAGGTCAATGCCAGGCAGAGCAACACGCGGGCTTTTTGCGGGCTGAGCGTGTCGGCGCCAACGCTGCCAAAGGCATCGTCGTTCATCGCGCCATTGCGCGAGACAAGGCCGCTCCCGGTGCGGGAGCTCCGTACCACAGGTATGCCCCGGAGAATCGCCTCGCGATAAGCCGCCTGGTGAACACTGGAGATGGAACCATTTCCAGTGCCCGCATGCACCAGGCCGCGCGCGCCGTGGTTCAGGAATGCGCGAATACTTTCACAGCCGGCGCCAGCGTAGGCATAAACAATATCCACCTTCGGCAGGCTGCGCAGGCCGGCCACGCTGAAAGGCGAATCCACCGTGTGCTGGCGCGACGGCATCCGGTGCAGCTTGACCTCGCCGTTTTGCATATAGCCGACGCAACCAAATTCCGGGCTCCCAAAACTGTCAATCGAGGAGGTGTGGGACTTGGTCACTTCACGGGCCGAAAAGATCCGCTCGTTTGCAACCACCATCACACCCAGGCCTCGCGCAAGAGGGTTGGCGGCCAGTTGCACCGCTCGCAAGAGATTCAGAGGACCATCCGCACTGAGGGCCGTTGCCGGCCGCATGGCCCCCACCACCACGACCGGCTTGGGCGTCTTGATCGCCAGGTGCAGAAAGTAGGCGGTCTCCTCCAGCGTATCGGTCCCTTGCGTCAGCACAAAGCCATCGGGAGCTTCGGTTTCCTCCAGCCGGGTCATCGCGTCAGCCAGGCCGAGCCATGTATCGGTGGAGAAGTTTTCGCTGCCCAGCTGGCTGATCTGGATCACGAGCAGCTCGACGTTCCCGGGCAAATAAGGCCTCAAAGGCGCCAGCGTGTCGGCCGCGGAGAGCTGTGAATCCTGGTAATTGAGTACGTCCGCCGCGGAATCGGCTTCGCCCGCGATGGTGCCCCCAGTTCCCAGAACGGCAATTTTTATTTTTGGCATCAATGTTCAGCAATTGCGTTAGGCGCACCAGGAAGACGGCGGCGAAATCGGCGCCGCGGTCTTTCAGGGGTGCGGGGACTTTCCGGGCGCAGGCGCGTCACTTCATCGTGACAAGCGTGGTCTTGATGCCCTGGGGGTAGGTGGACAAGGTGACGGCGGCATTCTTGCGCTGGCCGGTTCCGTCAAACTCGATATGCCCGGTGATGCCCTCGTGCTTTGTCTTGCCGACATACGCCAGGTATTTCGCGGGCTCCGCCGAACCGGCCGCACGCATGGCATTGGCCAATATCATGACGTTGTCATAGGCATAAGGCGCATACACCACGACCTCGGCACCGTAAGCAGCCTTGTAGCGTTTTGCAAAACCGGGGCCGCCTTTCATATCCATCAAGGCCTCGCCGCCGTCGCCGCAAATAACGTTCTTCCCGACAGCCTGCGCACCCAGCTTGGGCAGATCGCCGGTGCAGACGCCGTCACCGCCCATGAAAGGAAGTTGCCCCATTCCCAACTGGGCCATCTGGCGAAGCATGGACCCGGCCTGCCCATCAAGCCCGCCAAAAAACACAGCCTGGGCTTTCTTGCCTTTGATCGTCGTCAGGATGGGCGAGAAATCGCTTGCCTTGTCATTGGTAAATTCACGCGCGACGACTTCACCGCCCAGCGATTTGAAGGTTTTTTCAAACTCATCCGCCAGGCCCTGGCCATATGCCGTGCGGTCGTCAATCAACGCGACTTTTTGAAGCTTGAGTTTGGTCGACGCAAACACAGCCAGGGCGCTACCGATCATCCCGTCATGGGCAATGGTGCGGAAGGTGGTTTTGTAGCCCAGCTGGGTGAGCTTCGGGTTGGAGGCCGCCGGGGTGATATGCGGAAGGCCCGCTTCGCTGTAGATGCGGGCGGCAGGAATCGTGGTGCCGCTGTTGTTGTGCCCCACAACACCGTTGACGCCGCTGTCCACCAGTTTTTGTGCAACGGCGGTTCCCTGCTTCGGGTCGGCCTGGTCGTCTTCGGACACCAGTTCAAACTTTACGGCCTTGCCGCCGATCTTGAACTGGCTGGCGTTGAGGTCGTCAATAGCCAGCTGCGCGCCACGCTCGTTGTCTTTTCCGTAGTTCGCCGCCTGGCCGGACAAGGGTCCGACGATGGCAATTTTGATTTTTTCCTGGGCGAAGGCCGAAGTTGCCGAAACAACTGCCAGCACCGAAAGAATGCTTTTTATGCAAGAACCTGACGACATACCGACTCCTGATGAATTGATGAGTTGGTAGTATCAAACGGGGATTTCTCCTCACGCATGCGCAGACGGGGCACGCCATGCAGAAAGCGTATGCGCTGTTTTGGGGAGCGCCGATCCGCATCGACTGAGCCGCACCTCGCTGCCCGCCGGCAATCTTCCACCTCAACCCGCCGCGCGCGGCTTATTTCTTAGAGTCGTTCTTTGCCCGCAGCTGCTCGAGCTTTTCAGCAATTTTCATTTCCAGCCCTCTGTTGACCGGCCGATAAAAGCCCGGGGCCTGCATGCCTTCGGGAAAGTAGTTTTCACCGGCCGCGAAGCCGTCTTCCTCATCGTGGGCGTAGCGGTAATTTTTGCCGTAGTCGAGCTGCTTCATGAGCTTTGTTGGTGCATTGCGCAAATGCAGGGGCACCGGGCGGGTGCCGTCCTTGCTGATAAACGCCTTGGCTTCGTTGAAGGCCTTGTAGACCGCGTTGGACTTGGGCGCCACCGCCAGGTAGATCACGCACTGGGCCAGGGCCAGCTCGCCTTCGGGGGAGCCCAGGCGCTCATAGACCTCGGCCGCGTCCAGTGCCAGGCGCAGCGCGCGCGGGTCGGCCAGGCCTATGTCCTCGCTGGCCATGCGCACCAGCCGGCGCGCCATGTAGCGCGGCTCGGCGCCGCCGTCGAGCATGCGCATGAACCAGTAGAGCGCGGCGTCGGGGTCCGAGCCGCGCACCGATTTGTGCAGCGCCGAGATGGTGTCGTAGAACTGCTCGCCGCCCTTGTCATAGCGGCGCAGGCGCTCGCCCAGCACCTTGAGCAGCCAGGCGTCAGTGACTGCGCTGACCTTCTCGGCCTTGGCCGCCACGCTGAGCGACTCCAGCGTGTTGAGCAGGCGGCGCGCATCGCCATCGGCATAGGCCACGAGGCGGTCCACGGCCTGCGCATCGACGGCGGTGATGGCCGGCAGCGCGTTTTCGGCCAGCACCTTGCCCACGATCTGCTTCAGGTCCGCCTCGCCCAGCGGCTGCAGCACATAGACCACGGCGCGCGACAGCAGGGCCGAGTTGACCTCGAACGAGGGGTTTTCGGTGGTGGCGCCTATGAAGGTGAAAAGGCCGCTCTCCACATGCGGCAGGAAGGCATCCTGCTGGCTTTTGTTGAAGCGGTGCACCTCGTCGACAAACACGATGGTGCGCCGCCCGCCCTGGGCCTGCCAGATGCTGGCCTGCTCCACCGCCTCGCGGATGTCCTTGACGCCGCCCAGTACGGCCGAAATGGTGATGAAGTGCGCGTCAAAGCTGCTGGCCATCAGGCGCGCGATGGTGGTCTTGCCCACGCCGGGCGGGCCCCAAAGGATGCAGCTGTGCGGCTGGCCGGACTCGAACGCGATGCGCAGCGGCATGCCTTCGCCCAGCAGATGCTGCTGGCCTATGACTTCGCCCAGGTTTTGCGGGCGCAGGCGCTCGGCCAGGGGCTGGTGGGTGGAGGACGCGGCTTTCACGGGCAGGTGGGAAACGGGAGATCAGGGGCTGGGGAACTGGGATGCCATGAGTCTAAGCCACGCGCGGGACCGGCTGCAGGCTTGGGGTAACTCGTGTACAACCCCATCACACCCTTTCAAAGGAAACCCCATGCCAAGCCGCGACACCCTGGAACGATTTATCGCCCGCGTTGAAGAAAACGCCCACGCCGAAGCCATTGAAGAGTTCTACACCGAGAACGCGTCCATGCAGGAAAACCAGGCCGCGCCGCGCGTGGGGCGCGCCAACCTGGTGTTGGGCGAGCAGAAGGTCATGGAGAGGGCGAAGTCGTTGACCTCGACCTGCGTGCGCCCCGCCCTGCTCAACGGCGACCACGTGGTGATCCGCTGGATCTTCCGCTTCGAGTGGCAGGACGGCAGCCGCACCGAGATGGAAGAGCTCGCCTGGCAGCGCTGGGAGGGCGAGCGCATCGCGGAGGAAACGTTTTTCTACGATCCCGCGCAGCGCCTTCCCAAGCCCCCGGTGGCCTGAGCCCCGGCCGGGTTTACTGCCGGATTACGTCCGCGCCCTTGGGCGGCGTGAAGCGGAAGGTGTCGGCGGGCAGGCTGGGATTGACCTCGACCTTGCTGAAACTCAGCACCGAGCGCTGGCCGAAGCTGTCGGTGATCTCGAGCGCGGCCAGGCCGGAGGATTTTTCGCCGGGGCGAAAACCCACGCGCACGGACTGCAGCTGGCCTTCCTTGCTCTTGGGCGTGGCCACCACCCATTGCAGGCCGTCGGCGTCGGGCGCGGCGGCCAGCGTGAAATCGGCCTGCAGGGCGCGCAGGTCGGGCGCCGCGGCAATCAGCGCTGCGGGGGTGGAGCCCAGCACGCTGGACTGCTTGCGCGAGCTGACCTGGTTCAGGTCCACGTCGTGCAGCCACAAGGTCTGGCCGTCGGCCACGATGCTTTGCTCAAAGGGCTTCTTGTAAATGAAGCGAAAGCGGTTGGGCCGGGAAAACTCAAACGTGCCGGTGGAGGTCTTGCTGCGCGCGGCCTGCCCGTCCCTGGCCGGCGCGGTGACGACCTGGGTGAATTCAGCGCGGCCGCTGCTGACGGTCTTCACGAAAGCCTCCAGGCTGTCCAGGCCGTCGGCCCAGGCGGGGTGGGCGCAAGCCGCCACCAGCATCATCGCAAGGTATTTCTTCATGATCGTCACTCCGCCCTTGCGGGCACCAGGATGTCGCGCTGGCCGCTGCCGCTCATGGCGCTGACCAGCCCGGCTTTTTCCATGTCTTCGACCAGCCGCGCGGCGCGGTTGTAGCCGATCTTGAGGTGACGCTGCACCAGCGAAATGCTGGCCTTGCGGTTCTTCAGCACGACCTCCACGGCCTGGTCGTACATCGGGTCTTTCTCGCCGCTGCCGCCGTTGCCGCCCTCGCCCAGCAGGTCGCCGTCTTCGCCGTCGACCGTGCCGCCTTCGAGCACGCCCTCGATGTAATTCGGTTCGCCCTGCTGCTTGAGGTAGGCCACCACGCGGTGCACTTCGTCATCACTCACAAACGCACCATGCACCCGGATTGGAAAGCCTGTACCACTCGGCATGTAAAGCATGTCACCCATTCCCAGCAAAGCCTCGGCGCCCATCTGGTCCAGGATGGTGCGGCTGTCGATCTTGCTGCTGACCTGGAAGGACAGCCGGGTCGGGATGTTGGCCTTGATCAGGCCGGTGATCACATCCACGCTGGGGCGCTGCGTGGCCAGCACCAGGTGGATGCCGGCGGCCCGGGCTTTTTGCGCCAGGCGAGCGATCAGTTCCTCGATCTTCTTGCCGACCACCATCATCAGGTCGGCCAACTCGTCGATCACCACCACGATGTAAGGCAGGCGCTCCAGCGGCTCGGGCTGCTCGGGCGTGAGGCTGAAGGGGTTGTAGATGAACTCGCCCTTGGCCTTGGCTTCGTCGATTTTTCCGTTGTAGCCGGCCAGGTTGCGCACGCCCAGCTTGCTCATGAGCTTGTAGCGCTTTTCCATCTCGGCCACGCACCAGTTCAGGCCGTGGGCGGCCTGGCGCATGTCGGTGACCACCGGGGCCAGCAGGTGCGGAATGCCTTCATAGACGCTCATCTCCAGCATCTTGGGGTCTATCAGCAGCAGGCGCACATCGCGCGCATCGGCCTTGTAAAGCAGGCTCAGGATCATGGCATTGATGCCGACCGACTTGCCCGAGCCGGTGGTGCCGGCCACCAGGCAGTGCGGCATCTTGGCCAGGTCCGCCACCACGGCGGCACCGCTGATGTCCTTGCCCAGGCCTATGGTGAGCAGGGACTTGGCTTCGTTGTAGACCTGCGAGCCCAGGATTTCGCTGAGCTTGATGGACTGGCGCTTGGCGTTGGGCAGCTCCAGCGCCATGTAGTTCTTGCCCGGAATGGTCTCGATCACGCGGATCGACACCAGGCTCAGGGCGCGCGCCAGGTCCTTGGCCAGGTTGACGACCTGCGAGCCCTTGACGCCGGTGGCCGGCTCGATTTCATAACGCGTGATGACGGGGCCGGGTGCGGCGGCAACCACACGCACCTCGACGCCGAAGTCCTTGAGTTTTTTCTCGATCAGGCGCGAGGTCATCTCCAGGGTTTCGGGCGCCACGGTCTCCTGGCGGCTCAGCGCGCCGTCGAGCAGGTCGACCTGCGGCAGCTTGGAGTCAGGCATTTCGCTGAAAAGCGGCTTTTGCCGCTCTTTGGCCACGCGCTCGCTTTTGGGAATGTCGACCAGCACGGGCTCGATCAGCACCGGCACCGGGTGGTGTTCCTCGATTTCGATGCGTTCGTCGATCAGGGTTTCCTCGCGCTCGCGGGCGGCCAGCTTGCCGAAGGCCAGATCCTGGGCGATTTCGCGCTTTTCGCGGCGCGAATCGATCAGGTTGTCTATCCAGGCGCCTACACGCAGCGCCACATGGGCCCACGAAAAGCCGAAGACCGCCGACACGGCAATGACACCCAGCGCAATAAACACCAGGCCGGAGCCGGCAAATCCCAGCCACTTCTCGCCCTGGGCACCGGCCAGGTAACCCAGCACCCCGCCGGCATGGCCGGGCAGCTTGAATTCAAAGCGGTAAAGCCGCGACCACTCCAGCGCCGCGCTGGCCAGCAGCAGCAACAGCAGGCTGAGCCAGAAGCGGATGCGGTGGGACTCGCCGGCCGCCAGGGGTTCGCCGCGCAGCCAGCGCGCCAGCGACCTCAGCCAGGCCTGGCCGCCCGCGGCCAGCGCCCACCAGACCGAAAAGCCCAGCAGGTAATAGCTGGCGTCGGCCAGCCAGGCGCCCACGCGCCCGCCCCAGTTGAGGGTCGCGGCATGGCCGCCGGCCACGGCTTGCGCGGTGCCGGAGGTCGACCAGGCCGCATCCTGCGGCGAATAGCTGAGCAAGGCGGCCAGCCAGAAAACCAGGCCGAGCAGGCCCAGGATCAAGCTGACTTCATGGGCAAAGCGTTTGATGCCGCCGGGCGCGCCCGTGGCGGGGGAGTTTCTGGAGTTCAGGGTATCGAGTGAGTAAGTCATGGCTCACTTGAAGCTTACCGCAGTTGAGTGCAAGCCTTGAAGGAGCGCCACGGGCGCCAAATGGGTGGCGGGCGATCAGCCGGGCGTGTTAACCCAGGGTATGCAGGCGCTCTTTCACGAGGACGGAGCCGTCGTCCCGGGTTTCGATGAAGCCGCGCTCTTCCAGGTCTTTCATGACCCGGCTGACCATCTCGCGCGAGGCGCCGACCATCTTGGCCAGGTCCTGGCGCGACACCTTGTCGCGGATCACGGTGTTGCCGGTGCCGTCGTCGCTGGCGAATTCCAGCAAGGCCCTGGCCACGCGGCCGTACACGTCCATCAGGGCCAGCGACTCGATTTGCCGGTCGGCGTGGCGCAGGCGCTGCACCAGGCCCTTGAGCACGGCATAGGCCATGGAGCTGTTCTCGGGCAGGCAGCGCGCGAATTCGAGGCGGCCCAGGATCAGGGCGTCGGTCTGGATCTCGGCGCGCACCGTGGCCGAATGCGGTTCGTTGTCGATCAGGCTCATCTCGCCGACGTAGTCGCCGGGGTGCATGGTGGCCAGGATGACCTCGCGCCCGCGGGCATCGGTGGTGACGACGCGGGCCCGGCCCGTGAGGATGATGGACAGCGCGTTGGACTTCTTGCCCTGCTCGACGATGGGCTCGCCGCGCTTGAAGCGGCGCTTGACCACCGTATCGGCGACGGAGGCGGCCTGGGCGGCCGTCAACACGGAGAAAAGGGGTACCCGGCGAATCAATTCCAGGTTGGACACCATCGTCGTCATATCTGATATCTCCCAACCTCACAAACAACGGGACGTCGCGTGAGTTCTTACAATGGCACGTAATTTATAAAACCAAATGCCGCAAAAGTACTACCTCGACGGTTTTACCTTGCGCTGCGCTTATGCGGCACGACTCTACCCGAGTTCTTACACTTTCCCAATCAGTTTTTCAACATGAAACATTCAAGCGTCTTAATCCTCGGTTCGGGACCTGCCGGCTACACCGCGGCCGTCTATGCGGCGCGCGCCAACCTCAACCCGGTGCTGATCACCGGCATCGCGCAGGGCGGCCAGCTCATGACCACCACCGAGGTCGACAACTGGCCGGCCGACGTACACGGCGTGCAGGGGCCAGACCTGATGCAGCGCTTCCTCGAACACGCGGAACGTTTCAAGACCGAGATTATTTTTGACCACATCAACAAGGTTGATTTCAGCAAGCGCCCCTTCACCCTGACCGGCGACAGCGGGACCTACACCTGCGACACGCTGATCATCGCCACCGGCGCCTCCGCCAAATACCTGGGGCTGGAGTCGGAAAGCGCCTTCATGGGCCGCGGCGTTTCGGGTTGCGCCACCTGCGACGGCTTCTTCTACCGCGGCCAGGAAGTCTGCGTGGTGGGCGGCGGCAATACCGCCGTGGAAGAGGCGCTGTACCTGTCCAACATCGCCAGCAAGGTCACGCTGGTGCACCGCCGCGACAAATTCAAGGCCGAAGCCATCCTGATCGACAAGCTGCACGAGAAGGTCAAGGCCGGCAAGATCGAGCTCAAGCTGCACCACACGCTGGACCAAGTGCTGGGCGACGCCTCGGGCGTGACCGGCGTGCGCCTCAAAAGCACCCAGAGCGACGCCACGCAGGACCTCAGCCTCAAGGGCTGCTTTATCGCGATCGGCCACCAGCCCAACACCGACATCTTTGCCGGCCAGCTGGAAATGAAGGACGGCTACATCATCACCAAAACCGGGCTGCAGGGCTTTGCCACCATGACCAGCGTGCCCGGCGTTTTCGCCGCCGGCGACGTGCAGGACCATGTCTACCGCCAGGCCATCACCAGCGCCGGAACCGGCTGCATGGCGGCCCTGGACGCCCAGCGTTTCCTCGAACAAGCAGAGTAAACAAAAAATCCCTTATAATTCAAGGCTTTGCTAAATTTGCCCCCAAAAGGGCCGGTTTGGCAGTCTCGGGTTACCGCCACCCTATTCTGGCGAGGTGAGGCAGGAATGACGACAGGCAGCAAGTGCCTTGCGACATGACTGCTGTTGAAAAGTACTGGAGTGCATATGGCACGCGTATGTGAAGTAACGGGCAAAGGCCCGATGGTCGGAAACAACGTTTCCCACGCCAACAACAAAACCAAGCGCCGGTTCCTCGTGAACCTGCAATACCGTCGTTTCTGGGTCGAGAGCGAAAACCGCTGGGTCCGCCTGCGCGTTTCGAGCGCTGCACTGCGCCTGATCGACAAGAAGGGCATTGATACCGTGCTCGCAGACCTGCGCGCACGCGGCCAAGCTTAAGGAGCACCATCATGGCAAAAGGCGCACGCGAAAAAATCAAGCTGGAATCCACCGCCGGCACCGGTCACTTTTACACGACCACCAAGAACAAGAAGACCACGCCCGACAAGATGCTGATCATGAAGTTTGATCCCAAGGCACGCAAGCACGTGGAATACAAGGAAATCAAGCTGAAGTAATGGCTACGAATCCGTGCGTAGCCAAAAACTATCAGCTCGGTCAGTACATTCAGAAAAAGGACACCTCGGTGTCCTTTATTTTTT
This sequence comes from Polaromonas sp. P4_F6, assembly GCF_056401275.1. Classification (NCBI taxonomy): domain Bacteria; kingdom Pseudomonadati; phylum Pseudomonadota; class Betaproteobacteria; order Burkholderiales; family Comamonadaceae; genus Polaromonas; species Polaromonas sp. P4_F6. The sequence continues at coordinate 125,551 of NZ_JBFUJQ010000011.1, read as the reverse complement.
GGGGGCTTAGAAAGCAGAACTCCCGCGAAACAAGCAGGTTGCTACGCGGCTTGCCTGAATAAATAGGGCCAGAAGGTTATGACACCGGTTGCCGCTGCTGCACAAGCCGCAATTAATACGCCGCCGGCGGCAAGATCCTTTGCGCATTTGACCGCTAATGAATGTTGTGGCGACACAACATCGCAGAGCGACTCCACGGCTGTGTTCATGGCCTCTGCCATCCAAACCATGGCCATCGCGCCGATCAGCCAGCGCCAATCGCCGGCGTCCACCCGGCACCAGCCGGCCAATCCCGTCACCAGCGTTGTGGCGATTAGATGCAGCCATGCGTTGTGCTGGGTTTTAAGCATCAAAGCTATCCCCTCGAAGGCATAACCAAAGCTTTTGAGGCGTGCGACCAACGTGAATCGCCGCGGAGCGCAGGCATGAGGGGCTTGTTTCATTTCCCATCCTTCTTATTTACCAACCGCCAAGCCTGGGCAAGACATGAACGTCGAGCAGTGCACACCTGCATAACCTGCAACCCATACAAGCAGCCCCATACCGTGGCCATCAAAATACAGCAGCCCATCACAGTGCACCGGCCGGCTCTAGCGTCAAACAGGTGCGTCCAGCAAGCGGAACCTGCAAGCACACCTTTCCCAAATCGTCAGCCAGGACCTGCGTCAGACATGCACCTGTGACCCGATAGCGTGCTAACGGGCGCAAGCCCGACACGCTCAAGCTCTTGATGCCGTCGCCGGCTCCGCCGTACAGCACCGCTTGCAAAGAGCTGCTTACAGCATCGGAGTGCGCAGCTGCAACCAGCACATCGGGGTAGGAATGGAGTTCCAACCTGGGACCTTGTGATGAAAGCGGGTGACTGATCAAGTTTCGAAAACTGTTGCGCCCTCCGGAGCGCGCCATCAGCTCGACACCATGCGCCCATACCGAGGCCTTGCTCCTGTGGGCGACCCCATGACTGAGAGTAGTTGGACACTCGTGCTCCAGGGCATCCATACAGTTTTGATACACACACTCATCGCCCAACTCTGCCGCCGCCAAGGCCGTCGCCGCGTAGGCACTGCCTCTTGAGAAACCATAGTTTCCTGTGTCGATGGGCCAGAATTCACTGCGTCGAAGTCGCTCACGGCTATCGAACAGCTGACGTCTCAACAACAGCCATTGGCGACGCGCCAAGTCAGGTTCCAGCGCATTCAAAAAGTAGCACGGCATCGCCAGGGGCATTGCGCCACCAATGGCGGGTAAGGCCAATCCCGTATACGTAGAACGGCATGGCACGTAGCGACCCATACCGTCCAGAAACTCCGCGTCCAGATGCCGGCGAAACTCCGGCGCGTGACCGGCCCATTTCATCTGACCGTACTGCGCATCGTGGGCACGCAGCGCCGCAGCTCCCAATGTGTTGCACAGGGGGTAGACCCAGTTGGGCTCGCAGGCCATCAAATAGAAGGGTGAACGTTCGTATTCTTTTTCCAACCTGGACAGCAAGGACTGGAAACTGTGTTCGTAGCGTTTCCCGTTCGGATGCACCAGCGTGAAGGCACCTTTTTTCGAAAATTCCTGACTTCCCGTGCTGGCCTGGAACAGGGCTATCTGCAGCGCCACGAAGCCCGTGTACATGATGTTTTCACGGGCTGTAGGGTCGGGGCTCCACCGGAAATTTCCCCACAGATTTTCCAGCGACCAGTAGGCCCACGCGCGGTGCTGTGCCTGTTTGTTCAGTAACCTGCTTTGCGCATCACTCATGTATCCGCCTAACGCGGGCGTGAAGCGTGCCTGCGTCAAGGCGATGCCATAAGCCAGAAAGTTGATTTGATACCGAAGTGCCGCCGTCTGAAACTGGTCGCGTTGCTCGAAGCCCGAAAATTCATCGAAAGGTTGTAGAGCTCGATCGAGTGCGAACCTCACACGATGCAGATGCGCCAACGACATCTCTGGTTTTTGCCTTGACGGTTGGGCTGTGAAGATAGTGCCCAATCGAGCCGTTTGTCGGACCAAGTAATCGTTATCGATGCGCCTTTGCCGGCCTGAAAACATGAACCAGGCCAGCATCGACAGGCAGCCCACTGCAGCAAACAGCGCGAGCACGCAGTACACATTGAGTACCACGCCTGGCTGAATTGCGCCATGGTTCATGCTCGCGGCCCAAAACGCCGAACCAAGCCATACAAACGGAGGCAGCAACACATTGCCTGTGCCAAACCAGACCAACAGCGCAAATGCCAAGGCACCCACCGAACACAGCCAGGCGGCTACATGCCCTATGCCACTGCCTGTGCAGATATCAGCATGCGCCAGAAATCCGCCGCCCGGCACCATCAACCCCAAACCGAAAATCTGCAAGGCATCCTGATGCGCGAAAAGCAGCAAAACCGAGCCGCCCGCAACGAGCAGCATGTACAGCGTTAAAAGCCGGACAGTCTTTCTTGTCGTTATCGGACCGAAAATTCGCGTGTATGGCGGAAGAGTAGCGACGCTACGGATTGAACTCACAGACCGACCTTTCTTCGAAATGAAAACATCGGATTGATGCGCCCGGATTTCGATAGGTGCAGTCTGATACGCGCCTGTGAGGTCTTGATGAGCTGTATGAAGTTGGCGTGAAGTCGCCTGCTGGACGACCATTTACGTTGCGGAACATCGACCCGATAGCCCGTTTTGAGTTGCGGGCGGAGCTCGTACTTTGCGCCGAACAATAAAAAACCGCTCTCGGATTTCTCCGGAGCGGTGTTTTGAAGAGGTATCGGCCTGAGATCAGGCCGACATGTAACGCCAGATCAGGCGCGGGCGGCGCGCAGCTTCAGCGAGAACTCGCGCAGCGCGGCAATACCGCTTTCTTCCGCGCGGTGGCACCAGGCCTGCAGGTCGGTCGCCAGCTGCTCGCGGGAGGCCGAGGTGCTCATCCACATCTGGCGCAGCTCTTCGCGCATGGTGACCATCTTGTCGAGAACGGGGTGCTCGGCGCGGGCCTGGGCCAGCTGCGGCTTGGCGGCTGCGGGCACCTTGTCGTCGTCGCGGTGCAGCCAGCGGTTGGCCGCGCGCAGCACAGACACGTCGGCTTTTTTCGCTTTCAGCACTTCGATTTCAGCCTTGCCGGCACGGCGCAGTTCGCGCGCAAAACCGGCCATCACTTCGTAGCGGTGGGCGATCAGGGCTTCCAGCGTTTTTTCGTCAGCCACGGGCTGGATGGAACCCAGCTGGAGCTTGGGTGGAACCTTCTTCACGGCGGCCAGGCCCATTTTTTCGAGGGCGCGGATGTAGATCCAGCCGATGTCGAACTCATAGGGCTTGACCGAGAACTTGGCCGAGGTCGGGTAGGTGTGGTGGTTGTTGTGCAACTCCTCGCCGCCGATCATGATGCCCCAGGGGGAGATATTGGTGCTGGCGTCAGGCGCCTCAAAGTTGCGGTAGCCCCAGTAGTGGCCGATACCGTTGATGATGCCGGCCGCCGTCACGGGAATCCAGGCCATCTGAACCGCCCAGACCGCCAGGCCGGCCGCGCCGAAGAAGGCCAGGTCGATGATCATCATCAAGCCCACGCCCTGCCAGCTGTAGCGGGTGTAGACATTGCGTTCCAGCCAGTCGTTGGGCGTGCCATGGCCGTACTTGGTCATGGTTTCCTTGTTCTTGCTTTCGGCGCGGTACAGCTCGGCACCTTCCCAGAACACCTTCTTGATGCCGTGGGCTTGCGGGCTGTGCGGGTCTTCGAGGGTTTCGCACTTGGCGTGGTGCTTGCGGTGAATGGACACCCATTCCTTGGTCACCTGGCCGGTACCCAACCAGAGCCAGAAACGGAAAAAATGCGAGGGGATCGCGTGCAGGTCCATGGCGCGGTGCGCCTGATGGCGGTGCAGGTAAATCGTCACGCTGGCGATGGTGATGTGGGTGGTCACCAGGGCGTACAACACGATTTGCCACCAGCTGGCGGCGAGCAGGCCATTTGCCAGCCAGTCGAGGGCGGCATCAAACAAAATCATAAAAATCCTTTAAACAACCTGCACCAGCCGCCCATCCAAATTTGTCTCCAGGCGCTGCACCAGACAAGTTCTTATTGTAAGACGAAGCCCTGCAAACGCCAAGTCGCCAGAGGTACAGGCGCAGGGGCAAATCAGTGCGAAAAATCACGAACAAATATGTAACATCAGCCTATCTGTCGTCTTTTGCTGGCAAAAATATCAGGACTTTTGCCATACTGCGGCGAAAAACCCGTCAGTCTGGTGCAAGTAGGGCCAGAGGCGAAGGTAGGGGCCGCGGCAGAGTTTTTCGGCATGTTCCACCCCCAGATGGGTCAACAAAGGCCCGGTTTCAAGGACGTTAAACCCTGTATTGGCCGCGCTGAAGGCCTCGGCAATCGCCTCGTTTTCTTCGCGCAAAACGCTGCAGGTGGCGTAAACCAGCCGGCCACCGGGCTTTAAAAGCCGTGCGGCGCTCTGCAAAATCGCGGTTTGCTTGGCCTGCAGCTCTTCGATGGCCTTGGGTGTCTGCCGCCATTTGAGGTCGGGGTTGCGCCGCAAAGTGCCCAAGCCCGAGCACGGCGCATCGACCAGCACCCGGTCTATCTTGCCGGCCAGGCGCTTGATGCGGTCGTCGCGTTCGTGGGCGATGGCCACGGGGTGCACATTCGACAGCCCGCTGCGCGCCAGCCGGGGCTTGAGCGCATCCAGCCGGTGTCCCGAGGTGTCAAAGGCGTACAGGCGCCCGGTGTTGCGCATGGACGCGCCCAGGGCCAGCGTCTTGCCGCCGGCGCCGGCGCAAAAATCGACCACCATCTCGCCGCGTTTGGYATCCACCAGCAGGGCCAGCAGTTGCGAGCCCTCGTCCTGCACCTCGATGGCACCGCGCGTGAAGGTATCCAGCTTGGCCAGCTGGGGCTTGCCGTCTATGCGCAGGCCCCAGGGCGAATACGGCGTGGCAACGGTCTTGATGCCCGCCTTGGAGAGCTCTTTCTGGATGTCGGCGCGCTTGTCTTTCAGCGCATTGACGCGCAAATCCAGCCCGGCCGGCGCATTGAGGCTTTCCACCAGCGGCCAGAAATCGTCACCCAACTGCTCCTTGAGCGGCTCGACCAGCCACTGGGGCAGGTTGTGGCGGTGCAACTCCATCAGGTCGCCTGGCAAGACCCGGTCGCAACGGGACAGCCAGTCTTTTTCCTGCTCGGTCAGCGCGCCCAGCAAAAAGTCGCGCTCGGCGGCAAAACCCAGGATTGCCAGGCGCCGCTCCAACGGGCCGCTGCCGTGCTGGGCCAGATAGGTATAGAGGTTTTTTTTGCGCAGCACGCCGTAAATGGTTTCCGCCACGGTGGCGCGCTCGCGTGGGCCGAGCCGGTAGTCGCGGAAGTAGCGCGAAACCACCATGTCGGCGGGATGATCAAATTTGAGAACCTGCTTGAGAAGCTCGGAACAACTGTCGAGTAAGGCTTTAGGATGCATAGCCCCCATTGTCCCACTGCGGTCTCACCGCACCCTTTTTTTAGTCCCTTCACGAAGCCCCCGACTGACCATGCCTGAAGCCCCCGCAGAAACACTGCCGCCCCTGATTGAAACCCCGCCGGGCCTGTACCGCCACTACAAAGGCATGCTTTACGAGGTGGTCGGCACCGTGCGCCACAGCGAAAGCCTGGAGCCCATGACGCTGTACCGCGCGCTTTACGGCGAAAAAGGCCTGTGGGTGCGCCCCGCCGCCATGTTCAATGAAGAGGTGGTGATAGACGGGGTGAAGCAGCCGCGATTTGCCCTGCAACCCGGCCCGCTGCCCGATTAAGCGCCGTCATCGATAATCGTGGGTTATGTCCGAATCCACCGAAATCGAAAAACAGGTCAAACGCCGCCGCACGTTTGCCATCATCTCCCACCCCGACGCGGGTAAAACCACGCTGACCGAAAAGCTGCTGCTGTTCTCGGGCGCGATCCAGATCGCCGGCAGCGTCAAGGCCCGCAAGGCCGCGCGCCACGCCACTTCCGACTGGATGGAGATCGAAAAGCAGCGCGGCATCTCCGTGGCCAGCTCGGTCATGCAGATGGAATACCGCGACTGCGTCATCAACCTGCTGGACACCCCGGGCCACCAGGACTTCTCGGAAGACACCTACCGCGTGCTGACCGCCGTGGACGCGGCGCTGATGGTGATTGACGCGGCCAACGGCGTCGAGCCGCAGACGCGCCGCCTGCTGCAGGTCTGCCGCGCCCGCAACACGCCCATCCTGACCTTCGTCAACAAGATGGACCGCGAGGTGCAGGACCCGATGAGTGTGATGGACGAGATCGAGCGCGAACTCGGCATGACGGTCATTCCTTTCACCTGGCCGGTCGGCATGGGCAAGCTGTTTCATGGCGTCTATGACAGGCGCGAAGACCGCATGCGCGTCTTCAGCCCCGGCGAGGAAAAAGCCGGCGGCGACGACGAAATCCTGGCCGGCCTGGACAACGCCGAAGCCGCCAAACGCTTCGGCGCCGAATACGCCCAGGCCCAGGGCGAGATCGAACTGGTGGCCGGCGCCACGCCCGAGTTCGATCGCGCCGAATTCCTGGCCGGCAGGCAGACGCCCATGTTTTTCGGCTCGGCCATCAACAACTTCGGCGTGCAGGAAGTGCTGGACGCGCTGGTCGACCTGGCGCCCGCGCCCGCCGAGCGCGGAGCCATCCAGCGTGTGGTCCACCCCGAGGAGAAAAAATTCTCCGGCGTGGTGTTCAAGATCCAGGCCAATATGGACCCGGCCCACCGCGACCGCATCGCTTTCCTGCGCGTGGCCAGCGGCGAGTTCACGCGCGGCATGCGCCTGAAAGTGGTGCGCAGCGGCAAGGAGCTGCGGCCCAACACCGTGGTGAGCTTCATGAGCCAGCGCCGCGAGCTGCTGGACACCGCCTTCGCCGGCGACATCATTGGCATCCCCAACCACGGCGTGCTGCAGCTGGGCGACACGCTGACCGAAGGCGAGGCCCTGCAGTTCACCGGCCTGCCCTTCTTCGCCCCCGAAATGTTCCGCGCCGTCGAGGTGGCCGACCCGCTGCGCAGCAAACAGCTGCGCGCCGGCCTCACCCAGCTCGGCGAGGAAGGCGCGATCCAGGTGTTCCGCCCGATTGCCGGCTCATTGCTGCTGCTGGGTGCGGTCGGCCAGCTGCAGTTTGAAGTGGTCGCCCACCGCCTGGAGCATGAATACGGCGTCAAGGCCCGCATCATGCCCAGCAACTTCAACCTGGCGCGCTGGGTCACCAGCGACGACGCCAACGAACTCAAAAAATTCATGGACGCCAATGCCCACCGCGTGGCGCTGGACGCCGTCGATGCGCCCACCCTGCTGGTGGACCACAGCGCCACCTTGCGCGCCGTGGAGCAGCAATGGCCCAAGATCAAGTTCCATGCGCTGCGCGAGCACGCCGGGCTGGTGTTCCAGTCCAAGATGTAAGCGCTTTTCCGCTCATCTGCCCCAGACGCAAAACGGGCGCCAGTCGCTATCCATCGGATAGCTTCTGGCGCCCGTGTTTTTTTCGCCGCCTTATTTGGCGTTCAAAAGCTCTCCAACTTCGAGCAAGACCAGTTCGTTGTCGTCAGCCTTGTTCGGCTCGCGGCTGCTCGAAAACGGCAGGTTGTTGTCGTTGCCGACCACGATGTGGGTCGCGTCCACCACGTCCACGTTTTCAATCGTGAAGAAAGGGAACTTGAGCACACCGTCGTTCAGCGGCTTGCGCGCCAGCTTGTTCGGGTCGGCGATGTTGAGCAGGTCGATATAGCCGACCTTGCGCACCGGCCCGCCCACGTTGGCGTCCGTCATTTCAATCTTGTAGACACGCTTGAATTTGGCGATATCGTGGAAGCAGTCGGTACGTTTCTGGCCTTCGGGGCAGGCCTTGTCGGCCGTGCCTTCGCCGTTGTCGCGTTCGATGACCAGGCCCGTGGTGGCGTCGATCATGTTGAAGTCGCCAATGGCATTGCCGTTGGCTTCCAGCGGGTACATCCACGAGCGGCCGCTCCACTTGCCTGCCTGCACGTCGAACTCCAGCACGCGCAGGGCTTCCTTGCCGGCCACACGTTCATAGTCTTTGGCCTCGGCGTTCCACACCGGGCCTTCGAGCAGCGCGTAAAGCTTGCTGCCGTCTTTCGACGAGGCCATGCCTTCAAAGCCCTTGGAGCGCTTGACCTGGAAGTCGACCGCGCCGCCGGGCGCGGCTGGCGTGGTGACGGCCGGGTGGTCGGGCGAGCGCACGACTTTGCCGTCCACCAGGGTTTCAAACACCGCCAGCACCTTGCCCTTGAGGTCGGCCTTGATCAGGAAGGGGCCGAACTCGTCGCCAATCCACAGCGCGCCGCCGGCGAACTGGAAGCTCTCGGTGTCGAAGTCGCTGCCGGTCAGGTAGCGTTTTTTGCTGCCTTCATGGACGATGCGAAACGGCACTTTTTTGTCGGGGTCATGCAGGAAGATGGTTTCCAGCCGCTTCATGCTGCCGCCCTTGAAGTCGACCTTGTAGCGGTTCAGGTAGAGCATGGCGTCGGGCGAGTTCGCCTTGGCGCCAAAACCGTTGTCCGTGATGATCCAGAACGTGCCTTCGGCCATCTTCTTGATGCCCGAATGGCCTTGCAGCGGCTGGCCCTTGAAAGGCAGCGACACGCCGGTAGGGCGGCCGGCCGACAGGCCCGGCACCGTGCCCAGCGCCTCGGTGCGCTGGCCGTTGGTGAACTTGCCGCTGACCTGCAGGTCCTGCGGCGCATCCTTGGGCGCGGGGATAAAGGATTGGGCGGGCAGCACCGCGTGGCCTGCCAGCGTGGCCGGAAATGCCGCGGGCGACTGTGCCAGCGCGCACAAGGGGGAGGCCAGCAGCACCAGCATCAGGGAGGAAAGAAGGCCGGTCGGGCGCTTTGGCAAGGAACAGGCAGTGGCGCCAGAATCAGATAAGAACATGTGTCATCCGTGGTTAAAGGAAGACGCATGGTCGCCAACCGGTGTGACGTCGCGATGACACAGGGTGCTCGCCCCAGGCCTCGGCAACCGGGAAATCGCCCCCGCTTTGCCCTATTGCCGGATTCTTCCGTTTCCGCTGACGATGGTCATCTCCACAAAGCGCGAACCATTGCGCATCCCCGGGCGAAATCCGACGACATATCCTCCCAGGTCAAAGTTTTCCAGCCCATCCAAAGCGGTGGCAAAACCTTCACGGGTCACGCGCGCGCCCTGCCGCCGGGCGGCTTCAACAATCACCTTTGCCGCGATGAAGCCTTCCATCATGGCGTAGCTGATCGGAACATCCTGCGCTCCGGCCGTTGCCGCGATGTCGTTGAATTCCTTGGAAAGCCGGTTTGTCAGTTTGTAGGGGCTGGGCGTGACCTGGGCAATCGCGATGCCTTGCATCTGCTCTTCAGAAAGCCGCTTTGCCATCTGCTCGATGTCCGCGCCTGAATGCGCGAACAGCTGGGCGGTGCCTCCCGCCGATCGGTATTTTTCAATGAAGCCGGCACAGGCGCTTCCGCTTGCAATCATGATGATCGCCTGCGGTGAGGCTGCCAGCATGGCATCGGCGGCCGCGCTCACGCGGCTGGTTCCGGCGTCATAACCCGCCGTTTGCACGATCGTGGCCTTGGCATTCGCGGCTGCCTCCTTTGCAGCCGCGATGAGCGGCGCAGCGTTCGGGCCATTTTCGTAGAGCAAGCCGAGCCTGGTGATTCCCACTGTCGCCAGGTGCGCCGCGATTCTGGAGATTTCGTCTCGCAAGGTGGCACGCACGCCATAAAGTTGCGGGGCCTCCAGATTCAGTTCGGTCGCGCGGAAGCCAACCAGTGCGATGCGCTCGCGCTCCAATACGCCCGCACTGACCAGCTGGGAGATATTGCGGCCTCCAAAGTAGCCGGCAAGCACCACGGGTTTGTCCTCGGCCAGAAGCGCGCGCGTTTGGGTGAGTGTTTCATCGGGTCGCCCGGCGTCGTCGCGGCGCGCCAGGATGAAGGTGTTTCCATTCACACCGCCCGCCTTGTTCACGGCGTTGAAATGCAACTGCATTCCAGCCGCGTAGGCACGGCCCTGGCTCGCGTCGATACCGGTCAAGGGCGCCACCTGGCCGACCACAAGCTGCGCGGCCAGTACGGATGACGTGATACCGCTTGCGATAGCCAGGCCGGCCAGGCGGCCGATCCATTGATTTTTTCTCATCTTCGCCCTCATCCTCGTTCTTATCTTCGTTGTTATCCTCGGTCCTCAACGAAATCCAAATCGCCTGGACCGGCCATTGATTTTTCTTTGTTCACGCACCGGCACTGATGCGATGTCCGGCGCCGCCTGCCGTCGTCGGCGAGCCGCCGGAGTGCGGCGGGGCCGAGACGATCGATGTCAGCGCCGGTTCGACGGCCCGCAGGCGGTCCAGCGCGGGACGCGGCCGCCGCAGCTCATCGGAGCCGGCAAAGGCCTGCTCCAGCGCCGCGGCCACGCCAAGCACATGCTGGTCCGCGCGGAAGTGGCCGACGATTTGCAGGCCGAAGGGCATGCCCGCGTAGTCGACTCCGCAGGGCAAGCTCAGCGCCGGCAAGGTGGCCAGCGTCACGACGTAGGTCAGGGCAAGCCAGCGGTAGTAGTTGGCTTGCGGCTTGCCGGCGATGGTGTCGGCATGCAGCGTGGTCCACGGGAAGGGCGACAGCGGCGTGGTCGGCGCCAGGATCACGTCATAACCCGCCATCGTGGCGTTGAAGCGGGCCAGGATGCGCGTCTGCTCGGCCTGGGCCCAGGCGCTGTCCAGCAGGCTCATCGCCGCACCTATCTCATAGTTGGCGCGCGTGTTGGGCCCCAGGCTGGCGGGGTCGCGTGCGTAGGCGTCGCGGGTCGCGGCCACAAAGGCCTCCGCGCGCAGCACGTCAAAGCAGCGGTGCACCTCGCCCAGGTCGAACTCCACCTTTTCACAACTGCGAAACAGGTGGGACATGGCGCGGACCTTGCGGCCGAAGGTCTCCCGTATCAGGGGATCGACATCGCAGGCGCCGAAGTCCTCGGTCCAGCCGACGCGCAAGGCCCCGAGGTCCAATTCAGGCGGATGCAGAAAACCGGCCGCATCCACCGGATAGCTGAGCGGGTCGCCCACGGCGGCGCCGGCCGAGGCAGCCAGTTGCTGGCAGGTGTCTGCGACGGTGCGGCCCATGGGGCCCACCACGGAAATCGGCGTCCAGCCCAGCGGCTTGCGCGAACTGGGCACCAGGCCCGGCGAGGGCCGAAAACCCACCACGCCGCACAGGGCCGCCGGTATGCGCAGCGACCCACCGGTGTCCGAACCGGTACATACCGGAAGCATGTCGCAAGCCAGCGCCGCCGCCGAGCCGCCCGACGAGCCGCCGGCATTGAGCCGGGGGTCAAAGGGGTTGCCGGTGGCGCCCCAGACCGCATTGCGAGTGTTTGCGCCGGCCCCCAGCTCGGGCACATTGGTCTTGCCGACCACGATGGCACCGGCGGCGCGCAGCCTCGCCACGAGCACGTTGTCGGCCGCGGGCACATGGTCGCGGTACAGTGCCGAGCCCAGGGTGGTCAGCAGGCCCTCGGTGGCCTCCAGGTCTTTCACGCCCATGGGCAGGCCGTGCAGCAAGCCCAGCGGGCGGCCCTGCATCACCGCGCGCTCGGCGTCCTTGGCCTCGGCGCGCGCGCGTTCAAAGCAGGTGGCCGTCACGGCGTTGACGAAAGGGTTGACCGCCTCGATGCGCTCGATGCAGGCTTCCAGCAGTTCGACGGGCGATACCTGCCTGGCCTCTATCAGGCGCCGCAGCTCCACCGCCGAGAGAGCTACCAGTTCCTTGCGGCTCGCCACCGTCAATCAATCCGGATGTTGGAACGCAGGGCGATCACGCGCATGCGGGGCAGCTCGTTTTCGATGCGCGCGGCGACCGCGGCAGCGGGCTCCCAGGCGGACTCGAGTCCGTTGGCGACGAGTTTTTCGCGAATTTCCGGGTCCTTCATGGTGTCAGCCAGCGCCTTCTGCAGCTTGGCTTTGACATCCGCCGGAACCCCTTTGGGCGTGGCAATGGCCAGCCAGGAGTCGGCCGAGAAACCTTTGAAGCCGCTCTCCGCCACGGTCGCCACCGTGGGCATTTGCGTCGCGCGGCTCTCGCCGGTGACGGCGATGGCCTTGATCCTCGGCTTGGCCGCCTTCAGCTGCGGTAGCGCCGCCGCGACGGTGTCAATGGTGAAAGGGATTTGCCCGGCCATCAAGTCATTCATCGCCGGGGCGCTGCCCTTGTAGGCGATGTGCTGCAGCTTGATGCCCGTGGTGCTCCACAGCATTTCGCCTGCGAAGTGCCCTGTGGTGCCGTTACCGAACGAGCCATACATGTATTTGTCCGGTGCGGCGCGCACTGCCGTGATGAGTTGCTTCAGGTCGTTGATCGGGACATCGACGTTGGCCAGCAAAACAAGGGGAACGCGTGCCACCATCCCGACAGGCTCAAAACTCTTGATCGGGTCGTAGGGCAGTTTGGGCATGAGGGCTGGATTCACCGTGAAGGTGGAACCAGAGCTGATCAGCAGCGTGTAGCCGTCCGGCGCGGCCTTGGCGACAAAGGCCGCACCGACGACGGTGCCGGCGCCCGGGCGGTTGTCGATGACGATCGGCTGCCCCAGGCGCTCGGCCAGTTTCTTGGCGACCAGCCGCCCGGCGATGTCGGTGGCGCCACCCGGCGGAAACGGGATGACCAGCTGGACCGGCTTGGACGGATAGCCCTGCGCATGGACGCCGGTCCAGGGCGCCAACAAGGCCAGCGCCATGGCCAGGAAGAAGCGCTTCTCATACCTTGGTTTCATCATCGTAGTTCCCTCTTTGTTGCAGCGCGAGCCGCGTTGATCAACCGTTGCGAAACAGGAAGCTGTAGGCATTGAGCGCCGGCACGCCGCCCAGGTGCGCGTACAGCACGCGCGAGCCGGCCGGAAACTCGCCGCGCCTGACCTTTTCAATCATTCCGTGCATGGACTTGCCCTCGTACACCGGGTCGGTCAGCATGCCCTCCTGCCGCGCGCACAGGCGGATCGCCTCCAGCGTGCCTTCATTCGGCAGGCCGTACTCGGGGCCGCCGTAGCCGGTGTCCAGCACCACGTCTTTTGCGGTGATGGGGCGACCCAGCTCAACCAGCTTGGCGGTGTTCTGCGCGATGCGCAAAATCTGCGCGTGGGTTTGTTCCGGCTTGGCCGAAGCGTCAATGCCGATCACGCGCTCGGCCCGGCCGTCGGCCGCAAAGCCCACCACCATGCCGGCCTGCGTGCTGCCGGTGACCGAGCAGACCACGATGTAGTCGAACTGGAAGCCGAGTTCGGCCTCCTGCGCGCGCACCTCTTCGGCAAAGCCGACAAAGCCCAGGCCGCCGTAGGGATGCTCCGAGCAGCCCGCCGGAATCGGGAAGGGCTTGCCGCCGGCCTTGCGCACGTCGTCCATGGCCTGCTCCCAGCTGGGACGTATGCCGATGTCAAAACCGGCCGCGTCCAGCCGCACGTCGGCGCCCATGATGCGCGACATCTCGATATTGCCCACGCGGTCATACACCGCGTCGGAGTAGTTGACCCAGTTCTCCTGCACCAGCACGCACTTCATGCCCAGGTGCGCGGCCACCGCCGCCACCTGCCGCGTCTGGTTGGACTGGATGCCGCCTATGGACACCAGCGTGTCGCAGCCCTGGGCCAGGGCCTCGGGAATCAGGTATTCCATCTTGCGGGTCTTGTTGCCGCCGAAGGCCAGGCCGCTGTTGCAGTCTTCGCGTTTGGCAAAGAGCTCGACCTTGCCGCCCAGGTGGGCGCTCAGGCGTTTGAGCGGCTGGATGGGCGTGGGGCCGAAAGTCAGCGAATGCCTGGCGAATTTCTGGAGCTGCAACGGATGTTGAAGAGGATGCTTGAGCGAAGTGGACATGAAGGAGGTTCCCGGTTGGAAGTGAAACTGACGCTTGAAGCGACGATGAATCAAATCGTAGCCAGGCCCTCCTGCAATGAGTTGCTTAAACACCCTGTCAAACAGACCCAAAAATCTTCCTTTCACGAATTTATGTAATTAATTCCATAAATTCGCATTTTTACGCAATATTTGTAGAATCCCCCCATGGAACACACGCTGGACCGCATTGACCGCAAACTCCTGAAGCTGCTGCAGCAGGACGCCTCCCTGCCCAATATCGAACTGGCCGAAAAGACCAGCCTGAGCCCGCCCGCCTGCTCGCGGCGCGTGGCCAGGCTCAGGGAAGCCGGCCTGATCCGCAAGACGGTGGCGCTGGTGAACCCGCGCGCGCTGGGCTACAACGGACTGGTCATCATCGGCGTGGTGCTGGACCGTTCCACCACCGACTCTTTCGCGGCGTTTGAAAAAGCCGCATCCGGCCTCAGCGGCTGCCTGGAAGTGCAGCTGGTGACCGGCGAGTTCGACTACTTCGTGAAGCTGCGCATCCAGAGCATCGACTCCTTCAACGAACTGCATGCGGCGCAGCTCATAGGCCTGCCCGGGGTGCGGCAAATCCGCACCTTTGTCTGCCTCAAGGAGGTGTTCGAGACCACGGTGATTCCGGTTTAGGCCGGGCTTTTGCAATAAGCTATGCGCATGTTGCCCAAAGCCAGCCTGTGCCTTCGTTTCTTCCTCATGCTGCTGTGCGCCTTCTGCGGCGCAGGCCATGCACAGGTGTTTGACCGCCTGTATGAAAGCAGCGCCCAGATCACCCTGGCCCAGCCGCTGCAATGGATCGCGGTGCCCAGGGATTCCATCGCATCGCCCGATGCCTTCGCCACGGGCGAACTCGCGGCCACCGCAAAACGCGCCTTCCAGCCCTACACCGACGACACCATTCTTCCGACCTCGGACACACAGGAAGTCTGGGCCAGCTTCGCCCTGCCCACCACGGAAACCCTGCAGACCTGGTACATCCGGCTGGCGGGCCAGGCAGTCTACAAGGTAAGCCTTTACTCGCGCGACGCGCAGGGCGGCTGGCAGGTCCATTCCGCCGGCGAGGCGATCGCCCCCGCCTACTGGGCGCTGCGCACCCGCGTCCCGAGCTTTGAGCTGCAATCGCACACCGACCAGCCGCAGACCTACTACCTGCGCTTCGAACACCGCCGGCCCATCACCGAGCGGCCCATGCTGCTCACGCCCGTCGAGTACATAGACGGCGCCTCGCGGGTCGGCGTGGTGATAGGCCTGATGTGGGGCATGTTCAGCGTGCTGGCCGTGCTGTGCCTGGCCGCTTTCAGCATGTCGCGCAGCAAGGTCTTCCTCTGGTTCGGCGCCGTGGTGGTCACGCTGATGTTCACGCAACTGGTGCTGATCGGCTACGGCGGCTGGCGCATCTGGCCCTACAGCGTGCACCTCAACCAGGTCATGGGCTGGGTGTCGGCCACGGTGACCATGGCCGCGGCCGCCTGGTTCTGCGCCCAGGCCAGCTATGCGCGCGACGGCCATCCGCGCGTGTACCGGCTGCTGGCCGGCGTCACGGCGGGCAGCCTGCTCATGGCCTGCGCATTCATGGTCCGCCTGGACTTTGTGCCGCGCGACCTGCGCAACCTGTGGCTGGCGCTGGCCACCGTGACCATCCTCGCGAGCCTGGTCTGGATATCGCTGCGCGGCCAGGCCTGGAACCTCCTTTTATTGATAGGCGCCGCGCCCATAGGCGGGGCCGCGCTGGCGCGGCTTTCCTATAACGCCGGCTGGGTGCTCAATGTGGAATCGGCGCAGGCCGCGGGTGTGCTGTCTGCCATGGTGGGCCTGCTGTGGATTTTCGGGGTGCTGGCGTGGCGCAGCCGGGCGGCACTGTTTTCCAACCACCGCGGCGCGGCCCTGTCGACCTACGATGCGGCCAGCGGCCTGATGCTGCCGCGCATCATCGAAGCCAGGCTGCCAGGCATGCTGCTGCGCGGCCGCCGGCAGAAGCTGGCCTGCGGCGCGATGATGCTGCACTGGCTCAACCAGGCGCCCAGCCATGACGAGGTGGGCGACCTGAAACGCGGCGCCGCGCTGTCGCGCATCGGCGAGATCCTGCGCCGCGCCGCGCGCGACGTGGATACCGTGGCACGCTGCGATGAAAACCATTTCATGGTGCTGGTCGAAGGCCCGGTCAGCCGCGCCGTGCTGTCCGAGATTTCCACCAAAATCCTGGCGGACTGCATACGCGCCTCCGAAAAACTGGGCGAGGCCGACGCATTCACCCTGCACATCGCCATATGGCACGACACGCCGAGCGCGCAAACCGCCGCGGAGGTGACCGACCTGCTCAAGATACGCCTGCACCACATGGCCGCCGGCACCAAACGGCCCGTGCAGTTTGTCGACTCGCCGCTGGAGCCCGGCAGCGCCGCGGCCGAAGAAGCCAGCCGACGCGAAGACCTGGTGGCCAAGATCAACGCGATCGAGACCTCGCATCCCACGCTGGGATAGCGGCGGCTCGCCGTAGAGTCGCCCCGGTCAGCGCCCTGGAAGCGGCAAAGCGGTCTTATACCGGACCTGCTTGAGCGCAAAACTCGAGCGGATTTTTTCGATCCCCGAAATCGGCGACAGCTGCTCGAGGATGAACTTCTCCAGCGCGCCTATGTCGGCCACCGCCACGCGTATCAGGTAGTCGCTGTCGCCCGACATCAAATAGCACTCCATCACCTGGTCGTGCTCGGCGATGCGCCGCTCAAAGTCGGCCAGCGACTCCTTGCTTTGCGTGCGCAGGCTGATCGAAATAAACACATTGAGGCCCAGGCCCAGCGCCGCGGCGTTGGCAATCGCCACATAACGGTCAATCACGCCGCCAGCCTCCAGCGCCTTGACGCGGGCCAGGCAGGGCGAAGGGCTCAGGTGCACACGCCGCGACAGCTCCACATTGGACAGCGAGCCGTCGCGCTGCAGTTCGTCGAGAATCTTTAAATCGAGGGCATCAAGCTGCATAATCTGTAAAAACCGGTTTTTACAGAATTTTATGCCTCTTAACAGCCAAACACCACGATATTGAGGCTACAACTTCTGGGCAAACCTGCGTACAGTCATTTTTGCCATGAACCATTCCACCCCCCATCATTTGCTGGCGCAGGCCGAGATGCCCGCCGATACCGATCCGCAGGAAACCGCTGAATGGCGTGAAGCGTTCGAGGCCCTGGCCCTTACCCACGGCCCAGCCCGCGCGCGGCACATGCTCAATGAATTGAGCCGCGTCGCGCGCAAGCAGCGCATTGGCTGGCAGCCCGAGCTGGCCACGCCCTATATGAATACCATCGCGGTGGACGAGCAACCCGTGTTTCCCGGCGACCTCGCGCTGGAAGAGCGCCTGGCCTCGCTGATGCGCTGGAACGCACTGGCCATGGTGGTGCGCGCCAATCAGGCCGAAACCGGCGGCTCCGCCGAACTCGGCGGCCATATCGCGAGTTATGCCAGTGCGGCCGACCTGTTTGAGACCGGCTTCAACCACTTCTTCCACGCGCGCGAAGGGGTGGCTGAAGGCCAGCACCGCGGCGACCTGGTGTTCTTCCAGCCGCACAGCGCGCCCGGCGTCTATGCGCGCGCCTACCTCGAAGGCCGGCTCAGCGAAAAAGACCTGGGCTTTTACCGCCAGGAACTCAGCGCACCCGGCCAGGGCGCGCAAGGCCTGTGCAGCTACCCGCACCCTTATTTGATGCCGGACTTCTGGCAGTTCCCGACCGGCTCCATGGGCATAGGCCCCATCAGTTCCATCTACCACGCGCGCTTTATGCGCTACCTCACGCACCGGCGTTTGCTGAACTGCGCGGGACGCAAGGTCTGGGGTGTGTTCGGCGACGGCGAGATGGACGAGCCCGAATCCATGAGCGCGCTGACCCTGGCCGCGCGCGAAGGCCTGGACAACCTGGTCTGGGTCGTCAACTGCAACCTGCAGCGACTGGACGGCCCGGTGCGCGGCAACGGCCGCATCATCGACGAGCTCGAAAAGCTGTTTGCCGGCGCCGGCTGGAACGTCATCAAGCTGGTCTGGGGCAGCGACTGGGACGGCCTGTTCGCGCGCGACCTCACGGGCGCGCTGACGCAGGCCTTTGCCCAAACGGTGGACGGCCAGATGCAGACCTTTGCCGCCAAGGACGGGCGCTTTAACCGCGACAACTTCTTCGGCCAGAACGCCGAACTCGCGCGCCTGGCCCAGGGCATGACCGACGAGCAGATAGACCGCCTGAAACGCGGCGGCCACGACCTCGTGAAAATCCACGCCGCCTACGCCGCGGCGGCGAACCACCAGGGCCAGCCCACCGTGATCCTGGCCCACACCAAAAAAGGCTACGGCATGGGTAGCGCCGGCCAGGGCAAGATGACAACGCACTCGCAGAAGAAGTTCGATGGCGAGGACCTCATCGAATTCCGCAACCGCTTTAACCTGCCACTGTCCGACGAGCAGGCCAAAAACCTGGCCTTTTACAAACCCGCCGCCGACAGCGCCGAAATGCAGTACATGCACGCCAGGCGCACGGCGCTGGGCGGCTACCTGCCGCGCCGCGAAACCACGGCCGATGTGGTCGACATCCCCGCCCTGCCCTCCTACGCCCAGTTCGCGCTGGCGGCCGACGGCAAGGACATGAGCACCACCATGGCTTTTGTGCGCATGCTGGGCGGCCTGCTCAAGGACGCTGGTCTGGGCCCCAGGATCGTGCCCATCGTCGCCGACGAGGCGCGCACCTTCGGCATGGCCAACCTGTTCAAGCAGGTCGGCATCTATTCCAGCGTGGGCCAGCGCTACGCGCCCGAAGACATAGGCTCGGTGCTGAGCTACCGCGAGGCGCTGGACGGCCAGATCCTGGAAGAAGGCATCAGCGAGGCCGGCGCCCTGGCCAGCTGGACGGCCGCCGCCACCAGCTACAGCGTGCACGGGCTGGCCATGCTGCCCTTCTATATCTATTACTCCATGTTCGGCTTTCAGCGCGTGGGCGACCAGATCTGGGCCGCCGCCGACCAGCGCGCACGCGGCTTTTTGCTGGGCGCCACCTCGGGCCGCACCACCCTGGGCGGCGAGGGCCTGCAGCACCAGGACGGCACCAGCCACCTGGTCGCCGCCACCATTCCCAACTGCAAGGCCTATGACCCGGCTTTCGCGGGTGAACTTGCCGTGATCCTGGACCATGGCATGCGGGAAATGATGGTCGAGCAGAAAGACGTCTTCTATTACGTCACGCTGATGAACGAAAACTACGCCCAGCCCGACCTGCGGCCCGGCGCCGAGGCCGACATCATCCGCGGCTGCTACCGCTTCGACAGTTTCCTGCCCGCCGGCAAGAAGGCCGAGGGCGAAGTGACCCTGATGGGCTCGGGCGCCATCCTCACCGAGGTCATCAAGGCCGCGCGGCAGCTCGCCCAGCAGGGCATTGCCGCCACTGTCTATAGCGTAACCAGCTGGAGCGAACTCGCGCGCGACGGCGCAGCCTGCCAGCAAGCGGCGCTCAACGCTGAAGCACACGCCGAAGCCTTCGTCGCGCAGCAGTTGAAGGCCAGCACCGGCCCCATCATTGCCGCCACCGACTATGTGCGCGCCGTGCCCGAGAGCATCCGCGCCTTCCTGCCCGAAGGCCGGCGCTACCTGACCCTGGGTACCGACGGCTTCGGCCGCAGCGACACGCGCGCCGCGCTGCGCGCGTTTTTCAGCGTCGATGCGCAAAGCATCGTGAAAGCCGCGCTGCACCTGCTCAAGCCGGCCTGAGGCCTTCGCCAGACAGCCGGGCGGCCGGGCCGTACCGGCCGTCCCCGCGTGCTTGCACGCACGCTTTCACGCATCCATCCTCCTTCGCGACTTCGCGCGGGCTTAAGCCTGCCCGCGATGAATGCTTGCGCTCCGCATAGGGTTTATGGATACAAACAAAAGAAGTAAGAACATCACACAAAGATTGTCCGCACAAAGACTATCTCTCCCCTGTTCGAAGGAGGTGCTCAGTAAGCTTCAAAACATTCTGTATCGCGAACTACTACTGGCTGCTGATCTCCTTCATCACCGCAACATGAATTGCCCCCGAGCCACGCCACCCAAGATGGCACTTTCCCAAACCATCACGCTGACGGCGGCTGGCAACAGGGCCTGAACCATGATCGCTGACAACATCAGCTACACCCACGGCGCCGCCATAGAGCTTCAGTGCTCCGCTGCCATGGTGGCCGTCCTGATGGTGTCCCGGCGCTGGCCCTGCCGTTCAGGGTTCGACAATCCCAGCCAGGCTCGCCTCGCCCATCGCTCCCGCCAGATCATCCGCATGATGCTTGTCGCGCTGATGGGTTGCTCGCTGCCTTGCGGCGCGGTCAGCCTCGGCGACGCCACACTGCTGTCCGGCCCGGCCCAGCCGCTGCGCGTGGAAATTGAACTGGCGTCCGACATCCAGTCCGGCTTTCAGGTCAGGCTGGCCTCCGAGCAGGCCTTTCGTGAAAACGGCATCGCCTACCCGGCCTGGCTAGGCAATGCACAAGTCTCCCTGCTGCAGGCGCAGGGCTTGCGCCGGCGCGCCGCGCTGCTGCTGCAAGCCCCGCAGGCAGTGCAAGCGCAACTGGTCGAACTGGTGCTGGAATTTTCCTGGCCTGCCGGCAGCAGCCAGCAACTTTACGTGCTGATGCTGGACGCCCCGACCCAGTCGAGGGACAAAAAAGAAGTTGCCGACGTACCAGTCACCGCAGTCACCGCCGCACTGGCGGACAACACCGCCGGACCTGTTCCCGACAGCGCTGAATCCACTCCGGCTGCCGATGCAAGGCGGCCCGGCCTGCTCAAAGGCATGACGTTCGAAACGGCGCTGCGCTTTCCTTTCAAAAATCGCGAGCATGCCGGCGTAGTCTCGGCGCGCAACGGCAAGCCATCCTCTTCCCAGCCAAAGCAAGACCGGCTGCGGCTCGAAAAAGCCAAATCCGCCCAGGCCGACCGCATCGCGCAGGAGCGCCGTGAGGCCGACCAGCAGGCGCGCTTGCGGGAACTCGAACTCAACGCGCGGCAAATTCGCGAGCTCACCGACCAGGTCGCAGCCGCAACGCCGCCGGCGCCCTTGCCACAAGCCCCCGCACCCGCTGCGCTGCCCCCACCAGTCGCATTGGCCGTCGCGCCGGCGCCTAAAACTGCCCCCCTCCCACCCCAGAAGCCTGCCCATCTCAGCCAGCGCACATCCATCTGGCCCTGGGTGCTTGCGGGGCTTACCGTGCCGCTGTTCATCGTCTGGGCCCTGCGTTTCTGGCTGGCCCGTCGCCGTCCTGAATTCACCGACAGCATGGGCGCAGCGGCATCGGTCTTTGAACTCAGCCCGGCAGAAGCCGAACAGGCCTACACCAACTATATGCAACAGCGGCAGGTGCCGGCGCGGTCGGATACACCCAGCGCGGAAGACGCCCGCGCCCTGTTTACCCTTGGCCAGTTCGCCGACGCGCAGCAGTTGCTGGGCACATTACTCAGCCAGAACCCCCGCAGCCATGAGGCCTGGTTCCTGCTGGCACGCGTGCTGTGCGCCCAGGGCGACAGCGCCGGCTTCGCGCAGCGCATGCCCCAGTTGCGCGAACTGACCGGCGCAACCGGCGAGTTGTGGGAGCGCGTGCTGGTGCTGGGCCACGAACTGGACCCCGGCAATCCGCTCTACCAGGCCGCCCTGCTCCAGAAAGCGCAAGAGCATCCCGCGGCACCAGCAGCGCAGCCGGCATCACCGGGCACTCACAAACCGCTTACGCCACCTAGCGCCAGCAGCGCCGTCGACGATGCACTGCGCATGGCCACGGCTTATGGAGCACGCCCGGCATGAGCTGTGCGCCCGCCTTGGCCGCCTCAGGCATGCGACTGGCCCAGCCGCCGCCTGAGCTCCCTTTTCCCATTCTGGTTTTCCCGTCAGTTCTCTCGTCATCGCAAACATCACCAGGAGCCAAGCACCATGAAACATCGTTCATCAACCAACCGCCGCCAAGGCGGCTTCACCCTCGTCGAAATCGCCATTGTGCTGATGATTCTCGGCCTGCTGATAGGCGGCATCCTGCGCGGCCAGGAGCTGATCCAGTCGGCACGCGTGCGCAACATCGTTGACCAGAAGTCGGCGATACAGACGGCCTACATCGGCTTTCTGGACCGTTACCGGATGTTGCCGGGGGATTTGACATCGACCCAAGCTGGGGTCGTCGGGAACAACGCCCGCGCCTCGTCTGTAGCATCGGGCGGCACTGCGCTCATCTCCAGAGCCACCGAGTCCACATTGTTCTTTCAGAATCTCACGGCTGCAGGTTTTCTTTCCTGCAGTGCTTGTGCGAATGTGCCTGCTGGTGGCGCAGCGGCAAGCATCAACAACAGCCCCACCAATGTCTATGGAGAGTTTCTTAGTGTAGGGCACGATAACTCCGACAATACCGGTGCCACCACTTGGTTTGATGCAACCGACGCTCTCAACCGTTTAGTACTCTATACCGGAGCATCAATCCCATCGCAGGTGTTGGCGGAAGTTGACCGAAAAGCCGACGATGGAAGGCCAGGTACCGGGCAACTCCGGTTTGCTGCCGGTGGATTCGCAGTTGACGTGTGCACTGGTGATGGGATGGTCGCAACTCCAGCAAACGGCACTTGGATAAATCCCTCCCAGTCCAATTGTGCGGGCGCCTGGCTGTTTTAATCTGCGGCAGCAAGGACTGATCATGAAATCGCCGGTCCAACGGGTTTCGGAAAAACGGCGGCGCTTGTGATGCTCGCCGGAGGGCTGACGAGCTCCTTTTAACCATGACGTTGCGGCAGCGCCACGGCTCCGCTTGGAGCCAGCATGGCCGCATGCTGTTCCAACGGAGCAGTTTCTTGTGACTATCAATGTGCAGCGGCCCCGAGAGTTTATGGCCTGCTTTTAATGTGACACCTTCAAGAAGTCCGCATCATGAAAAATCACAATGCCTCGCGCCGTCAACGCGGCTTCACCCTCGTTGAAATCGCCATCGTACCGATGATCATCGGCCTGCTGATTGGCGGCACCCTGCGCGGACAGGAACTGATCCAGACGACACGCGTGCGCAACCTGATCGACCAGAAGTCTGCGGTTCAGACAGCTTATATCGGTTTTCTGGACCGCTACCGCATGATGCCCGGGGATTTGACTCCCGCGCAAGCTGCGGTCGTCGGGAACGGTACGCTTTTCGCGGCGGGTACGCTTGACGGTGATGGCTTGATCCTCTGGAACCTCGATTCCATCGTGTTCTTCCAGAATCTCACGGCTGCAGAATTTATTTCCCGCGGTGCCTACATAACCGTAACGGGCGTCAATACACCAGAACCCTTCAACACCTTGGCCAACGTCTATGGAGACTACGTTGTGGTAGCTACCCAGAACAGCAGCAATACAGGTGGTGGCTGGTTTGATCCGGTTCCGGCGCCGGGCATCAGCCGATTCTTCATGGGAACGGGAGGGTCTGTCCCTTCACAGGTTTTGGCTGAAGTCGACCGCAAGGCGGACGATGGGCTTCCGAGCACCGGCCAACTCCGCTATCACTATATGCGGACATCGGCGGCATGCAGCCGCATGCGCCCTTTGTATGACCGCCATCCCGACGGTAAGCGGTTGGGCCAATCCCAGTCAAGACAATTGCGCAGGAGCCTGGTTGTTCTGACAAAGAGCGAGATACCGGCATGAACCCCATAAAGACAACGGCCTTATTTGCGCTTGCACTACTGGCAGGCTGCATGGCCGCTCCACCACCCGCCAGCACGCAACACATAGGCATGGCCGAACCGGTACGGCCACCGGCCCCAGCGGCGCTGCGGCCGGTGCGTCTCCCCGCGCTACCGGCGGCGCCCCAGCCACAGGCGCAGCAGGAATTGTTCAGCGTGGTGGTCAGCGAGGTACCCGTCAAAACACTGCTGTTCGCGCTGGCGCGCGACAACCGGCTCAATGTGGACGTCCATCCCTCCATCGCCGGCCAGGTCACGCTCAATGCCACCGACCAGACCTTGCCGCAGCTGCTGGACCGCATCGCGCAGCAGGCGGACCTGCGTTATGAAATGACGGGCAACACCGTGCGCCTGCAACGCGACACGCCCTACCTGGCCCACTATGCGGTGGACTATGTCAACCTGAAGCGGCAATCGTCCAGCCAGACGTCGGTATCCTCGCAGCTTGGTACCGGCAACACCGCTGGCTCCTCGAACGCAAGCATCAGCAACGCCGCCGATAACCAGTTCTGGGACACGCTGATCAACAACGCCTGCCTGATCATCGGCGCGGCTAACCTGGAGTTCAAGCAAAAAGACGACCTGGCGCAAAAGCAGGATCGCGAGCGCGAACGCGACGACAGGCTGCGCATCGCCATGGAGCTGTCCCGCGCGGCACCGAACAGCGCCACCGGCACGGCGACTTCAACACCCTTTATGACCAATGCCGGAACCCCCGACCTGTTGAAACAGGTCCTGGCTACCAAGGATGCCGTGGACAAGGTCGAATGCGGCAGCGCTTCATCGGGCGCGGCCACAAGTTCCTCTACATCCAGCTCCGGCTCCAGCGCCAATAACATCGTGGTGAACCGCGAAACCGGCCAACTGGCTGTCTACACCACCTCACGCGGCCACGAGCAGTTCCGCCAGTTCCTGGATCGCATCAGCGCCAGCGCGCGGCGCCAGGTCTTGATAGAAGCCACGATTGTCGAAGTCACGCTGTCCAATGCCTCCCAGCAGGGCGTCAACTGGCAAAAAGTGGTACAGGGCGGGCTGCTGCGTGGCCTGAGCTTCCAGATGCAGCCTTCGGGCACGGGCGCGTTTTCGGGTACGCAGGACGCCGCGCTGCTGCGCATGAGCTACACCAGCGGCAGCGGCGACTGGAGCGGCATCCTCTCGCTGCTTGAATCCTTTGGCCAGACGCGCGTGCTGTCCAGCCCCAAGGTGTCGGTGCTCAACAACCAGACGGCAGCCCTCAAGGTGGTGGACAACTATGTCTACGTCACCATCACTTTTACGCCGGGCACCTTCACCCCCAATGCCACCGGGCAGCTGGTGCGGACCACGCCCGACAGCTACACCTCCAACCTCAATTCGGTGCCGGTCGGTTTTGTGATGACCGTGACGCCGCAGGTGGCTGAAAGCGGCGAGGTCACGCTCAATGTGCGGCCCACCATCAGCCGCGTGGTGCGCGAAATCATAGACCCCAACCCCGCGCTGCTGGGCGCGACGCCGCCCATCATCAACCGCATTCCCGTGGTGCAGTCACGCGAACTCGAATCCGTGCTGCGCGTGCAAAGCGGCGAAATCGCCGTGCTGGGAGGCCTGATGCAGGACGCCAGCAACGACGGCGAAGACGCTGTGCCGGGTGTCAGCCGCATCCCGCTGCTGGGCGAAGCCTTCAAGCAGAAACAGCAAACCCGCAGCAAAACCGAGTTGGTGGTGTTTTTGCGGCCGGTGGTGGTGGGCGATGCCTCGCTCAACGGCGACTACAAGGCCTACAAGCCGCTGCTGCCCACATCCAGCTTCTTCAAGGACGCGGCGCCGGAGGCCCTGGGCCGAAAACCGCTTGATGCCTCGCCAACCCGCTAATCCGACGGAAACCCATGAAGCCCCTCCTTAGCGTTCTACCCTTGCTGCTCTGCGCCGCCCCCCTGGCATGGGGCCAGGCCAAACCAGGCGCCGCCGCGCCGGCCCAGGCCGCGGCCGCGTCGCGCGAGCCGGACATCCGCATCACCCGCCGCAAGCCCGCGCCCGTGGTGGACGTGGACGTCAAGCGCGGCTACGAGGCCCTGCAGGCCGGGCGCTACGGCGAGGCGCGCAGCGCTTATGAACAGGCCTTGAAGCGCGACGGTGCGCTGCGCGACGCGCTGATCGGCCTGGCCTGGTGCCTGGAAGGGCTGGAAGACCACCAAGGCGCGCAGGCCGCGCTGCGCCGCCTGCTGGAGCTTTATCCGCGTGACGCCGAGGCCCAGGCCGCGCAGTACCTGGTGGGCGGTGGCATCCCCGGCGATGCCGCGGCCCGCTTCAAGCAGCTGGCTGAGCGCAGCGAGCGCAACGCACCCCTGCATTACACGCTGGGCGTAATCCATGCCGAACAGGGCCGTTGGGCCGAGGCGCGCCTGGCCTTTGAGCGCGCGGCGGCGCTGGAGCCCGGCCAGCCCGACTACCTCTACAACTTCGCGTTGTCGCTGGACCGCCTGGGCCAGGGGCCCGAAGCCATGCGCCAGTACGTCAAGGCCCTGAACCTCTCCTTCCGCCAGCCTGCCGCCTTCAACCAGGAAGCCGTGCGCAACCGCCTGCGTGCGCTGGCCGCACCGGCCTCTTGACCTCAAGACCCCAAGCGCCCATGTCCCTGGCACCTCCGCCCCATCTGCAGGACCCGCCGGTGGCCATGCGCAAGGCGGAGCGCGAACTGGCCGAAGCCCTGCTCCAGCAGCGGCGGCTCACCTCCTCCCAGCTGGCCATCGCCCTGGCCGAAAAACGGCTGCGCGGAGGCAGCCTGCATGCGCAGCTGGCCGGTTTGGGTTTTGTGGGCGAGCTCGAGCTGCGCGCCTTGCGCGCGCAGCTGCACCAGCTGCCCGAAGTCGACCTGCTGACCCGCCGGCCCGACCCGACCCTGCTGCAATTGCTGGCCGCGCCCCTGGCGCGCAAGCACGGCGTCCTGCCCGTGGAGATGACGGCCCAGGGCGAGCTGCTGCTGGCCGTCGACGAGACCGACAACCTGGTGGCGCTGGACCAGATCAGCGCCCACCTGCGCGCCAAGGGCGTGCCCCGTGTGCGCCTGGCACTGGCGACGCCGGACGAACTGATACGCGAGATCGACCGGGTCTACGGCGAACGCCCCAGCGTGGACGCCCTGCTCGCCGCCAGCGGCAAGGAGCCGCCCGTGGACAAGCTCATCGAGGCCATCGTCCACAACGCCTACGACAGCCTTGCATCGGACATCCACTTCGAACCCGAAGAGCATCTGCTGCGCGTGCGCATACGCGTCGACGGTGTGCTGATCCAGGCGCATCTGCTGCACGCCTCGATGTGGCCGGCCCTGGCGGTCAAGCTCAAGGTCATGGCCGGCATGAACATCGCCGAAAGCCGCGCCGCCCAGGACGGGCGCTTTGCCATGGAGCTGGGCGCGAGCCAGATCGACTTTCGCGCCGCCTGCCTGCCGACGGCCCATGGTGAAAACATCGTGCTGCGCCTGCTGGACCGGCGCCGCAGCATAGTCCCGCTGGAACGGCTGCAACTCACACAGACCACCATGGACAGGCTGCATGCGCTGATGAGCCGGCCCGAGGGCATTGTGCTGGTCACCGGCCCCACCGGCAGCGGCAAGACCACCACGCTGTATTCCATGCTGGCCGAGATCAGCACCGAAGCGGTGAACGTCATGACGCTGGAAGACCCCATCGAATACCCGCTGCCGCTGATACGCCAGACCCAGGTGACCGACAAAATCGGTTTCGCCGAAGGCGTGCGCGCCCTGATGCGGCAAGACCCGGACGTGATCCTGGTCGGCGAGATCCGCGACTCCGAAACCGCCGAAATGGCTTTTCGCGCCGCCATGACGGGGCACCAGGTGTTCGCCACCCTGCACACCAACTCGGCCCTGGGCGCGGTGCAGCGCCTGCGCGACATCGGCGTGTCGGCCGAAATCCTGGCGGGCAACATGATAGGCGTGATAGGCCAGCGCCTGGCGCGGCGCCTGTGCCCGCACTGCAAGACGCGCCGCCCGCCCACCGCGCACGAAAAAATCCTACTCGAGCTGCCCGACGACGAACACCCGCTGTACCAGGCCGTGGGCTGCGCGCACTGCAGCCAGCGCGGCTTTCTGGGCCGGGTGCTGCTCATGGAAGTGCTGTGCTTCGACGAAACCCTGGACCACCTGGTGGCCAAGCATGCCAGCCACATCGAACTGGCGCGCCACGCGCGCGCCGAGGGCTTCACCTCGCTGCGCGACGACGCGATCCGCTACGTGCTGGCGGGCCACACCACGGTCGAAGAGGTCAGCCGCGTGGTCAACCTCGCGGCGCATTGACGGACAGCGACAAGGAAGGAAGAGGACAGGGACCGCCATGCCGCGATACAAATGGACCGCACTGGCTGCCGACGGCGCGCGCGTCAGCGGCCAGACCGCCGCGGCCGACGCGGGCGCGCTGGCCGCGCAGCTGGAGCAATCAGGCCTGCTGCTGGTCAAGGCCCGCGCGCAGGGCGGCTCGCTGCGCCTGATGCGCGCCCGCATCCGCCTGCTGGACCTCGTCAACTTCAGCTTTCAGGCGACCATGATGCTGCGCGCCGGCGTGCCGCTCATGGAAGCCCTGCATGACATGGAAAGCGCCGAAGGCAACCCCGCGCTGCGCCAGGTGATCAGCGGGCTGGCCGAGGGCCTGAGTTCGGGCAAGACGCTGTCGCAGGCCATGGCCGATCATCCGCTGGCCTTCGATGAGGTATATGTGAGCCTGGTGCGCGCCGGCGAGAGCAGCGGCCAGCTGCCCGAGGTGTTGGCCAAGCTCACCGAAACGCTCAAGTGGCAGCATGAAATCGCCGCCCAGACGCGCAAGGCGCTGATCTACCCCTGCGCCGCGCTGGTCATCATCACCGCCGTCACGCTGTTCCTCATGAGCTACCTGGTGCCCCAGGTCGCCAGCCTGCTCAAGGTCATGCGCATAGAGCTGCCCTGGCAGACGGTGCTCATGATCAAGATATCGGAGGTCGTCGAAGCCCATGTGGGCAAGATCGTGGCGGGGCTGGTGTTGTCGGCCGTGTTGCTGCCCACGCTCGCGCGCATACCCGGTCCCCTGCGCGGCGTGGTCGACGGCATCAAGCTCAGGCTGCCCGTCGTGGGACCGGTGCTTCGCCAGATCGCGCTGGCGCGCTTTGCCTACGTGCTGGCGCTGCTGTACGCGGCCGGCATCACGGTGGTGGAAGCGCTCAAGGTGGTGGAGATCGCCGTCGGCAACCGCGCCGTGGCACAGGCCGTGGCCGTGGCGCACGGCAGCATCGTGCAGGGCCGGGGCCTGAGCGCCGCGTTTTCCGGGATGACGATGTTTCCGCCCATGGTGGTCAGCATGCTGCGCGTCGGCGAGGCCACCGGCTCGCTGGACGCGGCGCTCGAAAACGTCAGCTATTTCTACACCCGGCAGGCGCGCGAATCCGTCGAAAACCTGCAGGCCACGCTGCAACCCGTGCTCACCGTCGTGCTGGGGCTGATGCTGGGCGCCGTGATCTTCTGCACGCTGGGCCCCTTGTACGACTCGGTGATCACCAATGCGAAGTTCTGAAGCCGTCCCCGCGCCGCTGCGCATCCTGCACCTCGAGGGCGAGCAGCCGCGCGTCTATGCCGTGGCACGCCACGGCCTGGAAGAAGAAACAGGCCCGCACCAGGGATGGACGCAGCCCGAAGCGCTGGCCGACCATGCGCGAAGCGACCCGGCCTGCCGCTGGCTGGTGCTGGCCGACTACGCCGAAGAAGAATTCTGGGGCGACGTGATGCCGCCCTTGCGCGGCGCGGCGCGCAAGGCCTGGCTGGTGCGCATGCAGCAGCGTTTTGCGATGGAGTCGCCGTTTCGATGGATATCCCTGCAAGGCGCAAGCCGCTCCCGCCCCGGCAAGCTGCGGGTGCTGGGCTACAGCCTTGGCAATGCCGGCCGCGTGATGCCCTGGCTGGAGGCGCTGGAAGGCGCACAGGCCCGGCTGGGCGGCGTCTACACCCCCATCATGCTGGCGGCACCGCTGCTGCGCCGGCTCAAGCTGCCTCGCCGCGGGCCGGTGGTGCTGGTCACGGCCCATCCGTCCGGGCTGCGGCAATGTGTGGTGATAGACGGCCGGCCCTGCTTCTCGCGCCTGGCGCTGCGCGCCGATGCCGCCGGCGCGGGCTGGCTGCCCGCCGTGCGCGAGGAAACCGCGCGCCTGAAGGAATACTTGTACGAAAACGCCATCCTCGTGCGCGACAAGGCGCCCATGCATGTGGTGAGCCTCTGCCCTCCCGGCATGAACCCGCAGGCCGCGGCCGGCCCTGATGGCGCGCACAACATCCACCACCTGCTGCGGGCCGACGCCGTCGCCCGGGCGCTCAAGCTGCCGCCGGCCTGGGCCGATTCGCCCGAGCTGTCCCGGCTGCTGTTCGTGTTTGCGCTCGCGCGCGGCACACCGCCCGACCAGTTGGCGCCGCCCACGCTGCTGCGCATCGACTGGGTGGCGCGCATGGCGCGCAACACCCGGCGGGCGGCTTACGGCATCTGCGGCGCCTGCCTGCTTTATGCGGCCGGTGTGGCCGTCTCGCTGTGGCCGCTGGCCGGCCAGCTCAACGAAGCCGCCGCCAGCACCCGAAAATTCGATGCCCGCTACCAGCGCGAAGCGGCCACCTTTCCCGAGTCCGCGCTGAAGGCGGACGAACTGCTCGTGCTGGAGCAGAAAGCCAAGGCCCTGGAAGCCTCACCGCCGGGCCCGCGCGCGCTGCTCGCCGCGGCGGGCGGCGTGCTGGAAAAACATACCGAGCTGCAACTGGACCAGTTGCGCTGGGAGCGCGACAACGCGGGACACGCGGGCCCGCCCACACTGCAGATACGCGGCGCGGTGCACGGCCTGCAGCCCGACGACCTGCGCGGCGCGCGCGACGCCATGGCGCGTTTCACCGCCAGCCTGGTTTCCGCGGGCCTGGTGGCGGAGGTCATCAAGGTTCCGCTGGACCTGCAAAGCAGCGCCAGCATCAACGGCTCGGGCCAGCAGGACAAGGCCGAACTCGGTTTCGAGGTCAAGGTATGGAGCAAGTAGGCCTGCGCCAGGCCTGGCGCCCCGGCACATGGCCGCGGCTTCTGCGCCGCGCCGCGCAGCAGGCCGGCGCCCTGGTGGTGCTGGGTTTGCTGCTGGCGGGGGCTTTCCACTGGTGGCGCGGTGACCTGTTCGGACAGCTGGAGCGCCAGCTCAAGCTGGAACAGGCCAGCCGCCAGCGCTTTCAAAACAGCGGCCGCGAAAGGGACGACATCGAGCGGCTGCTGCCGCTGCTGCGAAACCTGCAGTCGCAAGGCCTTTACGGCGAAGAAAAGCGGCTTGAATGGATAGAACGCCTGCGCGGCATGGAAAGGCGCTGGCCCGGCCTCAAGCTGCAGTACACCATTGAAGCCCAAGCCGTGCAGCCCACCGAAAAAGCCGGCGCGGCCGGCCCCGCCGCCCAGTCCCCGCCCGGTGCGGCGGGTAGCGGCCGGCGCATAGAGCTGTTCGCCACCCGCATGCGCCTGACCATGACCCTGGTGCACGAGGAAGACATGCTGCGTGTGCTGGACGACCTGGCCGGCGCGCAGCTGGGCCGCGTCAGCGTGGAGCGCTGCGAGATGAACCGCGCCAACGGCGCGGCCATCAAGGCCGAATGCAGCCTGCTCTGGAACACGCTGCGCGCTTACGAACCACCGGCACGCCCGGCAGGAGCCAGGATATGAAGGCGCTCAGCAAGGCCCTCATGCTGGGCGGCTGCATGCTCCCGCTGTTTGCCGCCGCCGCGCCAGACGGCTTGGGGCGGCTGTTCTACACCGCGGCCGAGCGCGCCGAGATGGAAGCCAGGCGCCACGGCCAGCCCGCGCCGCAGGAAGTGGCCGCGCGCGCGCTGGCCTCCATGTTGCGCATAGACGGCATTGCGGTCCGCCCCCAGGGCCGGACCACTGTCTGGATCAACGGCACACCCTACCTGGAGCGCGACCTGCCCTACGGCCTGCGCGTGCGCCGTGATTCGAAGGGCCGCGTGCTGGGCGTCGAAATGCCGCTGCAGGACGGCGACCTTGAGCGCGCGGCGATTGGCGAGACCCTGATGCGGCCGCTCAGCAGCGCGGCCGCCGCGGCCTCGGCACCGTCGGCAGGCAAGGCGAAACCGGAGACGGTGAAATGAAGCGGCAGCGGGGTTTTGTCGCGCTGCTGATGATCGTGCTGATCGCGGTCGGTGTCTTCGGCGCGATGGCGGCTTGGGTGGCGAGCGAGCCGCCGCCATCAAAACAAGCGATCAACCGGGTGGTTTTGGGGCAGGCCAAAGAAGCCTTGTTGGCGTATGTGGTGGGAACTGCCTTGGCAAACCAAAATACGCGGCTACCTTGCCCCAATATTGACGGCAATGGCACGGCCGACGCGGTGATACCTGGAAGCTCAGCCAAACCCTGCGGTCTGGCAGGGAATACCCAGTTAGGCCTCCTACCTTGGAACGCGTTGAGCTTGCCGCCTCTGCGGGACGCTTACGGCGAATGTCTTTGGTACGCCGTTGACGGCCAGTTCAAAAACGCCCCTTCATCGGAAATTACGCCCGGTGTCAACGCCGATACCGATGGCAGGATCACGATCAAGGATGAGGCCGGACATGTGCTTGCAGACAAGGTGGTGGCGGTGGTGTTCGCCCGGTCGGGGAAAACCAGTTTGCAGGCGCATAGCGCTAGCGCCAGCGGCGCCCCGCCTTGCGCTACAGCTCCATCAGGAGATGCAGCTCAGGATGCGGCGGTCTACCTGGGTTCGAGCAATGCAGCGCCCGCCGCCAGCCCCGTTACTTCGGTAGACCTTTTCAGCGCGACGGAACTTGCACCAGACAAGGTCTCGTTCACCCATCAGCTCATCTGGATCACCACCGATGAATTCGCGACCGTTGCCATGCGGGCTAACGCGGAAGCATTAAAAATCACCTTCAACGCCGCCGTTCAGGCTTCGATGTCCACCACGAATGGCCGGCTTCCATTCGCAGCGGCCGCACCGGGTGGTGCCTGCCAGTACCAGCCTCCGCTATACCGGGGCTTTCTTCCTGTCAGTTGCAAGTACCCCGACCCTGTCTTAGGCCCACTGTCCTTCACTCCCAACGCAACTGTTCTGCAGACGGATCGATGGGGGGATTTGGCCTTCTATGCCGTCGCCCCAAGCTGCGCATTCGATGCCCCGAATTGCCAGTCCGACGCAACGCTGATTCCATCGAAAGGATTGGTGAAAGGTGCATTGCTTGCGCGCGGCAGGAAATTATCCGTATCCGGTCAGGATTGTGCTGCGCAGGCACTGACATGCCTCGAAGGTAGCAACAAGCTGGCATTTGATTCCACCCAAAGCGGGTGGCTATCCCGACCATTGGTCGAGCCCGACCCGGCCCTCCCTTCCAACGACGTTCTGAAGGAGCTGAAATGACAGTGCGCGCATATCCACGCCTTAGCCAGCAGGGCTTCACTTTGGTGGAACTGGCCCTTGTCATGGGCATTGTGGCCTTGCTCCTGGGCGGACTGATGGTTCCGGTGGCGCGAATGCTTGAGCAGAAAGCAAACGCTACAACCCAGGCCTCCCTGGAAGCCGCACAGCAGGCATTGTTGGGTTTCGCGTTGATGAAACAGCGCCTACCTTGCCCTGATATCGGAAACACCGGCGTGGAGGGCACGTACGACACAGTGACCAATACATGCCCAGTATCTGCCACAACATTTTCAGACACCGCAGACGCCAGTTGGGGACACCTGCCTTGGGCGACCTTGGGTGTCTCTGGCGCTGATGCGTGGGGCAACAGATTGCGCTACGCGGTCTCGACGCCGCTGACCAATACCACCACCACTTCTTTCAGGGCCTCAGTCACCTCGACCAGCAATCTCATCATCAAGTGCACCACGGTGGCTGGGGTGGATATTTCCGGCTGTGGCACCTCCGCAGTGACACCAGCAAGCAACGCCACCTTTGTGGTGTATTCGCACGGAAAGAACGGTCGGGGGGCGTTTCTCATGGGCAGCTCCACGGCATCTGCCGCACCTGCGGGTAACGATGAACTCCAGAACCTCCCGGACAGCAGCTCGCCGAGTAGCACCGCGCTCAGCCGCCGTACCTTTGTTTCGCGATCCCGGACCGATGAGACGAGCACCGCAGGCGAGTTTGACGACCTCGTGGCCTGGATGCCGGCCCCTGTCCTGGCTGCCAAACTTCTGGCGGCGGGGTTGTGGTGATGAAGGACAGCCTCATGAAGCAACTCACCCCCCTCACCGCCCTCACCCGCCTCACCCTCATCGAAGCCTGGCGCGGCCGCAGCGCGCGGCTGTTGCTGCTCTTCCTCGCGGCGGTCTACGCGCTGGGCGCCTTCGCCGCGTCCATGGCGGTGACAGAGGGAGCGGAAACCCGGCTCGCGCTGGCCGCGCACCTTTGCCGCCTGGGCCTGGTGCTGGCGCTCGCGCTCATTGTGGTCTCCAGCACGGTGCGCGACATGGAGGGCGGCTTCTTCCAGGTGCTGCTGGCCTTTCCCTTGTCGCGCGCGCAGTTTGTGGTGGGGCGCCAGGCCGGCTACATGCTGCTGGCCTGGCTCGCGGCGGCGGGGGCCACGATGGTGATGTTGGGCATGGCCGTGCCGGGCGGGCGCACCGCGGTGCTGGCCTGGGGCGCATCGCTGGCGCTGGAGCTCAGCATCGTCGTGGCGGCCGCCTTGTTCTTTTCATTGGGCCTGCGCCGTGTGCTGCCGGCTTATGCGGGCTGCTGCGCGTTTTACCTGTGGGCGCGGCTGCTGGACGTGGCGCGCTTTATGGCGGCACACCCGGTGGGGCAGGATGCCGGGTCGTGGGACGTGGTGGCGGGCCGCGCCGTCTTTGACCTGCTGGGCTGGCTGCTGCCGCCGCTGGCGGGTTTTGCGCCCTCGCCCTGGGCGCTGGGCGGGCCTGTTCAGGGCGCGCTGCTCGCGCTGCAGTTCGGCTGGGCGCTCTGGTATGCGGCGCTGTGCGCGGGCGCCTCCTTGATAGACCTGTACCGCCGTGAAGTTTGAATTACGCCGCACCGGCACTACGCGCCGCGCGCCCGCGCGCGTGGTGGCCGTGTTCGCCGTGCTGCTGGCCGGCCAGGTGGCGCTGGCGTTGTGGCGCGGCGTGCCCGAAGCCGGCGCGCAGCCGCTGGGCCGCCCGCCCAGCCTCACCGCATCGCGCCTCGCCTCGCTTGACGATCCCGTGCCGCTGGCCAAGATGCTGGACTTGTACCTGCAGGCCCACGACGTCCAGCCCGGCCTGAGCCTGCCCTGGCGCGAACTCGACTACGGCGAAGTCGTCGCCTGGCTGGGCCACATCCTGCAGCTCGACCCGCAGGGGCAGTACCCGCTGCTGGCCGCCGCGCGGCTCTACACCCAGGTGCCCGATACGCAGCGCCAGCGCCTGATGACCGATTTCGTCGCCGGCCAGTACCCGCAAGACCCTTTGCATCGCTGGCGCTGGATGGCGCATGTGGCCTATGTGGCCAAGGTGCAGATGAAAGACCCGGCGCTGGCCGTGCGCTATGCCGCCGAGCTGCGGCAATACGCCGAAGGCTTGCCGCAGGTGCCGGCCTGGGCGCGGCAGATGGAAATCTTTTTACGCATGGGCCAGAACGACCTGGACACCGCCAGGGCCCTGCTGGGCGCGCTGCTGGCCAGCGGGCAGATACACGACGACAACGAGCTGCGTTTTCTCACGCACACCCTCAAGGAGCTGGAGCAAAAATGAACGACGCCCAACACCCGGCGCTGCAGGCCCGTGAGGTCCATAAACACTACGGTACAACCAAGAAAGCGCGCGCGGCACTGGCCAACGTGTCGCTGCAAGTCCATCCCGGCGAATGCCTGGCCTTGCTGGGCATGAACGGCGCGGGCAAGACCACCTTGATCAAATGCCTGCTGGACCTGGCCGCGCCGACCTCGGGCACGCTGACCCTCTTCGGGCAGGACCACCGCCAGCCGCTGGCGCGTGAACAGCTCGCCTACGTGCCCGAGCGTTTCTCGCCACCGGGCTGGCTGCATGCACGCGACTATTTCCGGCTGGCAGCCCGTTTGCACGGCCAGCCGTTTCCGCAACGGGGCCTGTCCGGCATGTTGGCCGAGCTTGACCTGGAGGAAAGCGTGCTGGACAGGCCTATCCGCGAATGCTCCAAAGGCATGGCACAAAAAATCGGCCTCGCAGCAGCCTTCCTGGCGCGGCGCCGCCTGCTGGTGCTGGACGAGCCCATGAGCGGCCTGGACCCACTCTCGCGCATACGCGTGCGCGAACAACTGCGCCTGCAGCGCGATGCCGGCTGCGCGGTGCTGATGAGCACGCATTCGCTGGCCGACGTGCAAGACCTGGCCGACCGCGTCGCCATCCTGCACGCAGGCAGCCTGCGCTTTATAGGCACGCTGGACGAATGGCTGGTGCAACATGGGCCGGGTGGCATGGAAGAGGCCTATTTGTCGGTCGTGCAAGCGGCCCGGCTGGTGCCGATAGCGGCATCACCGCCGGCAAACTGATACGTATACCGGCCGGCAGCGGACGCAACAAGGCCCGCGCACAGCCATGCCGCACGCGGGCCTCAAAGCGCTGCTTTTTTACTTGGGCAGCAGCACCTTGTCCACCACGTGGATCACGCCGTTGGACTGGTAGACGTCGGCGATGCTCACGGTGGCCACGCCGCCTTTTTCATCGGTCACCGTGACCTTGCCGCCGGCCGACTTGGCCACCAGCGTGCCGCCGGCCACCGTCTTGATGGAAGCCATGCCCTTGCCGTCTGCAATCATCTTGCTGATGGCCGCGGCGTCCCATTTGCCGGGCACCACGTGGTAGGTCAGCACGCCGGTCAGCATGCCCTTGTTCTCGGGCTTGAGCAGGGTGTCCACCGTGCCGGCGGGCAGCGCCGCGAAGGCCGCGTTGGTGGGCGCGAACACCGTGAACGGGCCCGGGCCCTTGAGCGTGTCGACCAGGCCCGCGGCCTTGACCGCCGCGACCAGCGTGGTGTGGTCCTTTGAGTTGACCGCGTTGTCGATGATGTCCTTGCTGGCCAGCATGGGCGCGCCGCCCACCATGACCTGCGCGAACGAGGGAAAGGCCGCAAACGACAGGGCCAGCGCGACGCCCAGGGAAGCGAGTTTGTGTTGAGTCTGCATGTGAAGTCCTTTGATGAAAGAAGTTGAACCAAGAGCCGAAATCACCATGATTCAAGCGGCTGTGATGAATACGGTGCGCGCGGCACGCTGGATTCAAAACAGTTTCGGTTTCACACTTTCAAAGGCCGCCCGTGGCGACACGGCGCCCGCGCAGCAGGCTACCGTGACTCAGCCGCGTTCGAGAAACGCGCGCACGGCCCGCGGAAAGATCAAATGCTCTTGCGTGAGCACACGCGCGGCCAGGGTCTCGGCTGTGTCGCCAGGCAGCACCGGCACCACGGCCTGCGCCAGGGTGGCGCCGTGATCCAGCTCCGCCGTCACCTGGTGCACGGTGGCGCCCGCCACCGTGCAGCCCGCGTCGATTGCGCGCTGGTGCGTGTTGAGGCCGGTGAAGGCCGGCAGCAGCGAAGGGTGGATGTTGATGAGCCGTCCCGCGTAGTGCTGCACAAAGCCCGGCGTCAGGATGCGCATAAAGCCGGCCAGCACCACCAGGGCCGGCGCATGGGCGTCTATGCGCGCCATCAGTTCCGCATCAAAGGCCTCGCGCGACGCAAAATCCTTGTGCGGCACCACGGCGGTGGCGATGCCCAGGCTTTGGGCCAGTTCCAGCCCCGCGGCGTCAGCCCGGTTGCTGATGACGGCCGCCACCTGGGCGCCGAAAAGCCCGCGCCAGCCTTCCTTGTCCGCGGCGCGGGCGATGGCGGCCATGTTGGAGCCGCTGCCGGAAATCAGGATGACGATGTTTTTGTTCGCGCTGGACATAACCCCCTAGTTTAGAGGGGCGCAGACCGCTGGCCGGCCCGCCCCCTGCCCCATGTCCCACCTGAGACATAAAATTGCGAACGACCGTGCTAAAAATAAGAAATCCACCGCAGGCACGCCGCTGCGGCAGCCCGACAACCCCGGAGACATCCCGCCATGGATTTAGCTTTCACCCCTGAAGAACAGGCATTCCGCGAAGAGATTCGCGCCTGGGTCCGCGCCAACCTGCCGGCCGACATTTCGCACAAGGTGCACAACGCCCTGCGGCTGACGCGTGACGATATGCAGCGCTGGGCCAAGATACTCGGCAAAAAAGGCTGGCTGGGCCACGGCTGGCCCAAGGAATTCGGCGGCCCGGGCTGGAATGCGGTGCAAAAGCACTTGTTTGAAGAAGAGTGCGCCCTGGCCGGCGCGCCGCGCGTCGTGCCCTTCGGCCCGGTGATGGTGGCGCCCGTCATCATGGCCTTCGGCACGCCCGAACAGCAAAAGCGCTTCCTGCCCGGCATCGCCAGCGGCGAGGTCTGGTGGAGCCAGGGTTATAGCGAACCCGGCTCGGGCTCCGACCTCGCCTCGGTCAAGTGCCGTGCCGAACGCCAGGGCAACAAATACATCGTCAACGGCCAGAAGACCTGGACCACGCTGGGCCAGTACGGCGAGTGGATTTTCTGCCTGGTGCGCACCAGCAACGAAGGCAAGCCGCAGACCGGCATTTCCTTCCTGCTCGTCGACATGAAGTCGCCCGGCGTCACGGTGCGCCCCATCGTGCTGCTGGAC
This sequence comes from Polaromonas sp. P4_F6, assembly GCF_056401275.1. Lineage (NCBI taxonomy): Bacteria > Pseudomonadati > Pseudomonadota > Betaproteobacteria > Burkholderiales > Comamonadaceae > Polaromonas > Polaromonas sp. P4_F6. The sequence goes on along the minus strand of NZ_JBFUJQ010000011.1, from coordinate 87,336 downwards.
GGCGAGGCCGAGGTCAATGAAGTCTGGTTCGACAACGTCGAGGTGCCGGCCGAGAACCTGATCGGCGAGGAAAACAAGGGCTGGACCTACGCCAAGCACCTGCTGAGCCATGAGCGCACCAACATCGCCGACGTGAACCGGGCCAAGCGCGAACTCGAGCGCTTGAAGCGCATTGCCAAGGCCGAAGGCGTGTACGAGGACCCGCGTTTTCGCGACGAGATCGCCAAGCTGGAAGTCGACGTGGTGGCACTCGAAATGCTGGTGCTGCGCGTGCTGTCGGCCGAAAAATCGGGCAAAAACTCGCTGGACATCGCCGGCCTGCTCAAGATACGCGGCAGCGAGATCCAGCAGCGCTACAGCGAACTCATGATGCTGGCCGCCGGCCCCTTCAGCCTGCCCCTGATCGAGGAAGCCATGGAAGCCGGCTGGCAGGGCGACTTCCCCGGCGGCCTGGCCGGCGACGCGCCGCTGGCGTCCACCTATTTCAATCTGCGCAAGACCACGATTTACGGCGGCTCCAACGAAGTGCAACGAAACATCGTCTCGCAAGTCGTTCTCGGCTAAACCGGTTTAAAGGAAAGCATCATGGATTTCGATTTCACCGACGACCAGGAACAGCTGCGTGACGCCGTGCGCAAATGGGTGGACAAGGGCTACGGCTTCGAGCGCCGCCGCGGCATCGCCAAAGCCGGCGGCTTCTCGCGTGAGGCCTATGGCCAGATCGCCGAACTGGGCTTGACCGGCCTTTACATTCCCGAGGCCGACGGCGGCCTGGGCATGGGCCCGGTCGAGGGCATGGTGGTGATGGAGGAACTGGGCCGCGGCATTGTGCTCGAGCCCTTTGCCCAGGCCCTGATCGCCGGCGCGCTGCTCTCCGGCTACGCGCCCGCCGCCCTCAAGGCCGCCTGGCTGCCGAACATCGCCTCGGGCGAAGCCCTGGTGGTGCTGGCCCACCAGGAGCGTGCGGCGCGCTACGACTTTGAAAAATGCCAGGCCACGGCCACGGCGGCCGGCGATGCCTGGACGCTGGACGGCAGCAAAAGCATAGTCCCGGCCGGCGACCAGGCCGAGGCTTTTATCGTGCCTGCAATGGCCCAGGGCAAGCTTGCGCTGTTCCTGGTCGAACGCACGGCGGCCGGCGTGGCGACGCGCGGCTACGGCACGCAGGACGGCGGCCGCGCCGCCGAGCTCACGCTCAAGAACGCGCCCGCTGCGCTGCTCACGCTGGACGGCCTCACGGCCCTGGCCCATGCCGTCGACATCGGCATCGCCGCTACCTGCGCCGAAGCCGTGGGCGTGATGGACAAGACCCTGGCCATCACCGTCGAGTACATGAACACCCGCAAGCAGTTCGGCGTGGCCATCAGCAGCTTCCAGGCCCTGCGCCATCGCGTGGCCGACATGAAGATGCAGCTGGAACTGGCCCGCTCCATGAGCTACTACGCCTCGCTCAAGCTCAACGCCCCGGCCGACGAGCGCCGCCGGGCCCTGGCCCGCGCCAAGTACCAGCTCGGCGTGTCCATGCGTTTTGTCGGCCAGCAGGCGGTGCAACTGCACGGCGGCATCGGCGTGACCGACGAATACATCGTGAGCCACTACTTCAAGAAGCTGACCCAGCTCGAAATGAGCTTCGGCGACACGCTGCACCACTTGGGCGAGGTGTCCAGCCGCATGCAGGACACCGCCGGGGTTTTTGCCTGAAAGTATGGCTCCCCCGAAGCGGCCTGCGGCCCGGCAAAGCCGGTTCCGCGCTGGCACTTGACCCAGCCGCGCTACCCTATCAGGAGAGTTACGCGTGCAGGCGTGAGGTTTTGGGAATGTGCGCCATCAAAAACTCCATCTGGTCCGCCAGGATGCGGCGGTTGCGCAGGATGAAGTCTTCCCAGAGGCTGGGCACATAAGGCGTGTACAGCAGCGGCATGTGGGCCTGCTCGGGCGTGCGGCTGCTCTTGCGGTGGTTGCAGGCGCGGCAGGCCGTCACCACATTCATCCAGGTGTCCACCCCGTTTTGCGCGAAGGGGATGATGTGCTCGCGCGTCAGGCCTTCCTCATGGAAATGCCCGCCGCAGTAGGCGCACACATTGCGGTCGCGGGCAAACAGCTTGCCGTTGGTCAGGCCCGGTTTGAGGTCAAAGGGGTTGATGTTGGGCACGCCCTTGGTGCCTATGATGCTGTTGACCGTGATGATGGACTGCTGGCCCGTGATCGCGTTGTGGCCGCCGTGAAAGACCACCACCCGCGCGCCCATCTCCCAGCGCACCTCGTCGGCCGCGTAATGCAACACGGCTTGTTCAAGGCTGATCCACGACTGTGGCAATCCCTGGGCTGAGAGCTTCAAGACCTTCAAAACGAACCTCCATCAAGGTGGACGACGCATGAGACACGGTACTGTGTATCAATATACAGTGAAATCATGAAAAACGCCCCCAAATCCCCCATTAACCACGTTCAAGCCCCGCTCAACCGGGCTCCGGCGCTACAAAAACGATAATTGCCCCATGAAAGTTTTCCGTGGCTACCACCATCCCCAGCTGGCCGAACACTGCGCCCTGACCATAGGCAACTTCGACGGCGTGCACCGCGGCCACCAGGCCATGCTGGCGCTGCTGAAAAACGAGGCCCAGCACCGCGGGGTGCCCAGCTGCGTCATGAGCTTTGAGCCCCATCCGCGCGACTATTTCGCCGCCGTGGCGCGCAAGCCCGAACTCGCGCCGGCCCGCATCGCCACCCTGCGCGACAAGCTCACCGAACTGGCGCGCTGCGGCATAGACCAGTGCGTGGTGCTGCCCTTTAACGCCGCGCTGGCTTCCCAGCCGGCCGAGGCCTTTATCCAGGACGTGCTGGTGCGCGGCCTGGGGGTGAAATACGTGCTGGTGGGCGACGACTTCCGCTTCGGCGCCAAACGGGTGGGCGACTACGCCATGCTGGACGCCGCCGGCGAGCGCCTGGGCTTTGACGTGGCCCGCATGAACAGCTACGAGGTGCACGGCACCCGGGTCTCCAGTTCCGCCGTGCGCGAGGCGCTGGCCCAGGGCCGCATGGACCGCGTCGCCGGCCTGCTGGGCCGGCCTTACAGCGTTTCCGGCCATGTGGTGCACGGCCGAAAGCTGGGGCGCGACCTCGGTTTTCGCACCCTCAACCTGCGTTTTTCGCACTGGAAACCGGCCGCCGGCGGGATTTTTGCGGTGCAGGTGCACGGCCTGGCCGACAAAGCCGTCCCGGGCGTGGCCAACCTGGGCATACGGCCCTCGCTGGACCCGGCCGACGTCAACGGCGGGCGGGTGCTGCTGGAGACCCATTGCCTCGAATGGCCCGCCGGCCTGGGCCCCGAGGGGGCATACGGTAAAATCATCCGCGTGGAACTGCTGCACAAACTGCACGACGAACTGAAATACGACAGCCTGGAGAGCCTGAAAACAGGCATCGCCAAGGACTGCGACGAGGCGCGGGCGTTTTTTGCCCTGCCCCAGTCGTTTTCAGCCGCCATGCACACGGAAACCAGCCGCCAGACCACGCGCGACCGAATTTAGACGATCTCGTCGCCTCTGGCCCCGCCCTGCTTTCACGGCGGATGGCTTTCCTCCCCACCGTATGGCCGGCGCCCCGCTTTCCCGGGCCGCCCTAACAAGAGCATCCCATGTCCGAGACCAAAACCGATTACCGCAGCACCCTGAACCTGCCAGACACCCCGTTTCCCATGCGCGGCGACCTGCCCAAGCGCGAAGCCGGCTGGGCCAAGGAGTGGGACGACAAAGGTATTTACAAAAAGCTGCGCGACGTGCGGGCCGGCAAGCCCAAGTTCGTGCTGCACGACGGCCCGCCCTATGCCAACGGCAAGATCCACATCGGCCACGCCGTCAACAAGGTCCTCAAAGACATGATCGTCAAGGCGCGCCAGCTCAAGGGCCTGGACGCGATCTACGTGCCCGGCTGGGACTGCCACGGCCTGCCGATCGAAAACGCGATCGAAAAACTGCACGGCCGCAACCTGCCGCGCGACGAGGTGCAGGCCAAGAGCCGCGCCTTCGCCACCGAGCAGATCGAGGGCCAGCGGGCCGACTTCAAGCGCCTGGGCGTGCTCGGCGAATGGGACAACCCCTACCGCACCATGGACTTCGGCAACGAGGCCAATGAAATCCGCGCGCTCAAACGCATCATGGAGCGCGGTTTTGTCTACCGCGGCCTGAAGCCCGTGTACTGGTGTTTTGACTGCGGCTCCTCGCTGGCCGAGTTTGAAATCGAATACGCCGACAAAAAATCCAGCACGCTGGACGTCGGCTTCAAATGCGCCGAGCCGCAAAAGCTGGCGCTGGCCTTCGGCCAGGCCGCGCTTAGCAAGGACGCCTTCGCTGTCATCTGGACCACGACCGCATGGACCATCCCCGCCAACCAGGCGCTGAACCTGAATCCCGAGCTCGAGTATTCGCTGGTGGACACCGAGCGCGGGCTGCTGGTGCTGGCTTCGGTGCTGGTCGACAAATGCCTGGAGCGCTTCCAGCTGCAAGGCCGCGTCATCGCCGTCACCAAGGGTGAAAACCTTGCGAAGATCAACTTTGAGCACCCGTTCTACGACGCCGACCCGGGCTATCGCCGTTTCAGCCCGGTGTTCCTGGCCGACTACGCCACCGCCGACGACGGCACCGGTATCGTGCACTCCTCGCCCGCCTACGGCGTGGAAGACTTTAACTCCTGCGTCTCCAACGGCATCGCCCATGAGGACATCCTCAACCCGGTGCAGGGCAACGGCCGCTATGTCGACGAGCTGCCGTTTTTCGGCGGCCTCAACATCTGGAAGGCCGCGCCGCTGGTCATCGACAAGCTGCGCGAGCACGGCCGCCTCTTCGCCACGCAAGACATCCAGCACAGCTACCCGCACTGCTGGCGCCACAAGACGCCGGTGATCTACCGCGCAGCGGCCCAGTGGTTCATCCGCATGGACGGCGAAACCGCCGGCACCCAGGGCGTGTTCGCCAGCGACAAGGCCGGCAAGACCCTGCGCGAGCTGGCCCTGGCCGCCATCGAGGAAACCAGCTTCTACCCCGAAAACGGCAAGGCCCGGTTGCGCGACATGATCGCCGGGCGGCCCGACTGGTGCATCAGCCGGCAGCGCAACTGGGGCGTGCCCCTGCCCTTTTTCATCCACACCGCCACCGGCGAGCTGCACCCGCGCACCATGGAAATCATGGACCAGGCCGCCCGCATGGTGGAAGCCGGCGGCATCGAAGCCTGGAGCAAGGCCAGCGCCGAATCCATCCTGGGCGCCGAGGCGGCCGACTACATCAAGAGCACCGACATCCTCGATGTCTGGTTCGACTCCGGCACCACGCACGACCACGTGCTGCGCCACAGCCATGCCGCGCAATCGACCTGGCCGGCCGACCTCTACCTCGAGGGCCACGACCAGCACCGCGGCTGGTTCCATTCCTCGCTGCTCACCGCCTGCGCGATGTACGACCGCGCGCCCTACAAGGGCCTGCTCACGCACGGCTTCACCGTGGACGGCAAGGGCCGCAAGATGAGCAAGAGCGAAGGCAACGTCGTAGTGCCGCAGGAAGTCAGCGACAAACTGGGCGCCGAAATCATCCGCCTGTGGTGCGCTTCGACCGACTATTCGGGCGACCTGGGCATAGACGACAAGATCCTGGCCCGTGTGGTCGACGCCTACCGCCGCATCCGCAACACGCTGCGCTTCCTGATGGCCAACGTCAGCGATTTCGACCCGGCCAAGGACGCCGTGCCGTTTGACCAGATGCTGGAAATCGACCGCTACGCGCTGAGCCGCGCCTCGCAGCTGCAGGCCGACATCCTGGCGCACTACGAGGTCTATGAGTTCCATCCGGTGGTCTCCAAGCTGCAGATCTACTGCAGCGAAGACCTGGGCTCCTTCTACCTCGACATCCTGAAAGACCGGCTCTACACCACCGGCCCCAAATCGCTGGCCCGCCGCAGCGCGCAAACCGCGCTCTGGCAAATCACGCACGCCATGCTGCGCTGGATGGCGCCTTTCCTGAGCTTCACGGCCGAAGAGGCCTGGAAGGTGTTCGGCTCGTCCGAGTCCATCTTCATGGAAACGTACTCCGAGTTCCCCGCGCCCGACGCGGCGCTGCTGGCCAAGTGGTCGCGTATCCGCGAGCTGCGCGACACGGTCAACAAGGACATCGAAACCCTGCGCGCCGACGGCAAGGTGGGCTCCTCGCTGCAAGCCAATGTAATGCTCGAAGTGCCGGCCGAGGACCACGCGCTGCTGGCCGGCCTGGGCGAAGACCTGAAATTCGTCTTCATCACCTCCGCCATCGAAGTGGCCGCCGCCAGCGCGGTTGCCACCCAGGTGACGCCCAGCATCGACGCCAAATGCGAACGCTGCTGGCACTACCGCGCCGACGTGGGCCATGACCCGGCCCACCCGACGATTTGCGGCCGCTGCACCAGCAACCTGTTCGGCGCCGGCGAAGCGCGGAAGTTCGCGTAATGGCCAAAACCACCTTCACGCGCTCCCCGAGTTCGCTGCTTCCCTGGCTGGGCCTGGCGCTGATCATCCTGATCGCCGACCAGTTCACCAAGGTGCTGATCCTGGGTTATTACCGCCTGGGCGATTCCACCTACGTGACCAGCTTCTTCAACGTGGTGCGGGTGCACAACACCGGCGCGGCCTTTTCCTTCCTGGCCGAAGCCTCGGGCTGGCAGCGCTGGTTCTTCACCGCCATCGGCATCGCCGCGGCGCTGTTCATCCTGTGGATGCTGCGCTCGCATGCAGGGCAAAAGCTGTTCTGCTTCGCGCTGGCCTGCATCCTGGGCGGCGCCCTGGGCAACGTGATTGACCGCGCGATGCACGGCTATGTCGTGGACTTCCTGCAGTTCCACTGGGGCGGCTGGTATTTCCCGTCCTTCAACATCGCCGACAGCGCCATCACCGTGGGCGCGATCTGCCTGATCCTGGACGAGCTGTTGCGGGTGCGCAAAACCAGTTAGGTGGGGGCTTCCGGCCGGGGTTTGCCGATTCCGGAAAAAACAGCGATTTGGGGTGCAAAATCAGGTTCTGGCCGCGCTGCGGCCGCCTGATGAATAACAACTCACGCCCAACCCGTTTTGCCACGCTTGATGCCCCCAGAGTCCTTCCCCGCTTTTCTTGCCGACACAGGCCGGCACACCAGGCACTGGCTGTTCGAGTCGGCCCTGCCCCTGTGGTGGGAGCGCGGCGCGGACCACGCAGGCGGCGGTTTCCATGAAAAACTCGGCCAGGACGGCCAGCCCATCGGCAAGCCGGTGCGCGTGCGGGTCCAGGCCCGGCAGACCTATGTCTATGCCCGCGCCGGCGCCCTGGGCTGGAGCGGCCCCTGGCAGGCGGCCATGCGGCATGGGCTGTCCTTCATGCTCTCGCGCTATCCCCGGCCCGACGGCCTGTTCCGCAGCACGCTGGACACCACCGACGACAGCATAGACCTCTACGACCAGGCCTTTGTGCTGTTCGCACTGGCCCATGCCTATGAGGCCGAGGGCCGGCCGCGCGAGCTGCTGGACACCGCCCAGGTCCTGCTGCGGCAAATCGAGGCCGCGCTGGCGCATGGCGAAGGCGGCTATTACGATGGCCTGCCGCAGCAGCCCATCCTCAAGTCCAACCCGCTCATGCATTTGCTCGAAGCCCTGCTGGCCTGGGTGGCCGTAGGGGTGGAGGGCCGCTTCCGCCCGGCGGCCCTGGCGCTGTGCGAGCTGGCGACCACGCGCCTGATCAACCCGGCCAATGGTGCCATCGGCGAACTCTTTACCACCGGCTGGGCGCCGCTGGGCACTCCCCAGGAGCGCCTGTATGAACCCGGCCACCAGTTTGAATGGGCTTACCTGTTGCTGCAGGCCGAGGGCCTGTTGGGCATCCACGCACGCAGCGAAGCCATCGCGCTCGAAAACTTCGGCCGCTCCTTCGGCATAGACAGCGAACGCCAGGTCGCGCTGTTTGCCGTCGATGAGGCAGGCAAGCCCACGGACCGCAGGGCGCGGCTGTGGGCGCAGACCGAAAGGCTCAGGACCTCGCTGCTGTTCGCCACCCAAGGCCTGGGCGATGCGGCCAGCGCCCCGGCTTTCCAGGCCGCCGTGGCCGGCAGTTTCTCGGGCCTGATGCGTTTCCTGGCCACTGACGTGCCCGGCCTGTGGCATGAGTGGCAGCGCGAGGACGGCGGTTTTGATCTCGCCCCCTCACCGGCCTCTTCGCTTTACCATCTGATGACCGGCCTCGAAAGCCTGTCGGCCCTCGCACCCCTGACGCCCGCGGCACATCGCCCCGGCATTGTTGAACGGACAATCACCGCATGAAGCATTTGTTGAATCTCCTGGCGGCGATCGCGCTGCTGGTCTGGGGCACCCACCTGGTACGCACCGGCATACTGCGCGTCTTCGGCGCCAACCTGCGCCACGTGCTGGCCGTCAGCATCAGCAACCGGCTGGCCGCCGCGGTCTCGGGCATAGGCGTCACGGCGCTGGTGCAGTCCAGCACCGCCACCTCGCTCATCGTCTCGTCCTTTGTCGGCCAGGGCCTGGTCACCTTGCCGCTGGCGCTGGCCGTGATGCTGGGCGCGGACATAGGCACCAGCCTGATGGCCGTGGTGTTTTCGTTCGACCTGTCCTGGCTGTCGCCGCTCTTTATCTTCGCCGGCGTGGTGCTGTTCATCTCGCGCCAGGACACCAATGTCGGCCGCGTGGGCCGCGTGCTGATCGGCCTGGGCCTGATGCTGCTGGCGCTGCGCCTGGTCACGGCCTCCACCGAGGTGCTGACCCAGGCGCCGGCCGTCAAGGCCTTGCTGGCCTCGCTGAGCAGCGACCTGCTGCTTGAAATCACCGCCGGCGCCTTCCTGGCCGTGGTCTCGTATTCCAGCCTGGCCATCGTGCTGCTCACGGCCACGCTGGCCGCCTCGGGCGTGATCCCCCTCGACGTGGCGCTGGGCCTGGTGCTGGGCGCCAACCTGGGCAGCGGCCTGCTGGCCGTGCTGACCACGCTGCGCTCGCCCGTGCAAGTGCGGCAGGTGCCGCTGGGCAACCTGGTGTTCAAGCTGCTGGGCATTGTGGTCGCCGCGCCTTTTGTGGGCTTGTGGATACGCCATGTGCGGCCCTACCTCGGCGAGGCCGCCACCGTGGTCGTGCTGTTCCACCTGGCCTTCAACATGCTGGTGGGCGCGGTCTTCATAGGCTGGACGCAGGTGATCGCGCGTTGGGTGGAAAAGCTGCTGCCCAAGCCCGACAAGAGCAAGGCCGGCGGACGCCCCCACCACCTGGACCCTTCGGCCCTGGCCACACCCTCACTGGCGATCTCCTGCGCCGCGCGCGAAGCACTGCACCAGGCCGACGTGGTGGAGAGCATGCTTCTGGGCGTGCTGCAGGTCATACGCAACAACGACCTCAAGCTGGCCGAGGACCTGCGCAAGATGGACGACATCGTCGACGAGCTGTATTCCTCGATCAAGTACTACCTGACCAAGATCTCGCGCGAGGCCCTGGCCGAGGAGGAAAGCCGCCGCTGGACCGACATCATCAGCTTCACCATCAACATGGAGCAGATAGGCGACATCATCGAGCGCGTGCTGATCGACATCGAGGACAAAAAAATCAAGCCGGGACGCAATTTCTCGGAAGCCGGCATGGCCGAGATCGTCGAGCTGCACGAGCGCCTGGTCGACAACCTGCGCCTGGGCATGAGCGTGTTCCTGAACGGCACGGTGCGCGATGCGCAAAAACTGCTCGAGGAAAAAGCGCGTTTCCGCGACCTGGAGCGCGCCTATGCCACCACCCACCTGGGCCGGCTCTCGGCCAACACGGTGCAAAGCCTGGAAACCAGCTCGCTGCACATCGACCTGATCAGCGAACTCAAGCGCATCAACTCGCACATCTGCTCGATCGCCTACCCTATCCTCGATTCAGCCGGCGCGCTGGCACCCAACCGGCTGCGCGCTTCCGCGCTCACCGACCAGGCCTGAGCCGGCAGGGAAGTCCTCAGGCCAGTCCCATCGCGTCCGAGAGGATCAGGGCCGCCTCAGGCGTGAACTCGCCGCGCTGCATGGCGTCCAGCAACTGCGCGGCGTCCATCAGGCGGAATTGTTCGACCTCGCCGTCCTGGTTGTCCGGCACCATGCCCTCGGGCACGGTGCAGACATACCAGTCGATGTCTTCCACCACGTAGCCCGCGCCCTTGCCGTCAGTGGACGGACGCCGCGCCACCAGCCGGCCGCCATAACGCATGGCCAGCAACTGCTTCACATGCAGGCCAGCCTCTTCCCAGGTCTCGCGCGTGAGCGCGGTTTCCACCGTGTCGGCAGCCGACACCATGCCGCCCATCAGCGTGTCCCACAGGCCCGGGTCGTTGGACTTGTTGAAGGCGCGCTGCTGCACCCAGAAACGCCCGTCGGGCGACTGCCCCACCAGGTGCACCGCCAGCGTGGTGATGCCCAGCGGCCGCACCGCCGCCCGCTCCACCGTGCCCTTGCGGTGGCCGAACTGGTCGGGCACCGCAAGCTGCTCATCGCGCCAGGCACCGGCCAGGCCCGCCTCGTGCAGCGCGACCGCGATCTTGTTCAAGCTGGTCGTCACGTCACCCATCACGCGCCAGCCCAGGGTTCCGGGGCGCTCTTCCTTGAGGAGGGGATGGTCGCCGTCGGTCATGGTGTGCAGGGCGAGCTTGTGGAAGAAACCCGGTTCCACCGAACCGATCACGGATTCGCCGGCCCATAGCGGCACGCGCGGGTGCAAGGGTGGGACGATTGCGCCTGCTCGCAGGTCGCGCAACCAGTCTGGATTGTGGTTCGGGTTGGTCATGGTTTTTGAGGCTGTCAGTTTACTTCTTGGGTTTTGTTTTGGGGATGTGTTTTGCTTGGTTCCGGGGCCGGGGGTTGCCCGGCGGCAACTCACTTTTATCGAAACCCGCACAGCGGGTTTTCTTTTGTTCGCCAAAAGGCGCGCTACGCGCGCGGGGTTTGCTCACTTCGCGAAGCGAAGTTACGCAAACACCAAAAGTAAGCAAAAGAAAAGGCGACCCTGGTGTCTGCGTCCCTTCGCTTCGCTACGGGCAGCCTGCGGTGCTCGGTCCAGCCGGGGTCTGGCTAAACTCGCTACGCTACGCTTCGCTCAGACAACGCCAGCCCTTATCCGTCTGGACCTCCGCTCCTCGGCGCATACACAAGGGGGTGGGGACAGGAATACCAATACCGAATACCCGAAGAAACAAGGACACGCCATGGCGTGTCCTTGTTTGTATTTGGCTTCTTTGTCTTCTGTCCCCGCTCCCGATTGCCCCGTCCTGGCTGGGCCGAGGAGCGCAGACGTAGGCGGATCAGGGATCGCGCTTGTCTGAGCGAAGCGAGTTTGCGCGAGACCCCGCCGTAGTCGAGCACCGCAGGTTGCCCGGAGCGAAGCGCAGGGACCCAGACTGCGGGTCGCCTTTCTTTTGGGTACTTTTCTTTGGCGAAGCAAAGAAAAGTGCCTCGCCCGCCGGGGCGAGACCCGGCCAGCTGAACTAAGAAGAGGAAGGAGGAGGATGAGGAGGAAGAGCGCGTAAGGCCGGAGCAAGACCCGACCTCATTCAAGCCTTATTAAAAACCCCATCCAACCTCTTATCCCACTTAACCCCAGGCAACACCTCCGCCAACTGCGAATCCCCAAACGCAAAGGCGCCACGAAGCACCTGGGCCAGCACGGCCCGATAGTCATGGTGGGCCGGCAGGTCGCGGCCTTCGTTAAGTTGGCCGAGACCCGTCCATACCCCATGCCAGCGCCCGCCGGCAACCCGATTCCCCATCAGCCACATCGCATTACCGAAGCCGTGGTCGGTACCACGGGTACCGTTCTCCGCACTGGTGCGGCCGAACTCGCTCATCACCACGACCACGTCGCCGGGCTCCGCAAAATCCTGGCGCAGCTGCGCGATGCCGCGCGCGAGGTTGCCTAAGTTGTTGGCCAATTGGCCGGTGGCCGCACCCTGGTTGGCATGGGTGTCCCAGCCGCCGGCCGATAAAAAGCCCAGGCGCAGTTTGCGGTCGTTGCGCATCAGCGTGCCCAGGTGCTGCGCGTCCAGCTGCAGGCCCACCGGGTCGGCCGCACCGTTGCTGGCCGCCAGCATCTGCGCGTTCAGTGCCTGCAGGTTGGCGGGCGTGCCGTCGCGGTCCAGCGTTCTGTCGGCCATGCGTTTGGCGTCCTGCGCCATCTTTTCGGCCCTGGCGCTTTTTTGTTCAGTCAATTCCTGCGCGCTCTGCATGCGGCTGCCCGCGCCCTGGCGAAAGGCTTCGCTGAGTTTGTCGTCGCCGCCATACAAGTCCATCAGCGCCTGGCGGGTCTTGTCGTTGGCCAGCACGCCGGTGCGCTCGGCCGACTGGCCGCGCGGAATCAAACGCACGGCGGCGGCCTGGCCGGCCAGGATGGCGGGGTTGGCCTCGCCCACACCGAGCGCGACCGCGCCGCCCGCCCCGGCCCGGCCTATGCCCGCCGTGGTGTTGAGCCAGCCGGGCGCGCTGCTGGTCTTGCCGCTTTGCGCGATTTCCATCTGGTACTGCGCATCAAAGTGCGAACGATTCGGCGCCGGCAGGCCGGCCGCGGGCACAAAGCCGAGCACGCCCTGCTGCCACAGCGGCAGCAGCGGAGCGAGGGCGGGATGCAGGGCAAAGGTTTTGTCGAGCTTGATCGCGGTTTGCGCCGTGCCGTCGGGCGCGGCGATCGCGATGCTGGGGCGCAGCGCGTAGTAGTCCTTGTCCGCATAAGGCACAAAGGCCGACAGGCCGTCATAAGCGCCGCGCAAAAAAACCACCACCAGGCGCCCGTTGTTCAGGCCGGGCGCGGCTTGCGCCCATACGCCGGGCGCCGCCAGCGACAGGGCGGACAAGGCGCCCATGCCGAGCAGGCTTCGGCGTTGCAGCAGATTGACCGATGAAGAAGGAATGGGGTCCATGGCTATCCTCGCGCGGTTTATTGATTGACTTACTTACGCATGAAATCGGGGCTGGCCAGCATCAGGCCGGTGCGCATCTGCGCGGGCTCCTGGGCGATGCGCTCACGCGTCGCGACGCTGAAAAAAGCATTGAGGTAGGCCGGCTCGGCCGTGCGCTGGGCCAGGCCCATGGCGTAGTCGGCGCGCCGCGTCAGCGCCTCGGGCGCGAGCCAGGTGTTGGCGTCGGTCTTGTAGCCGTCAGGCGTCTGCCAGCCATGCATGGGCTGGCCGGCCTGCGCGAGAAAGCCCAGGGTCTGGCCTATGTCGCGCCTGTCCCTGACGCCACCGGCCGCGGCAAGCGCCGAGCAGGCAAAGTCCAGCGGGGTCTTGAACAGCTGGTTGTCCTTGGCCCAGAACTCGGGCGACTCGATCAGGCTGCGCATCACCGCGCGCAGGTCGCCCTGGGTGTCGGTAAAAACCGCGGCCAGCCGGGCCACCAGCGCGGGCGGCGGTTTGTCGGCCACAAAAAAAGTTGCCAGCCGGGTGGCGACGCGACGCGCCGTCTCGGGCCGGCGCGCCAGGTAGCGTATGGCCTCCTCGCCCTCGGCCACGCTCTCATTGCCGAAGGTGCGGCCCAGCAGGACCTTGCCGTCCTTGTCGTGCAGGCGCTCGGCAAAACGAAAGCCTTCGCCGTCCTTGAGGTTGACCGTCCAGCCGGTCAGGATGCGGGCCAGCTCGCGCACGTCTTTTTGCGTGTAGCCGCTGTTCACGCCCAGGGTGTGCAGTTCCATGAGCTCGCGCGCGTAGTTTTCATTGAGGCCGCGGCTGTTGCTTTGCGCCTGGTCCAGGTAGAACAGCATGGCCGGGTGTTTGGCGCTGGCCAGCAGCAGGTCTTCAAACCGGCCCAGGGCGTGGGCGCGTATCACGTTGATCTCATAGTGGCCGACAAAGGGTCGCACCGGGCCCTTGCCGACAAACACATTGAGGTGGTTGAACCAGAACTCGGTCATGCGCGCGAGCAGCGGGTTCTCGAGCGCGGGGTCGCTGCAGGACATCAGCCGCCAGGCGGCCGCGCCCTGGGCCATCTCGCGGCTGAATTTTTCATTGCCCGCTGCCGCATCGGCGGTGGCCGCCATGCCGGGTTTGGGCGTCTGGCGCGCGCTGCGGCGCGTCTCACGCTCGGCCTGGAAACTGCGCGCGATGTCGCCCAGCGGCGCGTTGATGCCGGCAAGTTCGGCGGGAAGGGTGGGCGGGCGCTTGCTCGCGGCATAGGCCGCATCGAGCTGCTGCAGCGCCCAGGCGCGGGGCGAGGCGGCGGCCTGCGGCCAGGCCGGCGTGGGCGCATAGCCCAGGCGCGAGGCCGCGCGCCAGGTGGCTGAAAGATTGGCCGTGGGGGGGACGGCTTCGGTCTGTCCTTCGGCTTGCGCCGCGGGGCCGGCGAGGCCGGCCAGCAAGGCAGCCAGAACGCCGGCCAGGGTATTCGCTGTGGGCATGTTTTTCTCCTGCAGCCTTGGAAGCTGTTTATGGCCTAAACAGCTTCTTAAACGCACACCCCCCGGCTTGCGTTGAATCCCGTCCCGCAGCTTTACACAGGCCTAGGCCCAGAGGCCGGCCATTTCGCCCCGGTTTACAAAGTCAGTATGGTGCAGCCCGTGGTCTTGCGGGCTTCCAGCGCGCGGTGCGCCTCGGCCACATCGGCCAGGGCAAACCGCTGGTCTATCGGGATAGCGACCTTGCCGCTGGTCACCATGGCAAACAGCTCGTCGGCCATTTCCTGGGTGACTTCGCGCGTGGCGATGTGGGTGAACAGCGTGGGCCTTGAAACATAGAGCGAGCCCTTGGCCGCCAGCACGCCTATGTCCAGCGGCGGCGTCTTGCCCGAGGCATTGCCGAAGTTGGCGAGCAGGCCGAAGGGGCGCAGGCAGTCCAGCGACTTCATGAAAGTGTCCTTGCCCACCGAGTCGTACACCACCTTCACGCCCTTGCCGCCGGTGATCTCCTTGACGCGGGCCACGAAGTCTTCCTTCGTGTAGTTGATGGCGAAGGCCGCGCCCTGCGACAGGGCCAGCGCGCATTTTTCGTCGGAGCCCGCCGTGCCTATAAGCTGCAGGCCCATGGCCCTGGCCCACTGGCAGGCGATCAGGCCCACACCGCCGGCCGCCGCGTGGAACAGCACATAGTCGCCGGCCTGCAAGCCGCCCTGCGGCTGGGTGCGGCGCAGCAGGTACTGCGTGGTCAGGCCCTTGAGCATCATGGCCGCGCCGGTCTCAAAAGAGATCGCGTCGGGCAGCTTGCACACGCACTTGGCCGGCATCACACGCAACTCGCAATAACTGCCGGGCGGCTGGCTGGCATAGGCCGCGCGGTCGCCGGCCTTGAGGTGGGTGACGCCCTCGCCCACGGCCTCGATGACACCCGAGGCCTCCATGCCCAGCTGCAGCGGCATGGCAAAGGGGTAGACGCCGCTGCGCTGGTAGACGTCGATGTAATTGAGGCCCACCGCCTTGTGGCGTATGCGTATCTCGCCCGGGCCGGGCTCGCCCACCGTGACGTCCACCAGCCTGAGTTCTTCGGGGCCGCCGTGCTGGTTGATGTGGACGGCTTTGGAGGGGTATGAGGCCATGGGCGTGTTCCTTGCAGAGGGAGAAATAAATGCGTGGCCGCCATGGTGCCATGAATCAAAATGGGCCGCTCGGGCCGAGGGTTGAATCCCGGCCTGCCCACGGGCAAGGACGGCGCTTGCTAAAGTCGCCGCCATGACTCAGCGCCTGACTCCCGCCACCGCCTCGCTGCTGGTGCTTCCCCCCATGCTCTGGGCCGGCAATGCCGTGGTGGGCCGCCTGGTCACCGGCCTGGTGCCGCCCATGACGCTCAACTTCCTGCGCTGGGCCCTGGCCTTCGTGATCCTGCTGCCGCTGGCCTGGCGCCTGCTCCAACCCGGCAGCAGCCTCTGGTCCCACTGGAAGCGCTTTGCCGTGCTGGGCCTGCTGGGCGTGGGCTGCTACAACGCGCTGCAATACCTGGCGCTCAAGACCTCGACACCACTCAACGTCACGCTCGTGGCCTCCAGCGTGCCCATCTGGATGCTGGTGGTGGGCGCGCTGTGCTTTGGCCAGCCGGTGTCGCGGCGCCAGCTCGCCGGCGCCGTGCTGTCGATTGCCGGCGTGCTGGTGGTGCTCTCGCGCGGTCAATGGGCGCTGTTGATGCAGGTGCAGCTGGTGCCCGGCGACCTCTATGTGCTGCTGGCCACACTGGCCTGGGCGTTTTACAGCTGGCTGCTGTCGCAACCCAGGGAACCCAAAGAGATTCGTGGCGACTGGGCGGCTTTTTTGCTGGCGCAAATCGTGTTCGGCCTGGGCTGGTCGGGCGCTTTCGCCGCCGGCGAATGGGTGCTGACCGACGCGCACATCGCCTGGGGCTGGCCGCTGGCCGCCGCCCTGCTCTACGTGGCCGTCGGGCCCGCGGTGATCGCCTACCGCTGCTGGGGCATGGGCGTGCAGCGCGTGGGGCCGGCCATCGCCGGTTTTTTCTCCAACCTCACGCCGCTGTTCGCCGCACTGCTCTCGGCCGCCTTCCTCGGCGAGCTGCCGCACCTCTACCACGCGCTGGCCTTTGTGCTGATCGTGGGCGGCATTGTGGTGTCGTCGCGGCGCTAAGCGGTTGCGGCAAAAAAAAGCACGGAGAACAGCCCATGCTGCTTTCCGTGCCCAATTTCCACCAACGGAAATTTTTACTGCCGTGCTCAGCCCTTGACCGGATGCTCCTTGACGCGGCTGACCAGCTGAGTCGGGTTCACAAAGCGCAGCGCGATCAGCAGCCACAGCACCGTGATCGCCATGTAAATCATGGCCATGGCATCCACCGACTGCCCGGCGCGCACGCCCGCGGCGAAGACCGCGTAATACAGCGCGACCACCAGGGTCTGGGTGTCGGGGCCGGCCACCAGAAAGGTCAGCTCGAACATGGCCACCGTGCGCACCAGCACCAGCAGGCCGGCCGCCAGCACACCGGGCGCCAGCAGCGGCACCAGGGTGTAGAGAAACATCTGCCGCGTATTGGCGCCGAAAACGCGCGCGGCCGATTCGATGTTGGTGTCCACCTGCTCGACGAAGGGCGTCATCACCAGGATCACAAAGGGCAGGGCCGGGATCATGTTGGCGATGATCACGCCCGGCAGGGTGCCGGCCAGGTGCAGCTGGTACATCACCGTGGCCAGCGGAATGCCGTAGGTGATGGGCGGCACCATGAGCGGCAGCAAAAACAGCAGCGTGAGCAGCTTCTTGCCGCGAAAGTCCTTGCGCGCCAGCGTGTAGGCGGCCGGCACGCCGATCAGCAGCGACAGAAAGACCACCGAGAACACCACCACCACGGTGACCACCAGCACATGGCTGAGCTGGAACTCCTTCCAGGCCGACACATACCAGGCCGTGGTGTAGGCCTCGGGCAGCCAGGTGCCCAGCCAGCGTGTGGCCACCGAGTTGGTCGCGACCGCGAGGATCAGCAGGCCGACATTGACCAGGAAGAAGGCGATGACACCCCAGACCAGCGCGCGCCAGGCACGGTCGCGCAGCGGGTGGGGATGCTGTTGTGCCGCGGCGCTCATCCCTTGCCTCCGGTGACCGGGCCGCGGTAAAACAGCCGGCGCAGGCCCAGCGCGGCGGCGACGATGGCCAGCTGGGCCAGGCCCATGATCATGGCGACGGCCGAGGCCAGCGAGTAGTCGTACTGCTCAAAAGCCGCTTCGTAGGCCGCAATCGCAATCACGCGCGTGGTGCCGGCCGGCGAGCCCAGCAGCACCGCCGAAGGAAAGACCGAGAAGGCCTGCACAAAACTCAGGCAGAAGGCCATGACCAGGCCCGGCGTGAGCAGCGGCAAATAAATGTAGCGAAAGCGGTTCCAGCCGTCGGCGCCCAGCGTGGCCGCGGCGCGCGGCAGCGCCGGGTCTATGCCGGTGATGTAGGAGAGGATCAGCAGGTAGGCAAACGGAAAACCGGTGATGACCAGCGAGATCAGCACACCCCAGTAGTTGTGCGTCAGGCGTATCGAGCCTTCATAGAGGTTCAGCCAGTGCAGCGCCTGCGCCAGCCAGCCGCGCGGGCCGAAATAGGTCAGCATGCCTTCGGCGATCAGCACCGTGCCCAGGGTCAGCGGCACCACCAGCAGGGTGGACAGCAGGCGCTGGTAAGGGCTTTTGACGCGCGTGGCGTAAGCAATGGCCAGCGCAAAGCCGACGTTGATCAGCGTGGCCGGCAGCGCCAATTGCATGGTGTTGCCTATGGTCTGCCACAGGTCGCGTGTCTGGAAAAAATGGATGTAGTTCTGCAGCACCCCGCCCTGTGCCGGCTGGAAGGACAGCAGCAGGCCGTAGGCAAAGGGGTAGACAAAAAACATGACCATCACCGCGGCCGCCGGCGCGACCAGCATCACGGCCGGGTCCAGCGGCGGCCGCGCATGTTGGGCGGCGGGGGTTGGCGTGGCGAGTCCGGCCATTTCAGGACTCTCCCGCATAGACCAGCACCCGATCGGGCGCCGCAGCCAGCATCACGCTGTCACCCGGCGTGACGGCACGTGACGAACGCACATAGAGCAGGTCCTCAAAAGCCGTCCTGACCTGCAGCAGCCATTCGCGGCCGCCATACTCCGCGGTTTCCACCGTGCCGGGGAAGGCGTGTTCGCCTTCGGCAATCGCGATCTCGTCGGGCCGCACGGCCACCATGACGGTGGCGCCTTCGGGCAGGGCCTGCATGGCCGTGCCCGCCAGGCGAACGCCGCCCGCGCCTTCGACCGTGACACTGGTGCCATCCGAGCGCAGCACCCGGGCCGGCAGCACATTGCGGTAACCCATAAAGCGCGCCACATCCAGCGTGGCCGGCCGCGCGAACACCTCCTGGGGCGTGCCGACCTGCTGCACCACACCGAGCTTCATCACCACCACACGGTCGGCCATGGCCAGCGCCTCGTCCTGGTCGTGCGTCACATAGACGGTGGAGCAGCCCTGGGCGCGGTGTATGCGGCGTATCTCGGAACGCATTTCAATGCGCAGCTTGGCGTCCAGGTTGGACAGGGGCTCGTCCATCAGGATCAGCGGCGGCTCGATGACGATGGCGCGCGCGATCGCCACGCGCTGCTGCTGGCCGCCCGAGAGCTGGCCGGGCAGCTTGTCGGCATGGCCTTGCAGCTGCACGGTGTCCAGCGCCGCGGCCACACGTTTGTCGATCTCGGCCGCCGGCACGCCGCGCATCTTCAGGCCGAAGCCCACGTTGCGGCTGACCGAAAGGTGGGGGAACAGCGCGTAGTTCTGGAACACCATGCCGAAGCCGCGTTTTTCCGGCGGCAGCGTGTCTATGCGCTGCTGGTCCAGCCAGATGCTGCCGCCCGACAGCGGCAGCAGGCCCGCCATGCAATTGAGCGCGGTGGACTTGCCGCAGCCCGAAGGGCCCAGCAGCGCGATGAACTCACCGCGCTCTATGGTCAGCGACAGCTGGTCCAGCGCGTTGGCCCCGCCGAACTGGCGGCTCACCCCCTCCAGGCGCAGCTGCTTGAACTCGTTTTTTTCCACGGGCCGTCCCGTGGTGTTTGGCATCACCATGTCAAAAACCTTTTGTGATATCTACCCCCTCTCCCCCTGGGAGAGGGTTGGGGTGAGGGCCGGCGGCGTCAATAACACCACGCTTTCGTGCACAGGCCGCGGCCCTCACCCCTGCCCTCTCCCAGAGGTAGAGGGAGCAAGAACCTCTTATTTGCCTTTACCAGAACCGATTTCCTGATCCCACTTCTTGAAAGCGGCAACCATGGCCTTGTCGTCCAGTGGCTGGGTGTGCGGCTGCTTGGCGATCCAGTCGGCGTACTCGGGGCGGCCGTACTCCTTGATGATGTCCTGGCTCTTTTGCGGCGCCGCGCTCAGCGGCACGTTCTTCACGGCCGGGCCGGGGTAGAAGTAGCCGGAGTCATAGGTGAGCGCCTGCTGTTCGGGCTTGAGCAGATAGGCCATCAGCTCCATCACGGCCGCCTGGCGGGCGGGCGGCAAGCCCTTGGGCACGGCCATGTAGTGGGCGTCGTTGATCCAGGTGAAGCCATTGAGCGCCGCCACCTTGAACTGCTTGGGCACCACGCCCAGCGCGCGCGGGTTGATGTCCCAGCCGGTCACGGTGACCGTCATATCGCGCGAGCCTTCGCCGAGTTCCTTCATGACAGCGCCGGTGCCCGTGGGGTAGTACTCGATGCAGCTGTTGAGCTCCTTGAGGTAAGCCCAGGTCTTGTCCCAGCCGGCCAGCGGTTCCTTGGGGTCCTTGTCGCCCAGCAGGTAGGGCAGGCCCATCAGGAAGGTGCGGCCCGGGCCCGAGTTGGCGGGGCGCGCGTAAATCAGCTTGTTGGGGTTGGCCTTGCACCAGGCCAGCAGTTCGGCCGGCGTCTTGGGCGGCGCCTTGACCTTGTCGGGGTTGTACTCGAGCAGCGGGCCCGCGGGCATATAGGTCACCATGACGGCCTGGCCGTTGGCCAGGTCCTGCATCTTGCGGGCGCTGGGCAGGTAGTTGTCCATCAGGTTGGGAAACCTGGCGGCATGTGCGGGCAGCATGGGCTCCCAAAGGTTCAGCGCCATGCCGGCGGCCAACGCGTCGGTGCCGGTCAGCACCAGGTCGATGTCGGTGCGGCCCGCCGCCTGCATGGCGCGGATTTTTCCGGGCAGCTCGGGCGCGGGCGCCTTGGTGAAAGTGATGCGCGAGACCAGGTTGGGGTTTTTCGCGGCAAAACTCTCCAGCGCTTCCTGCGTGAGCGCCAGGTTGCCCGCCACGTCAACGACGTTGAGCGTCACGGGCTCCGCATGGGCCGCGCCCGCGATCACGGCCAGGATACCGGCGGCCCGCAGGCCCTCTCCCAGGCGGGACATCAAATGTTTGAACTTCGTCATGGTCTTGTCTCCTTCGTTGTTGCTGTGGACTGAAAACACGAGGCTCGTGGCGGCCTCTTAAAAACGCGGGCTGGTGCCGGAAAACCCCGGCTGGTACTTGCGCATCTGCGCCAGGTCGTTGCGGTTGCGTATGCCGCAAGCCAGGTACTGCTGGTGCAGTTCGACCAGTTTGGCCGGGTCGAGTTCCACGCCCAGGCCCGGGGCTGTCGGTACCCTGACAGCCCCCTGCTCAAATTTGATACGGCCGCCCTTGATGACTTCTTCCTCCTGCCACGGGTAATGCGTGTCGCAGGCATAGGTCAGGTTGGGAATGGCAGCCGCCGCATGTGTCATGGCCATCAGGCTGATGCCCAGGTGCGAGTTCGAGTGCATAGACATGCCCATGCCGAAGACCTCGCACATGCGCGCCAGCGAAGCCGTGGCGCGCAAGCCGCCCCAGTAATGGTGGTCGGACAGCAGGATCTTCACCGCGTTCAGCGAGGCATTGCGGCGGAACTCATCCATGGTGGTGACCACCATATTGGTGGCCAGCGGGCTGCGGCAATGTTTGCTGAGTTCGGCCATGCCTTCCAGGCCGGGCGT
Organism: Polaromonas sp. P4_F6; assembly: GCF_056401275.1. Taxonomy (NCBI): domain Bacteria; kingdom Pseudomonadati; phylum Pseudomonadota; class Betaproteobacteria; order Burkholderiales; family Comamonadaceae; genus Polaromonas; species Polaromonas sp. P4_F6. The sequence continues at coordinate 65,950 of NZ_JBFUJQ010000011.1, read as the reverse complement.
CGGGTCTTCGTAGTATTCGAGCAGCTCGTCCAACTCGGGCGCGGCGTCTATGCTGGTTTGCAGCGACCAGTTGGCGTTCGGGTCCAGGCGCAGCGGGTGCGTCGGGAAGGCTTTGCGCAAGGCCTTGATGCCGGCAATCTCCTCAGCCGGCGTGAACACGCCGCCCTTGAGCTTGATGCTTTTAAAGCCGTACTGGCCGACCATGGCCTGGGCCTGCTTTACCAGCTGCTCGGGCGTCACGGCCTCGCCCCAGGCGTCGGGCGCATAGGGCTTGTCCACATGCTCGGCGTATTTGTAGAACAGGTAGGCGCTGTAAGGCACGGTATCGCGCACCGCGCCGCCCAGCAGGTCGCAGATCGGCAGGTTCAGCAGCTGGCCCTGCAGGTCCAGCATCGCGACTTCGAGCGCGCTGATCACCTTCTCGGCATTCTTGGCGGTATGCGAGCCCGGGGCGAGCTCAAACTGCACGCCACCGCCCTGCCCCGGCTTGATGCTGGCGCGCACGCGCTGCTCCATCACATTGAGGTCAAAGGGCGACAGGCCCACGGCCAGGGCACGCGCCTGCTCCAGCGCCAGCAACATGGGTGCATCGCCATAGGTTTCGGCAATGCCGAGGCGGCCGTCGGAGGTTTCCAGTTCGATGATGCTGCGCAGGGCCCAGGGCTCGTGGATGCCGCTGGCGTTGAGCAGCGGCCCGTCGCGAAAGGCGATGGGCGTGACGCGGGCGTGCGTGATGCGGATGTCTTTGTTTCTCATGGGTTCTCAGCTTGCCGTGGCTCCGGATTTTTTGACCAGTTCGGCCCAGCGCGCGATTTCGCTTTTCATGTGGGCGGCGAGTTCGTCGGGCGAGCTCGCGATGATTTCCATGCCCAGCTGGTCGTGCAGCTTGGCCACCACGTCGGGGGTTTTCAGGATCTTGGTGATCTCGGCATTGAGGCGCTGCACGATGGGCCGCGGCGTGCCCTTGGGCGCGTACACCGCCTGCCAGGAAGACATTTCGAACTTCGCGATGCCCGACTCCATCATGGTGGGCAGCTCGGGTGCCAGCGCGATGCGCTTGGCCGTGGTGACGGCCAGCAGCTTGAGCTTGCCGGCCTGCACCAGCGACACAGCGGCCGTCATCTGGTCGAACATAAAGGGCACCTGGCCGGCCACCACGTCCATCATGGCGGGCGGCGTGCCCTTGTAGGCCACGTGCGAGAGCGGCACGCCTATCAGCTCGGCGAACATCTCGCCCGCCAGGTGCGTGGAGGTGCCGGCGCCCGAAGAGGCGAAATAGCGCTTGCTGGGGTCGCGCTTGAGCAACGCCACCAGGTCGGCCACCGAGTTCAGGCCCAGCGCCGGATTCACGATGAGCACATTGGGCAGCATGGCCACCAGCGAAATCGGCTCGAAATCCTTCACCGGGTCGTAGGGCAGGTTTTTGTAGAGGCTGGCATTGATGGCGTGGGTGCTGATGGTGCCGCCGAACAGCGTGTAGCCGTCGGCCTTGGCCTTGGCGACATAGCTCGCGCCCACGGCACCGGCCGCGCCGGGTTTGTTGTCAACCACCACCGGCTGGCCCAGGATGTCCGAGAGTTTTTGCGACAGGGTGCGGCCTATGACATCGGTGGAGCCGCCCGGGGTGAAGGGCACGACATACGAAATCGGCTTGGTGGGCCAGCCCGGCGTGGCGATGTCCTGCGCCAGCGCGCGCAGCGGCGAGGCGGAAAGTGCCGAAAGGCCCAGGCCGCCAAGGCTGCCCAGCGCCGCGCGGCGTGTGAAGTGAGTGCTCATCCTGATGTCTCCTGGTATTTATGCTTTGATCGCGCCTTTGATTGTCATTATGTTAGCGCTAACAAATCAGGATGTTAAAGAGCAAAACCAGGCCCGTCAAGTCAGGCGCTGGCTCTTTCGACTATGGAAAACCCGAGGTCCCTGACCTTGGGGCCGGGGTCCAGGCCCTCGACGCGGTCCAGGATGAAACGCGCGGCCTGCCGGCCTATGGAGGTGCCGTCTATGCGCACCGTGCTGAGCGCAGGATGGGTATGGGCCGCAAAAGGCATGTCACCAAAACCCATGACCGCCACGTCGCCGGGCACGGCCAGGCCCATGGCCTGGACCTCGGTGATCACGCCCTGCGCGATCACGTCCGAGCCGCAAAACACCACGTCGGTTTCAGGATGCTCTGCCCACAGCTGGGCAAAGCCGGAGCGGCCGTTGGCCAGCGACGAAGGCGCGGGCACCATGCAGGCCGGGATCGCGGCCACGCCCAGGGCCGTGAAGCGCTGCTCGAAACCCGAGCGCCGCAGCATGGCACGCTGGTCGTCGGCGGTGATCAGCGCCGGCCTGCGGTAGCCCTTGCGGTACAGGTAGTCGGCCACCTCGGCGCCGGCTTTCTCCTGGGAAAAACCCACGATCATGTCGATGGGCGTGGGCGTGATGTCCCAGGTCTCGACAATGGGAATGCCCGAGGCCAGCAGGCGGCGGCGCCCTTCGGGTGAATGCATGATGCCGGTCAGCACGATGCCGTCGGGCCGCCGGCCCACGATGGCGTCTATCAGTGCATCTTCGCGCGCGCCGCTGTAGCCGCTTTGCCCCAGGATCAGCTGGCAGCCGGCCTCAGCCAGCGCATCGGTCAGCGCCTGTATGGTCTCCAGGAACACCGGGCCGGCGATGGTGGGCACCAGGGCCGCAACCAGCCGGCTGCGGTTGGAGGCCAGGCCGCCGGCGACCAGGTTGGGCACATAGCCGCTGCGCGAAATCGCGCTGCGCACGCGCTCCAGGGTTTCGGGCGAGACCGCCGCCGGCGTGTTGAGCGCGCGCGACACCGTGATGGCCGACACGCCGGCCAGGCTGGCCACGTCGCTCAGGGTGATGCCGCCGGTTCCGGGGCGCGGGGCGCGCTTGGCCTTGCGCAGCGTCTCAGAGGGTGATTTCATGCCCGGATGTTAACGCTAACTTGGCAGCCATCGTGCTCAGTCCAGGCCGAACTGTTGCCGGAAGGCCTCGCAAAAGCCGGCGTTGCCGCTCAGCGTCAGGGTCAGCGTGTGCCGGGCTTTGCCGGGCGCGCCGGGCCGCACCGCCAGGCGCCCCGCCGCCTCGTCATACAGCAGAGCCTCGGGCGCCGTCAGCTCCTGCATGCCGTGCAGGTCGTAGTCCCAGTCAAAACCTTCCTCCAGCGGGCCGCGCCGGCCGGGGAATTCGGCACAGGCCCAAGCCAGCACCTGCACGACTTCGGCATGCACAGAGGGCACCTGCTCCGGCCAGGTGGAGGCCATGGCCTCCAGCACACCCGTGCCGTCGCTGCCTTCCGCGTAGTCGAAGTGGAGGTAGTCCAGGCTCAACACGGAGCTCAGTAGGTACCCGGATAGGCCCCGCCGTCGGCCAGCACGTTCTGCCCCGTCATATAGGCGGCATGCGTGCTGCAGAGGAAGGCGCAGATGCCGCCGAACTCCTCGGGCGTGCCGAAGCGCTGGGCCGGGATGTTCTTGCGGCGCGCATCCATGACGGCTTCCAGCGGCTGGCCGCTTTTTTGCGCGGCGCCGCTCATGGTGCCGCGCAGGCGGTCGGTATCGAAAGCGCCGGGCAGCAGGTTGTTGATGGTCACGCCCTGGGCCGCGAGCTTGCTGCGCGCCACGCCGGCCACAAAGCCGGTCAGGCCGCTGCGCGCGCCGTTGGACAGGCCCAGCACGTCGATGGGTGACTTGACCGAGCTCGAGGTGATGTTGACGATGCGGCCGAAGCCGCGCGCGGCCATGCCGTCAACCGTGGCCTTGATCAGTTCGATGGGGGTCAGCATGTTGGCATCCACCGCCTTGATCCAGGCATCGCGGTCCCAGTCGCGGAAGTCGCCGGGCGGCGGGCCGCCGGCATTGGTCACGACGATGTCGAAGTCCTTGCGCACCGCGAACACGGCGGCACGGCCTTGCACGGTGGTGATGTCGGCGGCAACATATTGAACGCTGGTGCCGGCGGGTTTGGCCTTGTCCGCCGTGAGTTTTTCAGCGGCGGCCTTCAGCGTGTCCTCGCCGCGCGCCACGATCAGCACATGCACGCCTTCGCGCACCAGCGCCTGCGCGCAACCCAGGCCCAAACCTTTGCTGGCGCCGCAGACCAGCGCCCATTTGCCTGCAATACCCAAATCCATAATAATTCCTCATTACAACCACGGGGGAGAGCGGCTCATGATACTGAGTAAATACAAGACACAGGCGGGGATGGTTATCGCTCCCCTGCTCACATTGCTGCTGGCCTTCGGTGCCCCGGCGCAGGCCCAGCCCCAGGGCGAAGCGGTCCTCATCAAACGCGAATCACAGCTGCGCGACGCGCCCGGCGACTCGGCCCGCAGCCTGGCGCCGCTGCCGGTCCAGACCTCGGTCACGCGGCTCGGCGAACGCCAGGGCGCCTGGATCAAGGTACGCATGGCCGACGGCACCAGCGGCTGGGTCCATATGTTCGACATCACCTCGGCCAGCGCCCCCTCGGGCGGCGCCGCCGGCGGCGCGCTGCGCAGCCTCTCGAGCTTTTTCAACAAGGGCAGCGCGCAAGCGCCTTCCAGCACGGTGTCCACCTCCACCGTCGGCATACGCGGCCTGGGCGCCGAAGACCTGGCCAATGCGCAGCCCAACCTCGCGGCCGTGGCGCAGGCCGACGCCAACCGCGTGAATGCCGCGCAGGCCCGGCAGTTCGCCGGCAGCGCCTCGCTCAGCAGCCGCCAGGTCGACCCGCTGCCCACGCCGGCCCCACCACCGGCCGCCTCGCCCAGCGGCGCCGCACCCGAACAATACGGCCGCTAAAACAAAAAACATGCAAGAGACAAGAGGCATCGCCATGAATCTTCACCACTTTCCCAAACCGGCGCGCCAGGCGGCCTTTGCCCTGGCCTTGCTGGCCGGCCTGCTGCCTTTCAGCGCCCAGGCCCAGGACGCCGGCAAGGCGCTGGGCGGCCTGTTCCAGTCGCTGATTCGCCCCAACCAGCCCGCGCAGCCGGCGCCGGCACAACCCAACACCGCCTCGGGCCTGGCCGGCGCGCTGCTGGGCGCCAGCCTCACACCGGGCGGCCAGCAAGCCGCCCAGGGCGGCGACCTGTTCAAGCTGCTGTCGCAGTCGCTGGACCAGATCGACGAGCCGCGCGAAATCCAGATCGGCCAGCAGCTGGCCGCCGTGCTGCTGGGCAGCAAACCGCTCTACCCCGACGTGGCCATGCAGCGTTACATCAACCAGCTGGGCCGCTGGATCAGCCTGCAGTCCTCGCGCCCCGACCTGCCCTGGACCTTCGCCATCCTCGACGACCCCGGCTTTAACGCCTTCGCCACGCCGGGCGGTTATGTCTTCGTCACCAAGGGCCTGATAGACCGCGTGGCCGACGAGGGCGAGCTGGCCGGCATCCTGGCCCACGAGATCACCCACGTCACCGCCAAGCACCACCTGATTGCCTTGAACAAAAGCGCGCGCGCCGGCCTGCTGACCCAGGTCATCGGCTCGCAGCTCAAGAACGACCTGGGCGGCATGGTGTCCCAGCAGCTGCTGGCGCTGGGCCGCAATATGTACACCAAGGGCCTGGACCAGCAGGATGAGTTCGACGCCGACCGCAGCGGCGTGGCCCTGGCCACACGCGCCGGTTTCGATCCCTACGGCCTGGTCGCGGTGCTGCAGCAATTGCGCACCGCCGCGCCCGACGACGCGCTGTTCGCGCTGTCGCTGAGCACGCACCCGCCGGCACAAACCCGCTTGAACCAGCTCGAGCTGGCCATGGGAACGCGCCTCGACGCCTATGCCGGCCAGCCGGCCGTCACCGTGGCGCAGCGCCTGGGCGCCGCGAATCGCCGGCCCAGTGCCCAGGCACCCGCCGCGGGGAAAACCCCGGCCAAGAAGTAGCACAAAACTCCGGCCCTGGTTCAGGGACGGGCTGAAGGGCGGTATGGGATTCTGGAGCTGGCTGGGTCAAGCACAACAAAAGGTCAAGGAGCGGCCCGCCGCGGCTGTACAGGCACCGTCCCCCGCCGGCACGCCCGGCTCCACCGACTTGAAAAAGCAGGGCAACGCGCTGCTGGCCAGGGGCCAGCTGCACGAAGCCGGTTTGTGTTACCGCGCCGCGACCCTGGCCGACCCGCAAGACGCCGCCGCCTTCGTCAACCTCGGTTACGTGCTGTGCGAACAAGGCCAGGGCCGGCAAGCGCAGCAGGCGCTGGAACAGGCGCTGAAAGTAGACCCCTCCCAGTTTGACGCCCATTTCATGCTGGCGACCCTGGCGCAGGACCAGGGCGACATGGGCCGGGCGAGCGCTCACCTTCGGGAGGTGCTGCGGCTGCAGCCGGGCTTCGACTTCATGACCCATGTGTCCTATGAGGGCCAGTACGACAAAACCATCGCGCGCTACCGGGCCATCCTGGACATAGACCCCGGCAATGCCCCGGCGCACTGGGGCCTGGGTTTCGCCAGCCTGCTGCTGGGCGACTATGAACGGGGCTGGACCGAATGGGAGTGGCGCGCCCAAGTGAGCCACGGCAGCCACGACCGCCATTTTGCCCAGCCGCGGTGGCTGGGAGCAGAACCGGTCGCGGGGAAAACCGTGCTGCTCCACGCGGAATACGGCTACGGCGACACCTTGCAGTTCTGCCGCTACGCGGCCGACGTCGCCTCGCGGGGCGCGCATGTGCTGCTGCAGGTGCAACGCGGCCTGGGTGATGTGCTGTCCGGCCTGGCCGCCGACGCGCGCGTTGTGGAAGACGGCCAGCCGCTGCCGCCCTTCGACCTTCACTGCCCCTTGATGAGCCTTCCTCTGGCGCTGGGCCTGCATACCCGTGAAATCGTGACCCTGCCCACGCCCTACCTGCGGGCCGACCCCGGGCGCATCGGGCATTGGCGCAAGCGAATGGATGGCTTGGGCATGCCGGCCCCGCGCATAGGCATCGTCTGCTCCGGCAACCCGGCGCACCGGCGCGACCAGCAGCGCTCCATCGCGCTGGGCCAGTTTTTGCGCGCCCTGCCGGACGGCATGCGGGCGGTGTGCCTGCAGCCCGATTTGCGCGAAGCCGACGCGGCGGCGCTCGAGGCCGACGGCCGCGTCAGCTTCCCGGGCCGGGAACTGGCAAATTTCGCGGACACCGCCGCGCTCATCTCCACGCTGGACCTGGTCATCACCGTGGACACCAGCACCGCGCACCTGGCCGGGGCACTGGGCAAACCGGTCTGGATCCTGCTGCCGCATGCGCCGGACTGGCGCTGGCTGCTCCAGCGCGAGGACAGCCCCTGGTACCCCAGCGCGCGCCTGTTCAGGCAGGAAAAAGCCGATGACTGGAGCGCGCCCCTGGCCAGGGTCAGGGAAGCATTGACTCAAATGCGCGAAGGATCCAGGGCAGAGATCAACTCGCTGAAAATTGCTTGAGCAATTCGAGTCCGAAGGGCCAACCCCCAAGACCGCTTTGCGAATTGAGGTGCCCGCGCGGCCCGACCTCGACATAGTTTCCTCCCCAAGCCTTCGAACAGGAGCGGGCGTACGACGCGCTCCCGTAAGGATCGTCCGTGCTGGCGACGACGGTGCTGGGGAACTCCAGCTTTTTGAGTGGCACGGGTGAGAAGTCGATCGCTGAAGAAGTTGGAAACGCTGCCGAGGCAGGATCAGGTACGGCGACCAGCATGGCGCCTCTGATTTTCCTTCCTTCTCTGGCCGCCCAGTGAATGACCGCCAGACAACCCAGGCTGTGCGCCACGATGAGGGTGTCGGGCCCAAGCGACGCGATATGCCGGCTGATGGCCGATACCCAGTCATCGCAAACAACGTAATCCCAATCCTTGACTTGCAGTCGATGCCACTCAGGACCCCGCGCCTGCCAGAGGCTCTGCCAGTGTGAAGGACCTGAATTCCCAATGCCGGGCACGATTAGAACGGGAGACGTCATTTCTTGACCACCTATAAAAAGAGGTCCAGTCTAAAAATGAATGAGAATCCGCACCATGGAGAGTTCGAGGAATTGGGTGCATCCATTCTTTAAATCATTTGAATTTTCAATCCCATGCAAATGAAATCAAAGCAGGCCGATCTTGACAGGCTCGACTGGAAAATTCTCGAGGCATTGCAGCTCAATGCGCGCATCACGAACACCGATCTCGGAATGCAGGTCGGCTTGTCACAGCCGGCCGTCACCACACGCATCCGGCGCCTTGAAGAAGCGGGCGTGATCGAAGGATATGGAGCGAGGATCAACCTGCGCCAGGCAGGCTACCCGACCTCGGCCGTCATCCGCATACGCACCACGCACGCTCAAATTCCGCTCTGCCTGCAGGCTTTTGCGGCCATGCCGGAGGTCATCGATGCGCACCGGATCACCGGGGAAGACTGCTTCGTCGTGCGCGTGGTGGCCTCGGAAATGCCGGAGCTGGAGCACACGATTGACGCGCTCGCGAAGCTTGGCGCTGTGTCGACGGCCGTCGTGCTGGCGAGCTACCCGGCCAAGATAGTCCGTGCGCCTAAAGCTTGACCGGATTCCCGCGGATTGAAGGCAAGACGGCGCGGCTAACGCCCTTTTGTGAAGACAAAGATGCCGGCGATCACCAGCACCGTTCCCGCCGCCACCCAGGCGGTAAACGGCTCACCCAGGATCAGCACGCCCATCAGGATGGTGGACATGGGGCCCACCATGCCGGTCTGCGCGGCCATGCCCGCGCCTATGCGCTCAATCGCCATCATCACCATGAGCACGGGCGCGGCGGTGCACAGCGTGGCATTGAGCACCGACAGCCAGATCACCTCGGGCGCCACGGCGGCGGCACTCAGGGGCCGCAACAGCACGAACTGCAGCAGGCAGCACAGGCAGGCCACCGTCGTGGCCAGCCCCACCAGGCGCAGCGAGCCCAGGCGCCTGACCATCTCGCCGCTGTAGACCAGGTAGAGCGCATAACTGACCGCGCTGAGGAACACCAGCAGCGCGCCCCAGGCCGCGTCCGCGCCCTGCAGCGTGATCTCGTGGCCAAACACCAGCACCACGCCGCAGTAGCTGATGGCCATGCCTATGAGCTGCGGCGCGCTGACGCGGCGCTTGTACATCACCAGGCCCAGCAGCAGCACCAGGGTCGGGTTGAGGTACAGGATCAGCCGCTCCAGCGAGGCGCTGATATAGGCCAGCCCGGCGAAATCCAGGAAGCTCGCGAGGTAGTAGCCGGTGAAGCCCAGCCACAGCACGCCCAGCCAGTCCTTGCGCGTGAGCGGCGGCTTGCCGCGGCTGGCCCACCAGGCCATCAGCGCGAAGATGGGCAGCGCAAACAGCATGCGGTACATGATCAGCGTGACCGCGTCCACGCCGTAGCGGTAGGCCAGCTTGACGATGATGGCCTTGCCGCTGAAGGCGATGGCGCCCAGGGTGGCCAGCAGCAGGCCGGGCGCGAGGCTTTTGGGGGCGGCCGGGCTTGCGGGAACGTCGGGTGAAGAACTCAAAATCGCCCGCTTAAAAACCCACGGCCTGGCCGTCGCGCCGCGCATCGCTGGCCGCCACATAACCTTCGGTCTTGGGGTTGCCGGCGCGCCAGATGAACTGGCCGGCGCCGAAGTCCTGGTAGGAATCGTTGATGACTTCCACGCGGTGGCCGCGTTCCGTCAGGCCCTGCACGGTGCGCGCGTCCATCGCCGCCTCGACGTTGATCTCCATGCCCGCGTTGTAGCGCCAGCGCGGTGCGTCGCAGGCGGCCTGCGGATTCTGGCCGTAGTCCAGCATGCGCACCAGCGTCTGCATATGGCCCTGGGGCTGCATGTTGGCGCCCATCACGCCGTAACTCATCACCGGCTGGCCGTCCTTGCTCAGGAAGGCCGGGATGATGGTGTGGAAGGGCCGCTTGCCCGGCGCGACCTGGTTGGCCCCCGGCTGCAGGCTGAAGCCGTGGCCGCGGTTTTGCAGGCTGATGCCGAACTCCGGCTCCACGCAACCCGAGCCGAAGCCCATGTAGTTGCTCTGGATGAAGCTCACCATCATGCCGTCCTCGTCGGCCGCCGTGAGGTAAATCGTGCCGCCCTTGACGGGGTTGCCCGCGCCAAAGTCCTGTGCCTTTTTCATGCTGATGAGTTTGGCACGGGATGCGAGGTAGGCGTCATCGAGCATTTGCTCGGCCGTCACCGCCATTGACGAGGGCTCGGCCACATACTTGTAGACGTCGGCAAAGGCCAGCTTCATGGCCTCGATCTGCAAATGCTGGGAATCCACGCCGTCCACCGGCAGGCCCGCCACGTCGAACTTGTCCAGGATGCCCAGCGCGATCAGCGCGGCAATGCCCTGGCCGTTGGGCGGGATCTCATGCAGGGTGTAGCCCCGGTAGTCCTTGGCAATGGGCTGGACCCATTCGGGCTTGTAGCTTTCGAAATCTTTCGCCGTGATGCTGCCGCCGTTTTGCGCGGAGAACTTTTCGATCGCGCCGGCAATGGCGCCGCCGTAGTAGGCCGCGCCCCTGGTCTCGGCGATGGCGCGCAAGGCCCTTGCCGCGGCCTTGAACTGGAACAGCTCGCCGACATTCGGCGCGCGGCCCCAGGGCAGGAAGGACTGCGCAAAACCGGGCTGCGACTTCAGCTCGGCGGTCGCGGCCGCCCACTTCTGCTGCACCACGGTGGGCAGCAGGTAGCCGCGTTCGGCGATCTCGATGGCCGGCTCCATGAGGTCGGCGAAAGGCAGCTTGCCGAAACGCTCGCTCATCGCCACCCAGCTCGCCACCGCACCCGGCACGGTGACGGCATCCAGGCCGCGTTTGGGCGGCGTGGCCGCGTCCGCGCCGTATTTGCGGCGGAAGTACTCGGGCGTCCAGCTTTGCGGCGCGCGGCCCGAGCCGTTGAGGCCGTGCAGCTCCTTGCCGTCCCACAGGATGCAGAAGGCGTCGCTGCCCAGGCCGTTGCTCACGGGCTCGACGATGGCCATGGCGGCCGCGGCCGCGATCGCGGCGTCCACCGCATTGCCGCCCTTGAGCATCATGCGCAGGCCGGCCTGCGCGCCCAGCGGGTGCGAGGTCGAGACGACGTTGCGCGCGAACAGCGGCAGGCGGGTCGAGGTGTAGGGGTTGCTGAAATTGAAGTTCATGGGAGATCAACTATTGAAGGCAGGGCAAACATAGAGGCGCACGTCTGCGCCATCCGCAGAAGAATTCATATCCACAGATTTCGCAGATTTGCGCAGATTAAAGACAAACGCGACGCACAGCCTGGTTTTCAATCTGTGCAAATCTGCGAAATCTGCGGATGAACAAACATCTGCGGATAAATCAATCAGCCGTGATTTTCCGCTCGGCAATGATTTTCTTCCACTTGGCGGTATCCGTCTTGACCATGGCCGCAAAAGCCGCCGGCGTGCCGCCCGTGGGCTCCGCGCCCAGCCGGGCGAAACGGTCTTTCACGTCGGCATCGGCCAGCGCGGCGTTGACGGCCTGGTTGACCTTGCCCACCAGGTCCGGCGGCATGCCCTTGGGGCCGTACAGGCCGAACCAGGTGACCGACTCGAAGCCCGGCAGGGTTTCCGCCACCGTCGGCAGCTCGGGCGCGAGTGAAGTGCGCTTGAGCGTGGTGACTGCGAGCACGCGTAGCTTGCCGTCCCGCACATGGGGCATGCCGGTCACAAAGGAATCGAAGAGCACGTCGACCTTGCCGCTGATCAGGTCCGGCATGGCCAGCGCCGTGCCGCGGTAGGGAATGTGCAGGATGAAGGTGCCCGACTGCGCCTTGAAGTATTCGCTGGTCAGGTGAACGATGGTGCCGTTGCCGCTGGAGGCGTAGTTCAGCCGCCCCGGGTTCTTGCGCGCATGGTCTATGAACTCCCGCATGTTTTTCGACGGCGAGGAATTGGGCACCAGCACCACGTTGGGCGAGCTCGCCACATAGGCGATGGGTGTGAAATCGGTCTCGGCGTTATAGGGAATTTTCGGGTTGATGGCCGGGCCTATGCTGTGCGTGCTCGAGGTGGCCAGCAGCAAGGTGTAGCCGTCCGCCGGCGACTTCGAGGCGGTGTCGGCGCCTATGGTGCCGCCCGCGCCCGGCCGGTTGTCGACGATCACCGCCTGGCCGATTTTTTCGCCGAGTTTTTGCGACAGCGCGCGCGCCAGGATGTCGGTCGCGCCGCCCGCCGGGAAAGGCACGATCATGCGGATCGGTTTGGAGGGATAGTTCTGGGCCAGGACGGGGCCCGTAAAAACCACGGAAAAAGCTGCCGAAAAAACCGCTGCCAGATGAATGATATGTTTACGTTTCATTTCACCATTGTGCAATGATTTTTCAGGCTGACTACATTGCAAAAGGGCAAAACAAAAGGCACCCAAGGTGCCTTTTGTACCGAATGGGGCCGAGGCCCCGGGGTTCGCGATCAGTCCTCGACAAAGGCCTCTTCGCGCTTGTTCTTGACCGAGGGCAGCAGCACGATGATCAGGAGCAGCAGGGCGGCGCCCAGCAGGCCGGCCGACAGCGGACGCGTGACAAACACGCTCCAGTCGCCGCGCGACAGCAGCAGGGCCCGGCGCAGGTTTTCCTCCATCATGGGGCCCAGGATGAAGCCCAGCAGCAGGGGCGCGGGTTCGCAGCCCAGCTTGACGAACATGTAGCCGATCACACCGAAGATGCCGACCATCCAGACGTCGAAGGTGTTGTTGTTGGTCGAGTACACGCCGATCGCGCAGAACAGCACAATGGCCGGGAACAGGTAGCGGTAAGGCACGGTCAGCAGCTTGATCCACATGCCGATCAGCGGCAGGTTCAGGATGATCAGCATGGCATTGCCGATCCACATCGAGGCGATCAGGCCCCAGAACAGTTCGGGGTTGCTGGTCATGACCTGCGGGCCGGGCTGGATGTTGTGGATCGTCATCGCGCCCACCATCAGGGCCATCACGGCATTGGGCGGAATGCCCAGCGTCAGCAGCGGGATGAAGGAAGTCTGCGCGCCGGCGTTGTTGGCCGACTCGGGCGCGGCCACGCCGCGGATATTGCCCTGGCCGAAAGGCACTTCGCCCTTTTTCATGCGGATCTTCTTTTCCAGCGCGTAGGCCGCGAAGGCCGCCAGCAAGGCGCCGCCGCCGGGCAGGATGCCCAGCGCCGAGCCCAGGAAGGTGCCGCGCAGCACGGCCGGCGTCATGTCCTTGAAATCCTGCTTGGTCGGGAAGAGGCCGGACACCTTGGCGGTGAACACTTCGCGTTCATGCTCGGGCTGCGCCAGGTTGCTGATGATTTCACCGTAGCCGAACACGCCCATGGCGATGGTCACAAAGCCGATACCGTCGGTCAATTCAGGGACGTCGAAGCTGAAACGCGCGACGCCGGAGTTCACGTCGGTCCCCACCAGGCCCAGCAGCAGGCCCATCACGATCATCGCGATGGCCTTGAGCAGCGAGCCCGAGGCCAGCACCACGGCGCCGATCAGGCCCAGCACCATCAGCGCGAAGTATTCGGCGGGGCCGAACTTGAAGGCCAGCTCGGTCAGCGGCGGCGCAAAAGCCGCCAGGATCAGCGTGCCCACGCAGCCGGCGAAGAAGGAGCCCAGGCCGGCCGCGGCCAGCGCGGGCCCGGCCCGCCCTTTTCGCGCCATCTGGTAGCCGTCAATACAGGTCACCACCGACGAGGACTCGCCCGGCAGGTTCACCAGGATGGCGGTGGTGGAGCCGCCGTACTGGGCGCCGTAGTAAATACCGGCCAGCATGATCAGCGCCGAAACCGGCGGCAGGGCGTAGGTCGCCGGCAGCAGCATGGCGATGGTGGCCACGGGGCCGATGCCGGGCAGCACGCCGATCAGGGTGCCCAGCAGGCAGCCGATAAAGGCATACACCAGGTTGATGGGCGTGAACGCCACGCCAAAACCCAGCGAGAGATTTGCAATCAGATCCATTTTTATATCTCCTTAGCCGATGAAGAAAGGCCACACCGGGAACTGCAGCTTGAGCAGGACGACAAAGGCAAGGTAGCTGCCGACGGCCAACACGGTCGCAAGGATGAAGGTGTTTTTCACTTTCCAGCCGTCTTCGGCCATGCTGGAAACAAAGGTCAGCGCATAGATGGCCACGATCATGCCCATAGGGGGCAGCTTGATGCTGGGCAGGCCGCCCAGCAGCACGCCGAAGATCAGGTTGGCCAGGATGATGAAGGCCAGCGGCTTCCAGGCCCATTTGCCTATCTTGTCGCCGCCCACGGCTTCCACCACCAGCGCCTTGAAGGTGATGGCAGCGCCCAGGATGGCCATCAGCACGCCCAGCATCAGCGGGAAGTAGCCGGGGCCCATGCGGGCGCCCTCGCCCACGTTGTAGGTCGTAGCCCCCCATGCGAACGCCACGCCGACGCCCATGAACATGAGGCCGGAGAAAAAGTCTTTTTGACTCTTGATATTCACGGCTGTCTCCTCAATACATACATAAAAGTAAAAGAAAGAATCGCTGGATTGTGCATTCAATCCCCCTGCCCCGACATGTGGCTTTCACTTACCTTTCGTTTATCTTTGGCTTACCCCTCACTTACAGGAAGGCCGGGCGCCGTGAAAAGCCGTGAAAACCCTCGGTATCGCCCTCTCCAGCATGTGTTTACGGCCGAAACAGGGGGCTTGTTAAGGCCGCGGGCGCGCCCTCAAGACAGGGGCGGCGTGGAGGCCAGAATTTCCTCGATGGTGGTCAGGCCCTCGGCCACTTTCAGCGCGCCGGCCAGCCGAAGCGGGCGCATACCTTCGCTGACCGCCTGGCGCCGCAGCGCATCGATATTCGGCTCCTTGGAAACCTTTTCCTTGAAGCCCTCGGTGACCGTGAGCAATTCATACAGCCCCATGCGCCCGCGGAAACCCGTCATGCGGCAGTCCACGCAGCCCACCGGCTTGTAGGGCCGGTAGCCGCCGCTGATCTGCCAGGGTTTGACCAGCTCGGCCAGGGTCTCGCGCGCGGCGCTCTCGTCGGGCTCGCGGCAACTGGGGCACAGGGTGCGCACCAGCCGCTGGGCCAGCACGCCCAGCATGGTGGCATTGATCAGGTAGGACGGCACGCCCAGCTCCATCATGCGCGAGACCGCCGAGGGCGCATCGTTGGTATGCAGCGTGCTGAACACCAGGTGGCCCGTGAGCGCCGCCTGCACCGCCATCTCGGCGGTCTGCAGGTCGCGGATTTCGCCCACCATGATGATGTCCGGGTCCTGCCGCATCAGCGCGCGCAGGCCTTCGGGGAAATCAAAGTCCAGGTGCGCCTGCACCTGCGTCTGGTTGAAGGAGGCTTCAATCATTTCGATCGGGTCTTCGATCGTGCTGACGTTGACTTCCTCGGTGGCCAGGCGCTTGAGCGTGGAATACAGGGTGGTGGTCTTGCCGGATCCGGTCGGCCCGGTGACCAGGATGATGCCGTGGGGCCGCTTGACCAGGGATTCCCAGCGGTCGGCGTCGTGCTGCGAAAAGCCCAGCGCGTCCAGGTTCTTGACCGTGGTGTCCGGGTCGAAAATCCGCATCACCATTTTTTCGCCGAAGGCCGTGGGCAGCGTCGACAACCGCATTTCGATCTCGTCGCCGCGCGGGTTGCGCGTCTTGATGCGGCCGTCCTGCGGGCGGCGTTTTTCCACCACGTCCATGCGGCCCAGCAGCTTGATGCGCGCCGTCATCGCGTTGTGCACGCCCATGGGCAGTTGGTACACCGGGTGCAGCACGCCGTCGATGCGAAAGCGGATCACGCCCTGCTCGCGGCGCGGCTCCAGGTGGATGTCGCTGGCGCGCTGGTCGAAAGCGTATTGCCAGAGCCAGTCCACCACCTGTACCACGCCCTGGTCGTTGGCGTCCAGCTGCTTGTTGCTCTTGTTGAGCTCCACCAGCTGCTCGAAACTCGCCGAGCCCGAGGAGCCGCCCGACTTGACCGCGGCCTTGACCGATTTGGCCAAAGCGAAAAACTCGGCCGTGAACTTGGTGATGTCCAGCGGGCTGGAGACCACCAGGCGCACGCTGCGCTTGGCCTGGCGCTCGACTTCCTGCACCCAGTCGGTGATGAAGGGCTCGGAGGTGGCGATCACCACCTCGCTGGGCGTGACCTGCACCGGCAGCACCTTGTGGCGCTCGGCATACATGGCCGACATGGTCTCGGCCACCTTGCCCACGTCGACCTTGAGCGGGTCTATGCGCAGGTAGGCCAGGCCCGCCCGGCCGGCCAGCCACTGCGACATGGTTTCGACATCGAGGGGTTTGCCGTCGGCCAGCCGCGTCATGCCCACGCTGGCCAGCCGCATCAGCGGCGGCTGCGCGCTCTGCACCTGCGAGCAGCGCGCGATGGTGCGCTGCGCCTCGGTGGCGCTGATCACGCCATCCTCGCCCAGCCACTCCACCAGGGTGCGCCAGTCCAGCGGGCCGGCGTGGCCTTTTTTCGCATGCGCTTCACGATGGGGCTTGGGATGGGTCACTGCGCTCATGGGTGGCACTGTACCCCATCCATCAGGGCTTTTGCCAGCGGCCAAATTTGGGGCCTCCTCCGCAGAGTCCCGGTCAACACGTGGACAAAGAATTCATCCGCAGATTACGCAGATTTCCGCAGATTGAAGACAGGATTGAAATGGGTCTTTGCCGTCATCCCTGTACGTCACCGCACACAAACATCACATCATGATTTCTTTCATCTGTGTAAATCTGCGTAATCTGCGGATAATGAATTCATCCCCGAATCCGCTCCTCAGGCCACCGGCTTGAACAGCCGCAGCCACTTCTTGGCCGGCAGGTCCCAGCGCGATTCGATCACGCCGGCCTGCAGCAAGAGCGCGGCGCGCTCGGGCCGCGTGGGCTCCTGCTGGGCCAGCACCACGGTATTGCCTTCGCGCGTCGGCGTGAAGGCCCACACTGCCTCGGGGCCGAAGGCCTCGGCGATCTTCGTCAGCGACTGGACATAGCTGGAATCGCGGCCGAAGAGGTTCACCGTCATCACGCCGTTCTCGGCCAGCAGGCCGCGGCAGTCTTCATAAAAATCGGCACTGTCCAGCACCGGCGCGGCCGCCTCATGGTCGTAGAGGTCCACATGCAGCAAGTCCACCGTGCCCTGGTGCGCCGGCTTTTTGATTTCGGCCGCGGCATCGGCCTCGATCACATGCAGCCGCAGGTCGTCGCGCGGCAGCTTGAACCAGACGCGGCAGGCCGTGACCACCTGCGGGTTGATTTCAATTGCCGTGGTCTTCATGCGCAGTTTTTTGTAGCAGAACTTGGTCAGCGCGGCCGAGCCCAGGCCCAGCTGCATGGCGTGCTTTTTGGGCATGGCCGCCGCGTCCATGAACAGCAGGCCCGCCATCATGCGCTGCACATACTCCAGCTCGATGTCATAGGGCGCGTCGCGCAGCATGGAGCCCTGCACCCATTCGGTGCCCAGGTGCAGGAAACGCACATCGCCGTAATCCGAAAAATTGACTTCGGGCAATTCCATCGCTTCTTTGGCCATTTCTTTGGTCATATTTTTGGCCGTCTCTTTTTTTTGCATCAAACCAGTCCGTGTTTTTCAAAAACTTCCCGCCAGGCCGCGAGTTTGCGCTCAAAACTCCAGGAGGCATTCGCCGGGCTGGTCGAGGGTAACTTGTAGACCGGCAGGCCCAGCGCCAGGGTGTGCCTGGAATGCTTGAAGCTTTCCCCGCCGTTGTGGGCAATCGCTTCCAGCGCCGGGCACAGGCGCCGCAGGCCGGCCAGGTCGTTGACCTCGGCATTGCGGATCGCGCTGTCCAGGCTGCCTTCGCGCTCGCAGGCCGCGTACACATCCCACAGGCCCAGGCCCCTGGACAGCAGCCACTCGCTGCGCGCCCGGTACGCATCCGGGCCGGTGTCCACCGGGCCGGGCGGCCACAGCGCCTTGAGGATTTTCCAAAAATGGTTTTGCGGGTGGCCGTAATACTGCTGCGCCGCCAGCGAGGCCGCGCCCGGAAAGCTGCCCAGCACCAGCAGCCGCGTGCGGTCCGACACCAGCGGCGCCAGGCCGGTCAGCGCTGTCGATACCGGTGTTGCCTTCATGCGAGCAGCGCCTTGAGGCCCGGCAAGGCCTGCAGGGCGTTGGCCGTGGTCGCGGCCGCCAGTGCCTCCTCATGGATGCCGCGCAGTTCGGCCACCTGCTGCGCGATGCGCGGTAGCTCACCCGGCTCATTGCGGCCCTGCGGCTTGCCGGCCTCGCGCTCGGCCGCCGTGGTGTACACCCAGTGCGGCGGGATGTCGGGCGAATCGGTCTCCATCACCAGTGCCTCCAGCGGCAGTTCCGTCGCCAGGCGCCTCAACTGGCGCGCCGGCTCAAAGGTCACCGCGCCGCCAAAGCCGAGCTTGAAGCCCAGCTTGAGGAACTCGCCGGCCTGCTGGTCGCTGCCGTTAAAGGCATGGCCTATGCCGTTCCAGCCGCCTTCGGGCACCAAGTCGCGCAGGTGCTTGAGCAGCTTGTCGGCCGAGCGCCGCACATGCAGTATCACCGGCAGGCCGTGCTTGCGCGCCAGCTTGAGCTGCTCGCGGTAAAAAAACTCCTGGCGCTCGCGCATGGGGCTTTCCGTCAGCGCCGGCACAAAATAGTCCAGGCCGATTTCCCCGACCGCCACGAGGCGCGGGTCGCCGCGCCTGAGGGCCAGTTCCGCGTCCAGCGCCCGAAGGTCTTCATCACGCGCCTGCGGCACGCACAGCGGGTGTATGCCCAGCGCATAGCTGTCCGCAAAGCGGTGCGCCAGCAGCCGCACCGCCTCGAAGTTGAAGACGCCCACGGCCGGGATCACGCAGTGCGCCACCCCGTTGGCGGCGGCGCGCGCGCGCACCGCGTCCACGTCGGCGGCCAGTTCCCCGGCGTCCAGGTGGCAATGCGTGTCTATCCAGAAAGTCATGCGCTAAAGGGGGTGTGGTCCAAGGAAAGGGAGACGAAAGAAGCCGCGGCAAGCACCGGCAGGCTGCGGAAAAAATGGGCAAAGCCCCTGATGAAGATGTTGACACAGAAATGAAATCGGGACACCCTATGCTTTTTTCAGGCGGAACAGTCCTTCACGGGCCCCGGTTTTCGCCCCGGTTTCTTTTCAGCTGATCCCCCTTTCGTCAACCCGTCTCACTCGACATAACAAAGGAAAGCCAAATGAAATTATCCCGCCTGATGAGCCAGATTCTCGGCACCGGCCTGCTCGCCGCCAGCCTCAGTGGCGCCGCCTGGGCGCAAGACCAGAAGCTGCGCTTGATCACCTGGGCCGACTATGTGCCGGCCGACGTCGTGGCGCAGTTCAAGAAGGAAACCGGCATCGACGTCGAGCTGACCCTCTCGAACAACGAAGAGATGATCTCCAAGCTGCGCGCCACCGGCGGCGCCGGCTTTGACCTGGCCCAGCCCTCGCAGGACCGCATCACCGGCCCGCAGCAGGAGTTCGGCATCTACAAGCCCATGGACCTCAGCAAGATCAAGTCCGAGCTTTTCATCCCCTCCATGCTGGAGGCCACCAAAAAGAACACCACGCTGGACGGCAAGGTCTACGGCCTGCCGCACATCTGGGGCACCGACGGCCTGGTCGTCAACACCAAGCTGGCCAAGATGACGGACTACCCCGACCTCTGCAAGGCCGACGTCAAGGGCAAGACCGCCGTGCGCCTCAAACGCCCCACGCTGCTGGCCTTCGCCTTCGCTTCGGGCAAGGACCCGTTTGCGCTCTACAAAGACCCGAAAGCCTACGGCGCGCTGATGGACGAAGTCGGCAAGACCATGGTCGCCTGCAAGAGCAACATCAAGTTCTACTGGGACAACAAGGACCAGCTGCTCAACGGCATGCGCGCCGGCGAAGTCGTGGGCGCCATGATGTGGGACACCGGCGGCTGGAAGCTCAATGCCGAAAAACCCGAGATCCAGTACATCGCGCCCAAGTCCGGTGCGCTGGGCTGGATAGACACCTTCGCCATCCCCGCCAAGGGCCGCAACGATGCCGCCGCCTACGCCTGGATCAACTTCAACATGCGCCCTGAGATCGCCGCCAAGGTCGCGGGCTCGGCCGGCAACTTCACCGCCTCCAAGGGCGCCGACCAGCTGGCCGACCCCAAGCTCAAGGCCCAGTTCGCCGCCAGCTTCCCCGAAGCCGCGCTGAAAAACGTCAAGTGGTACCCCGCTGTGCCCGCCGGCATCGAGGACATCGAAGGCCGCGTACTAGACCGTATTAAAGCTGCCCAGTAAACGGCAAGCGGCCCACCCCCGGTGCACGCAGACCTGCAAGCCGAGCACGTCGGTAAAACCTACGCCGGCCAGCCCGCCGTGAAGGACTTGTCCTTCACGGTGGAGCGCGGCAGCTTTTTCTCCATCCTCGGCCCTTCGGGTTGCGGCAAGACCACGCTGCTGCGCATGATCGCCGGTTTTCTCTCGCCCGACGCGGGCCAGATCCACATAGGCGGCAAGCCCATGAACGGCGTGCCGCCCAACCAGCGGCCGGTCAACATGGTGTTCCAGCACCTGGCGCTGTTTCCCATGATGTCGGTCGGCGAGAACGTCGGCTACGGCCTGGCGCGGCGCGGCCTGTCGCGCATCGACATCGCGGCCAAGGTGGGCGCCATGCTCGAGCGCGTGAGCCTGCCCGGCATGCAGGACAAACGCGTCGACCAGCTCTCGGGCGGGCAGCGCCAGCGCGTGGCCATCGCGCGCAGCCTGGTGCTGGAGCCCACGCTGCTGCTGCTCGACGAACCTTTGGGCGCGCTGGACCTGAAGCTGCGCGAGCACATGAAGGTCGAGCTCAAGCAGCTGCAGGCGGCCTTCGGCACCACCTTTGTCTACATCACCCATGACCAGTCCGAGGCCCTGGTGCTGTCCGACCATGTGGCCGTGATGAACGCCGGCAGCTTTGAGCAGCTGGGCACGCCGCAGCAGCTGTATTACCAGCCGCAAACCCCGTTTGTGGCGGGTTTTGTGGGCGCCAACAACAAGCTCGCGGGCAGCACCGGCGCCGCGGGCGCGGAAGCCGGCAGCGTGGTCAAGCTCACCAGCGGCGAGGGCCTGGCCCTGCGCGCGCGCGCAGCCGGCCGGCTGCAGCCCAACCAGGCGGTGCAGGCTTTTGTGCGGCCCGAAGCCATCAGCCTGGCGCGCGACGCCACCGAGCTGCCGTCCAACCACACGGTCTATGCCGGCCAGGTGGAAAGCCTGCTGTTCGACGGCGCCAACTCGGCCGTGCTGCTGCGCGAAACCGCCAGCCGCACCGAGTTCCGCATCGCCCTGCCGCAGACCGGGCGCTTCGCCGACCTGCGCATAGGCGAGACCGTCGCCTTCAGCTTCGACCCCGAGCAGGCCGTCTGCTTCGGCAACGCCTGAGGCCGCCATGCCAGCCGCGGCCGTCCTGCCCTCCGCGCCCGGTTCAGGCAGCCGGGCCCAGGCCAGGCTGGTGCTGTTCCTGCTGCTGGCGCCGGCCCTGGTCTGGCTGCTGGGCCTGATCGTGTTGCCGCACATCGACCTGGCCGTGCTCTCGCTGCGCGTGCGTGTCGCCCCGCGCGAATACGCGCCCAGCCTGGCGCAATACCGCACCTTTGTCGAGGAGCCGCTGTACTGGCACACCTTTGTGCGCACGGCGCTGATGTCCATCCTGGCCACCGGCATCACGCTGCTGCTGGCCTTCCCGATTGCCTGGACCATTGCCAAGCTGGTGCGCGGGCGCGCCAAGTCGCTGCTGCTGGTGATGTGTCTGATCCCCTTCTGGGTCAGCGAAACCGTGCGCACCCTGGGCTGGATGATTCTGCTGCGCGAATCCGGCGTGCTGCCGGCCGTGCTGGTGCAACTGGGCCTCACCGATGCGCCGGTGGAGCTGCTCTACCGCGACGCCACCATCCTGGTCGGCCTGGTCTATACCTCCATGCTCTTCATGGTGGTGCCGCTGATCAGCGCGCTCGAAAGCCTGGACGACTCGCTGGTGGAAGCCGCCTATGACCTGGGCGGCAACGGCCCGTCCATCCTGTGGCAAATCGTTATCCCGCACGCCGCGCCCGGCATACTGGCCGGCTGCATCGTGGTCTTTATGCTGACCCTGGGCAACTACCTCACGCCCACCTTGCTGGGCGGCAAAAATTCGCTGTGGTTCACCGAGCAGATCTACACCCAGTTCATCACGCGCTTTAACTGGGAGCAGGGCGCGGCCTTTGGCTTTTTGCTGCTGGGGCTGTCGACCGCCATCGTCTGGCTGGGGTTGAAACTGACCGGCCAGAAGTTCGGCGAAGTGATGCGGCGCTCATGACCATGGAGCCCACCGCATGATCGCCTCCCTGCCCCGCCCGGCCTGGCTGCGCGCCGGCACGGTGGCTTATGCCCTGGTGTTTTTTGCCTTTTTGTTTTTGCCGCTGCTGGTGGTGGCGGTGTTTGCTTTTAACGACGCGCCCTATCCGGCGCCGCCCTGGCGCGGTTTCACCCTGGACTGGTTTTTCGGCGGCAAGCCCGGCCGCACCGGCCTGTTTGCCGACGGCCCGCTGCTGGCCAGCCTCTGGACCAGCGTGGTGGTGGCCGCCTGGGTCACCGTGCTGGCGGTGCTGGTCGGCACCTGCAATGCCTTTTTGATAGAACGCGCCCGCTTCCCGGGCAAGCAGGCTTTGTCCTTCCTGATGCTGGCGCCGCTGGTGATCCCGGGCGTGATTTTGGGCATCTCCATCCTGGCCTTTGCCAGCCGCCTGGCGCAGCTGACCGACAGCTGGTGGGGCCTGGAGCTGGATTTTTTGCGCCCCGGCCTGCCGCTGGTGGTGATAGGCCAGTTTTCCTACATCGTCTCCATTGCCACCCTGATCATCACCGCGCGCCTGAAACGTTTTGACATCACCCTGGAAGAAGCCGCCTACAACCTGGGCGCCTCGCGCACCGCCGTCTTCACCACCATCACCCTGCCGTATTTAAAGCCCGCGCTGGTCGGCGCTGCGGCTATCTCTTTCCTGATGTCGTTTGAGAACTTCAACACCACGCTGATGCTGGTCGGCTCCGACGCGCCGCTGACCGTCATGATGTACGGCCGCATGCGCGAAGGCGCGACGCCGGCGCTCAATGCGGTCAGCCTGTTCCTGATGCTGGCCTCGGCCGCGCTGGCGCTGACTTTGCTGCGCAAGCCCGCTGACGGCGCCGGGCGCTGATCCTGCACCCCAAAACGGGGATTTTTATCCGCAGATTACGCAGATTTCCACAGATTGAAGAGAAGGAAAGAGAAGGGGTTTGCGCTCAAAACCTGATATCCGTCCCATACCCCCGGCCGTATGGCTTTCCTTCAAGATGGTTTTAATCTGTGTAAATCTGCGAAATCTGCGGATGTACTCTCTTTACAAACCCCTCCCCACAGATAGCCAAATCCCGTGCATGGATGCACAAATCGTGATACGGTGCAGCTGTGAATACGGGGCGTTCGCTCCCGTACCAGCCCGGTTTTGACACTTTGTACCCCAGAGGTGAACGGATGCGCAGGCCAGCCCTTTACAGCAGCTCAAACCGCCCGGCGCAAGGCGCGGCTGACGCCCAGGCGCAGCCGGCCGGCGAGGCCGCCGGTGACCCCACCCTCTCCCCCGCACCCCTTCCCCCCTCCCGCTTCCCCCGCGCCGCCCGCCTGGCCGGCTACCTGGCGCGCCACCAGCTCTACCTGCTGTGGTCCGTGGTCGGCCTGCTGGCCCTGCTGCTGGCGATCAGCTTTTCCTCGCCGCTGCGCCACCCGGCGCGCAAGCTGACCCAGGAAGACATCAACGCAGCCGTGCTCAAGACCCTGGAGACCACGGTGCTGCCCTCGCCCGGCACCAAGGCTTACGAGACCATCATCCCCTCGGTGGTGCGCATCACCGGCCTGGGCAAGGACAAGGACGGCAAGGAAGACGGCGAGCAGCGCAGCGTGGGCACCGGCGTCGTCATTGTCGACAAGGGCATCATCCTGACCAACCTGCACGTGGTGCAGAACGCCCAGATCATCAAGGTCACCTTTGCCGACGGGCTGGAGTCCACCGCCAGCATCACCGGCGTGCAGCCCGAGAACGACCTGGCCGTGCTGCAGGCCCACAAAATCCCCGACGACCTGATCGCCGCCACCATGCGCTCCACCGCCGACCTGGCCCCCGGCGACCAGGTCATGGCCGTGGGCTACCCCTTCGGCATAGGGCCCTCGGCCTCGCAGGGTGTCATTTCCGGCCTCAAGCGCAACTTCCGCTCGCCCGAAGGCAAGCAGATGATGAGCAACCTGATCCAGTTCGACGCCGCGGCCAACCCCGGCAACTCCGGCGGCCCGCTGGTCACCATGGACGGCGAGGTGGTCGGCATCGTCACCGCCATCTTCAACCCCAACCAGCAGCGCACCTTTGTCGGCATAGGTTTTGCGGTGCCGATTGAAAACGCCGCCTCGGCCGCCGGCATGCCGCCCTTCTGACGACAGCTTCACCGACCTGACCTCACCCCTCCCAAGGATTGACGCATGGACCACCAGACCCCAGAAAACGCCAACCACGACACCGCCCAGCTCATGGAGCAGATTCTTTACGAGGTCAAGCGTGTGGTCGTCGGGCAGGACCGCTTCCTCGAGCGCGTCATGGTCGCCATCCTGGCCCAGGGCCATCTGCTGGTCGAGGGTGTGCCCGGCCTGGCCAAGACCCTGACCATCAAGACCCTGGCCAACACCGTGCGGGGCCAGTTCAAGCGCATACAGTTCACGCCCGACCTGGTGCCGGCCGACCTGGTGGGCACCCGCATCTACAACCAGAAAACCGGCGAGTTCAGCACCTCGCTGGGCCCGGTCTTCACCAACCTGCTGCTGGCCGATGAAATCAACCGCGCGCCCGCCAAGGTGCAAAGCGCGCTGCTCGAAGTCATGCAGGAGCGCCAGGTCACGATTGCCGGCACCACCCACAAGGTGCCCGAGCCCTTCCTGGTCATGGCCACGCAAAACCCGATAGAAACCGAAGGCACCTACCCGCTGCCCGAGGCCCAGGTGGACCGCTTCATGATGAAGGTGCTGGTCGACTACCCGACCGACGAGGAAGAGTTTGTCATCGTCCAGCGCGTCACCGGCCCGGCCGTGGCCGTGAGCGCCGTCGCCACCACCGAGCAGCTCGCCGCCCTGCAGGCCGAATGCCGGCGCATTTACGTCGACCCTTCGCTGGTGCAGTACGCGGTGCGCCTGGTCTCGGCCACACGCACGCCCGTCAAGCATGGGCTCAAAGATTTGCAGCGCTTCATCACCTTCGGCGCCAGCCCGCGCGCCACCATCAATTTGACCGAAGGCGCGCGCGCCCTGGCCCTGCTGCGCGGCCGCAGCTATGCCCTGCCCGAAGACATGACGGACCTGGTGCCCGATGTGTTCAGGCACCGCTTGGTACTGTCGTATGAGGCGCTATCCGAAGGGCTATCCGCTGACGGCCTGATCGCCAAGATCATGGCCAAGATCCCGCCTCCGGCAAAACCGTTGGAACATGAAAAACTCGCCGCCTAGAAATGTGAGCCCCCACGCTCCGCCGCTTCGCGGGTCGCTGCCCCCCGAGGGGGCCGCTGCGCCTGCGGCCCGGCAAAGCCGGTTCCGCGGCCCCGACTTGGATGAAGCGCCCCTGCCATGAAAACCTCGCCGCCTGAATCCACAACCAAGCTCGCTTCGTCGGGAGCAGGCGCGGAGCAACTGCTGCGCCGGCTCGAGTGGACCGTGCTGCGCCGCCTGGACGGCCTGCTGCAGGGCGACTACCGCACGCTGCTGCGCGGCACCGGCATGGACCTGGCCGACCTGCGCGAATACCAGCACCATGACGACGTGCGCCACATCGACTGGAACGTCACCGCGCGCCTGGAACAACCCCATGTGCGCGTCTTCACCGAAGACCGCGAGATGAGCGCCTGGTTTTTGCTGGACCTCAGCCCCTCCATGGACTTCGGCTCCAGCGAACAGCGCAAGCGCAATGTCTCGGCCGAATTTGTCGCCGTGCTGGCCCGCATGCTGACCCGCCACGGCAACCGCGTGGGCGCCATGCTCTATGGCTCGGGTGTCGACGCGGTGATCCCCGCGCGCGGCGGCCGCCACCATGTGCTGCATTTGCTGCACACCCTGCAGGCCCGACCTGAAATCACCGAGTTGCGCACCACCCGCCTGCATGAGCTGCTCGAGTCCGCCGCCAACCTGCTGCGCCGGCGCTCCACCGTGTTTGTGGTGTCCGACTTCATCAGCGAACCCGGCTGGGAAAAACCTTTGGGCCAGCTGGCCCGCCGCCACGAGGTCGTGGCCGTGCGCCTGCTGGACCCGCTGGAGCTGGACCTGCCCGACCTGGGCCTGATCCCGATACGCGACGCCGAAACCGGCGAACAATTGCTGGTCGACACCCATGACGCGGGTTTCCGCAAACGCTTTGCGCGCATCGCCGCCCAGCGCGAGGCCGAGTTAAGGCAAGCCCTGGCGCGCGCCGGCGTCGACGCGCTGGAGCTGTCCACCGACGACAACCTGATCGACGCCATCATGCGCTTTACCGAACTGCGCAAGCGCCGCAGCCGCAGCACCGGCGCGGGCGGCAATGCATTGCCCGCCCACCTCAAGCGCGCTGCCTGAGCCGACCCAAGGACCTCCCATCATGAACTTCAGCGGGTTCACCTCCTTTTTGGCCAAACTGCCTTGGCCGACCTTTTTGTGGCCGGAATTTTTGTGGCTGCTGCTCGTGATTCCGCTGCTGGTGCTGGTCTACATCTGGCTGCTGCGCCGCAAGAAAAAAATGGCATTGCGCTATGCCAGCCTCTCCATCGTGCGCGAAGCCATGGGCCGCGGCCAGGGCTTCAGGCGCCATGTGCCGCCCCTGCTGTTTCTGCTGTCCATCGCCGCCATGCTGGTCGCGGCCTCGCGCCCCTTTGCCGTCATCAGCCTGCCCTCGCAGCGCGAAACCATCATCCTGGCCATGGACGTCTCGGGCAGCATGCGCGCCGCCGACGTGTTGCCCAACCGCCTGGTCGCCGCGCAAAACGCCGCCAAAGCCTTCCTCGCCGATCTGCCGCGCAATGTGCGCGTGGGCATAGTCGCCTTTGCCGGCACCGCCTCCGTCGTGCAGCAACCCACACTCAGCCGCGAGGACCTAGTGGTTGCGATCGACAAGTTCCAGCTGCAGCGCGGCACCGCGATCGGCAACGGCATCGTCGTTTCGCTGGCCGAACTCTTCCCCGATGCCGGCATTGATTTGGCCTCCATGCAATACGGCCGCGAAAAACCGCGCGGCACCTCCATAGACCAGGCCCTAAACCCCGACAAAAACGCCGCCGCCAAAAAAGAGTTTGTCCCCGTCGCCCCCGGCTCCTAC
Source organism: Polaromonas sp. P4_F6 (assembly GCF_056401275.1). NCBI lineage: Bacteria > Pseudomonadati > Pseudomonadota > Betaproteobacteria > Burkholderiales > Comamonadaceae > Polaromonas > Polaromonas sp. P4_F6. The sequence goes on along the minus strand of NZ_JBFUJQ010000011.1, from coordinate 38,798 downwards.
ACCTCAGGCGCCATCATCCTGCTGACCGACGGCCAGCGCACCACAGGCGTGGATTCTTTAGACGCCGCCAAAGCCGCCGCCGATCGCGGCGTGCGTGTCTACACCGTGGGTGTGGGCACGGTGGACGGCGAAACGATTGGCTTTGAGGGCTGGTCCATGCGGGTCAAGCTGGACGAAGAGACTCTCAAAGGCATCGCCCGCACCACGCAGGCCGAGTACTTCTATGCCGGCACCGCGGCGGACTTGAAGAAGGTCTATGAGACGCTCAGTTCGCGCCTCGCGATTGAGAAAAAAGAGACCGAGATTTCCGGGCTGCTGGCGCTGCTGGCGGCTGCGTTGGCGCTGGTGTCGGCTAGTTTGTCGCTGCTTTGGTTTAATCGGATTCTTTGAGGGCTGTAGCGCCTCCGCGTGTCGAAGACTAGGGTGCGAGGCCTAGTGTCCAGCCGATATGACATAAAGGCAAAGCGACGGGCATCGCAGAGTCCGACCGGGCAGAATTACTGTTAGCTGGTCCGAAATACAGCGAAATCTTCTGTCTTGGCTAGTCCATATTGAGGATGCAGCCCAGAAACCCACCACCTAAAATCTGCGGCTAGACGTAGTTCACTGAACCCGCGAGGGCTATTTCGACCATGAATCTCAACGCAAATCCCGCCGCGAAAGACCTCAAGTGCCTGATCGCCGCAGCGGATGACTCTGCGGGTCATCACATTCTTTGGGTTGATATCAATGGCGACGTGTATTTGAATTGTCTGTTCCCCGATGTCTCGCCCGTGGGGTTCGAAGAAAAAGTCGCCAAAGTTCTAAAACTGCGCTATGAGACGTGGAACCAGGGAGCCGGATACGTCGGCCCCGAGGTTGCGGAAGACGAGGAATTTGTGGCTCGCCTTTTCGCAAGCATGGTGAAGGAGTGGGCGGATCGGCCCAGTGGCAACCAGTCGGCGTACATCGATGATTATTGATTGCAGTTGAAGTGACGCTAGTGAGGCGGCCGTGTCAGCGGCCCGATTTGCAATCGTGTTGGCATTCCTTCGACGCACAGACAACCAAGGACTTCTCATGGCACTTGCTGATTCATATGTTCAGACCTATGGGCAACTTGCAGAAGTATTCAAGCGACTATCGGAAGGCCAGGCGCCGGACAAGTTGACACGTCAATACCTTAAGGATCTCGGTTTTGCATCGACCAATTTTCACGCGGTAATCCCGCTTTTAAAGGCACTGGGATTTCTTGGCTCAGATGGCTCACCCACAACTCGATATCACGCTTATCGTGATCAATCACAGAGTCGCACCGTTCTAGGTCAGGCTCTTCGTGAGGCCTATAGCGACCTGTTTACGATTAAAGCTAATCCGACGCAGGCTGACCGAACTCTGATTGAGGGCAAATTTAAGAGTGCACACAATGCGACTGAGAGAACGGCGCAATTGATGGCTAGCACCTTCTATGCGCTTCTTGCACTTGCTGACGTGAGTGTGCCAGCCGCAAAGCCGAGCACTGAAACAAAATCGGCGATCGAGGTCGAGGCGCCCCCAGAAAAGCAGCAAAAAGAACCCCCTTCAAATTTTCACAGACCGACTCTTCACTACAACATTCAAATCCATCTGCCTGCGACCAAAGATGTTGAAGTTTTCAACGCAATTTTCAAATCACTGCGGGAGCATCTCCTTGACTAGTCAACGCAAGGATTTGCGAGACTTCATGTTTCGTGGCTTGATGTTTGAGTCGGAAGCTACGGGGTTTCAATCCGCCGGCATACAAGTTGGCGCAGATATTGGTCAAGCTGAAGAGCGATTGTTGTCCGAAGCCTTATCCCCCTTTGGCGTAGTCCGTCGTAACCAAGCACTGGAGATGGCACGGTTGTACGCAGTTCTCCATTGCTTCGAAAATGAGGTTCGTTCGCTGATTCGCGAAACTTTATCGGAGAAGGAGGGGGCGGATTGGCTTGCCAAGCTCCCAGCTAAGGTAAGGCAATTCGCTGAGAGTCGACAGAAAGCGGCGCTCACTGATTCGTGGTTAGAAGGCGAAAAGACGGACATGCTTGGTTTCATCGATTTTGGGCATCTTTCACAGATCATCATCGACAAATGGCAATTCTTCGAAGACATCATGCCTTCGCAACACTGGCTTAAGCAGCGGATGGATGAGCTGGAAAAAGTGCGGAATTTCATTGCGCACAATCGGGGTTTGCTGCCATCTGAGTTTGCGCGCGTCTATATGTACATTGGTGATTGGAATCGTGTGGTTGGACTGTGAATGCTGGCTGTTGCAACCTGCTGCAGGCAGAAAAATTCGCACATGACACTGCAAAAAACACAATTCAACACTATCACCGACAAAAGTTCATTGCGTATCCTCCGTGCAAAATTTCAGGAATCCTTCGTAGTTGCCTTTCACGATGGCCGCGTTGGCCTTTTTCGGAATCTCTTCGCGGCTTTCTGGCATCAAGAAGTCTCCTCTGCTTGAGCGTTCTTCCAAAGTCTGCTCACGTCAACACAGGGGTGTGTCGATCAACTGGCCGCACAGCATGTATGTAGGTGACAGGCGTTCCGCGGAACGCGACCGGGACGGCATCACGCCGCTCCCCTAGCTCGGCCGATACCGCTCAACCACGTCGTTGTTCACAGCCCCATCGGCATTAAAGGCCTGCCTCACGGCACCCACAATGGCTTCCCACACACCCGCCTGGGCCAGCACCGGCATTTCCTTGGCGAGTACGTTGCTCAGCTGGTCCTGGTTCTGCTCCATGGACCGCAAAAGTCGGTCCGCCTGGTGGTCGGGCATCTCAACGACTTCCTTGATGGCGGCCCGTGCACGCTGGTGGCTGCGCAGGTATTTCGATTCCTCGCGCATCTGTTCGGTCAGCGTGCGGGCGATTACCTTGGACAGGTAGACCACATGCGGGCCCAGGTCGGGGTAACGCCAGGTGGGCCGCGCCAGGTCGTGGGCTTCAAAGACGAGGTTTGAAGTCACACCATCAGGATAGGTGGTCTGCACCTTGGCAAACTCCACCTGCTCGCGGATGGCCGTCATCAAGGGGCCTGACACCTGGTCGAGCACCTGGTCATAGGCGCGGCGCTCGCCGGCATCGGAGGTGATCACGGCGGATACGGGCAGGATCACCGGCTCCGGGATCACGCCATCCCGGCGCAGCACATCGTTGACCAGAAAACGATGGACACGGCCATTGCCGTCGGCCATGGGGTGGATATAAACAAAGGCAAATGCGGCCACAGCGCTGCGCAGAACCGGCGACTGCCCCTGGGTGCGGTCCAGAAAGGCCTGCAAGCCCTCCAGCATGTCTTGCAGGTCCACCACGGGCGGCGCCACGTAGTGCACCACCTCCTGGTACCGGACTGTCTCGCCCACAAAGACCGGCGACTGGCGCACGCCGGCCCGCGCCACGGTGGTCAGGGGGCCCAGGATTTCCTGCTGCAGTTCCGCCAGGGTGGCATCGGTGAGCGGAGGAAGCGGGCCTTGTCCGGTACGCCTGGCCATGACATCGGCAAAACGCTGAATCCGGGTGGCCCGGTCAGCTTCCCCTTCAATGGCAAAGCTGGCTTTGCTTTCACGCAAGGTCATCCAGGCCGCGGCGCGCAGCAGCAGCTCTTCGCCGAACTCCGCGGAAAGTTCTCCAAAGAGTGCGGGAACATCCAATGCCGCGGCCGTGTTGAGCGCCTCCGTCTTGGCCACGATGGGGCAAAAGAAGCGCGTGCCCGGCAAGTTGTCGTTGACTCTCCACCGGGGCACTTTCACCGCCTTGTCGGGAGAGGCAGCCAGCAGGCTTTCATCGTCGATCGCATCGACATAGTTGCCCCTCAGGCCCTCTGGAGCATGCAGTTCTTCGCCGGTGAGCCACTCATAGAAAAAAGAGGCACGGCGGGCATACATCCCGGTGGGCTCTCGCAAGACCCACATCTGCAGCGGATCTGGCCCCATCTTTTTAAAAAGCCTGGCCAGGAACTCCAGGTGCGGCACTTCATGGCGCAGATGGAAATACAGGTGGTCCGCGAATTCCGCAGGGGGGCGCATTCTTTCGGGGAAGGTTTCCAGGCGGAAGCCGCCCTCTACCCGGGTGGCGCGTCTGTAGCCGATCTGGCTCATGACGGGAAGACGCGCGAGCGGGCGAACGCCAAACTCCCTGGCCAGCCAGGCCGCCCCAATCGGGTCCTCAGGAAATGGGTATTGATCGAAATCGTTCATCATGCTGCGGCTGCTGGACATGTTCAAAAATGATTAGAAATGAACTCGGATGAGCTTTAGTGACTTTCAGGTGTTTAATTTTGATTACAAATAAGCATTTTTACCCAAAAACAATTATTTGGCCAGCTCCTGGCGGCTGTTAAGCCGCAGCACCCCTGCCCTCAGCCAAGTCCTACACCCAAAGCTGAAACCCAGAGCTGGCACGCCAACCCCACAAGCCTAGCCTGAGAGACATCAGCCAGCCGGCCGTACACCCGCCGCCGGCCCCAGGAGGACTTGCCATGAAACTCATGCCGCAACTGGCCTTTAACGGAAACTGCCGCCAGGCCTTTGAGCATTACGAAAAGCTGCTCAGGGGCAAGATCACCCTCATGAATGCCTTGGGCGAGACCCAGGATGTTCCGCTGCCGCCGGGCTCCAAGCCTTCGGCGCCCGAGCACATCCGTTTTGCGCAGTTGGAGGTCGGCGACTGGGCCTTGCTGGGCAACGATGTGCCGCCCGACGAGTTCAAGCCCATGCGCGGCTTTAACATCGCCCTGCATTGCCGCAGTGTGGCCGAGGCCACGCGCATCTTTGACGGCCTGGCCGAAGGCGGCGAGGTCAAGGCGCCGCTCACGCGGGTGGCCTGGGCCGCGCGTTTTGGCCAGCTGGTGGACCGCTTTGGCGTGCCCTGGCTGGTTCTGGCTGTGGCTGATTAATGCATCTATCCGCAGATGTCGCAGATGAACACAGATGAAAAGCCATCACTATGCAGGCCGATGTAGCCGGCATGTGGGACGGGACACCCGAAAAAAACCTTCTCTTCAATCTGCGTAAATCTGCGTAATCTGCGGATAAACCCGAATTAATGTATGATGCACATCATGCGAAACGCAAAACACCCCAAAATCAATGCCAGGACCGCCGCCAAGGAGGCCTCGCACGAACGCATCGTCTCCGTGGCCGCGCGGGCGATACGCCGCAGTGGTTATGGCGGCACGGGTGTCGCCGACATCATGAAAGAGGCCGGCCTGACGCATGGCGGCTTTTACGCCCACTTCGCCTCGCGCGAGGCCATGCTGGCCGAAGCCGCGACCCGGGCCTGTGCCGAGGCTGCCGCCCTGGTGGCGGGTGTGGCGGCCGCCACGCCGCCCGATGAGGCTTTGGCGACCATGGTGAGTGCTTACCTTTCGCCCGAACATGTGGCCCAGGTGGAAATGGGCTGCCCGCTGGCCGCGCTGGGTTCCGAGACGCCGCGCCAGGCGCCCGAGGTGCGCCGCGCCACGACGCGCCACATCAAGGAAATGATTGACCTGGTTGCGCGCCAGTCGCCCGACTGGGGCCAGCCCGGCGCCCATGAACGCGCACTCGTGACGGTGTCCACCATGGTCGGCACCCTGCTGCTGGCGCGCGCGGTCGACGAACCCGCGCTGGCGGGCAGCCTGTGCGAGGCTGCGATCAAGCAGCTGACGCCCGCCTCCGTTTGATTTCTCCCTGAAGTACGCCCGCCTTTTTTCTTCGCCCTTATATATGACAAGCATCATGCCAAACACAGTTCACACCGAAAGAGAAGCACCATGAACACCCCCAACAAGATTGCCCTCGTGACAGGCGCCTCCTCGGGCATAGGCGAAGCGACCGCGCTGCGGCTGGTGAAAGCCGGCTACAAGGTCTACGGCACCAGCCGGCGCGGCGCACTGGCGGGCCAAGCCAAACCGTTTGAAATGCTGGCCCTGGACGTGACCCAGGATGAATCGGCTGAGGCCGCGGTGCGGACGCTGATCGCGCGCGAGGGTCGCATAGACCTGCTGGTCAACAACGCGGGTTTTGGGGTTGCGCCGGCCGGGGCTGAAGAAAGCTCCATCGCGCAGGCCCAGGCGATTTTTGACACCAATTTTTTCGGGTTGGTGCGCATGACCCGGGCCGTGCTGCCGCATATGCGGCGCCAGGGCAGCGGCCGCATCCTCAACATGAGCTCGGTGTTCGGCTTTTTGCCCATGCCTTATATGGCGCTGTATGCCGCGACCAAACATGCGGTGGAAGGTTATTCCGAGTCGCTGGACCATGAGCTGCGCACACGCGGCATACGCGTGTCGGTCATAGAGCCGGCGAATACGAATACGAAGTTCGATGCCAACCTGCTGCAGCCCGACGAGAAGCTCGAGGCCTACCGCGAGGCCCGTGCGGCTGTGACGCAAAAGATGAACGAATTAGTCGAGCAAGGCGACAAGCCCTCCGTGGTGGCCGACACCGTGCTGAAGGCTGCCCTCGCGCCCAACCCCAAGCTGCGCTACACGGCAGGCGCCCGCGCGGGCGGCCTGCAATGGCTGCGCCGCTTCGCGCCGGCTGCTCTGGTCGATGCCGGTATCCGTAAAAACCTGCAGCTGGATGCGGCGGCGGCGCCGCTGCCGCGCACGCCGGCTCTCGGCAAATAAACCCTCCAAGGAAAACACATGAAAGCCTTTGTCCTGGACCGATACGGCAAAAAAGCCGCATTACGCCTGGCGGAACTGCCCGAGCCGGCGCTGCGCGAGGACGAAGTCCTGGTGCAAGTCCATGCCGCGGGCGTGAACCTGCTGGATTCCAAGATCCGTGGCGGCGAGTTCAAGCTCATCCTGCCCTATCGCCTGCCGCTGGTCCTGGGCCATGACGTGGCTGGGGTGGTCGTCAAGGTCGGCCCGCGCGTGCGGCAGTTCAGGATTGGCGATGAGGTCTATGCGCGGCCCGATGATTTCCGCATCGGCACGTTTGCGGAGTTTGTCCCGGTCAAGGAAGCCTCGCTGGCGCACAAGCCCGCCAGCCTCACCATGGAAGAGGCCGCCTCGATCCCGCTGGTGGCCTTGACGGCCTGGCAGGCGTTGGTCGAGAAAGCCGGCCTGAAGAAAGGACAGAAGGTGTTTATCCAGGCCGGCTCGGGCGGTGTGGGCACGATTGCAATCCAGCTGGCCAAGCACCTGGGTGCGACTGTGGCCACAACCACCAGCGCAGCCAATGTGGCGCTGGTGAAGCGCCTGGGCGCCGACGTGGTGATCGACTACCGGACGCAGGACTTTGAAGATGTGCTGCAGGGCTACGACGTGGTGCTCAACAGCCAGGACGGCAAGACGCTGGCCAAGTCGCTGGGTGTGCTCAAGCCCGGCGGCAAGCTGGTGTCCATCTCGGGGCCGCCTGATCCAGAGTTTGGCAAGGAGATCAAGGCCTCCGGCTTTGTGAAGCTGGTGACGCGGCTGCTGAGCGCCGGCGTCCGGCGCAAGGCCAGGGGCCGCGGTGTGGGCTATTCCTTCCTCTTTATGCGGGCCAACGGCAGCCAGCTGCGCGAGATCACCGGCCTGCTGGATGCCGGCGTGATACGCCCCGTGGTGGACCGGGTCTTTCCCTTTGAAGCGACCAACGAGGCCATGGCCTATGTGGAAACCGGCCGCGCCAAAGGCAAGGTGGTCATCAAGCTTCGCTGAGTTTTTTGTTCGTGCCGGTTCGGGTGGAAGCCGGCAGCCGGATTGTGTGTTCCCCACTTGTCATTTTTTTCTGGAGAAGTTTATGAAGATCAAAGATTCCGTCGTCCTCGTCACCGGTGCCAATCGCGGTATAGGCCTGGCTTTTGCGCGCGAGCTGCTGGCGCGCGGCGCGCGCAAGGTGTATGCGGCCGCGCGCGACCCGGCCACCATCACCCTGCCCGGCGTGCAGGCCCTGAAGCTTGACGTGACCAAGCCGGACGAGGTGGCGGCCGCCGCGGCGCTGGCATCGGATGTGACGCTGGTGATCAACAACGCGGGCGTGGGCAAGCCGGGCGGCTTCCTGGCGGCCGACAGCGAAGAGACCTCGCACCGCATGCTGGAGACCAACTTCTTTGGTGTGCTGCGCATGAGCAAGGCTTTTGCGCCCGTGCTCAAGGCCAACGGCGGCGGCGGTTTGCTCAATGTGCTGTCGATTGTGTCGTGGGTCAACGGCGGTGAACTCGCGGCCTATGCGGCCAGCAAGTCCGCGGCCTGGTCGCTCACCAATTCGCTGCGCCATGAACTCGCCGCGCAAAAGACCCAGGTGCTGGGCCTGCACATGGGTTATGTGGACACCGATTTGATTCGTGATTTCGACGTGCCCAAGAGCAGCCCCGAGGACATCGTCAAACGCGCGCTGGACGGCCTGGAGGCCGGCGCCGATGAAGTGCTGGGCGATGAGATGACCCAACAGGTCAAGCAGGGGATGACGGCGCCGCGGCCCAGCTACCTGCCGCAGCCAGGCTGAAGTGAAACGGGGCTGGACCGGCCAGTCCCCACTTCCCGGCCGCAGCTTAGCGTTTGGGTTTGGTGACCTCGTGGCCGATCACGCCGCCGACGGCGGCACCGCCCACGGTGCCCAAGGCACTGCCGCCGGTCAGCGCCGAGCCGGCCACACCGCCGACACCGGCGCCGATCAGGGTGTTGCGGTCCTGGGTCGACATGCCGCTGCAGCCCGTCAGGGCGGCCAGTGAAATCGCAGCCGCGCAAATTGCGCTGTGTTTGATGCTGATCATTTTTATCTCCTTGAAGTGGATGAAAATTTGAAGAGCGATAAATGCCGCTTGACTGGTTACGCCATCAATCCGCCTTCACCTGAATGAACGGTTCATCGTTCGTGCCTGCCAACAAGCCAGGGCGATGAACTCTTCATTGCTGGTTTATTCATGCTAGGACGCTGGTTTTTCAGAGGTGTAGGACGAAATGCCGTATCGCTGAGGACCGAGTCCGATCCGGGGCGGCGTCATTTCGCACGCGGGCCGCAGGTCGCGGCAGCACGCGCCACCCCGTCGGTGCTACGCCGCCCGGGGTGCACAGTCCCTTGAGATGCAGTAGAGTAGCCCGCTATGCCGCTGCATGCCCATGCCTTTGCCTTCATTTGCCAAAACCAGGCGTCTTATGCGAAGTGACATTTTTCGCATTGTGTGCGGCCTTGTCTCACTGGCCGCGGGGCTTGTCTGGGTCCTCTTCCTGCTTCTTTTCGGCGGCGAGTTTGTTGCCGAGCTTCGGTCGTTTTCGTCGAGGCCATTGGGTATCGTCCCCGCTTTCCTGCTCTCCGCGCTTGCACTGGGCTTCGTCATCCTGTTTGCCGCCGGCATCATGTCCATGCGAGCCGGGCCGCCAAGACCGCGGCTGTGGCTCACATGCATCGTGGCCGGCCTGGTCACATGCCTGGCTGGCTGGTGGTTTATGGGCGGCCCTGCGATCCAGAAACCGGACGTACACACGTCCCGGCTCTCGTTCGAAGCGTCCGGCGGAGCATGAGCTTGTTTGCTGTACATCCGGAGCCACAACAATCTTTTTCACCAGACACATGAGCGAAGTACCGTCGCCGCCCTTGTCGGCATACGCCAAGTTTTCCCTGGCGCTGGCCGGGGTCTTGCTGCTGCCGGCCTTATGGTCGCTCTTCAGCGCCATTGTGTCGGCTGCGTCCACCGGGCAAGTTCTGGTCATCAGCGTTGGACGCACCGAAACCGCCAGAGAACTCGTCCCGTGGATCAAGGGCTGGCCGCGATTTGTCGCGCCCGTCGTCATCAGCGCATCCCTGCTGCTCTGGTCCTCGGCGCATCGCTTGCCTCGCAGCGCCTGGTGGCTGTCGGCCGCCATGTCCGCCCTGGGCCTTGCGCTCCTGCTGTTTTCGAAGTGGTTCACTAGTTGGCACGGTGCCATCTGGTTCGTCGGCATGGCCGCATTTGTGGCCGCCACGCTCTATATCGGGAAGCGCTTCGGCGGCCTTGCCGCACTGGTGGTCATTCTTCTTGTCTTCAGCGTCGTCGTGTGGCGCATCACCAGCGCGGCCTGACGCGGCGAACCAGATATCGCATCCCTACAGCCACCCCTGCATGAAGGCAAGCCGCTTTCTTGATGGTTTTTGCAGTGTTGGAAATTGCCGACTTGGCCGAACTTTGTTCTTATAAATCCTCGCCTCCCATGCGATGATCCGCGCGCTGAAAACCGTGAATCATATGTTGACGTAGTTGTTGACGTCGGGTTTCAACAACAAATGGGGTAAACATGAACAGTTCTTACCGGGTGGTCTGGAGCCCGGCGCATCAATCATGGGTGGCGGTGCCGGAAACGGCGGCAGGCAGGGGCAAGACCTCGGTCAAGCTACCCGGCAGGCAAGCACCCTCTTCTCTCCTGGTGACCCGCCTCTCGCCCCTGGCCGCGGCGCTGCTGTTTGTTTTTGCCGGCGGTGCGCTGCATGAAGCGCGAGCGGCCACTTACACCGCCGCTACGCAGGCCGAACTGATCACGGCCATCAACCAGGCCAATGCGGACGGCGATGCCTCCTCCACCATCAACCTGACGGCCAACCTGGCGATCACCACGCCCGCGCTGATCCCGGCGGTGACCAAGGCGCTGACCATTGCGCCCGGCGCGTTCACGATGACCACAACGGGCAACGGGACCTTGAATGCCTCCGCAGGCGTTCCGTTGACGATCACCGGCAAGGTGGCCGTTACCGGCGCGTTGACGCAGACAGGCGCGGGCAGCACCGTCCTGACCGGCACCGGCAGCACCGTCGCCCTCGCCCTCCGCGTCTCGGCTGGCGAACTGCGCGTTGCAAATGGCGGCCAGATCACCTTCGGCGGGCTGACGCTGGATGGCAACAACGCGACGGTGACGGTCACCGGTGCCGGGTCCAGGATGGACTCGCCCCTGCAGGGGGCTACGATGGAGTCGGTGGCAGGCACCACCCTGAATATCGAGAACGGCGGCCAGTTTGCGGCCAACACCCTGACCGCGGTGAACACGGCGGGCACCACGGCCACGATCAACGTGACGGGCGCCAATTCACGATTGACCAGCGGCAACTTTTTCACGCCGCGGGGACTCGCTTTCATCAACGTCACCAACGGCGGAAGAATACAGAGCGGTTTTGTGAGCGCGGGCGGCAACGTGGCGATCCCGCAGGGTGGAACCAGCACGATTGTTGTCTCGGGCGCGGGATCGCGCTGGGACAGCACGAGTACCTTCAACATGCATCGCGGCACCTTGTCCATTCTGGATGGGGGTGTTGTCAGCGTCAACGCAGTGAATCTCTCGGCGGCCGCCGCAACGGCCTCCAGCACGCTGGTTTCGGGCGCGGGTTCCGAACTGATCTCTACCGGCAACATCGCATTGGGTAGCTCCGGAGACGGTTCGCTGACGATTGCCAACGGCGGCCGGGTCACGACCAATGGCGGCGCGGGCACCCTCAACGTCGCGTTGAATGCGGCCGGCAGGGACACGCTCAACATTGGCGGCGCCAGCGGCCAGGCCGCCACGGGGGCCGGCACGCTGAATGCGGCGCTGGTGCAGTTTGGCGCGGGCACCGACCTGCTGAACTTCAACCATACCGATGCGAGCTACACCTTCAACCCGGTGATCGCCGGCAATGGCTCGGTGGTGCTCAACGGCCCGGGCACCACCGTGTTCGGCGGCGCCAACACCTATACCGGCAGCACCACCATCAACGCCGGCACCTTGCGCGCCGGCGGCCTGAACCGCCTGTCCGCAGCCTCGGCCCATACCGTAGCCGCGGGCGGCACGCTGGACCTGGCGGGTTTCAGCCAGACGCTGCCATCACTGAACAACAGCGGCATGGTGTCGACGGCAGGCGCCGCCCCCGGCACCAGTCTGACCGTGACCGGCGCCTATGTGGGCAATGGCGGCACCTTGCGCCTGGGCACCACGCTGGGCGCCAGCAGCAGCCCGACCGACCGCTTGATTTTGAACGGCGCGGGCGCAAGCGCCAGCGGCAACACCAGCATCCAGCTCGTCAACTTCGGCGGCCTGGGCGCGCAGACCAGCGGCAACGGCATCGCCGTCGTGACGGCACAGGGCGGTGCGACCACCACGGCCACCGCCTTCACGCTGGCCAACGGCCATGTGGACGCCGGCATTTATGAGTACCAGCTCTACCGGGGCACGGCCGACCAGAACTGGTACCTGCGCTCGGAAGCCGGCGTGCCACCCGCCACCGTGCCCACCTACCGCGCCGAAGTGCCGCTGCTGTCGGCCCTGCCTACCCATGTGCGCCTGGCCGACACCGCGATGCTGGGCAACCGCAACCTGCGCGGCGGCGATGCATCCGTGGGCACCAGCGACAAAGCTGTGATTGGACACAATGCCTGGGGCCGCCTGGTGTCCACCGACATCGACGTGACGCAGCCCGGCCTGGCCAGCCCCAACAGCGCGGGCCGGCTTAACGGTTTCCAGAGCGGCACGGATCTCGTCGCCAACACGAGCTGGCGCGCCGGTGTGTATGTGGGCGCGCTGGACGGCAGCGTGCAGGTCAGCGGTTTTGCCCGCGGCGTGCAAGGCCCCATCGGCAACAACAAGCTGCGCGCCCGCTACCTGGGCGGCTACGCGAGCTGGGAGACAGGCGGCGGCTTTTACGCCGACGCGGTGCTGCAGGCCGGCTACCAGGACTACACGCTGCGGCCCAGCGGCAACGCCTGGTCTTCGGCCCGGAGCAGCAGTTTGTTGACCTCCCTGGAAATCGGCCAGGCCTTTGCGATGGGCAATGGCTGGAGTGTGGAGCCGCAGCTGCAACTGGTTCACCAGCACATCAAGCTGGACGACCTGGCGCTCTCGGGCGCCGGTGTGCAGCAGGACAACCCCGACAGCCTGACCACACGAATCGGCGTGCGCGTGAAGACCGAGATGGGCACCGCCATGGGCGTCCTCAAGCCCTATGGCCGGCTGAACTTCTACCGCGCCTCCAGCGGCCTGGACACCGCGCGCTTCGGCAGCGGCGGCGCGACGACAGACGTCAGCACCCGCAGCGGCGGCAGCTGGACGGAAACAGCCCTGGGCGCGACCCTGGCTATCGACAAGACCTGGAGCGTGTACGGCGAAGTCGGCCGGCTGTTCAACAACGGCGGTGACGTGGCGGTGCGCAGTGATGTGAGTGCTTCGCTGGGCGTGACAGCGCGCTGGTAGGGGCCGTGCCGATGACCGGCTGGCCCCATTGCAAGCGCCGGTAAGATGGCGGCCTGGGCCAGAATCAGCGATCCTCAGGAGCTGTCATTGAAAGTTCAAGGTCAATGCCATTGCGGCGCGATTGAGTACGAAGCGCAAGTCCAGCCGGGCACCATCACGGTCTGCCATTGCACCGACTGCCAGACGCAGTCCGGCTCGGTATTTCGGGCCAACATTTCCGCACCCGCAAATACGTTCCGGCTGGTGAAGGGCACACCCCGGACCTACATCAAGACGGCGGCCAGCGGCTCCAAGCGCGTTCTCGCGTTTTGCGAGGTCTGCGGCAGTCCCCTGTATGCCTGCGCCGCGGAGAACCCGCAGGCCTACTCGCTGCGCATCGGCACGCTGAAACAGCGGCATGAATTGGGCGCCCCGCAGCGGCAAATCTGGACGCAGCGTTGTCTTTCATGGGTGGCGTTTCCGGCGGAACTGGAAGCTTTTGACGGCCAGCCGTGATGGCCGAAGTTTCCAGGCAACCCATGTCTTTTGAGCTGCAGTCCATTGTGAGCCGCGGCGGAATCAACCACGGCAGCACACATTTCAATGCAGCATCAACAGGTCGTTCAGCATGGCACGCATGATTCCATCCCTGGTCCTCGAGATGGTCGAGGAAGCTTCCAGCTCCGCCGGCTCTGACGTCTCCCCTTTCTGGTTATCAGACAGCGAGGGCACGCCGGAAGAAGGCATGTACCAGCTGGCGTCTGAGCTGGACGTCGAGAACGCCGACCCGCTGCTGGCCCAGCTCCCGCCCGGCTACAGGATGGTGTATTCAATTTTTTCGTGGGAAGCTAGCCGCGCCGGCGAGGGATTCAAGACGGGTACCGACAACTCGGGGCTGGCACTGGTGCAGGCCGCGGCAAAAGCCTATGCCGAAGCGGGCATGCCGGAAGAAGCCGCGGCGCTGGAGCGCATGCTGGCGCAGTATGTTCACACACCGCTGGACTATGACAGCATCGAGGCGGCGTACGAAGCGGTGGACAACCCCTACCAGGACGACTGGGAACGGATTCCGCGCCTGGTCAGGCATCTTTGCGAGAACGCGGACCGGTATTTTTATGTTGAGGCTTGAGCGTTGGCTCGAGTCACGAACAGTCCCCGCATACAAGCCCCTCCATTGAGCGAACCTTTCGAAAACTCACACACCCCCGGCATCAAACCTTATGGCACGTTCACGCAACGACTACGTCAAAAAGCGGGCCATCCGCTTTCAGAAATTGCGTGCCAGGCTGCTTGCCTGCTACCTTGTGCCCGGCATGGCTGCCTTGCTTGCGGCAATTGTTTCCGTTGTGATGGCCGCCTCTGCATGGCTGCAGCTTGGGATGTTCGGTATTGCCTTCACGCTTTTAGCGATTGGTGAAACAAAGTACCGATGCCCCGTCTGCAACCGTACTCCGCCTGGAAATTTCAATCCGAAGTCTTGTGGCTATTGCAAAACCGTCCTGCGGTGGCGCAGATGATCGAGTGGTACAAGTCCCTCGTGGCTCTGCTGTGTCAGCCTTGTCCTACATCCAAAGATGACATTCATCGATGTCTTTTGACATAGCGGCGAATATGCTCGGAGCGCATGGTTCCCAAAGACAAGCGTGAAAAAAGCAGCACCGCGCTCGATCAGATTCGGGCGTCGCTCAGGCAGTTTTTGCGCGTCAGGGACTTGCAGGAAAAGCTGGCCCCCCACGGCACGGAAGAGCCCGGCCGGCCGCTTGCGAGTGACGAGCTGAAGCACTGGCGGGATTCACTCGGCGAGGACAGCCGCACACGGTCGCGGGCCAAGTCACGTGGCGGCAAGAAGGATTAAGCCTCGCCGGGCCTCAAGCCCACTCCGACACGCACAGCGCGCAGCCCCGATGGTTGGTAGCCAATCTTCTAGCTGGGGCGAACCTTTTGGGCTCTTTTGATGGAAGGCCCGACCAACAGCAACAACAGGACTGGCGGGAAGATACACACGGCGAGAATCCGCGCAAAACTCACGTTGCTGAACCAACAGCGCAATGCCACAGCCATCCAGCCTATCGCGCCCATCAGGACAAACACAATCGTGATCCTGAAGAAAAAGAGCGCGAAAAGAAGCCCTAGGCCCAGCGCCAGCACAGCAGCACCGACGTACACATCGGTATCCTTGCGCTCGACGGGTCCCCGTCGTTCAGACGCGCTCAACCCCACTCCGACAACCTCCCCGACACCAACCTAAACCGCCGCCCGCAGCGCGAGGCCAGCGTTTCATCATGCGTGACCAGCACAAAAGCCGTGCCGAAATCGCGCGCGAGTTTGAGCATCAGTTCAAACACGCCGTCGGCCGTGGAACGGTCCAGGTTGCCGGTGGGCTCGTCGGCCAGCACGCAGGCCGGCTGGGTGACCAGGGCGCGCGCAATCGCCACGCGCTGGCGTTCGCCGCCTGAGAGTTCGGCGGGGCGGTGGTGGATTCGGTCCTTGAGGCCGACTGCCGCCAGCATCTCAGCGGCGATGCGCGACGACTCGGCGGGCGCCTGGCGGCGTATCCACAGGGGCATGGCGACGTTGTCGAGGGCGCTGAATTCGGGCAGCAGGTGGTGGAACTGGTAGACAAAACCTAAATGCTGGTTGCGCAGGTCGCCCTGCTGCTGCGGTGACAAGGCCGACAGCACTTTGCCCTTGAGTTCCACCTGGCCGCTGGTGGGCGCGTCCAGGCCGCCCATCAGATGCAGCAGCGTGCTTTTGCCGGAACCCGAGGCGCCTACGATGGCCAAGGTCTCGCCGGCGTGGACTTGCAAGTCCACGCCGTGCAGCACCGTGAGGTCTATGCGGCCTTCGTGGAAACGTTTGGTGAGGGCGCTGGCCTTGAGGACCACTTCGCCGCTTGTCTTGCCGGTTTGCAGTGTGGTCATGTCGTTCTTGAGTTCACTCATAACGCAGGGCCTCCGCCGGGTTGACACGGCTGGCGCGCCAGCTGGGGTAGATGGTGGCCAAAAAGGACAGCAGCAGGGAGATGACGACGATGGGCATGATGTCGGCGTATTGCGGTTCGCTGGGCATGCGGCTGATGAGGTAGATGTCTTTGGGTAAAAAGCTGGCGTTGAGCGCGCGCTCTATGGCGGGCACGATGACGTCGATGTTGAAGGCGATGCCCAGGCCCAGCAGCAGGCCCGAGAGCGTGCCGATCACGCCGACCAGCGCGCCCTGCACCATGAAGATTTTCATGATGCTCTTCGGGCTGGAGCCCAGGGTGCGCAAGATGGCGATGTCGGCGCGCTTGTCGGTCACCGTCATGACCAGGGTGCTGACCAGGTTGAAGGCGGCCACCGCGACGATGAGGGTGAGGATGATGAACATCATGCGTTTTTCGAGCTGCACGGCGGCGAACCAGGTCTTGTTCTGGCGCGTCCAGTCGCGTATCAGCAGGTCGCCGCTCAGCGTGCGCGACAGCTCCAGCGCCACTTCGCGCGCCTGGTGCAAGTCCTTCAGGCGTATGCGTATGCCGGTCGGGCCTTCGAGGCGGAAGATTTTCGCGGCGTCGTCCTGGTGCATCATGACCAGGGCCGAGTCGTATTCATAGTGGCCGGAGTCAAAGGTGCCGACCACCGTCATCTGCTTCAAGCGCGGCACCACGCCGGCCGGAGTGACCTGGCCGCTGGGCGCGATCAGGGTGACGGTGTCGCCCTCGCGCACGCCCATGGCGCGGGCCAGCTCGCCGCCCAGCACCACGCCGAAATTGCCGGGCACCAGCTTGGCCAGCGTGGGCGCCGAAGCGGCGGCGAGGTCGGTGACCTGGCCTTCAAGCGCCGGGTCTATGCCGCGCACCAGGGTGCCCTTCATGTCTTCACCGCGCGCCAGCAGGGCCTGGGCCGCGACAAAGGTGGCGGCACCCGTGACCTGGGGGTTGGCCTTGATTTCGGCGAGGGTTTTGGCCGGGTCGGGCAGCGCGACGCCGCCCGGGGCAAAGACCTCGATGTGCGAGATCACGCCCAGCATGCGGTCGCGCACTTCCTTCTGGAAGCCGTTCATCACACTGAGCACGATGATGAGGGCGGCGACGCCGAGCGCGATGCCCAGCATGGAGACACCCGAGATAAAAGAGATAAAACCGTTGCGCCGGGTGGCGCGGCCGGCGCGGGTGTAGCGCCAGCCCAGGATCAGCTCATAGGGGATTTGCATACTCATCAAGCGGGTGCCCGCGCGGCGGCGGCTGCGTTTTTTTGGAGGACCCATTGTGGCATCCCGGACAATAGCCCCATGTCAGCCAATTCCCCCACCCCTTTCACCGGGCCGCAACTGCTGCTGCCCTTCGCGGCCTGCGGCGCGGAGGCCTGGCTGCCGGCGATGAAGGCGCTGCCGGCCGACAGCACACGCCAGCTGGCCCAGCTGCTCAAGGGCATGAAGTCAGTGCGCACTGATGAAGCCGATGCCCACACGCTGTCGCCGCCGCATGAACGGGCCCTGGCCCGGGCGCTGGGCATGGCGGATTCGGGCACGCCCGACGGCCTGATTCCCTGGGCGGCGCGCGATGCGGCGCTGCACCTGCCGGGCAGCACGGGCAAGGCCTGGGCCTGGATCACGCCCTGCCACTGGGCCATGGGCCGCGAGCATGCAACGCTGACGGACCCGGCCGCACTGGGCCTGCAAGAAGAGGAATCGCGCGCCCTGCTGGCGGCCATGCAGCCTTATTTCGAGGGTGACGGCATCGCGCTGCACTATGTGCCGGCCCTGGGGCCGGCGCGCTGGCTGGCCGAGGGCGAGCTGTTTCGCAGCCTGCCCACCGCCTCGCTGGACCGGGTGCTGGGCCGCAATGTGGACCCCTGGCTGCCCAAACAGGACAAAAGCGATGCCAACAGCACGGCGCGCAAGATCAAGCTTTTGCAAAACGAGATGCAGATGCTGCTTTACACCCATGCGCTCAATGACGAGCGCGCGGCGCGGCGCCAGCTGCCGGTGAATTCTTTCTGGCCCAGCGGTACGGGTGCGCTGGCCGCGGGCCATACGCCCGGCGAGTCGGCTGCGGTGCCGCGCAGCCTGGCGCAAGCCGTGTTTGCCGACGACTGGGCAGCCTATGCCCAGGCCTGGGCTGCATTGGATGCGAACGAGATTGCCGCCCTGCTGGCGCGCCAGCGCGCGGGCGAGGCCGTGCGGCTGACGCTGTGCGGTGAGCGCGGCGCGGCCACGTTTGAAACCAGCCGCCAGGGCTTTTTTGCCAAAATCGCGGCCAGCCTGGCCCCTACCCCTTTGCTGGCGGTGCTGGAGCGGCTGTAAGCCCCAGCGCCCAGCACCCCCTCATATATAGAGAGAGTTTTGACCCCCTCATGAAAATCCAGGTACGCGAAGTCCCGCCGCGCAGCGTCTGGGCGCTGCAGCAGGCCGGCATACACCCGTTGCTGGCGCAGCTTTATGCGGCGCGGGGCGTGCATTCGGCCGACGAGCTTGACGACGGCCTGGGCCGGCTGCTGCCGCCTTCCTCGCTGCGCGGCGCGCTGGAGGCCGCCAAACTGCTGGCCGACGTGATGGCCGCCGGCAAAAAGATCTGCGTGGTGGCCGATTACGACTGCGATGGCGCCACCGCCTGCGCCGTGGCGCTGCGCGGCCTCAGGCTGCTGGGCGCGCGCGATGTGGGCTACTTGGTGCCGGACCGCGTGACCGACGGCTACGGCCTGACGCCGCCGATTGCCGAGCGCGTGAAAGCCCACGGCGCCGACCTGCTGGTGACGGTGGACAACGGCATCGCCAGCATGGAGGGCGTGGCGCGCGCCCGCGCACTGGGCATGCAGGTGCTGGTGACCGACCACCACCTGCCGGCGCTGAAAGACGGCCTGGTGGTGCTGCCAGAGGCCGATGTGATCGTGAACCCCAACCAGCCGGGCTGCAGCTTTGAAAGCAAGTCGATTGCCGGTGTGGGTGTGATGTTTTATGTGCTGCTGGCGCTGCGCGCCGAGTTGCGCGCGCGCGGCGCTTTTGATGCGGCGAATCAACCGAAGCTGGATACGCTGCTGCCGCTGGTGGCCTTGGGCACCGTCGCCGACGTGGTGAAACTGGACGCCAATAACCGCCGCCTGGTGGCGCAAGGCTTGAAGCGCATACGCGCGGGCCATTTGCCGGCCGGCCTGGCCGGTCTGTTCAGCGCCGCGGGCCGCCAGGCGGGCGCGGCCACCACCTTTGACTTTGCCTTTGCGCTGGGGCCGCGCATCAATGCGGCGGGCCGGCTCAGCGACATGACCTTGGGCATTGAATGCCTGCTGACCGACGACGCGGCGCGCGGCGAAGAGCTCGCCAAGACGCTGGACGGCATCAACCGCGAGCGCCGCGACATCGAGGCCGGCATGCGCGAGCAGGCGCAGCTGGCGGCCGACGCGATGATTGACGAAGACGAGGAGCCGCCACCGGCGATCGCGATCTTCGACCCGGAATTCCACGAGGGCGTGGTTGGCATCGTGGCCTCGCGCGTGAAGGACAAGCTGCACAGGCCGACCTTTGTGTTTGCCGCCAGCCAGGCGCCGGGCAAGGAGCATGAGCTCAAGGGCTCGGGCCGCTCGATCCCGGGGTTTCACCTGCGCGACGCGCTGGACCTGGTGACCAAGCGCCACCCGGGCGTGCTGCTGCGTTTTGGCGGCCATGCGATGGCGGCCGGCTGCACCATCGCCGAAGAGAATTTCGAGCTCTTCGAGCAGGCGCTGCAGCAGGTGGCGCATGAATGGCTGGACGCGGCCACGCTGACGCGCCGCATGGACACCGACGGCCCGCTGGCGCCCGAATACCGGCGCGCCGACCTGGTCGACACCTTGCACAAGGAGGTCTGGGGCCAGGGTTTTGCCGCGCCCACCTTTAGCGAGGTGGTGGAAGTGGTGTCGCAGCGCCTGGTCGGCGAAAAACACCTGGCGCTCAAGCTCAAGCACCAGGGCCAGCCGGTGGACGGCATCTGGTTCGGCCACACCGAGGCGCTGCCGGCCCGGGTCAAGCTGGCCTTCCGGCTGGATGCCGATGAATGGCAGGGCGTGAAGCGCGTGCGCTTTCTGGTTGAGGGCGCGGAGATCTGAGTTTGCCGCTGAGGCGCCCCTTCCCCGCCTTCCCTTAACGGGAGAAGGAGCAAGAGGACCTCACTGCAGTTCAAACTCCCCGCCGCGCTCTAGCGCGCGCTGGTAGGCGGGCCTGGCGTGTATGCGCGCGAGGAAGTCCATCAAACCCGGCCGGCTTTCGTTGAGCCCGCCGCGCGCGGCGGCGGCTTCCAGCGGGAAGCTCATCTGGATGTCGGCGCCGCTGAACGCCTTGCCGGCAAACCAGCCGCCCTGGGGCAGCGACATTTCAAGAAAGTCCAGGTGCTGCCTGAGCTGCGGCTCGATAAAGGTCTTCTTGACCTTGCCGGCAATGCCGCGCGCGATCGGCTTCACAAAAAACGGCATGGGCGAGTTCTCTATCTTGTCGAAGACCAGCTTGAGCAGCAGCGGCGGCATGGCCGAGCCTTCGGCGTAGTGCAGCCAGTAGGTGTAGCGCAGGTGCTCGGGCGTGCCGGCCGGGGGCGCGAGCCGCCCGGCGCCGTAGCGGCCCACCAGGTAGTCGATGATGGCGCCCGATTCGGCCAGGGTGAGTTCGCCGTCGGTGATCACCGGCGATTTCCCGAGCGGATGCACCGCGCGCAGCGAAGGCGGGGCCAGCATGGTCTTGGGGTCGCGCTGGTAGCGCTGAATCTCATAGGGCAGGCCCAACTCCTCCATGAGCCAGAGAATGCGTTGCGAGCGGGAGTTGTTCAGGTGGTGCAGGGTGATCAAGAGGTGGCTCCGTTGGACATCAGCGATGAACGCATGGTAGGCCATGCCGCACCGCCCTGAAGCCGCCACTGCCGCCACAGCCGCCACGGCGCGCACCGCGGCCGGCCGCGTTTGCACCCCGCAGGGGCGGCCGGGCACCAGAAACAGGCATTTTGTACACAATCTTCTGAAAAATCGCATACAAAGCTGGCACAGGCCTTGCACACAAGGCCGGCATGAACGCCCCAGCCAGCCCCGCGCCCGCCGCCATTGAAGCCGTCGCGCTGACTAAACGCTATGCGCCGCAGGACAGGCCGGCGGTGGACGGCATCCACCTGCGCATTGCCGGCGGCAGCTACTGCTGCCTGCTGGGGCCTTCGGGCTGCGGCAAAAGCACGACGCTGCGCATGATGGCGGGCCATGAGTCGGTCACCAGCGGGGACATCCTGCTGGAAAACCGCAACATCACCGACCTGCCGGCCGCCGGCCGGGGCACGGCCATGATGTTCCAGAGCTTCGCGCTGTTCCCGCACCTGTCGGCGCTGGACAACGTGGCCTTCAGCCTCAAGATGAAAGGGGTGGACAAGGCCGCGCGGCGGCGCCAGGCCCAGGAACTGCTGGAGCGGGTGGCCATGGGCCACCTGGCCGAACGCAAGCCGGCCGAGCTCTCGGGCGGGCAGCAGCAGCGCGTGGCGCTGGCGCGCGCGCTGATCACCCAGCCGCGCGTGCTGCTGCTGGACGAACCGCTGTCGGCGCTGGACCCGTTTTTGCGCATCCAGATGCGCGCCGAGCTGCGCCGCTGGCAGAAAGAGCTGGGCCTGACCTTTATCCACGTCACCCATTCGCAGGAAGAGGCGATGGCGCTGGCCGACACCATGGTGGTGATGAACCACGGCCGCATCGAGCAACAGGGCTCGCCCCATGAGATCTACAACCGCCCGGCCAGCGAATTCGTGGCGCGCTTCATGGGCGGGCACAACGTGCTGGACACCCCCGCGGGCCGCATAGGCGTGCGCACCGACCAGATGCGCATCACGCCGGCCGGCGAGGCCGCGCCCGACGCGCCGCACAACCGGCGCGCGGTGGTCACCGACGTCGAATACCAGGGCACGTATGTGCTGCTGGGCCTGCAGAACCCGGGCGTGTCGCACACCGCCAGCAGCACGGCCGAGCTGTCGGTGATGCTGCCCGAGGCGGCCTTCGCGGCCCGGCCCTATGCGCCCGGCGACGCGGTGCAGCTGTCGTGGGCGCCCGAGGCGGCGCACACGCTGCGCGCCGCGGCCCCGGCCTGACACCGCTTTTGTTTTTTGCACCCCGTTTTCCAACCGCCCCTTCGCAAGAAGATTTCCACCCCAGCACAGGAGTTTCACCATGTCCGACGCCCTTCCTGATCAAAAGAACCCGCCAGCCATCGCCGACGGCACCCCTGCGAGCGGCCTGCCGCGCCGCGCCCTGCTCAAGGGCACGGCGGGCATCCTGGCCACCGGCATGTTCCCGGCCGTGCATGCGCAGGAAAAAATCGTGCTGCGCTACCTGGGCACCGCGGTGAACCAGGACAAGGCGATCGCCGAAAAATTCAAGGCCGACACCGGCATCACCATCCAGTACGTGGCCGTCACCACCGACGACGTGACCAAACGCGCGGTGACAGCGCCCAACAGCTTCGACCTGATAGACACCGAGTACTTCTCGCTCAAGAAGATCGTGCCCACCGGCAACCTGAAGGGCATAGACACGAAAAAGATCAAGAACGCCGACAAGATCACCACGCTGTTCACCACCGGCACGGTGGCCGGCAAGGCCGTGGGCGACCAGGGCACGGCGCCCAAGAAGGTGATTTACCTGGAGGGCGAAAAGAGCAAGGTCTTCGCCAAGAGCCCGACGCAGTTCATGTCGCTGATCCCCACGGTGTACAACGCCGACACGCTGGGCATACGCCCCGACCTGATCAAGCGCCCCATCAATTCCTGGGCCGAGCTGCTGAACCCCGAGTTCAAGGGCAAGGCCGCGATCCTGAACATCCCGTCCATCGGGATCATGGACGCGGCCATGGTGGTGGAAGCCAAGGGCATCTACAAATACCCGGACAAGGGCAATATGACCAAGAAGGAGATCGACCTGACGATCGCCACGCTGATCGAGGCCAAGAAGGCCGGCCAGTTCCGCGCGCTGTGGAAGGACTTCAACGAGTCGGTCAACCTGATGGCTTCGGGCGAGGTGGTGATCCAGTCCATGTGGAGCCCCGCCGTGACGGCCGTGCGCACCAAGGGCATCGCCTGCAACTTCCAGCCGCTCAAGGAAGGCTACCGCGCCTGGGCCGCCGGCTTCGGCCTGCCCGCCACGCTCTCGGGCAAGAAGCTGGACGGCGCCTATGAATTCATCAACTGGTTCCTCGACGGCTGGGCCGGCGCCTACCTGAACCGCCAGGGCTATTACAGCGCCGTGCTGGAAACCGCCAAGGCCAAGATGGAAGCCTACGAGTGGGCCTACTGGATGGAAGGCAAGCCCGCCTCGCAGGACATCAAGAGCCCCACCGGCGACGTGCTGGCCAAGGCCGGCGCGGTGCGCGACGGCGGCAGCTACGAGGCGCGCATGGGCGGCATCGCCTGCTGGAATGCGGTGATGGATGAGAACAATTACATGGTTCAAAAATGGAATGAGTTTGTCGCGGCCTAGGCACACCCCCGTTGACGCTCACTTCGTGTAGCGTCCTCCCCCCTTGCAGGGGGCGCCCGCTGCGGCCCGGCGAAGCCGGTTCCGCGCGGACGCTGGGCTGATTCGGCTCGCTTCGCTTGCCTTGGGTGGTTCTTTTTTTACTTCGGGTCGTCATGAGTACACCGGCAATCACTGCACATTCCGCTCCGGCCAAGGTACCGGGGCGCAGCCTTGCCGCCTGGTGGCAGGCGTTGCCGTTGGCGTCGGTGTTTGTGCTGTTCTTCCTGATTCCCCTGGCACTGGTGCTGACGGTGAGCTTCTGGGACTTCAATGAGTACGAGTTGCTGCCCGGCTTCACGCTGAAGAATTACTCCGCCATTTTTGCGGGCTGCGGCAGCGGTGCGGACCTGTGCGTGACCTTCAAGACCTATCTGTCGACCTTCAAGTTCAGCCTGCTGGTCTGGTTGATCACGCTGGTGACCGGTTTCACGGTGTCCTATTTCCTGGCCTTTCACGTTCGTTCGCAGGGCGCGCAGACGCTGCTTTTTGTGCTGTGCACCATCCCGTTCTGGACGTCGAACGTGATCCGCATGATTTCCTGGGTGCCGCTGCTGGGCCGCAATGGCCTGGTCAACCAGAGCCTGCTGGGCATGGGCGTGGTGAGCCAGCCTGTGGAGTGGCTGCTGTTCTCGGACTTTTCGGTGGTGCTGGCCTTTGTGCACCTCTACACCATGTTCATGATCGTGCCCATCTTCAATTCGATGATGCGCATAGACCGCAGCCTGATCGAGGCGGCCAACGACAGCGGCGCCTCGGCCTGGCAGACGCTGTGGAACGTCATCGTGCCGCTGTCGCGCACCGGCATCATCATCGGCTCCATCTTCGTGATCACCATCGTGATGGGCGACTTCGTGACCATAGGCGTGATGGGTGGCCAGCAGATCGCTTCCATCGGCAAGGTCATCCAGGTGCAGACCTCCTACCTGCAGTTCCCGCTGGCGGCGGCCAATGCGGTGATCCTGCTGGCCGTGGTGCTGATGATCATCTGGGCCTTGACGCGGCTGGTCGATATCCGCAAAGAACTATGACCCCCACGCTTGTCACTTCGTGTACTACGCTGCCCCCCGAGGGGGCTGGCCTTGCTTGGGGCGGCCCGGCGCTGCGGCCCCTCCTGCGGAGGTTCTAAGCTATGTCCGATAAACGCTCTGCCGGCTTCTGGCTCCTCGCCGCGTTTTTCGCGCTGTTCGTGCTGTTTCTCTACGGGCCGATGTTCATCATCGTGCTGCTGAGCTTCCAGGGCCCGGAAGGCGGGCTCACGTTTCCGCTGCGCGGCGTCTCGCTGCACTGGTTCCACAAGCTGGCCGAGGGGCTGGGCGTGGTGGACATAGGCGCGGCGCTCAAGCGCTCGCTGGGCCTGGGCCTGGCGGTAACGGCCTTCACGGTGCTGTTCTCGGTGCTCGCGGGCCTGGCTTTTCGCAAAAAGCTCGCGGGCGGCAACACCCTGTTCTTTGTGGTGGTGGCCAGCCTGATCATGCCCTCCATCATCGTCTCGCTGGGCATAGGCCTGGAGTTCCGCCTGCTCGACGGCGGCATCAAGAAGCTGCTGGAGCTGCTGGGCATGGCCGGCGCGCTGGAGGACTATGGCACGGCGCTGGGCCTCTTTACCTCGGCGCTGGGCGCGCACCTGACCTGGACGCTGCCCTTCGGCCTGCTCATCATGTTCGCGGTGTTCAACCGCTTCAACCCGGCTTACGAGGAAGCCGCGCGCGACCTGGGCGCCACGCCCTGGCAGGGCTTTCGCCACGTGGTGCTGCCGCTGATCGCGCCCTCGGTGGTGGGCATAGGCATGTTCGGCTTCACCCTGAGCTGGGACGAAATCGCCCGCACCTCGCAGGCCATAGGCGATGTGAATACACTGCCGCTGGAGCTGCAGGGCCTGACGACCACCGTCACCACGCCGGCCATCTACGCGCTGGGCACGGTCACCACCGTGGTGTCGCTGGGGGTGGTGGCCCTGGCCATGGGCCTGGCCTGGTGGCTGGGCAAGCGGCAGAAAAAAGGACAGCGATGACACCGACGAACACGGCGGCGCCCGCCGCGCCCCCGACCGACACCGAGATGTATGAACGCGTGGTCTCGGCCATCCTGGACCACCGCCTGCCGCCGGGCACCAAGCTGGGGGAAGACAAGCTGGCCGGCGCCTTCGGCGTGTCGCGCACGCGCATACGCCCGGTGCTGCTGCGCCTGGCCAATGAGCAGGTGGTCACCCTGGTGCCCAACCGCGGCGCCACCGTGGCCCAGCCCACCGAGCAGGAGGCGCGCGAGGTCTTCGAGGTGCGCCGGCTGATAGAACCCACGCTGGTGGAACTGTTCATCGCCAAGGCCGACGAGGCCGACATGCGGCAGCTCAAGCGCTGCATCGACGACGAGGAAGCCGCGCGGCTGGCCGGCGACATGCACCGCGCGATCCGGCTGTCGGGCGACTTCCACCTGCAGATCGCCGAGCGCGCCGGCCACCAGACGCTGGGGCGCATCCTGCGCGAACTGACCTCGCGCACCTCGCTGATCCTGATGACCT
This sequence comes from Polaromonas sp. P4_F6, assembly GCF_056401275.1. Taxonomy (NCBI): domain Bacteria; kingdom Pseudomonadati; phylum Pseudomonadota; class Betaproteobacteria; order Burkholderiales; family Comamonadaceae; genus Polaromonas; species Polaromonas sp. P4_F6. The sequence continues at coordinate 12,716 of NZ_JBFUJQ010000011.1, read as the reverse complement.
ACGGCACGGCTCTCGGCGACATCCGCGAGGACCGTGATGGCGCCGCCGCCTGCCGCTGCCGTGAACACCGCGTGCTGCTGGACGCGATCCGCCTGCGCGACGCGCGGGAAGCGGCGCGCCACATGCGCGAGCACCTGACGCGCCTGGAGTCGCAGCTGCAGTTCACGCCGCCGGCGGGCGAGGCGCCCGACCTGTCGGCGCTGTTCTCCTGAGCCTGGACGGGAGTGCCATGCGCAAGCTGCTGGTTATCAACCCCAATACATCAGCCTCGGTCAGCGCGCTGCTGCAAACCCATGTGCAGGCCGCCGCCGGGCTGCATGTGCAGGTCAGCACCGTCACCGCGCGTTTCGGCGCGCCCTATATTTCGGACGAGGCCAGCTATGCGGTGGCCGCGCATGCCGCGCTGGACGCCTGGGCGGCCGCGCTCGCGGTGCCCGGCGCGGCGCCCGACGCGGTGCTGATCGGCTGCTTTGGCGACCCCGGCCTGCTGGCGCTGCGCGAAAGCAGCCCGGCGCCGGTCACCGGCCTGGCCGAGGCGGCTTTCATCGAGGCGGCGCGCCACGGCCGCTTTGCCATCGTCACCGGGGGCGAGCGCTGGGGCCCCATGCTGCAGCGCCTGGCCCAGGCCCTGGGCCACGCGCCTTCGCTGGCCGGCATCCACACCGTCGCGCCGACCGGCGCGCAGCTGGCCGCCGACCCGGCCGCCGCGCGCACCCTGCTGGCCCAGGCCTGCCGCGACGCGGTGCGCCAGCTGGGCGCGCAGGCGGTGATCCTGGGCGGCGCGGGCCTGGCCGGCATGGCCGCGGCGCTGCAGCCCGGGCTGGGCGTGCCGCTCATCGACAGCGTGCTGGCCGGCGCGCACTGGGCCTTGCGCAGCCATGCACCGCCGCCGCAGCGCGGCAAACCGGGCTTTGATGTGCCCTGGGACAAGCTTTCGCCGGAGCTGACGGCCCTGGGCTTGTAGCCCGGCGGGAAGAGGCGCCGCCAGGGATATGTGAGCACGCACTGCAGTGCAGTGCAGAACCTGTTCACGGCCTAAACGGGGCCGCGTTGGGGTGCAATCGGGATGAGTGGGCCGACCGGGAACGCCGCATGGGCTAATGCCCATGCAAGGGCCTGGGTGGCTCAATCGCCCGATTTCACCCCAACCCGGAGGGCAACCCCCTTCCCGGGCAGTCTGCGGCGTTGCGGCGCTAGCCCATAGGTGAACTATGGGCGTCGCACCGCGCCTTGCATCCCCTCCCGGGAAGGGGGTTGCGCGGCCCCGTTTAGGCCGTGAACAGGTTCTAAAGCCTAAAATGGCCTGGTGACCCCCCAAAACATCCTGAATGCCGACCTGCATTGCCACTCTGTGGTGTCGGACGGCACGCTCACGCCGGAGGCGCTGGCGGAACGGGCCAAGGCCAACGGGGTGGAGCTCTGGGCCCTGACCGACCATGACGAAATCGGCGGCCAGCAGCGCGCCGCGGCGGCCGCCAAGGCCCAGGGCATGCACTACCTGACGGGCACCGAGGTCTCGGTCACCTTCGCCGGGCAGACGGTGCACATCGTGGGCCTGGGTTTTGACGCCGGCAACCCCGAGATCATGCAAGGCCTGCGCAACACGCGCGGCGGGCGCGAGCAGCGCGCCATGGAAATGTCGGACTCGCTGGCCAAGGTCGGCATCAAGGGCGCTTACGAGGGCGCGCTGAAGTTCGTCGGCAACCCCGAGCTGATCTCGCGCACGCACTTCGCGCGCTTCCTGGTCGAAAGCGGCGTGTGCCGCGAGACCAATGAAGTCTTTCGCAAATACCTGACCGAAGGCAAGCCCGGCTATGTGCCGCACCGCTGGGCCACGCTGCGCGACGCCGTGACCTGGATCACCCAGGCCCAGGGCGTCGCGGTGATCGCCCACCCGGGCCGCTACAAGTTCACCCCCAACGAGGAATACGCCTTGTTCACCGAGTTCAAGTCCCACGGCGGGCGCGGCGTGGAGGTCGTCACCGGCAGCCACACGCCCCAGGAATACCTCAAGTACGCCGAAACAGCGAAAGAGTTCGGCCTGGCCGCCTCGCGCGGCAGCGACTTCCACAGCCCCGACGAAAGCCACACCGACCTGGGCACCCTGCCCTTCCTGCCGGGCGAGCTGACACCGGTCTGGGAACTGCTGGCGGACCGCATCCAGTGATGGCCGGCCCCGCGAGCAACACCTCCCGCGCCCCGGCCGGCATCGCACTCCTGGTGGGCGCCGTCGCCTGCTTCGCGGTGCTGGACACCACCACCAAGGTCATTTCCAGCAGCGTGCCGCTGCTGATGGCGCTGTGGTTCCGCTATGCCTTCCAGGCCGTGGCCACCACGCTGGCGGTGCTGCCTTCGCGCGGGCTGTCGGTGCTGCGCACCGCACACCCGAAATTCCAGCTGCTGCGCGGCCTGCTGCTGTTGCTCACCAGCCTTTTTGCGTTCTACAGCCTGCGGCACATGCCGGTGGGCGAGTTCACCGCCATCGTGATGATCACGCCGCTGGTCATCACCCTGCTGGCCTCGCTGACCCTGGGCGAGCGCGTGTCCTGGCTGCGCTGGGCGCTGGTGGTGGGCGGCTTTGCCGGCACGCTGATCATCATCCGGCCCGACGGCGACGACTTCAACTGGGCCATGCTGCTGCCGCTGGGCCTGGTGATCTGCAATGCCTGGTTCCAGATCCTGACCAGCCGGCTGGCGCGCACCGAAGACCCTCTCACCATGCATTTCTACACCGGCTGGGTCGGCACGCTGGCCGCCTCGCTGGCCCTGCCCTTTGTCTGGGCCACGCTCGACGCCTGGACGCTGTGGGCCGGCCTGGCGCTGATGGGCCTGATGGGCACGGTCGGCCATTTCATGATGATCCTGGCCTACGGCCGCGCGCCGGTGTCCACGCTCACGCCCTTCCTTTATGCGCAGATCGGCTTTGCGATGCTGGGCGGCTGGATCGCGTTCTCGCATGTGCCGGACCGCTGGTCCATGCTGGGCATGGTGATGATCGCCGTCTGCGGCGCGACGGGCGCCTGGCTCGCGGTGCGCCAGAGTCGCGTGCTGATCGAGCCTGTCGAATCCTGAACCCGAAAGGCGAAAGCAGCGCACCATGGCCCAGTTTTTTGAAGTCCACCCCGAGAACCCGCATACCCGGCTGCTCAAGCAGGCGGTGGCGCTGCTGGAGCGCGGCGGCATCGCGGCCGTGCCCACCGACTCGAGTTATGCGCTGGTCTGCCACCTCGACGACAAGGCCGCGGCCGACAGCCTGCGCCGCATCCGCGGGGTGGACGACAAGCACCACCTGACCCTGCTGTGCCGCGACCTCAGCGAGCTGGCCAATTACGCGCGGGTGGACAACAAGCAGTTCCGCCTGCTGAAGGCCGCGACGCCGGGGCCCTATACCTTCATCCTGGAAGCCAGCAAGGAAGTGCCGCGCCGCGTGAGCCATCCTTCGCGCAAGACCATAGGCCTGCGCGTGCCCGAGCACAAGGTGCTGCAGGCGCTGCTGGAGCTGCACGGCACGCCGCTGCTGGCCACCACCCTGATCCCGCGCGGCGGCGGCGAGCCGCTCAACGACGCGCACGAGATACGCAGCCTGCTCGAGCATGAGCTGGCCGCCGTGATAGACGCCGGCGCCTGCCACCAGGAAGCCACCACGGTGATAGACCTCACGCCCATGGGCGAAGGCGGCGATCCGGTGGTGGTGCGGCAGGGCCGCGGCGAGCTGGCGGCCCTGGGCCTTTAACGCGCCAGGCTCCCCTTTTCAAGCAGGGGCCGCGGAACCGGCTTTGCCGGGCCGCAGGCGCAGCGCCCCCTCGGGGGGCAGCGCATTACACGGAGCCGAAGGCGAAGTGAAAAGCGTGGGGGCACAATGCGACAATCCAGAAATGGATATCGCCAACCTGATTCAAACCGTCGCCATTTATGCGTTGCCGGTGCTGTTCGCCATCACGGTGCATGAGGCCGCGCATGGCTATGTTGCGCGTCACTTTGGTGACAACACGGCTTACATGATGGGCCGCGTGACGCTGAACCCCGTCAAGCACATAGACCCCGTGGGCACCATCCTGATGCCCTTGCTGCTGTACTTCGCGACCTCGGGCACTTTCCTGTTCGGTTACGCCAAGCCGGTGCCGGTGCAGTTCGGCAATCTGCGCAACCCCAAGCGCGACATGATCTGGGTGGCGCTGGCCGGCCCGGGCGCCAACCTGGCGCAGGCCCTGCTGTGGGGCGTGCTGTTTTACTTCCTCGCGGGCGCCGGCGTGAGCGAGCCGTTTTTCATCAAGATGTGCCAGGCCGGCATCCTGGTCAACGTCGTGATGTTTGTCTTCAACCTGTTTCCGCTGCCGCCACTGGACGGCGGCCGCGTGCTGGTCGGCCTGCTGCCCTATAAACAGGCCTTGCTGGTCTCGCGCGTGGAGCCCTGGGGATTTTTCATCGTGATGGCGCTGGTGATTTCCGGCATCATCAGCAACCTCTGGATGCGTCCCCTGATGGACGCGACCTATTTCGTAATCCAAACCGTTTTGACGCCGCTGGCCATGCTGGTGAAATGATGAGCAACAACAAACACGCCGACGCCGGCACCTCCCCCACCCGCTTCCTGACCGGCATCACCACCACCGGCACGCCCCATCTGGGCAATTTTGTCGGCTCCATCCGGCCCTCGGTGCAGGCCAGCTTTCGCGACGACGTGCGCAGCTTTTATTTCCTGGCCGACTACCACGCGCTGATCAAGTGCGACGAGCCGGCCCGCATCCAGCAGTCCACGCTCGAAATCGCGGCGAGCTGGCTGGCCGCCGGGCTGGACCCGGAGCGCGTGACCTTTTACCGCCAGTCCGACATCCCCGAGATCCCCGAGCTGACCTGGCTGCTGACCTGCGTGACCGGCAAGGGCGTGCTCAACCGCGCCCATGCCTACAAGGCCGCGGTCGACAAGAACGAGGCGGCCGGCAGCGACCCGGACGCCGACGTGACCGCCGGGCTCTTTATGTACCCGGTGCTCATGGGCGCGGACATCCTGCTGTTCAAGACCCACAAGGTGCCGGTGGGGCGCGACCAGGCCCAGCACCTGGAGATGGCGCGCGACATGGCCCAGCGCTACAACCACCTTTACGGCGAGCACCTGGTGCTGCCCGAGGCGGTGATCGAGGAATCGGTCGCCCTGCTGCCCGGCCTGGACGGGCGCAAGATGAGCAAGAGCTACGACAACACCATCCCGCTGTTCACGCCGCGCGAGCAGATGCGCAAGCTGATCGCCGGCATCGTCACCGACTCGCGCGCGCCGGGCGAGCCCAAGGAGGTCGAGGGCTCGGCCCTGTTCCAGATCTACCAGGCTTTTGCCAGCGCCGAGGAAACCGAAGCGTTACGCAAGGCTTATGCCGCGGGCATCGCCTGGGGCGACGCCAAGCAGACGCTGTTCGAGCGCATAGACCGCGAAATCGCCCCCATGCGCGAGCGCTACCACGCGCTGATGGCCGACCCGGGCCGGATAGAGGCCATCCTGCAGGCCGGCGCCCGCAAGGCCCGCGCCGAGGCCACGCCCTTCATGGCCGAGCTGCGGCGCGCCGTGGGCCTGCGCAGGCTGGACAGCCTCCCGGCCGCCGCCGGCAAGGCCAAGGCGGCCAAAAGCGCCACCCCGGCCTTCAAGCAGTACCGCGAAAAGGACGGCCTCTTTTATTTCAAGCTGCAGGACGCCGAGGCCCGGCTGCTGCTGCAAAGCCGGGGTTTTGAGTCACCCCGCGAGGCCGCGCTGGCCATTGCCGCACTGCAAAAAGACGGCCTGGAGGCGCTGCCGGGGCAGGCCCAGGCCTTGCCGGGCATCACCGAGGACGAGCTGACGGCGGTTTTGCGGTTTTTCGCCGACTGAGCGTGTTGTTGTTTTTTTGGAGCAGCGTTCTGAAAAAATACCGCAACTGCCTGTTTATTTATGCCCCAAAGTTGACATACAGCAGTTATGCTCACTGGCTAATAGGAACAATTCTTCACATTTGACTTAATGAGTATTTTCGTAATAGATGACCATCCGCTCATGCGGGAAGCGGTTGTCATGTTGATCCGCCGCCTGAGCAGCAAGGCCACCGTGACCGAGCTGGACCGGCTCGCCGCCGTGATGCCCGCCGTGCAGGAACAGGGCATTCCCGAACTCATCTGCCTGGACCTGCGCCTGCCCGACACCAACGGTGTCTCCGGCGTGCGCGAGCTCAAGCAGCAATTCCCCAGCGTGCCCCTGGTGGTGCTGTCGGCCGCCCCGGCCCAGGACTACGAGGACCTCTCCATCGAGGCGGGCGCGGATGCCTACATCCAGAAGTCCGCCGGCGCCACCGAGATCTCCAACGTGCTGCGCGTCTTCCTCAGCGAAGACCTGGACCCGGAACCCAGCACCCCGACCGAAAAGCTCTCCAAGCGGCAAAAACAGCTGCTGGTGATGCTGGACAAGGGCATGAGCAACCGCGACATCGCCGAAGAACTGCAGATCAGCGAGCACACGGTGAAAGTGCACCTGTGGCGCCTGTTCCGCCGCCTCAACGTCAAGAGCCGCTCCCAGGCGAGCCACCTGGCCAGAACCCAGGGCCTGCTCTAAACAAAAAGGACACGCAAGCGTGTCCTTTTTTCTTCATGCACCCGGTATCGGGTATTGGTATCCGGCTGTTCGGTATTCCTTCCCCACCCCTTGTGGATGCGCCGAGGAGCGCAGGGCCAGACGGATCAGGGCAAAAACTTGTTTGAGCCGCAGGCGAGTTGTTTTTGACCCCGTCTGGACCGAGCACCGCAGGTTGCCCGAAGCGAAGCGAAGGGACGCAGCAACCAGGGTCGCCTTTTTTTGCTTACTTTTTTTGGCGAAGCAAAAAAAGTGAGTCGCATGCCGGGCGACCCCGGCCAGCAACCCTTAGTGGAGGGCGCGCCACCAGAGCAAGCCCTAACTCCTAAGCTCAACCCAGAACACACTCCCCCGGCCCGCCCGGGAAGCCAAGCCCACCGGATGCCCCAGCGCCGCGCTGAGGCGGGACACGATGGCCAGCCCCAGGCCGAAGCCCTCTTCGGTGCCCTGCAGCGGGATCCGGTAGAACTCCTGGAAGATCGCCTGCTGGTGTTCCCTGGCGATGCCCACCCCGGTGTCCCAGATCTCGATGCGGGGCACGCCGCCCCTGTGGCGCACGGCCATCAGCACGCCGCCGCTGTGGGTGTTGCGCAGCGCGTTGGACAGCAGGTTGCCGACCAGGCGCTGCAGCAGCACCGGGTCGGACCTGACCTTGCCGGGCGCCGCGCGTACCCTGAGCCGCAGGCCGCGCTCGCGCGCGAAGGGCGCGTACTGCGCCTCCAGGTCCTGCAGCAGCCCGGCCAGCTCCACGTCCTGCAGGTTGACCCTGAGCGGGTCGGTTTCCAGCCCGGCCAGGTCGAACAGCGAATTGAACAAGTCGTTGACGGCCTTGGTGGAGCGCACGATCTTGGGCGTGATCTGTTCGACGAACTCGGGCTCGGCGGCCAGCCAGCCGGCGTACAGGTCCAGGGCATGCACCGGCTGGCGCAGGTCGTGGGCGGCGCTGGCGATGAAGCGGTTCTTGATCTCCACCGCCTCCAGGGCCGCCCGGCTCTGCTCGGTCAGGGACTTGATCAGCATGGAGTTGTCGTACTGCAGCTCGAGGTTGATGCGCTGCACCTCGTGAAAGCGCTGGCCCGAGATGCGGATCACGGCCCAATAAATGAGCACCAGCGCCAGCATGCCGTAAGTGTTGAAGCTGGAGGGCAGCCCGCGCTCCATGACCAGTTCGTAGAGCAGCGCGGCCACGACCGAAACCCCCAGACCGTTCACATAATTCTTGAAGCAGGGCAGCCAGGACGAAAACGTGCCCACCGCGAAACCGGCCATGCCCACCAGCACGACCATGCAGAGGAACTGGTCGTACACCGGCGCGCGCAGGAAGTACACGAACATGGACGCCCCCCAGACCAGGGCGCTGGCCGACCAGGTCCAGCCGTATTTGGCCATGAAGGCCCGCAGGGGCGCGCCGCTGACGCCCGCCAGGCTGCGCTGGTAGATGCTGATAACGCCGTAGCGCACCACGGTCACGGCCGCCGCGGCCGCCGCCCACAGGCCCAGGGACAGCATGTCGACGCGGTGGTAAAGAATGGCCACCATGACCACGATCAGCACCAGCGCGGAATGCAATGCCGGGCGGGCATAACGCATGAAGGTGTGGATCAGCCGCATCTCCACCCACTCCTCGCGCGAGAGGTCGGCGACGCTCTGGGCCGGCCGTGTCGTTGGGAGGGTGTCCATGGGCCGAGTTTAGGGCCAGTCAGCGGCTCATGGCGGCCCGCAAGCGCCCCCGGCCGCATGCGCCGCGCCGATGTTGCGCAGGGTTGACGAAATCGGTGCCCCAGTGAGCCCAATTGCGTACACTGGACGCTTCCCCGGAGGGCGACACCCGTGCCTGGACGCCGGACACCCGCGGCGGCATCCATGCACAGGCACCAAAAAATGCAGGACCCGCAGATGCAACGCAACGCGCACGCCGAGCTCGCCCCCGTGAGCCCGGCGAAAGGCACGACAGGCCCGGGCGGCATGCTGGCCATGCCGGCCCTGGACGACCCGGCCAATCCCTTCCGGCTGGCGCTGCTGGCCGTGCTGCTGGCCTTTGTCTACGCCATCCTGTCCACGCCGGCCGCCTACACCTCGCGCCCGGACACGCTGGCCGCCATCATCTGGCCCGCGCCGGCGGTGGCCGCGGCCCTGCTGTGGAACCTGCCCTACCGGCGCTGGCCGGTGTTCCTGCTCGCGGTATTCCTGTCCATGATGCTGGTCGGCGACGCCGACCCCCTGTCCGTGGGCGCCGACGCGGCCTTCGCGCTGCTCAATGTGTTCGAGGTGGCGCTGTTTGCCTTCCTGGGGCGGCGCCTGGTTTGCGAAAAAGGCGACATCGACAGCACTCGCAAGCTCGCGCGCTTCATGTTCCTGCTGCCGCTGCTGGCCACCAGCGTGGTGGCGGCCCTGGGCGCCACCATAGGCGCGGTGACCAAACACACCGAGTGGCTGGAGGAATGGCGCGTCCTGCTGGTCGGCAACGGCCTGGCCGTGCTGGTGCTGCTGCCGGCCCTGCTGGCCTGGTGCTCGCGCCAGGCCAGCGCCGACGCTTCGCCCGGCGACAAGCCAGTGGCCGTGGCGGCCGCCGTGCTCGCCGCCGCCTTGATGGCCGCCGCGGCCCTGCTGCCGCGCTTTCCGGAAGAAGTGCTGCGCGCCCTGCTGTCGCTGGTGCTGGTCTGGGCGGCCATCGCCGGCGGCCTGCGCTCGGCCTCGCTGGGCGTGCTGGCGGCGGCCAGCGTGGGCATAGGCCTGGCCGTGGCGGGCTACGGGCCCTACAGCCCGGCCCGCGGCGGCGAGGAAGGCACCTGGGAGCTGCAGGTGGACCTGGCCGGCATGGCGGTGCTGTCCTTCTTCGTCGGCATCGCGGTCAGCGAGCGGCAAAAACTCAACCTGCGCCTGGAGCGCGCCCGACGTTTTGAAACCATGGGCTTTCTGACCGGCGGCATCGCGCACGATTTCAACAACATCCTGGGTGCGGTCGGCGGTTATGCCGAGCTCGCGGTGGAGCGCGAACAAGCCGGCCTGCCGGTGCGCGCCCCGCTGGGCGAGGTGGCGGCGGCCGTGGCGCGCGGCAAGGACCTGACGGAGCAGATCCTGCTGGCCGGCCGGCGCGGCGCGCGCACGCGCCAGGCCAGCGACCTGCGCGACCTGGTCTCGGAAGCGGTGGCGCTGGCCATCCCCTTGCTGCCGCCCGGCGTGCGGCTGGCGGTCCGCGTGCCGCTGGCGCCCGTACCGGTGCGGGTGCACCGCGGCCAGCTGACCCGCGCCATCCTGAACCTGCTGCGCAACGCCTCGCAGGCCGCGGCGGGCCGGGTCGAGCTGCGCCTGACGGCCTCGGCCGGCCAGCTGCCGGCCGGCTATGCGCGCGAGGCGGATACCGGCGTCGGCGACACGCTGGAGCGGGACTGCGCCTGGCTGGACGTGCTGGACGACGGCAGCGGCGTCGCGCCGGCGCATGTGCACCAGCTGTTCGACCCGTTTTTTTCGTCACGCTCCTCGCAGGGCGGCAAGGGCCATGGCAAAGGCCACGGCACCGGGCTGGGCCTGGCCATCGTCGCGGGCGTGGCCGCCGACCACGCCGGCGGCGTGGCGGTCTGGACCGGCCGCGGGGAGCGCACGCGCTTTTGCCTGATGCTGCCGCTGCTGGCCGCGCAGGAAGTCCTGCAGCTGCCCCTGGTCGCCCCGCCACCGCCGCTCGGCCAGGGCGAGACGGTGCTGGTCGTCGCGCCGGATGCCCAGGCGCGCGAGCGCACCGAGGACGCGCTGGCCGCCCTGGGCTTTGAGCCGGCCGGTTACGACCCGGCCGCCCTCGCCGGCGAGCCGCAGGGCCTGCAAGGATTGGAGGAACATGCGGAGCTGCTGGTGTGGCTGGATTCGCCGGCCGCAAGCGACAGCCTGCTGGCCGCGCTGCGCCAGTCCACCGGCCTGCCGCTGCTGCGCTGCGGCAGCGTGCAGGACTCGGGCGGCGAAGCCGTCATCACGCAGGAAGCCGGCGTGGTTACCATAAGCGGGCCCTTTGACGCCGCGGCCCTGCGCCAGGCCGTCAAAATGGCGACCGGACGCTCCGATGCCCCGCCCGCCCGGCGTGACGGTGATGTTGACGAAGAAGAAGGCAAAGAAGGCAAGCTCCAGCCATGACGCAGCCCAAACAACCCCTGTCCATCCTGGTCGTCGACGATGACGACGCCTTGCGCAAGCTCCTGATCGACTACCTGACGGGCCATGGCCTTTCGGTGACCGGCGTGGGCACGGCAACGGAAGCGGTGCAGGCCGTCGCCAGGCAGGACTACAGCCTGGTGCTGCTGGACCTGAACCTGCCCGACGGCGACGGCATAGACCTGGCGCGCAAATGGCGCGCCGAGGCCAACATCGCCATCATCTGCCTGACCGGCAGGCTTGAAGAAGCCGACCGCGTCATGGGCCTGGAGCTGGGCGCCGACGACTACATCACCAAGCCGTTTTCGCTGCGCGAGGTGCTGGCCCGTATACGCGCGGTGACGCGGCGCGCCGGTGGCGCGGCCGCGGCGGGTGAGCCGGCCGGCGAGCGCCCCAGCCACAGCGGCGTGCAGGTGCCCGTCACGCGCGGCAAGCACCCGCGCGCCTACCGCTTCGCGGCCTGGGGCCTGAACCTCAACACGCGCCGCCTGACCTCGCCCGAAGGCAAGCCGGTGTCGCTGACCAATGCCGAGTTCAACCTGCTGGCGGTCTTCCTCGGCACGCCCGGGCGCATCATCTCGCGCGAGCAGCTGCTGGAGCGCACGCGCGCCTTCGACGACATCTACGACCGCGCCATCGACGTGCAGATACTGCGGCTGCGCCGCAAGCTCGAGGCCGACGCAAAAAACCCCAAGCTGCTGTGCACCGAGCGCGGCGTGGGCTACTTCCTCAATGCCGAGGTGGAAGCGCTGTGGGAGTGAGCCGGCCGCTTCTTTCTCCTTTCTTCTCCATGGCCTCTTTTGTGACCTCTTGTGAATTTTTATGAGCACTGACCTGATCACCGAACTCGGCACACAGCCCATCGCCGGGCCGCAGCCCGCCGGCAACGAGGTGCGCGAAGACCCCGCCTTCGAGCTGCTGGAGGCCGAGGTCGCCAAGCTGGCCAGCCCGGTGCACAGCGTGACCATGGACTGGAACAAGGTCAACCAGTGGTCGGTCGAGCTGTTATCCACCAAGGGCAAGGACCTGCTGGTGGCCTGCTACCTGGCCGGCGGCCTGCTCGAGACGCGCGGCCTCTACGGCCTGGCCGACGGCCTCAAGGTGCTGGCCGACATGCTGCAAAGCTACTGGGACACGCTGTACCCGGGGCTCAAGCGCATGCGCGGACGCCGCAACGCGCTGCAGTGGCTGATAGACCGCGTGCAGCAGCGCGCCACCGAAACCGACTGGGGCGCGCTGCCGCCGCAGGAGGCCGAACTCGTGGCGCGCCTGACGGCCAGCCTGCAGGCCATGGACGCGCTGCTGGCCGACAAGGACAGCGAGGCGCCCTCCATGCGCGCGCTGCTGACCCTGGTCGGCAGCCTGACCGTGATCGAAGAAAAACCCGCCGAAGAACCGGCCCCCGTGGAGGCGGCGGCCGCCGCGCCCTCGCCTTCGACCACGACCGCCGCCGGCCCGCCGCCGGCCACGCTGCTGCTGGACTCGGCCGACAACGTCGAGCGCGCGCTCGAGGAAGCCTGCTCGCGCCTGGGCAGCCTGGCCGAATGGTTTCTCGCCAACGACAGCAGCAACCCCCTGTCTTACCGCCTGAACCGCACGGCGGCCTGGTCCACGCTGGAGGCTTTGCCGCCGGCCGACGGCGGCCAGACCCGCATCGCGCCGCCGATTTCACAGGTCAGCGACGCGCTGGCCCGGCTCAAGGACAGCCAGTCGGATGCCGAACTCGTGGCCTTTGCCGAAGCCCAGCTGGCGGCCTTCCCCTTCTGGCTGGACCTCAACGGCGTCTGCGCCGCGGCGCTGGGGCGCATGGGCAGCGGCTACGCGGCCGCTCGCCAGGAAGTCTGCAACGAGACGGCGCGCCTGCTCGCGCGCCTGCCGGGCCTGGAGAAACTCTCTTTCTCCAGCGGCATGCCTTTTGCCGCGAGCGACACCCTGGACTGGCTGGCCACCCTGCTGCCCGGCGTGGCGGCCGGCGGCGGGCCCGCGG
>NZ_JBFUJQ010000010.1:0-201342 GCF_056401275.1 Polaromonas sp. P4_F6 | reverse complement strand
CGCTTGGCTCGAGCACCGCAGGTTGCCCCGTAGCGAAGCGCAGGGGACCCAGACTGCGGGTCGCCTTTCTTTTGGGTACTTTTCTTTGGCGAAGCAAAGAAAAGTGCCTCGCCCGCCGGGGCGAGACCCGGCCAGCAGAACTCAGCAAAACACCCCCACGGCCAGAACAAACAAAGACCATCCCGACCAGCGACCGGAAAGCTAAATCAAGTTCCTCATTGCCTGCGCCGTCTCGCGCAAGACAGACAAAACCCTCCCCACCGCCTCCTCACTCGACTCATGCCCCATGGGCATGGTCACGCTGAGCGCGCCCGCCACGTCGCCGTGCCGGTCGCGCAGCGGCACCGCGATACCGCGGTAATTCAACTCCAGTTGCTGCTCGGAAATCGCCCAGCCCTGGGCGCGCACGCGGGCCAGTTCTATGCGCAGGCGGTCCTTGCTGGCGATGGTGTAGGAGGTGTAGGCCTTGAGTTCGTGGCTGTCCAGCCATTTTTCCAGCCAGGCAGGCTCGCGCATGGACAGCATCAGCAAGCCCGCCGCCGTGACCTGGGCCTGCACGCGCGAGCCCAGCACGTAGCCGGTGTTCATCGCGCGGCTGGAGCCGTTGCGCGCGATGTAGACGATGTCGTCGCCGTCCATCACGCTGACATACGCGCTTTCCTGGGTGCCGGCGGTCACGCGCTGCAAAAAGGGCTGGACGATGCGCGGCAGCCGGGCTGATTCAAGATAGGACTGGCCCAGCCTGAGCACGCGCGGCGTGAGCCAGAACAGCTTGCCGTCGCCGGCCACATAACCCAGGTGTTCCAGCGTCAGCAGGTAGCGGCGCGCCGCGGTGCGTGTCATGCCGCAGCGCGCGCCGGCCTGGCTGGCCGTCAGGCGCGGGTTGGCGTCGTCAAAACATTCAATGATGCCCAGGCCTTTTTCCAGGCCTGCGATCCAGTCGCGTTTGTCGAGTGCGGGCGGGCTGGGCGCCTGCAGGGCGTCTGGCTGTGTGGGGGCGCTAGGGGTGCTCATAGGTCAAACCCTTGTTTCGGTCGATTGTCGATCATTATTGATCGATGATCGCTCAAATATCAAGAATATTCCTTTGAAGTAGCCTTATCGGTCTATAAAGTTCAGGCCATCAAGCGCTGATTAATCGATCATCGAACAATCGGCGAATTAACAAGGCGAACTTCGACATGCTTCCAACCGTCCAGGGCAATACCGATGTCTACCTGATTCCCGGCGATCCGGTGGAGCAGGTCCGGGCACCGGATGTCTTCAACCTGATCTTCAGAACCCTGGGCATCAATGCCGTGCTGGTGCCCGTGCATGTGGCGGCCGGCGACATCGAGGCCTTTGTGCGCTCGGCCTTTTTGGCAAAGAACATCAAGGGCATGTTCCTGGCCATTCCCCACAAGTCGCTGGTCATGGGCCTGCTGTCGCACTGCAATGACTACGGCCGCGTGGCCGGCGCCGTCAACGGCATACGCCGCAACCCGGACGGCAAACTCGAAGGCGGGCTGTTCGACGGCAAGGGTTTTGTCTCTTCACTCGACTACTTCGGCGTGGCCTACACCGGCAAGCGGGTGCTGGTGCTGGGCGCCGGCGGCGGCGCTTCGGCGATTGCCGCCTCGCTGGCGATTGCCGGCAGCCGCGCCCCGGCCGAGATCGCGCTCTACGACCCGGTGCCGGGCAAGGCCCTGGCGATCGCGTCGCGCATCGCCTCGGCGCCGCAGGCCGCGGGCACGCTGGTGCTGGCCGCCGCCGGCAGCGACCCCTCGGGCTACGACCTGGTCATCAATGCTTCGCCCCTGGGCCTGCAGGCCGCCGACCCGCTGCCCTGCGATGTGTCGCGCCTGGCGCCGCATGCGGCCGTGGTCGACATCCTCATGAAAAACCAGCCCACGCCGCTGGTGCGCGCGGTGCGCGGCCGTGGGCTGGTGGCCCAGCCCGGCTTTGAAATGCTGATCCAGCAGGCGCCGGACTACCTGGAGTTTTTCGGCTACACCGAGGCCGCCGAGGCGGTGCGCCGCGACGCGACTTTTATCCGCGAGCATTTGTACCCGGCCGCGCTGGCGGGTGAAATCCGGCGTATCCCGGCGGGCGGCCGGGCGACGGTTTCCGGGGCGCACGCCAGTGCGCCGTTGGCCGCCCAGTGACGGTTTTTTGGGACTGCATTGATTTTTAACCAGAGGAGACAAGCATGCAAAAACGATTCGCCCTTCAATTGATCGCGGCTTGCGCGCTGGCCATGGGCAGCACGGCCGGCTTCGCGCAAGATGTGATCAAGATCGCCAACATCGTGGAACTGTCCGGCGGCGGCGCCACGGCGGGTACCAACTTCAAGAACGGCGTGGAACTGGCCGTCAAGGAAATCAATGCCGGCGGCGGCATCCTGGGCAAAAAAATCCAGACCAGCACCGCTGACACCCAAAGCAATCCCGGCGTGGCCAAAGGACTGACGCAAAAAGCCATTGACGACAATGTGTTCGCCATCTTCGGCCCGGTGTTCTCCGGCTCCATCATGGTCAGCATGGCCGAGTCGCGGCGCGCCGAGGTGCCCAACTTCACCGGCGGCGAGGCGGCCAGCATCACCGAGCAGGGCAACCCTTATGTGTTCCGCACCAGCTTCACGCAGGCCACCGCCATGCCCAAGGTGGCGCGCTACATCAGCGACCAGGCCAAGCTCAAGAGCATTGCCGTCATCTACGTGAACAACGACTTCGGCAAGGGCGGCATGGACGCTATCCGCAAAGCCCTGGCCAACTCGCCGACCAAGATCCTCGCGGAAATCTCCACCGAACCCGGCCAGGTCGACTTCTCGGCCGCGGTGCTGCGCGCCAAGCAAAGCAATGCCGACGGCGTGTTTGCCTACTCCAATGAGGAAGAATCGGCGCGCCTGCTGCGCGAGCTGCGCAAGCAGGGCTGGACCAAGCCCATCATCGGTGAAACCACGCTGACCGGCCAGAAGGTCATCGAGCTGGCCGGCGAGGCCGCCAACGGCGCGATCGCCCACGTGGGCCTGACGGTGGACGCCCCGGTGCCCGCCATCCGGGCCTTCAAGGCCAAGTTCGAGAAGGAGTACAAATACATCTCCGACCACAACGGCATGAAGGGCTACTCCGGTGTTTACGTGCTCAAGGCCGCGATTGAAAGGGCCGGCAAGCTGGACCGCAAGGCCGTGGCCGAAGCCATGAAGGGCCTGAAGGTCAACACCGACAAATACCCCGGCGCGCTGATGTACACCGAGTTCGACAACAAGGGCGACCTGGACCGCATGAGCTTTATGGTGGAAGTCAAAAACGGCAAGCAGGACGTCATCGACATGGTGCCGCCCCTGGGACTGGCCACCCGCGACGTGAGCAAGGTCCTTCCCCTGGCTTCCGCCGCACCCGCGCCCAAGCCAGCCGCCTCCAAGCCGGCCGCCAAGAAGTGACGTAAACCCCGGCCGGCCACGCGGGGCCGGCCGCCGGTGGGGCAGGGCGCAAGCCCCGTCCCACCGGAACCTCCGCTGACGACAACCGGCTTTCTCCACCATCGGACTTCTCCATGACGGACTTTCTCCAACTCTTTTTTTCGGGCCTGGCCACCGGCAGCATTTATGCGCTGGCGGCACTGGGCTTCACCCTGCTGTGGCAGGCCTCGGGAACGATCAACTTCGCCCAGGGCGAATTTGTCATGCTCCCGGCCTTCATGATGCTGGCCTTCATCTCGCTGGGCGCACCCATGCTGGTGAGCTTTGTGATGGCGACGCTGCTGGCCGTGCTGCTGCTGGGCTGGGTCTTCAAGCGCGGCGTGGTGGACCCGCTCTTCAAATACGGCATGATGCCCATCGTCGTGGCGACCATAGGCCTTTCGATCGCGCTGCGCAACGGCGTGCGCGCCGGCTACAGCGCCGAAGCCCATCCTTTCCCCAGCCTCTTCGCCGACAAGCTGTTCAACATCGCCGGGGTCACGATCACCCTGCAGGACGTGGGTACCTTCGCGCTGGCGCTGGTGGTGGTGATGGCGACGCAGGCCTTCCTGGCCAAAACCGTGACGGGCCGCGCCATGCAGGCCGTCGCGCAAAACACCGAGAGCGCCTCGGTGCTGGGCATCAATGTGCCGCGCATGATTTTCTACACTTTCGCCATCAACGCCGTGCTGGCGGTGGTGGCCGCCTTGCTGGTCACGCCCACCTACCTCGCCAAGTTCGACATGGGCGAGGGCCTGGGCACCAAGGCATTTTTCGCCGCCATCATCGGCGGGTTCAACAACTCGCGCGGCGCGCTGCTGGGCGGCCTGATCGTGGGGGTGGCTGAAAACCTCGCCTCGGCCTACATCTCGCCCGCCTACAAGGATGCGGTGGCGCTGGTGATTTTTATGGTGGTGATTCTCTTCAAGCCACAAGGCCTGCTGGGTAAAAAAGAGGAGCGCAAGGTATGAAGCTCGCCAACAACAAATTCGCCCTGGTGCTCACGGTCCTGGCTGCCTTGCTGGTGCTGGTGGTGCCGCAGTTCCTCAAGAACTACGGCATCTACCTGCTGACCTACTGGCTGGTCTTCATCGTCGCCACCATGGGCCTGAACCTCACGGTCGGCTACGCGGGCCAGAAGTCGCTGGGCCATGCGGCCTTCTTCGGCATAGGCGCCTACACCGTGGCCATCCTGATGAAGGCCGGGGTCAGTTTCTGGCTGGGCCTGCCGGCCGCGGCGCTGATCTGCTTTGCCGTCGGCCTGATCCTGGGCTTTCCGGCGCTGCGCGTGCAGGCGATTTACCTGGCCTTCGCCACGCTGGGCTTTAACACCGCGATCTGGCTGGTGATGCGCAACGAGGAGTGGCTCACGGGCGGCACCTTCGGCATCAACAACATCGCGCGGCCCTCGCTGTTCGGCTACTCGCTCGAAGGCAACCTGGCGTATTACTACTTCGTGCTGGCGGTCACCCTGCTGCTGGCGGGCCTGCTGTGGGGCTTGCTGCGCTCGCCCTGGGGCAAGGCCTTCACGGCGCTGCGCGACAACCCGATACGCGCCGAAAGCCTGGGCGTCAACATCCGCAACTACACACTGCTGAGCTTTGCCATAGGCGCGGTCTATGCGGGCATCGCCGGCGCGCTGTTCGCCTCGCTGGTGCAGTTCATCGAGCCCGGGCCTTTCGCCGTGGCGGCTTCCATCATGCTGTATTTGATGGTGGTGGTCGGTGGTGCCGGTTATTTCCTGGGCCCCGTTGTGGGCGCCGCTGTGGGTGTGGTACTGCCGGAATGGCTGCGCGACGTGCCCCTGGTGTCCAACTGGTATTTGCCGATGTTTGGCGCCGCGGTGGTGATTTTGATGGTCTGGCTGCCCGACGGATTGCTCAGCATTCCCGACCGCATACGCAGCAAGCGCGCGGCGCGCGAGGCATCCCAGGCACGCGCTGCGGCCGCCGGCCGGATCGGAGCGACGTCATGAGCAATGCATTGTTAAAAGTCACCGGGCTTAAAAAGGCTTACGGCGCCATCCAGGCCGTGGGCGGTGTGTCCTTCGAAGTCATGCCGGGCGAGATCTTCGGCGTCATCGGCCCCAATGGTTCGGGCAAGACCACCATGTTCAACAGCGTGCTGGGCCAGATCACGCCCAACGAGGGCTCTATCGAACTCAACGGCCAGAACATCACCGGCCTGTCGCCGCTGGAGCTGAGCCGGCGCGGCGTGGGCCGCACCTTCCAGACCCTGCAGGTCTTCGGCAAGATGACGGTGCGCGACAACCTTATCGTGGCCGCGCAGGAGCACAAGGGCAGCATGTTCAGCCGCATGTTCGCGCCCGGCGATTCAGGCCTGGGCGACAAGGCCGACGCGCTGATCGACCAGTTCCGCATACGCCACGTGGCCGACAAGCTGGCCGGCACCCTGAGCTACGGCCAGCAGAAGCTGGTGGACATCGCCATGGCCTTTATGGCCGAGCCCGACCTGGTGCTGCTCGACGAGCCCTGCGCCGGCGTGAACCCCAGCCTGGTGGGCGGCATCTCCTCGCTGCTCAAGGAGCTCAACCAGAACCCCAAGTTCGGCCGCAAGAGCTCTTTCGTCGTGATCGAGCACAACATGGATTTTGTGATGGACCTGTGCCACCGCATCATGGTGATGGTGGAGGGCAAGGTCATGGCCATCGGTACGCCGGCCGAGATCCGCTCCAATAAAGAAGTGCTCGACGCTTACCTCGGAAACTGACATGGCAAACGACATCTGCATCGAATTCGACGACGTGGTGGCGGGCTACAAGGATTTCATGATCCTGAACAACCTGTCCTTCAAGGTCAGGCGCGGCTCCATCACCCTGCTGCTGGGCCCCAACGGCGCGGGCAAGTCCACCGTGCTCAAAACCCTGTTCGGCCTGCTCAAGCCGCGCCAGGGCCACATCCTGCTGGACGGCGAGGAGATCTCGGGCGCCAGCCAGAAAGAGCTGCTGGCCAAGGGCATTGCCTTTGTGCCGCAGGGCCGCAACCTGTTCGGGCAGCTGACCGTGTTCCAGAACCTGGAACTGGGCGGCATCACCCTGGGCACCAAGACCACGCATGAGCGCATTCCGGAGGTGCTGGAGTTTTTCCCGCGCGTGAAGGAGCGTTTGCACTCACAGGCCTCGGCGCTGTCGGGCGGCGAGCAAAAGCAGCTCGAGATCGGCCGCGCGCTGCTGCTGCGCCCCAAGGTGCTGCTGATCGACGAACCTTCCATAGGCCTGTCGCCCATGGTGGTGCAGGACGTGTTCAAGCTGCTGAAAAAGCTGGCGGCCCAGGGCACGACGGTGCTGATGGTCGAGCAGAACGTCAAGAGCGCGCTCAAAATATCGGACGACGCCATCGCGCTGGAATCAGGCCAGCTGGTGCTGCACAAAAAAGCCTCCGAACTGCTGGCTGACCCCAACATCGAGCGCCTGTTCCTGGGCGGCGGCCATGTGCCGGGCGCGACCGTGAAGGCCGCCTGATCTGTCTGGAACACCTGACCGGGAGAACACCATGAGCACCGCCACACAAGCCCCCACCGACCGCGAAGCCATCCCCGAAGTCGCCAACCCGCTGGGCATGGACGGCATCGAGTTCATCGAATACACCACCTCCAAGCCGCAGGCCCTGGGCCAGGTGCTGGAGATGATGGGCTTCAGGCCGGTGGCGCGGCACCGTTCTCGCGAAGTCATGCTGTACCGCCAGGGCGGCATGAACGTCATCGTCAACGCCCACATTCCCGCCATGCCCGACGGCGCCGCGCCCACCGACAAGCCGGTGATCGCCGCCGTCGCGCTGCGCGTGCGCGACGCGGCCGAGGCCTACCGCCGCGCGCTCGACCGCGGCGCCTGGGCCGTGCCTTCGCGCGTCGAGGTGATGGAGCTCAACATCCCGGCCATCCACGGTGTGGGCAAGAGCCGCATTTATTTTGTCGACCGCTACGACACCTTCTCGATCTACGACGTGGACTTCGTGCCCATCCCGACCGTGGACCCGCACCCACCCGCCGTGGCCGGCCTGCATTTTTTCGGCGTCGTGCAGTACATCGGCAACGACCGCACCGAGGACTGGGCCGAGTTCTACCGCGAGCTTTTCGGCTTCACCGACCTGCCCGACGACCAGCGCTTCGGCATATTGCCCAAGGGCCGCATCCTGCGCAGTCCCTGCCCGGCGGCCTCGCGTTTTTACCTGCAGCTGATAGAGCCCGAAGCCAGCGTGCTGGACGTGGAAGGCGACGAAGCCCTGCAGCGCGTGGGCCTGGGCAGCCCCGACGTGCTGGCCTCGGTGGCCGAACTCACCAAGCGCGGCGTGGAGTTTGTCGAGTCGCGCGGCGTGCACACCGAGGACCGCGGCGCGCTGACGCGTACCTGGATGGGCAGCGTGAGCTTCGAGCTGGTCCACAACGAGCGCTGAACGGACGGCACACACCATGAGCCACTACAGCGGAAACATTGACGACTTCGGGATGGACACCATCTCGCTCGCGGGGCCGCTGGAGGCCAAGCTCAAGGCCGTGCGCGAAGCCGGCTTCACGCAGATCATGCTGGCCGCCAGGGACATCGTCGGCCATCCCGAGGGCATGCAGGCCGCCGTCGCGGCGGTGCGCGCCAGCGGCCTGCGCGTCACGGGCTTTCAGGTGCTGCGCGACTTCGAGGGCCTGTCGGGCCACCTGCACGACTACAAGATGGACATCGCCAAGTCCATGCTGGACATGTGCCATGCGCTGGACTGCCGGCTGCTGCTGGTCTGCTCCTCGACCTCGGTGCATGCCACGGGCGAGACCGACGCGCTGGTCAAGGACCTGCGTAAGCTGGCCATGCTGGCGATCCCGATGAACATCAAGATCGCCTACGAGGCCCTGTCCTGGGGCCGTGTGGTCAACGAATTTCCGCAGGCCTGGGAGATCATCTGCCAGGCCGACATGCCCAACCTGGGCCTGGGCTTTGACTCCTACCATATGTTCGCCACGAACACCTCGCTGGAGGAGCTCGACATCCTGGACCCGGACAAGATCTTCCTGGTGCAGCTGGCGGACTTCATGTGGACTGAGATCAAGTCGGTCGAGGAGCGCATCGCCACCGCCCGGCATTTCCGCGTGTTTCCGGGCGAGGGTGTGCACAGCGAGGCGCTGGCCACGCTGGTGACCCGGCTGCACGGCCTGGGCTACCGCGGCGACTACAGCTTTGAGGTGTTCAACGACGACTACCAGCAGATGCCCTTGCCCTCGGTGGCAGAGCGCGCCTGGCGCTCGGCCCTGTGGCTGGGTGAAGACGTGCTGCGCCGTTCAGTCCCCTTGCCCAACCAGATGCGTTTAAAGCGGTAAACGATAAGCGGTGAGGCCTTATGCCGGGTTTGATTATTTTGAGAGTCGCATGGAATGAGCAGTATTTTTGAAGGTTTCCTCTCCACGCCCGAAGTCCTGGAGGCGTTCAGCGAGCGCAACTTCATTGATGCGATGCTGCGCTTTGAGGCTTCGCTGGCGCGCGCCCAGGCCGGCGCCGGCCTGATTCCCGAGGCCGCCGCCCAGTCCATCATCGGCACCTGCAAGGTCGAGCTCTTCGACGTCGCCAAGATCGTGCGGGAAAGCGGGCGCGCCGGCAGCATTGCGATCCCGCTGGTCAAAAGTCTCAAGGAGACCGTGGCGCTCTTTAACAAGGAGGCCGCCGCTTATGTGCATTTCGGCTCCACCTCGCAGGACGTCATAGACACCGCGCTGGCGCTGGTGACGCGCAATGCGCTGAACCTGGTCGAGGCCGACATCCGCAAGGCGGTGGCGGCCCTGCTGGTGCTGGCGCGCCGCCACGCGGCCGACCCGGTGATGGCCCGCACCCTGATGCAGCCGGCTTCGGTCACGAGTTTTGGTTTTAAATGCGCGGGCTGGGCCGCGCCGCTGGCGCGCAGCCTGCTGCGCCTGCGTGTCGCCGGCGACAACGCGCTGGCCGTGCAGCTGGGCGGCGCCGTGGGCACGCTGGCGCAAATGCAGGGCAAGGGCCCGCAAATCATCGCCCACATGGCCGCCGACTTGAAGCTCAAGGCCAGCGCCTTTCCCTGGCACACCCAGCGCGACGAATGGGTGGCGCTGGGCTGCGAGCTGGGCTTGCTGGTGGGCAGCCTGGGCAAGGTCGCCAAAGATATTTCGCTGATGGGCCAGTACGAGATCGGCGAGCTGGCCGAACCCACCGAGCCCGGGCGCGGCGGTTCCTCGGCCATGCCGCACAAGCGCAACCCGGTGGCCTGCATGGTGGCGCTGGCCGCCAGCGTGCGCGCGCCGCAGCGCGTGGCCGCCTTGCTGGCCGCCATGCCGCAGGAACACGAGCGCGCGCTGGGCAACTGGCAGGCCGAGCTGGCCGAATGGCCGGGCCTGCTGATGTCGGCGCATGGCTCGGTGCGCGCCATGGCCCATGCACTGCCCGGCCTGCAGGTGGACACCCAGCGCATGCGCGCCAACCTCGATGCGTTGCGCGCTGAGCTGCCGCCGGACGCGGCTGAGGAATGGTTTAACCCCGAACTGGCCAGGCAGGCCGCGGCCCAGGCCTACGCCCAGGCCGATGCGCTGCAGGCCCTGGTTTCGCAACCCGACGACAACAAACGCAGCAAGGTGAGTTCATGAGCAACGCGAAAAGTGACAACGAAAAAGGCATGGTCAACCGCCGCCGCGTGCTCGGCGACGCCTGGGTGGACAAGTCCATCGCCAAAAGCAATGCCTTCAACAGCGAGTTCCAGGACCTGATCACGCGTTATGCCTGGAACGAGATCTGGGGCCGGCCGGCGCTGGGCGACAAGACGCGCCGCCTCATGGTGCTGTCGACCATGATCGCGCTCAAGGCTTATGAGGAGTTCGTGATGCATGTGCGCGCCGCGCTGGACGGCCCGCCCGAATCGCGGCTCACGCCCGACGAGATCAAGGAAGTCATTTTGCAGGCCGCGATTTATTGCGGCGTGCCCGCCGCCAACCATGCGTTTGCGCTGGCCGGCGAGATCCTGCGTGAAAAAGGCCTGCTGCCGCAGGGGCAAGCATGAAAAAACCTTATCTGCACTGGGCCCAGGAGGGCAGCGGACCGGTGGTGGTGCTCAGCCATGCGCTGGGCTGCGAACTCGGCATGTGGGACGGCGTGGCGGCTGCGCTCAAGTCGCGCTATACCGTGCTGCGCTACGACCACCGCGGCCACGGCCGCTCGGAAGCCGTACCCGGCTCCTACAGCATGGCGATGTTGGCCGATGACGCGGCGGGCTTTATCGCGGCGCAGGGCGGCGGCCCCGTGCATTTTGTGGGCCTGAGCATGGGCGGCATGACCGCGCAGGCGCTGGCCGCGGAATATCCCCAGCTGGTCAAAAGCATCACGGTCGCCAATGCCGCGATGTATTACGACGAAGCGGCGCGCGCCATGTGGGCGGCGCGTGTGCAGACGGTGCTGGCCCAGGGCATGGAAGCGATTGCCGACGGCGCGCTGCAGCGCTGGTTCACGCCGGAGTTCCGTGCCGATGAAGCGGGCGGTGGCAAGCAGCGTGTAGCTGCGCTTCGTGAGCGGCTGGTGGGCACCGACGCTGCCGCCTATGCCGCGAGCTGCAAGGCGGTGGCCGGCATAGACTTTCGCGCCAGCAATGGCGGCATCCAGTGCCCGGCCCTGGTGATTGCCGGCACGCGCGACGAGGCCACGCCCGTCGCCATGTCCGAGGCGATCTGCAAAAGCATTCCGGGCGCCCGGCTTGAAACCTTGCCGGCCGCGCACCTGAGCGCGGTCGAGCAGCCGGCTGCCTTTGCCGCATTGCTGGAGCGCTTTTTCGAAAGCCAGGGCTGAGATGGCGCAGCCAGCCGCGGCGCTGCGGGGCATTGCGGTCGCGGGCGCCGGCGTCATAGGCCGGCGGCATATCGAGCTCATACAGGCCAGCCCGCGTACCCGTTTGTGCGCCGTGGTGGATCCGCAGCCGGCCTCGCGCGACTTCGCCGCCGGCCTGGGCGTGCCGCATTTTGAAAGCCTTGAGGCCTTGTTCGCAGGGACGGCCGCAGCTCGCCCCCAGGGGGTGATCCTGGCCACGCCCAACCATTTGCATGTACCCGGTGCGCTGGTCTGCGCGCGCCAGGGCGTGCCGGCGCTGATTGAAAAACCCGTGGCCGATTCGCTGGAGGCCGGCCTGCAATTGGCCGAGGCGCTGGCCAAGCAATCCACACCCATGCTGGTGGGCCACCACAGGCGGCACAGCGGCACGCTGCAGGCGGCGCGGCGCGCCATCCGGTCCGGCCTGCTGGGCCGTGTGGTCACGGTGGCGGGCAGCGCGCAGTTCTACAAGCCGGCCAGCTATTTTGCGCAGGGCGCCTGGCGCGCGCAGGCCGGCGGCGGCCCCATCCTGATCAACCTGATCCACGAGATGGACAACCTGCGCTACCTGTGCGGCGAGCTGGAGTCCGTCCACGCCCTCGCATCCAACGCGGTGCGGCAGTTCGCGGTGGAAGACACGGCCGTGATGACACTGAAATTCGCCAGCGGCGTGCTGGGCACCTTCACGCTCTCGGACACCGTGGCCTCGCCGCGCAGCTGGGAGCAGACCTCGGGCGAGAACACGGCGTATGCACGCTATGCCTCGCAGGACTGCTATTTCATCGCCGGCACACAGGGCTCGCTGGCCGTGCCCACCCTGCAGGCCTGGACCCATGGCCCCGACAGCCGCGGCGAGCCCGGCTGGATGACGCCTTTCACCGAACAGACCCTGGCCCTGGAGGCGGTGGACCCGCTGCAGGCGCAGCTGGACCATTTCTGCGATTTGATGGACGGCAAGGCAGAGCCGATAATCACGGTCGCGGATGCCTTGCAAAGCCTGCTGGCCGTGGAGGCCGTGCGGCGCTCGATCGCCACCGGCGAAACCGTCGCGCTGCGGGACCTCGCAGCCAACCCTCGTCAACCCTGAACCCCTGGAAAGACTTGCTTCATGAAAACAGCCCTGGTCCTCAACGGCCCCAACCTCAACCTGCTGGGCACGCGCGAACCGGCCGTGTACGGCTCGCAGACTTTGGCCGACGTCGAGGCGCTGTGCGTCCAGGCCTGCAAGGCCCACGGCTTCAAGCTGGACTTCCGGCAAAGCAACCACGAAGGCGCGCTGATAGACGCCATCCATGAGGCCGGCCGCGCGCAGGCCGCCGGCACCCTGGCCGGCGTGGTGCTCAACGCGGGCGCATACACCCATACCAGCGTGGCCTTGCACGACGCCATCAAGGGCGCGGGCGTGACGCTGATCGAGCTGCACATCAGCAATGTGCATGCGCGCGAGGCCTTTCGCCACCACTCCTACATCTCGCCGGCCGCCAAGGCCGTCATGGCCGGCTTCGGCGTCAAGGGCTACGCCCTGGCCATCGCAGGCCTGGCCGAACTGGCCGGCTGAAGCGGCCCGGGCGCCGACTGGCATGGCCGCGCCGCCTAAATTCCCGGTTGACGAACGCGAGGTCGAGTTCAGCGCCATACGCGCCCAGGGCGCGGGCGGGCAGAACGTCAACAAGGTTTCCAGCGCGGTGCACCTGCGCTTTGACATCCACGCCTCTTCGCTGCCAGAAGCGATCAAGGAGAGGTTGTTGTGCCTGTCCGACAGCCGCATCACGCAGGAAGGCGTGCTGGTGCTCAAGGCCCAGCAGCACCGCACCCAGGAGATGAACCGCGCCGATGCCTTGGCGCGGCTGCAGGAGGTGGTCGATGGCGTCTCCAATCCGCCCAAGGCGCGGCGGGCGACCAAACCCACTTACGGCTCCAAACAGCGCCGTCTCGCGGGAAAAAGCCAGCGTTCGGAAATCAAGTCTTCACGGGGCAAGGTGGGCGGAGGCGATTGAGCCGCTCAAGTCACCGTATAGCGGCCGGGCTTGTGATTGACCCACAGGAACAGGCTCATCAGCACGGCGGCCATCACGGAGTAGGCTACGCGTTCGGGCGGCACCACCAGCAAGGCCAGCAGCACCACGATAGCGTCAATGGCCATCTGCACTTTGCCTGCGCGCCAGCCGTGCTTTTCCTGCAGGTAGAGCGTCACGATGGTGGCGCCGCCCAGGCTGGCCCGGTGCCGGGCCAGGAAGAGGCAGCCGCTTCCCAGCAGCAGGCCGCCCACCAGCGCGGCATACAGCGGATGAATGTCCGCGATATCAAGCACCCTGGGCGACCAGTCCGCCAGCAGCGACAGCAAGGCGATGGACAGGAATGTCTTGAGGGTGAACTCGCGCCCCATGCGGGTCCATGAGAACCAGTAAAAAGGCAGGTTGACCAGGAAGAACAGCTTGCCGAAACTCACGCCGGTGGCGTAGTGCAGCACAAAGGCCATGCCGGCCGTGCCGCCCGTCAACAGCCCCGCCTGGTTGAAGATCACCATCGCCAGCGACACAAACAAGGTACCCGTAAAGATGCCCTGCGCATCGTCAAAGAGGGTGTGGCGTTCGGGGACTGAGGATTGGGCCATGTCGGAAACTGGAAGAGCGCCTGCGGACGGCACTCCAGGCTCAGCATGATCCGTGCCAAATGGCGTTCACCCGCCAGGCCTGGCCGGTCGATGGAGCGTGGCCAAGGGCGTTACAGGGATTCAGCCCAATGAGGGTGGGTGCAGGAAGCTATAAAAACAATAGCAATTTGCTTTGCGGGGCACCTTGGCAGGCGTGGCGGCCTAAAGCCTGTCCCGCACCTGCGCGGTGATCTCCAGCGAGCGCCGGGCAACCGCCGGGTCGTAAATATGCGTGGTCACCATCAACTCATCCGCCTGGGTCTCGGCGATAAAAGAACGCAAACCCTCCTGGACAGTGGCTGGAGACCCCGCCACCGCATACTTCAACATCCGCTGCGCCCCCACCCGCTCGGCCGGCGACCAGTAGGCGTCGATGTCATCGATGGGCGGCGGCATGGGGCCGGGGGTGCCGCGCAGCAGGTTGGTCATGGCCTGCTGGACCGAGGTGAGCTGGTAGCGCGCGGCTTCGTCGCTGTCGGCGGCCACCACGTTGGCGGCGACCATGGCGTAGGACTTGTCCAACTGCGCCGAGGGTTCGAAGCGGCTGCGGTAGACCTCCAGGGCCTGCATCAGCATGTCGGGCGCGAAGTGCGAGGCAAAGGCAAAGGGCAGGCCCAGCGCGGCGGCCAGCTGGGCGCCGAAGAGGCTGGAGCCGAGTATCCAGAGCGGCACCTTGAGGCCGGCGCCCGGCACGGCGCGGATCCTCTGGCCGGGCTCTATGTCTTCAAAGTAGTAGCGCAGCTCCTGCACGTCCTGCGGGAAGGTGTCGGCATTGTTCTGGTGGTCGCGGCGCAATGCGCGGGCGGTCAGCTGGTCGGTGCCGGGCGCGCGGCCCAGGCCCAAATCAATGCGGCCGGGATAGAGCGAAGCCAGCGTGCCGAACTGCTCGGCGATCACCAGCGGCGAATGGTTGGGCAGCATGACGCCGCCCGACCCCACGCGAATCGTGCTGGTGCCGCCGGCCACATGGCCTATCACCACCGCGGTGGCCGCGCTCGCGATGCCGGGGTTGTTGTGGTGTTCGGCCAGCCAGAAGCGCTGGAAGCCCAGTTGCTCTGCATGCCGGGCCAGGGCCAGGGTGTTGCGAAAAGCGTCGGCGGCGGTGGCACCTTTGACGATGGGGGACAGGTCAAGGACTGAAAAGGGGATCATGGAAATCTGGGATGGCGCCTCGTGAGTGAAGCGCGACGGGCCAGTTTAGGAGCTTCGTGATGGCCGCACGGGTGGCAGGGTATAAACCCTGCATGAGCGATCTCCCGGACATCCAATTGCCCCTCGAGGCTCTGGCACTGCTGCGCACAGCCAGCCGTTTTGAAACCCCTTGCGGCGACGGTGCCATGGTCTGGCACAGCTGGGGCCAGGCCACGCGCCGACCGGGGCTTGCGCCGCTGGTGCTTTTGCACGGCGGCAGCGGCAGCTGGATGCACTGGCTGCGCAACATCGCCGCGCTGGCCGCGTCGGGCCGCTGGCTGCTGGTGCCCGACTTGCCCGGCTTTGGTGATTCAGCGGCGCCGCCGCGCGGCACCGACGCCGACGTGCTGCCCGAGCCGGTGGAGCAGGGCCTGGCCATGCTGGTGGGCGATACGGCCTGCGACCTGGTGGGGTTTTCGTTTGGCGGCATGGTGGCCGGCTTCCTGGCCGAGCGCTTTGCGGCCCGGGCCGCGCGTGTGGTGCTGGTGGGCGCGCCCGGCCTCGGTGTGGCGCCCGAAAAAGCCATACGCCTGCGCGCCTGGCGGCACCTGGCCGATGCGGCCGAGCGCGACGCGATACACCGGCACAACCTCGCGGCGCTGATGCTGCACCGCGAAGAGGCCATCGATGAACTGGCTCTGCGCCTGCACATCGCCAATGTGCTGCGCGACCGCATGAAGGGCCGCAGCCTGGCGCGCACCGATGCGCTGGCGCAGTCGCTGGCGCGGCTGCGCTGCCCGGTGTGGGCGATTTATGGGCGTGAGGATGCGCTGTACCGCGGCAAGCTGGACGCGCTGCGGGAGGCCCTGGCACGGGCCGCGGATTTCAGGGGCCTGGCGCTGGTGGAGGACGCCGGCCACTGGTTGCAGTTTGAGCGGGCCGCTGCTTTCGACAAAGCGCTGCTGGCCGCGCTGCAGGCTTGACTACTTTTCGATCGCAAGCAGTTCGATGTCAAAGGTCAGCGTGGCATTGGGCGGCACCACGCCGGCGACGCCGCGCTCGCCATAAGCCGTGGCGGGCGGGCAGATCAGCGTGGCCTTGCCGCCGACCCTGATTTTCTGCACGCCTTGGGTCCAGCAGGGCACGACACGGTTCAGCGCAAAGCTGGCGGGTGCGCCGCGCTTGTAGGAGCTGTCGAATTCCGTGCCGTTGGCCAGTGTGCCGCGGTAGTGCGCCTTGACCGTGTCAGTCGCCTTGGGCTGCGGGCCGGTGCCTCTGGCTGTGTATACGACCTTGACGCCGCTGGGCAGGGTCTCGGTCGGGGCGGCAAGGGCGGAGGTGGAAATGACGAGGCAGGCCAGTGCGGCGGTCAATGTTTTCATGGGAATCATGGTTTTCATGGCTAAGGGAGCAGGAGGAAGACCTGCGCGGATTATCGCCGCGGCGCCGGCTGGCCTATCATGGACGCATCGGCAGCCGCCCTGCGGCAAACCTTCATCCCCACCAGGAGGACGCCCCCATGAACCATCGCGATGAGCACGATGCCCGCAGGAGAGTTTTTTTGCAGCGCGCCGGCCTCGGGGCCGCGGCCATGGGGTCTTTGCCGCTCCAGGCTTTCGCGGCCGGGCATGAAACCCTGCCCTTCGGCAATGGCGAACGCGAGCTGGTGACCTACCCGGGCAAGCGCCCGCTGCTGCGCGTGACCACGCGGCCGCCGCACCTGGAAACACCGTTCAGCGCTTTCGGCGAAGGGGCGATCACGCCCAACAATGCCTTCTTTGTGCGCTACCACCTGGCCAATATTCCCAAGCGCATAGATGCCGCGACTTACCGGCTGCGCGTGGGCGGCCATGTCAAACAGTCGCTGTCGCTGTCGCTGGCCGAACTCAAGGCCTTGGCCGCGCCCGTTGAGGTGGTGGCCGTCAACCAGTGTTCGGGCAACAGCCGCGGTTTTTTTGAGCCGCGTGTCTTCGGTGCCCAGCTGGGCAATGGCTCCATGGGCAATGCGCGTTGGGTCGGCGTGCCGCTGCGGGCCGTGCTTGAAAAAGCCGGCGTGCTGCCCGGCGCCAAGCAGGTGGCGTTCAACGGCCTGGATACGCCGGTGCTGCCCAAAACACCGGACTTCATCAAGGCCCTGAACATAGACCTGGCGCTCAGTGCAGAGCCCATCGTGGCCTGGTCCATGAACGGCGCCGACATTCCTTTCCTGAACGGCTACCCGATCAAGCTCATCGTGCCCGGCTACTTCGGCACCTACTGGGTCAAGCACCTGAGCGAAATCGTCGTGATGGACCACGGCTTTGACGGTTTTTTCATGTCAACGGCCTACCGCGTGCCCGACAACGCCTGCCAGTGTGTGCCGGCCGGCACGGCGCCCACGGCGACGCGGCCCATCACCACGCTGCCGGTGCGCTCCTTCATCACCAGCGTGGCGGGCGGCGCGCGCGTGCCGACGGGCAAGCCGCTGCAGCTCAAGGGCATTGCCTTTGACGGCGGCAGCGGCATACGCAAGGTCGAAGTGTCGGAAGACGGGCAGCAATGGCGCGAGGCCGTGCTGGGCAAGGACCTGGGGCGGTTCTCGTTCCGCGAATGGAGTTTCGGCATGGCAGCGCCGCGCAAGGGCGAACTCAAGCTCATGGTGCGCGCCACCAATATGCAGGGCGATGTGCAGCCCGCCACGGCCAGCTGGAACCCGGGCGGTTATGCGCGCAACGTTGTTGAAACCACGCGCCTGCTCGCGGTCTAGGAGATCGCCATGAACATCCTCAACTTGATTGCCGTGCGTGCCCTGTCCGCAGCCGTTTTGGCCATGGGCTGCGGCGCCATATGGGCGCAAGCCGTGCAGAGCGTGACCCTGCCGCTGGAAACCGCCAGGCTCAAGTCCTCCAAGCTGGCCGGCTACCAGCTCGCGCTGCAGAAATGCGGCATCTGCCATTCGGCCGACTACATCAGCCAGCAGCCCCCGGCCATGACGGCCGCGCAGTGGACCGCCGAGGTGCGCAAGATGGAGCATGCTTATGCCGCGCCGCTCAGCGACGGCGACGTGGCGCAGATCGGCGAATACCTGGCCGTGACCTATGGCGGCGCCAAACCCACGCTGGGGCCGGTGGCGGCGGCAACGCCGGCTCCTGCCGCGGCTCCCGGCACGCCCGCCGCGGCCGTCGACGTGCAGGCCGTGCTCAAGGCCAATGCCTGCCTGGGCTGCCATGCGGTGGCGCAGAAAATCGTCGGGCCGGCCTACCACGACGTCGCGGCCAAGTACAAAAGCGACCCACAGGCCCAGGCCAGGCTGGAGGCCAGCATCAAGGCCGGTGGTTCGGGCAAATGGGGGCCGGTGGTGATGCCGCCTTTTGCCAACCTGAGCCCGCAGGAGCTCAAGGCCCTGGCGGCTTTTGTGTTGAAACAATAGGCCTGCTTGGTCTTCCAAAGCTCTAAAATTGGTAAGGCCAACGTACCCGGCATTGAATTGGCCTTACCTTTTTGGGTCGCAACCCACTGGCAAAACCCGCCGTCGCATAAACTGCAATTCACGCAGAGGACTCATGCTGGACCCACTCAAACAGGTCGACAACCGTCGGCTCTACCAACAAATTGCCGACCAGATTCGCGCCTTCATTGACAAGGGCAACTACACCGCGGGTGCGCGGCTGCCGCCGGAGCGCGATCTGGCCCAGCAGCTGGGCGTCTCGCGCCCCTCGGTGCGCGAGGCGCTGATTGCGCTGGAAATCGAGGGCAGCGTGGAAGTGCGCATGGGCGCCGGCGTGTATGTCTGCAGCGCGGCCCAGCGCAAGCCGCAGGCCCTGGCCGCCATGGGTGAAAGCCCGATCGAGCTGATGCAGGCGCGCGCCGCCATCGAGGGAACCGTCGTACTGCAGGCCTGCGCCAAAGCCACGCCCGAAGCGCTGTCGGCGCTGCGCCAGATTCTGGACAACATGCTGTCCGCCGTGGCGCAAAACCGCTCGCCCCTGGCCTTTGACCGGCAGTTTCACCAGACGATTGCGGCCATGACAGGCAACTCCGTGCTGGAGCGGCTGGTGGGGGAGTTATTTGACGAGCGCCACAGCCCGATTGCCGCGCGCCTGAGCGCGCATTCCGAAACCGGCCAGACCTGGGCCATTGCGCTGCAGGAGCACGAGGCCATCTTGCGCGCCCTGGAGAGCCGGGACGTGCTGGCCGCACAGACCGCCATGCGCGCGCACCTGCAGGCCTCCGAGCAGCGCTGGGTCGAGAGCCGCCGCGAATGGTCATGAGCTAGTCAACTTTCCCCTGGTCAGGCCTGTGCAATTGCGCAGGCTTTTTTTTGTCTTTTCACGCTGGTTGGGCTCTCAGGCCACGGGTAAGCACCAATACACAGGCACTCCCTGGTAAGGCCAAATACGCGAATTGTGTCAGGTGGCCTTACCAATTTGCGGAGCGGCAAATTCATCCCTGCCGGTCCCCCTGGCCCACCAAGAGGAGTTCGCATTGCTGTCATCCGTGTCCGATCCCGTCCGTCCCGAGGCGCCAAGCCCTGCCGAGGCGGGCGTGTTGTTGCGCCTGGAAGGGATTACCAAACGCTTTCCGGGGGTGCTGGCACTCGATGGCGTGAGCTTTGAGGTGCGAAGTGGCGAGGTTCACGCGGTGTGCGGCGAAAACGGCGCGGGCAAATCGACGCTGATGAAGGTGATCAGCGGCCAGTACCAGCCCGATGCGGGGGCCCTGCATTACCGCGGCGAGGTCTGCCGCTTCCAATCCCCCGCCGAATCCGAGGCTGTCGGCATTGCCATCATTCACCAGGAGCTGAACCTGGCGCCGCACCTCACGGTGGCCGAAAACATTTACCTGGCCCGCGAGCCACGTAAGGGCTGGCTGATTGACCGGGCGGCACTGCGCCGCCAGGCACAGCAGTGCCTGGACCGGCTGGGACTGGACATCGCACCGGACGCGCTGGTCAAAACCCTGTCGGTCGCCCAGCAGCAGATGGTGGAAATTGCCAAGGCGCTGTCGCTCAACGCCCAGGTGCTCATCATGGACGAGCCCACGTCCTCCCTCACGGAGTCGGAGACCGAGACGCTGTTTGCCATCATCCACGAACTCAAGCGCTCGGGGGTGGGGATTGTCTACATCTCCCACCGCCTCGACGAGCTGGCGCTCATCGTGGACCGGGTCACCGTCTTGCGCGACGGGCGCTATGTGTCCACCGAACAGCTGGCCGACACCAGCGTGGAAGAGATCGTGGCCAAGATGGTGGGGCGCCCGCTGGACGATGTATTCCCCAAGAGAACATCCGTGCCCACGACCGAGGTGTTGTTGCGCGTGCAGGGCCTGACGCGCCAAGGTGTGTTCCACGACGTGAACTTTGAACTGCGCCGCGGCGAAATCCTGGGCTTTGCAGGGCTCATGGGGGCCGGCCGCACCGAAGTGGCCCGCGCCATTTTTGGCGCCGACCCCATAGCCGCCGGTGAGGTGTTTCTGGGCGGGCAGCGCCTGGCCATCCGCTCGCCGCGCGATGCCGTGCGCCAGGGGCTGGCCTACCTGTCGGAGGACCGCAAGCACGACGGGCTGGCATTGAAGATGACGGTGGCGCAGAACATCACGCTGGCCCACATGGAGGCCGTGTCCAACCGCGCGGGCATGATCCAGTTTGCCAAAGAGCAGGATGCCGCGCGCCACTACATCGGCGCGCTCGACATCCGCACGCCCAGCAGCAGCCAGATCGTGCGCCTGCTCTCGGGCGGCAACCAGCAAAAACTCGTGATCAGCAAATGGCTGTTCCGTGAATCACGCGTGCTGTTCTTTGACGAGCCCACTCGCGGCATTGACGTGGGCGCCAAGTACGCGATCTACCAGTTGCTGGACCAGCTCGCGGGCCAGGGCATCGGCGTCGTTTTGATCAGCTCCGAGCTGCCCGAAATCATGGGGATGACCGACCGTGTCGCGGTCTTCCATGAAGGCCGCCTGGTCACCATACGCCCCACCCGCGAGACCCATCAGGAGGAGCTCATGCATTACGCCTCCGGCCGCAGCGTGCCCTCTGCCAGCTGACCCGCTGAGCCCTCCAAGACCCTTTCCCCGGACCCCACCATGACCGAACAACAACAAGACCTGTTTCAAAAATTTGCCGCGCTCGCCAGCCTGCTGGGACTCATCGCCATCTTCTCGTTCACCAGCAACGCCTTCTTCAGCGTGGGCAACGGCATGACCGTGGCGCTCCAGGTGACGTCCATTGCCTATCTTGGCATCGCGGCGACCTGCGTGATCATCACCGGCGGTATTGACCTCTCGGTAGGCGCCATCCTGGCGCTGGCCGGCGTCGTGGCGGCCATGCTGGTCAAGGCGGGCGCGCCCGTGCCGCTGGGCATGTTTGCCGGCCTGCTGGTCGGCGGGCTGTGCGGGCTGATCAACGGCCTGTGCGTGACGGTGCTCAAACTGCCGCCCTTTATTGCCACCCTGGGAATGATGCTGGTGGCACGCGGCGTGGCCTTGCAGCTGACCGATGCCCGCGCGATCAGCGGCCTGGGCGACAGCTTTGCGGAACTGGGCAACGGAGCCTTGTTCCGCATCGTCAATATCGGTGCGGACGGCTTCCCCGATGTGGTGTTCGTCGGCATTCCCTATCCCGTGGTGCTCATGGTCGTGCTGGCGCTGGCCGTCTCCATCCTGCTGAACCGCGCCACACTGGGGCGCCATCTTTACGCCATCGGCTCCAACCTGGAAGCCGCCCGGCTCTCGGGCGTGAACGTCAAGGGCGTGACGCTGTTTGCCTATGTGCTTTCCGGCCTGCTGGCCGGGCTGACCGGCTGCGTGCTGATGTCGCGCCTGGTCACGGCCCAGCCCAGTGAGGGCCTGATGTACGAATTGGATGCCATTGCCGCCGCGGTGATAGGCGGCACCTCGCTCACGGGCGGTGTGGGCACGGTGTCGGGCACCGTCATTGGCGCGTTCGTGATTGGCATCCTGCGCAACGGTTTGAACATGAGCGGCGTGTCCGCGTTCACCCAGCAAATTCTGATTGGCGTCGTCATCCTCCTGGCCGTCTGGATCGACCAGATGCGCCATCGCAAGTGATCCCTACCGGCAGGGCTTACCGGGACTTCGAGAGACAACCTCTACAACCACCCATGAGGAAAGAAATGAAAAAATTTATCCACACCCTGATCGCAGCCGCCCTGGTGGCTGCGTCGTCGATGGCCCTGGCCGCCGACAAGGAAATTGCCGTCATCGTGAAGACCGCCAACTCGGACTTCTGGCAAAACGTGAAAAAAGGCTCCAACGCCGCCGTGGGCAGCCTCAAGGGCTACACCGCCACCTTCCAGGGCGCGGCATCCGACACCGACCTGGCCGGGCAGGTATCCCTGGTGGAAAACGCCGTGAACCGCAAGGTCGCCGGCATTGTGCTGGCCCCTTCGGATCCGGATGCCCTGATCCCCGCCATCAAAAAGGCCTGGGAAGCCAAGATTCCGGTCGTGTTGATTGACTCCGCCGCATCGGATGCCGGCAAGGCTTATTACCAGTCCTTCCTGGCCACCGACAACAAGGCCGCCGGGGAAATGTCCGCCAAGACGCTGATCGACAAGATCGGTACCACCGGCAAGATTGCCATCATGTCCTACACCGCGGGCTCGGGCTCCGAAATCGGCCGCGTGGGCGGTTTCACCGACTACATCAAGAAGCACTCCAAGCTGCAGATCGTGGGCCCCTTCTACTCCAACTCGCAGATGGGTACCGCACTGAACCAGACCACCGACGTGCTGGCCGCCAATCCCGACCTCAAGGGCATTTTCGGTGCCAACGAACCCACCGCCATCGGCATGGGCCGCGCACTGGTTCAAGCGGGCAAAGCCGGCAAAGTGGTCGCCATCGGCTTTGACGGCAACTCCGACCTGCAAGGTTTTGTGAAAGACGGCACCATCGAGGCGATTGCCGTGCAAAGTGCCTTCGAGATGGGCAACCTGGGCGTAAAGACCGTGGCGGAAATTGTGGAAGGCAAAAAAGTGCCGGCTTTCCGCGACACCGGTGTGTTGATGGTCAACAAGAAAAACATCGACACGCCCGCCGCCAAGAACGTTCTCTACTGAACCACCCGAACCCAAGGATACCTCCGGCACCGGCTGCCGGAGGAGGGCCTATGCACACCACGGATTTGAAATACCTTTCCCGCCCAGCCTGAGAAATCCCCATGCTGATCGACGCGCACCAGCATTTCTGGAACCTGGCGGACCGCACCGGCCACTGGCCGCCGGCCACCCTGGCAGCCATCCATCGCGACTTTGGCCCCGCCGACTTGCGGCCTGAGCTGGCGCGATGCGAGGTGGCCGCTACCGTGCTGGTTCAATCGCTGCCCACCATTGGCGACACGC
This sequence comes from Polaromonas sp. P4_F6, assembly GCF_056401275.1. Lineage (NCBI taxonomy): Bacteria > Pseudomonadati > Pseudomonadota > Betaproteobacteria > Burkholderiales > Comamonadaceae > Polaromonas > Polaromonas sp. P4_F6. The sequence goes on along the minus strand of NZ_JBFUJQ010000010.1, from coordinate 177,964 downwards.
ACTACCTGCTGGAGATAGCGCAGCGCAATCCCTTTGTGCTGGGTGTCGTGGGCTGGGTGGACCTGCTCGCCGCGGATGCCCCCGCGCAAATTGCGGCGCTGGCGCGTCACCCCAAGCTCAAGGGGCTGCGCCCCATGCTGCAGGACCTACCCGATACCGATTGGATCAGCAACCCCGCGCTGGAGCCTGCCCTGCGCGCCATGCAAACCCAGGGACTGGTATTCGATGCCCTGGTGCTGCCCGGGCATCTGCCGGCGCTGCAGGCCATGGCCCAGCGCCATCCCTCGCTGTCCATCGTCATCGACCACGCCGCCAAGCCTGAAATCGCCCTGGCGCGGCTGGAGCCCTGGCGCGCCCATATGCAGGCGCTGGCAAGCCTGCCCCAGGTGCACTGCAAGCTGTCCGGGCTGCTCACCGAGGCCGGCGCCCATCCCACCGCGCAGGCCTTGGGCCCATATGTGGACCATGTCCTGAAGGTCTTCGGGGTGCGGCGATTGATGTGGGGCAGTGACTGGCCGGTACTGGAACTGGCAGCTGACTACCCGGGCTGGCTGGCCATGGCCCGAGCCCTGTGCCGCGCTCACCCGGGCATGGACGAGGCCGGCATGGCGGCCATCTTTGGCGGCAATGCGCGCCGCCTGTACCACCTTGACTAACGCATAGACGGAGATTGCATGCAACGAATGGGATGGGTCATTGGTATCGACCCCCAACACATCGCCGAATACAAGCGCCTGCACGCGGCCGTCTGGCCCGCCGTGCTGCAGCGCATTCGCCAGTCGCAGCTGCGCAACTACAGCATCTTTCTGCGGGAGCCGGAAAACCTGCTGTTCGGCTACTGGGAATACCACGGCCAGGACTTCGACGCGGACATGGCGGCTATCGCAGCCGATTCAGAGACACAGCGTTGGTGGGCCCTGTGCGGCCCCTGCCAGCGACCCCTTGAAACCCGCGGCCCGGGCGAGCACTGGGCCGCCATGGAATCCGTCTTCCACATCGACTAACACTCACCACTTCCACTCAAGGATCTCTATGCTGACAGTCATTTGCGAAACTCCCGGCGTGCTGCGCACGGTCGAAGCGGCCATGCCCATACGCAATGAAGGCGATGTGCTGCTGCGCATCCGCCGCGTGGGGGTGTGCGGCACCGATCTGCACATCTTCACCGGCACACAACCCTTCCTGGCCTATCCACGCGTCATGGGCCACGAAGTCGCGGGTACGGTGGAGGAAGCTCCGGCGGGCAGTTCCCTCCAGCCCGGCGACACGGTCTTTGTCATGCCTTACCTGTCCTGCGGCCGCTGTGTCGCCTGCCGCCAGGGCAAGACCAATTGCTGCGTCCACATCCAGGTGCTGGGCGTGCACCGCGACGGCGCCTTCACCGAGTATTTGAACGTACCCGCGCAGTTTGTGCGCAAGGCGGAGGGTGTCTCACTGGACCAGGCCGCCATGCTGGAATTCCTGGCCATTGGTGCCCACGCCGTGCGCCGCGCCGACGTACAGTCCGGCCAGCGCGTGCTGGTGGTGGGGACGGGCCCCATCGGCATGGCCGTCCTGCTGTTCGCCGGCCTGCGCGGCGGCCAGGTCACTGCGCTGGACACGCGAAAGGAGCGGGTGGACTTCTGCAAACAACACCTGGGTGCGCATGCGGGTGTCTTGATCGCCGACAACGACGTGGACGAGCTGCGCGCGCTGACGGACGGAGATTTTTACGATGTCGTTTTTGACGCCACGGGCAACGCACGGGCCATGGAGCGCGGCTTCCAGTTCATTGCCCATGGCGGCAAGTATGTGCTGGTGTCGATCGTACGGGACAACATCACCTTCGCTGATCCGGAGTTTCACAAACGCGAGGCTACGCTGCTGGGCAGCCGCAATGCCACCATGGAAGACTTTGAAACGGTGCTGGAGGCGATGCGGGGCGGCAAAATCCCCACCGCGGCACTCAACACCCATCGCATGGCGCTGGCCGATGTGCCCGCCCAATTCGCCACCTTGCTGGACCCCACGCAGGGTGTGGTCAAGGCGCTGATCGAATGCTGAGCGGAGCTTGCACGTGAGCACGCCCATCCTCCAGTTCGGCACCGGGCGCTTTCTGCAGGCGCATGCGGACCTGTTTGTGTCCCAGGCCCTGGCTCAAGGCCAGGCGCTGGGCGGCATTACCGTCGTGCAGAGCACGGACAGTCCGCAGAGCAGCGCGCGCGCCGCGGCACTGGCACACGGCTACCGCGTGGAATTGCGGGGCATGCAACAGGGCCGGCGTATCGAGGAAGCCGTGCAGGTGAACGCGGTACAAACCGTCTGGCATGCCCGCCGCGACTGGGCACAGTTGCGCGATGCCATGGCCACCACGGTGCAGGTCATCATCTCCAACACGGCGGATATGGGCTATGTGCTGGACGACTCCGACACCGCGGCGCTGCTGCGCAGCCCCACGGCGGCGCCGCGCAGCTACCCGGCCAAGCTGGTGGCGCTTTTGCACCACCGCTGGCAGCAGCAGCCGCAGGCTCCCCTGACGCTATACCCCTGCGAACTGGTCAGCCGCAACGGCGACACGCTGCGCAAGCTGGTAGCCACGCTGGCGCAGGGCTGGGGCCTTGCACCCGACTTCCTTCGTTATGTGCGGGAGCACTGCGTGTGGGTCAATTCACTGGTGGACCGCATCGTCTCGTCTCCGCTGGAGCCCGCCGGCGCGGTCGCCGAGCCCTATGCGCTGTGGGCCATCGAGCGCCGGCCGCGCATGGTGCTTCCTTGCAGCCACCCCGCCATGGTGGTAACGGATGCACTGGCCCCCTTTGAGCAGCGCAAGCTCTGGCTGCTGAACCTGGGCCACACGATACTGGCCGAGCGCTGGCAGCTGATGAGCGGTGCCGCCGACATGACCGTGGTGCAGGCCATGCACACCCCGGCGCTGCGCACCCTGCTGGAGGCCGTGTGGGCCGACGAGGTGCTGCCGGTATTTGACGCCGAGGGCTCAGGCCCCGAGGCCCGCGCCTACCTGGTGGAGTTGCGCGACCGTCTGCTCAACCCGTTTCTGGAACACCGCCTGGCCGACATTGCCAAAGACCACGCGCAGAAGAAGCTGCGCCGCCTGGCACCCGTGGTGGAGCGCGCCGTGGCGCTGCAACTGCCCATCGCACAGACCCAGCTGCGCAATGCGCTGGCCGATACCGGAGGCACCCCGTGCGCTCCCTGAAGTGCCGGCAGGCCACCCGCTTTTGATGGCATGCTGCGATGCAACATCCCACGCCGCGGGCCCTGATGTCTGTCTTCTCTCCGAGGAAAAAGGAGCCAGACCCCCAGCGCCCGGGCGTGGAGCCGAAATTCGCCGCAATTGCGCCTGCGGGGTTACCATGCGTGAACGATTCACTCCGTGGTGATCCCATGGTGGCACTTGCCGCACAATTCGATCCGCCGCGCCGGCTGTATAAAAAAGTCAGCGACCGGCCGCAGGACTGGCTAGGCACCACGCCGCTGCTGGACCTGGACGACACCAAGCTGCGCCTGAAGGCCCGCGCGCTGGTCCAGCTGTGCCGCACCGATCGCGACAAGGCGCTGGCCATCTACCGCTTCGTCAAGCACCTGCCGTATACCAAGCGGGTCAAGCTGCAGTACCCGACGGCCCGCGACGTGCTCGAGGCGCGCGGAGGCGACGGCGATGACAAGGTGACTTTGCTGATCGCGCTGATGCGCTCCGCCGGCATCCCGGCGCGGGTGCGCTACATGGAGATGAACGGCGAAATGCTGCGCGGCCTGATCCCCAGGGCCACGCCGGCGGCGCGCCCGCTGGCGGAGTTCTGGCTGGGCCATTGGGTTCGCACAGACACCTTCATTTTTGATGCCGAATACGTGGCCGCCGCCCTCGAACACCTGAAAGCCAACGGCTGGGCATGCGGCTGGGGCATACACGTCAATGCCCAGCTTTTGTGGGACGGGAAGAACGACGCCTTCCTGGGCGGCAAGCCCAGCGAGCAGGACCCCATGATCAAGCGGCTTCTGTGCGTGGTGAGCGATCCACTGGAGCTGGTGTCTGCCGCCCTGGGGGGCAGCGGGCTGCGCTACCGCCGGTCGCTGCGGGCCTTGCACTGGAATATGCTGGCGCCCACCATGATCAAAGCCATTCGTGAGCTGCGGGCCAGCTCCCGTTCTTCTTGAAATAGCGTTAACAGGCCCTAGCCGATTCGCCGCAGCAACTCCGGCACCGATGAGACCAGCATGGCCAGGCCGGAGCAGGTCAGCAGGCTCAGCACCAGCCTGCGAAAGGCCAGGTCGCTGATACCGGTGTAAAGCCGTCCGCCCAGCCAGGCGGAAATGAGCGCCGCGGGCGCCACGATGGCCAGCATGGGCAGCGTCTCGCGGCTGACCAGGCCGGCCGCTCCATAGCTGGCCATGGTGACGGTCAGTACCGCCAGGTTGAAGTTCTGGATGACGGCGCGCTGGTCCGCTTTCTCGTAGCCCCGCAGGGTGCACCACAGCGTCGGAATGACGCCGCTGAAACCACCCAGGGCACCCATGAAGCCGCCGGCAACGCCTGCCGCGCCGTCGGCGATGCGCCCTCCATGGTGGATGCGCGGAAGCTTGCCCGAAAACAGCATGGCCGGGCACCATGCCGCCAGCAACACGCCGAGGAACAGCTTGAACAGCTGGACATCAAGCCGGGGCAACAGCAGCAAGCCCAGTGGCAGCCCCAGCAGGCCGCCTGCCAGAAACGGCAGCAGGCGCTTCCAGTCGGTGTTGCGGCCGACCGTGAAGGCCGCCATGAGCTGGCCCGTCAGCCCGCCGAACACCGCCATCACAGCCGCCAGCTTCGGGTCTATGGCCCAGGCCCAGAACGACATGGCGACCAGGCTGAAGCCAAAGCCCGACAGGCCCTGGACAAAGCCCGCCGCCGCCGCGCCCGCGACGATCAGGACAATCTGCGCGTCCAACTCAGGCGTAATCGCTCACGGGCACGCAGCTGCAGAACAGATTGCGGTCGCCGTAGACGTTGTCGACCCGGCCCACGGGCGGCCAGTACTTGGCCTGCTTGAGCGAAGCCAGCGGGAAGCCACCGGTTTCGCGCGAGTAGGGCCTGTCCCAGCCGTCGCCCAGCAGGCTGGCCGCGGTGTGCGGCGCATGCTTGAGCGGGTTGTTGTCCTGCGGCCATTGGCCGGCTTCCACTTTGCGGATCTCGTCGCGTATCGCGATCATCGCGTCAATGAAACGGTCCAGCTCGGCCAGGGTTTCGCTTTCGGTGGGCTCCACCATCAGCGTGCCGGGCACGGGAAAGCTCAGCGTGGGCGCATGGAAACCGTAGTCCATCAGGCGCTTGGCCACGTCCTCGGCGCTGACGCCGCTGGTTTCCTTGAGCGGGCGCAGGTCCAGGATGCACTCGTGGGCCACATGGCCGTTTTCGCTGGCGTACAGCGTCGGGTAGTGGTCTTTCAGGCGCGAGCTGATGTAGTTGGCGCTCAGGATGGCGACCTCGGTCGCCTGCGTCAGGCCCTCGGGGCCCATCATGCGGCAGTACATCCAGCTGATGGGCAGCACCGCGGCATTGCCCAGGGGCGCCGCCGAGACGGCGCCCACGCCGTTGCCGGGAATGCCCGCCGTCGCATGGCCGGGCAGGTAGGGCACCAGGTCGGCCACCACGCAGACCGGGCCCACGCCCGGGCCGCCGCCGCCGTGCGGGATGCAGAAGGTCTTGTGCAGGTTCAGGTGGCTCACGTCGCCGCCGAACTCGCCGGGCGCGGCCACGCCGACCAGCGCGTTCATGTTGGCGCCGTCGACGTAGACGCGGCCGCCGTGGCTGTGCACCATGGCGCAGAGTTCTTTGACCTGGGTTTCAAACACGCCGTGCGTGCTCGGGTAGGTGATCATCACGCAGGCCAGCTTGTCGCTGTGCTGTTCGCATTTGGCCTTGAGGTCGGCCATGTCCACGTTGCCGCGCGCGTCGCAGGCGGTCACGACCACGCTCATGCCCACCATCTGCGCGCTGGCCGGGTTGGTGCCGTGGGCCGAGGACGGGATCAGGCAGATGTTGCGGTGGCCCTGGCCCTTGGCTTCATGGAAGGCCTTGATGGCCAGCAGGCCGGCGTACTCGCCCTGCGAGCCGGCGTTGGGCTGCAAGCTGATGCCGGCATAGCCGGTGGCCTGGCACAGCCAGTCGCGCAACTGCTTGTCGAGCTCGGCATAGCCTTGCAGCTGGTCGGCGGGCGCGAAGGGATGGATGTTGGCGAACTCGGGCCAGGTGACGGGAATCATCTCGCTGGTCGCGTTGAGCTTCATGGTGCAGCTGCCCAGCGGGATCATGCTGCGGTCCAGCGCCAGGTCCTTGTCGCTGAGCATGCGGATGTAGCGCAGCATGCCGGTTTCGGAATGGTGGGTGTTGAACACCGGGTGCGCGAGGAAAGGCGTGGCGCGGCGCAGCTCGGCGGGGATCAGCGATTCCACGCCTTTTTCGAAGGCGCTCACCACGGGGATCGTCTGGCCGGGTTTGGCGAAGAAGGACCAGAGCAGTTCGATGTCCTTGCGGCTGGTGGTTTCGTCCAGCGACACGCCCAGGTGGTTGTTCAGGCGAAAGCGCAGGTTGGCGCCGGCCTGGCGCGCGCGCTCGGCGATCGCGGTGGTCGCGTCGCCGGTCTTCACGGTCACGGAATCGAAGGCGCCGGTGTTGGTGATTTCGTAGCCCAGCTCCTGCAGGCCGCGCACAAAGACGGCGGTGTAGGCCGCCACGCGCTCGGCGATGCGCTTGAGGCCCTGCGGGCCGTGGTAGACGGCGTACATGCTGGCGATCACCGCCGGCAGCACCTGCGCGGTGCAGATGTTGGAAGTGGCTTTTTCGCGGCGTATGTGCTGCTCGCGCGTCTGCAGTGCCAGGCGATAGGTCGGGTTGCCGTGGCTGTCGACGCTGACGCCGACCAGGCGTCCCGGCAGCGAGCGCTTGAACTCGTCGCGGCAGGCCAGGTAAGCCGCGTGCGGGCCGCCGTTGCCCATGGGCATGCCGAAGCGCTGGGTGTTGCCCAGCACGATGTCGGCGTCCCATTCGCCGGGCGGGGCCAGCAAGGTGAGCGCCAGCAGGTCGGCCGCGACGCACAGCGCCGCGCCGTCGACGTGGGCCTGGCCCGCGAGCGGGCGCAGGTCATGGATGCTGCCGGTGGTGGCCGGGTACTGGGCCAGCACGCCGAAGTAATCGCCCTCGGCCATCAGCTGCGGCACCGTGACGGCCGCCGTGCTGACCTTGACCGTGATGCCCAGCGGTTTGGCGCGGGTCTGTATCACTTCGATGGTCTGCGGATGGCAGTCGCCCGCCACGATGAAGACATTGCTCTTGCTTTTGACGCTGCGCTTGGCCAGGGTCATGGCCTCGGCGGCGGCCGTGGCCTCGTCGAGCATGGAGGCGTTGGCAATCGGCATGCCGGTCAGGTCGCAGACCATGGTCTGGAAATTGATCAGCGCTTCCATGCGGCCCTGCGAGATTTCGGCCTGGTAAGGCGTGTAGGCGGTGTACCAGGCGGGGTTCTCGAGGATGTTGCGCAGGATCACGCCCGGCGTGTAGGTGCCATAGTAGCCCTGGCCTATGAAGTTCTTGAACACCTTGTTTTTGGCCGCAATGGCCTTGAGCTGCTTGAGCGCGGCGGCTTCCGTGACCGGGGCCGGGATGGCCATGGGCGTGCTGCGCGCGATGGAGCGCGGAACAATGCCCTCGACCAGCTCGCGGCGCGAGGCCGAGCCCACGACACTGAGCATGTGGACTTCGTCGGTTTCGTCGATGCCGATGTGGCGGGCGATGAATTCGGAAGGGTTTTCAAGATCGCCCAGGGGCTTGGCGGTTTGCATCAACATGTCGGGTTCCGTGTCAGGCTTGGCAGCAGGAGTCAGAAAAAAGTCGGGCGGGAAATCAGGCCGCGAAGGCGGTGTAGCGGGTTTCGTCCATCAGCGCGTCGAGCTGCGAAGGGTCGGACAGCTTGATCTTGAAGAACCAGCCGGCGCCCATGGGGTCGCTGTTGGCCAGGGACGGGTCGTCCTTCAGGGCTTCATTGATGGCGGTCACTTCGCCGCTCACGGGCATGTAGACGTCGGCGGCGGCTTTGACCGACTCGACCACGCCGGCGGTTTCCTTTTGCGCGAAGCTCGTGCCCACGGCGGGCAGGTCCACAAACACCACGTCGCCCAGTGCGTCCTGCGCATGCACGGTGATGCCGACGGTGGCGGTGTCGCCTTCAATCTTGAGCCATTCGTGGTCTTCGGTGTATTTGACGGTCATGAGAATCTCCGGAGGGTTGAGGGGTGGGGAAAGAAGGCTTTAGCTGCGCTTAACCACGGTTATCCACGGTAGTAGCGGTTGGGGACAAAAGGCATGGCCGCGACTTCCATGGGCACGGCCTTGCCGCGCACGATGGCGTTCACGCGTGTGCCCAGGGCGGCGAATTCGGGTTTCACATAGCCCATGGCCACCGGCTGGTTGATGGTCGGGCCCAGCAGGCCGCTGGTGACTTCGCCGATGCTTGTGCCGTCGGCGGCTTGCAGCTCGGTGTGGTCGCGCACGGGAACGCGCTCCAGCGCCACCAGGCCCACGCGTTTGCGCGCCAGCGTGGCGGGGTCGGCCAGCTGGGCCAGGATTTTGTCCGCGCCGGGGAAACCGCCCGCGCGCGCGCCGCCGGTGCGCCGCACTTTTTGCATGGCCCAGTTGAGGCTGGCTTCCACGGGTGTGGTGGTGGTGTCGATGTCGTTGCCGTAAAGGCACAGGCCCGCTTCCAGGCGCAGCGAGTTGCGCGCGCCCAGGCCTATGGGCTTGACCTCGGGCTGGGCGAGCAGCGCGCGCGCCAGCGTCTCGGCCTGCGAGCCGTGGACGGAAATTTCAAAGCCGTCTTCACCGGTGTAGCCGCTGCGCGTGAGGAAACAGTCGCAGCCGGCCACCGTGAAGCGCCCGCCGGTCATGAACACCAGCTTTTCGACGCCGGGCGCCAGGCGCTGCAGCGCGGCCACGGCCTGCGGGCCCTGCAGCGCCAGCAGCGCCATCTCGGGCATGGGGATGACTTCGCAGCGCGTGCCTATCTTTGCCTGGATGTGCGCGATGTCGCCGACCTTGCAGGCGCCGTTGACGATGACGAACAGGTCGCCGCCATGGGCGTAATCGCGGTTGAAGAACATCAGGTCGTCGATGATGCCGCCCTCGTCGTTGAGCAGCAGGCCGTAGCGCTGCTTGCCGGCGGGCAGGTCGATCACGTCGACGGGGATCAAAGATTCCAGCGCCGCAGCGGCGTCGGCGCCCACCAGGCGCAACTGGCCCATGTGGGACACGTCAAAGAGCCCGGCAGCCTGGCGTGTGTGGTGGTGCTCGGCCATCAGGCCCGCGGGGTATTGCACCGGCATGGAATAGCCCGCAAAAGGCACCATGCGCGCGCCCAGCTCCAGGTGCAGCGCGTGCAGCGGCGTTTTCAGCAGGGTTTCGGGCGCGGCGGAAGAGGTGGACGAATCGGACAAGGCATTCTCCGGGGAGGGGCAAACAGGTTCTGGATCCATGAGTTGCCCCTGCTGTCCACTTTACCTGAGAGATTCGCCCGGCGATGCGGGTTTGCTCCTTCGGTGGGTCGTCCTGGCGACGGCCTCTCTCCAGTAGGGAACGCCTTGCCGCGTGGTGCGCCGCAGGGCGGTTGCCAGTCCTTTTGCCTGAGCGTTCAGTGCACCAAAAGGGGGTGTACGTGCGCCTTCGGCGGTTTTCGCTGGGAAAACTCTCTCCTGACCCCGGAAGTGTAACTTAGGCCGCCTGGTGCTGCGGCAGCAGCATGGCGATGCGCTCGCTGATGGAGTCGGCGCGCTCGTGGCCCGCGATTTTCTCGATTTCCTCGATCATGTCGCGCGAAGCCGTGAGCATGCTCTCGCGGTCCTTGGCATTGCGCAGCGCCTCGCGAAAGCGCTCGGCCATGACCGGATCGCGCCGGGCGAACATGCGCTCGCAGATGTCGAACAGGAACATGCGCGTTGTGGCCAGTGAGCGCTTGCCTTCAAACTGGTCGGCCGATACCTGGATGGCCTGGGTGGTTTCGGGACTCGGGAAGTTTTGCAACTGCGCGGGTGTGGGTGCCGGCGCGGCTGGGGGTGCTGCCGCCGACGTGGATGTCTTGCCCGGATGCGCTTCCAGAAAGCCTTCGCGCAGCAGGCGCAGGGCGATGGCCTCGCCGTCACCGTCGAACAGCGGTCGGAAATCCTGGGCGGATTTGCTGCCGTCGGCCATCAGCAGCAGGGTGCGCTCGCGCTGGCCAAGCGTTCTCACGCCGGGCCTGAGCTCGGCGCGGGCACGTTCGGTTTTGTGGAGCTGCATGGATTTCATCCTGAAATGAAAGCCCGAGCATGGCTTGCGCAGATGACAGCGGCGTGAAACCCCCGCTTGAAAAAAGCTATTTGGCGTAGACCAGGTCGCGCAGGCCCAGCGACAGCTGCGGTACGTAAGTGATCACCATCAGGCAGGCCAGGATGACCACTACAAAGGGAAGCAGGTGGGTGACGATGCGGTCCAGCGATATCCTGGCGACGGTGCAGGCCGCGAACAGGTTCACGCCAAAAGGCGGTGTGATCATGCCCAGCGCGAGGTTGACCACCATCACCAGCCCGAAGTGCACCGGGTCTATGCCGAAATGCACCGCTACCGGGGCCAGGATGGGCGCCAGCACGATGATGGCGGCGCTGGTCTCGATGAACATGCCGATGACGAACAGCGCCGCGTTGACGCCCAGCAGGAAGAGGGCGGGCGACTGCAGCACGGCCTCCAGCCAATGGCCGATGGCATCCGGCACGCCGGCCCGGGTGATCAAAAAGGCGAACAGCCCGGCGTTGGCAATGATGAACATGATCACGGCGCTGGAGAGCACCGACTTGCGCAGGATGGCGTAGAGGTCGGCCGGCTTGATTTCACGGTAGATCACGACGCCGACGACCAGTGCGTAGAACACCGCCACCGCGGACGCCTCGGTCGGCGTGAAAATCCCGCCGTAAATACCGCCCAGGATGATCACCGGCATCAGCAGCGCCCAGCCCGCCTGCCAGGTCGCCTTGCCGAAGCTCAGGCGTCCGTCGCCATCGTGCTTGCCCCAGCCCTTCCAGCGGCAGTACAGGTGCACGAACAGCATGAGCGCGAAGCCGATCAGCAAGCCCGGGCCGAAGCCGGCGATAAAGAGTTCGCCAATGGAGACCTCGGCGCTGACGCCATAAAGAATCATGGGGATGGACGGCGGGATGATCACGCCCAGTTCCGCGCTGGTGGCCTGCAGGGCCGCGGCGTAGGCGGTGGGGTAGCCGTGCTTGATGAGCGCCGGTATCAGGATGGCGCCTATGGCAAAGGTTGTGGCCACCGACGAGCCGGACACGGCCGCAAAAATCATGCAGGTCAGCACGCAGGTCATGGGCAGGCCGCCCTGGATGCCGCCCACGATGCTCTTGGCAAATTCGACCAGCCGGCGCGAGATGCCGCCGGTTTCCATCAGGTTGCCGGCCAGGATGAAGAAGGGAATGGCTGCCAGCGGAAACTTGTTGATCGAAGAGAACATCTCCTTGACGGAGATCAGCATGTTGGCGTTGGAGGCCTGGATGCCGAAGATGGACGCCAGGCCTATGGAGACGGCCACCGAAACGGTGAGTGCGAAACACAGCACCATGGTGGAAATCATGACCGCGGTCATACTTGGCCCCCACGCTTTTCACTTCGTGTAATGCGCTTCCCCCCGAGGGGGCCGCTGCGCCTGCGGCCCGGCAAAGCCGGTTCCGCGGCCCCTGCTTGAATGGGGTGAAATCCAGCTTGTGTTTTCATTGTGCGGTTTCCAGTTCGTTACGCTGCGGATCGATCAGGTTGCCGATGAGGCCGATCACGCAGAACATGCCGCCCACGGGCATGGCCACATAGCCCCAGAACATCGAGACGGATTCCAGGCCCGCCATGGACTGCACGCGGCCGCGCAGCGAGTAGTCCCAGCCCCACCAGACGATCACCGCGATCAGCGCCAGGGCCGCCAGGCAGACCAGCCAGTCCAGCACGCGCCGCACGCGCGGCGGGCTCCAGCGGTAGAGCACATCCACGCTGACCATGGCACCTTGCCGGAAGGCCATGGGAATGCCCATGAACACCATCCAGATCAGGCTCAGGCGGATCAGGATTTCGCTCCACTCGGCGGGCTGCTCAAGGACGAAGCGCGTGACGATCTGGAACATCCCGAGCGCCGAGGCGATGACGAGCATCAGGCAGGCCACCAGCATGGAAAAGCCGGTGGTCCATCGTTCAAGTTTGAGGAAAGCTTGTTTCATGAGAGGGCCGGGGGTGGGGAAGTTAGATGGAAAACGCCCGCCAGTACGATCCCTGCGGGCGTGTTCAGCGACGCCGGATGCGGCAAACCGTGGCAAAAACCGCAGCCTGCGCGCCCTTACTTGTAGTTGCGGATCGCGTCGATATTGGCCTTGCCGAACTGCTTCTCGAATTCGGCATTGACGGGCGCCAGCGTGGCCACGAACTTCGCTTTGTCGACGTTCTCGATCACGGTCATGCCCTTGGCGCGCAGGTCGGCCACGCCGTTGGCGTCGTCCTGGTCGACGCGGGCGCGGTTGGCTTTGGTCGCCTCCTTGGCCGCGTCGATGAAGGCCGTCTTGTCGGCGGCGCTGAGCTTGTCGAAGGAGGCCTTGTTCATCAGGAAAATGCAGGGCGAATACACATGGCCGGTCAGCGTCAGGTGCTTTTGCACCTGGTCGAACTTGGCGGACATGATCACGGACAGCGGGTTTTCCTGGCCGTCGACGGTGCCCTGCTGCAGCGCGGTGAACACCTCAGGGAAGGCCATGGGCGTGGTGATGATGCCCAGGCCCTTGTAGGCCGCGATGTGCACCGGGTTCTCCATGGTGCGCATCTTCAGGCCCTTCAGGTCTTCCGGCAGCTTCACATCGCGCTTGCTGTTGGTCATATGGCGAAAGCCGTTCTCGGCCCAGGCCAGCGCCTTGAAGCCCTTGGCGTCGAATTTGGTCAGGAGGTCCTGGCCTATGGGGCCGTCCAGCACGGCGCGCGCATGCGCCTTGTCGCGAAACAGAAAGGGCACGTCGAGGATTTTGGTCTCGGGCACAAAATTGGGCACCGGTCCGGTGGACGAGAAGGCCAGCTCCTGGGTGCCCAGTTGCACAGCCTCGATGGATTCACGTTCGCCGCCCAGCGCGCCGTTGTAGAAGGCTTGTATCTTGTAGCGGCCGGCCGTGCGTTTTTCGACTTCCCTGGCGAAGGTGTCGATGGCAACACCCTGGTGCGAGTTCTGGGCGGTGGAAATGCTGATGCGCATGGTGCTTTGCGCGCTCACCGATGCGATGAATCCCAGGCCCAAAGCCATGCCGACCAGCAGTTTTGAAATTTTCATGGTGTCTCCAAATAGTCGTTGTTCAGAAAAATTCGCGACGACGGCGTACAGCAAGCCGTATGCACACCTATTATTACGTCGGCTTCCGGGACGTCGTGCGCGGGTTTTCGCCTAAGTAGGCCGCAATAATGCTGTCGAAATCGGGGTCAGGCAAGAGTCCAAGGCCCCGGGCGCGGGCGGCGTCGATGACAGCCGGCCAGTTGGCCACGATGTTGGCGATGGCCGGGTCCGGCGTCCAGTCAATCAGGGCAGCGGTTTGTTTGCCGGCCGCGCGTTCCAGCGCGGTGGCCATCTCGCCCACGGTGGTCTTGAGCGCCGGCAGGTTGACCGCTGTGCGCGCACCCCATTCGGCGTCGCCGGCTTCGGCCGCGCGTACCAGCCCTTCAATGGTTCGCGCGGGGGACGACAGGGCCACAGCGGTGTCGGGCGGCACCGGGCAAGCCGCGCGCAGGCCCGCCAGCGGCTCGCGGATCATGCCGCTCAAAAAGCTGGAGGCCGCGCCGTTGGGCTTGCCGGGCCGCACGCTGACCGTCATCAGCCGCACGTTGCGCCCGCGTATGAAACCCTTGCGCGCATAGTCGGCCACCAGCTGCTCGCCGATGAATTTCTGGATGCCGTAGCTGTTCTGCGGTGTGGGCAGGGTGCGGTCGTCTATGACCGGCGGCAAGGGCTGCACGGCTGAGTTGCCGAACACCGCGAGAGAACTCGCGAACACGACGGTAGGCGAGGTGCCCAGCTTGCGGCAGGCCTCAAGCAGCGCACGCGTGGCATCGACATTGCTGCGCATGCCAAGGTCGAAATCGGCCTCGCATTCTCCGCTGACGGCCGCGGCCATGTGAAAGACCAGCGCGTCGTCGGTGCGTACGACCTGTGATGCCGTATCGCTGCTTTCAAGAAGTTCATTGAGGTCGCCGACCACGGCGCGAATCCGCGAGTCCGCCGCCGTCGACGGGGGCGGTGCCACTCGATCGACCAGTGTGATGGTCTGTATGGTTTGCGGTGCGTCACCCGCAAGGGAAAGCTGTCCCTTCTCAAGTAGCTGGCGCGCCAGTCGCGCGCCCAGGAATCCGGCGCCGCCGGTGATGACGATGTTCATGTGTGTTTTGTCTCCGTAATGACTGTTCTTGGGCTTCCGCAGCTTGGTGACTGGCGTGCCGCACAGTTTAGGCCTGCCTTTGTCTGCTTCTGCTTGGTGTTGGGCCGGGTTAAGGGTGACGATGGCCAAACTCAACGGGATTGGCTGCTCTCATCCATGTAGAGGAGGCGATTGGCTGGCCATCTACCTAGAATCGGCTTGTGGGCGGGTGTGGCCCTCATTGACATCCGGGTGAGCGAAGCAAAAAGCCCTTAATAGCAAGCACCTGGTTGATTTTCTGGGGTACAGATTGTTCGCGAAGGCATCAAGTCATATCCCAGGCCTCGAGGTATAAATTACGTGAACTCTCACCCTACGAAATTCATCCGTCTTTCGCGATTGGCCGTCCTGCCGCTTGTATTGCTTGCCGGCTGTGTGATGAATTTTGTGCACCCGCTTTCGTCAGATTCTGTCGCAAAGTCCCGGCAGGCCGTGTTGATTTACGGCGTCCAGGTCGAAGGCAAGTGGGACTCTCCGCAATTCGCGGTTCAGTTGGTTGAGTACAGCCTCAAGGATCAGGACGGTGCCGGTAATTGCTATACCTTCAACAGCGCCACTGCAAGGGTACCGTCCACGCCAGGGGCGGTAAGGTATTTTGCTTTTGAAGTTCCTGTGGGTCATTACACCTATGGCGCATTTAACGGAGCGCCGCTTGTCGGCGAGACGCGCGCGTTTTCTGCCGTGGAAGGTCGGCTGTCCTACATCGGGGATTTCATCTATACCTCGGCGCGGCAGGTGGAGCTGCGAAGTAACAGCGAGGGCTATAGAAGCAGCTTGTCCGAAGCTTTTCCCGGCACGAGTGGCAAGTTCATTCTTGCCGAAGCTGTTTCTGTGCGACCGCCCAAAGCGTTCCTGTGCGCACCATGAGGGCTAACCGGTCGTTCAAGGCGACGTCCTTCGGCAGGCCTCAGCCCCCCGCTGGAGTTCAATGTTGGGCCTCTTGACCATGCGCCTGTATATCTCCATCGCTATTGCCCTATTTCTGGTCACATCCGGTCATGCCGCATGCTCTGGCCGGGAAAATTGGATGGTGGCCAACTCCTTGCGCCTGAGCGCATCCAGTGGGAAAAATCCGGACGAATCTTTTGAGGTGGAGGTACGCCACTTCGGTGATGCACAGATGTTTTCGCGGGTCGTCCAGGGTCCCTCGGTCGTCATGTCTTACCGGCTTTCTGGCGGTCGATATTTGTTTTACGGTATCGATGAAGAAAGGTTCCTTCACCCCGATGGCTTTGACCCCAGGCAGTCATTCATTCTTCCAACAATGATTCTGGACCAATTTGGATTTTCCGGATTGTGTGAGGTTTCGGGCGAGCAACATTTTCACGGCTCTGTCGACCTTGGCGATTACTCGCCTCCCGGTATGCGCAAGCTGATGGTTGAGGGGACAGTGGCCCGAGCCTCCGTTTCCGTCGTGAAATTTTCCCTTCGCCTGCTTGGTGGTACTGTGACGACCATCGACGGATCGTTCGATTTTGTTGCTCCGCCATTTCCAGCCGAAGCCCCGGTTCTCAATTGGCATTACCTTCTTCCTGGCGACCGCACGCTTTCCGCCAAGGGTACGAATACCACCATGCCCACATTGGGTGCTTTCATTCAAGGTACGGAACGATAGCCGTGCGCACCGAAAAGACGCCCACTTGCGGCAGGCCCTAACGCGACCTCAACTTGAGCAACCGGTCGCTCGCCGCCGCCAGGTGCTCGCGCAAGGTATACCAGCGTTCGGAAAATTCATCGGGCAGGTCCAGCGACACCACCTGGCGTTCGATGTTGTCCAGCCGCTCCAGCAGCCGGCGCAGCGCCACGGGGTCGTCGGCGGAGACCTCATCGATCTCGCTTTCGAGGAATTTGAGGTCGCCGTAAAAATGGTTCAGGGCCGAGTTGATGCGCCAGTCGAATAGCCTGGGGATCCAGGCCAGCATCAGCAGCGCGATGCCCAGCAGCGGCAGGATGGCGTAGAAGACCAGTTCCGCGTACTGGGCCGTGCGATAGGGCAGCAGGGTCTCCATCCATGGGCGCGCGCCCAGGCTGTAGCCGCGGGCCGTGGCCGAGAGCGGGAAGTCGCTGCCGCGAAAACTCGGGAACTGGCCGTGGCGCTGCAAAAAGTTTGGTATCTCGTGGATTTCAATGGCGGCGTCCAGCAGGGCGCGCTGCAGGGCCGGGTGCAGGTCCTGCTTCACCAGCAAATGGGTTTGCAGGCTCATCAGCGTGAGGTCTTTGGGCGGAATGTCGCCGCGCAGCTCGATCGCGCCCTGCGGCAGCAGCAGCGGCTGCAGGCGCGGGTTCTGGGCGGCCAGCGCGCCGGCGTGTTCAACGCCCAGCAACTGGATGCCGCTGCTGCGCGTCAGCAGCTGCACGGCCTGCGAGTCGTCACCGGCGACATGAAACACCAGGTCGACCTTGCCGTCGATCAGTGCATTGGCGGCCGCCACGCCGGCGCTGCTGTCGAACTGCACGTCCGCGGGCCGCACGCCGGCGTGCGCCAGCATCAGCATGGCCGCCATGAAGGAGGAGGACGAGGCCGGCCCCGCCGCGATGCGCAAGCCCCGGGCCTGCGCCAGCGTCAAAGGCCCGCCCGTGGTGGAGAAAATCCACACCGGTTCCTGGCCCACCACGGCCAGCGCCTGCACCCCGGTGTCGGTACTGGCATAAATGCCCTGGGCAAAACCTATGCTGGTGGCGTCGCCCGGCCGGCCCAGCCTGTCCAGCGAGCCTTTTTGCGTGTCCGAATACACCAGCTCGGTGCGCACGCCCATGCGCTCGAGCTGCTCGGCATAGCGCTGCGCCAGCATGGAGTAGCCGTCTTGCGGCGAGCCCGCGCCTATGAGCACTTCGCCGGGCGGCAGCACCTTCCATTGCGTGGCCGACCACCACAAAGCCAGGGCCGTGCACAGCAGCACCGGCAGGTAGAACAGCCACCAGCGCCGGCGGTAAAGCAGCAGCAGTTTCATCGCCCTTATCGCCCCCTCATCCGGTACAGCCGCTGGCGCACAAACTCGATGTGCTGGTGCAGCGTGTAGCAGCGCGCCATCAGGTCGCGGGGCGTGGCAAAAGCCATCATGGCCTTGTCGATGCCGTTCAGGCGTATCAGGAAGCGTGTCAGGTCCAGCCCCGAGAGCGATTCCTGGCCCAGGTCGTTTTCAATGAATTTGAGCTCGCCGTACCAGCGGTTCACGCGGCTTTCCAGCACCCAGCGCAGGTAGGCCGGCACCAGGCGCATCAGCCACACGGCCAGCAGCACAACCGGCAGCACGAGCAGCAGGATGCGCTCGACGACCTGGGCCCACCAGAAGGGCAGCACCCGCTCCAGCCAGGGCAGGCCGTGCGTCAGGGTCTCGCGCGCCTCGCGCGCGGTGGGAAAGTCGATGCGCCGCAGCGAGGGGAAATCGCCGGCGCGGTGGAACAACCCGCCGCCGGCGTGGACGTCCATGGCCACCGCGATGGCCAGGCGCTTGAGGGCGGGGTGCAGGCCCTCGCGCGCCACCAGGCTGGCGGAGGTGGTCAGCAGCGTGATGTCGCGCGGGGGCAGCCGCGCATCCAGCGTGCCCTGCGCCAGCAGGCGTGACTCCAGGTAGGGGTTGCGCTCGGTGATGGCGGCGGACTTGCGGATGTTGGCCATGTGGATGCCCGGCAGGCTCAGCATGTTCTGCACCACAAAGGACTCGGGCGCCGCGACGATGAAGACCACGTCGACCGCCCCCTGCCGCAGGGCCTGGACGGCCGGGCTGCTGGTCAGCGGGGAGAGTGTCAGGTCCCTGGCCTCCATCCGCGCCTGCTCCAGCAGCTTGAGCGCCACCTTGCGGGTGCCGCTGCCTTCGGGGCCTACGGCCACGCGCAGGCCCTGCAGCTGGTTGAGCGAATCGATTTCGCGGCCGCGTGTGAAAACCCACACCGGCTCCACGTCCACATTGGCCAGGGTTTCAACGCGGCTGCGGTCGCGCCGTTCCAGCGAGCTGCCCAGGTAGCCGAAGCCGCCCTGCATCAGCGCGAGGTCCGAGGGATTCACGGCCTGGCGAAGGCGCTCCAGGTTTTGCTGCGAACCGGCCGAGGTCTGGATCTCTAGCGTGATGCCATGGTCCGCGAGTTTTTCGGCGTAGCGCCTGGCGTGCAGGTAGTAGGCGCCGTCCGCGCCGGCCGTGGTGATGCTCAGGTGCGCGGGCGGCATGGGATAGACGAACAGCCACAGGCCCGTGGCCGTGGCTGCGGCGGCAAGCGCCATGGGCAACCGGATCCACAGCCACTTGCGTTGGTACAACTTCGCCATGCGCACAGGGGATAGTCCTGTAAAAGGTTGTTACCCTTATAGCGCAAAGGTGTTACCGCTGTCAGGCGGACTAACGCCAAGGCGTCAAGCAGGCGTCTGCGTCAGGCCGGCGCTGCTTTTGTTTTGGTTTTTGGCCCGCCGCCGGTCGTGCCCAGCAGCCAGAGATTGAGGCTGGGGGAGCGGCTGATGAGCAGCGCCGACACAATCGGCCCGGCCAGGCCGGCGGCCAGGCCCGCCACCATCAGCACGTAGATATCCGTGACGCCCATCTTCTTCAAGGCAATGCGGCTTGCCGCGGTGAAGAACACATGCAGCAGGTAGATCGCGAACGAATAGGAGCCGACGTAGGCGAGGCGCGGTGAGCTCCAGCCGCTGCGCAGCAGCAAAAAGGCGCTGCACACACCGAGGCCCAGCGCGGCCAGGGAGTTGCCTTGTTCTGAATACTGCGGCAGCAGCATGGCCGCGGTCGCGGCGCAGATGAAGACGGCCGCCGCGATGCCGCGCGCGGCCGGGCCGCTGATCTCGAAGCGTTTGCAGGCCAGCCCCGCGAGGAAGAAGGGCAGCAGGTAGACGGCGCCCTGGGCGGCAAAATAATTCGGCGGGCTGAAGTAGTCGAACAGCACCGCGCTCAAAGCCCATACCAGCGCGAAGCCGGCCGGCGTCGACAGCGCCTTCAGGTGCTCCAGCAGGACCACCACCAGGAAGACGATGAACAGCGCTTCCAGGAACCAGAAATGCCCCACCGGCACGATGTGCAGCAGCCACCAGCGGTCCACGGCGTTGTTGGCACCCGGCGTGAGTGCCTGCACGACGGCAAAAATGGTTCCCACCGTGATCAGCGGCAGCAGCAGCCTGCGCACCTTGCCCTTGATGAAAGCCGGGGCGTTGCCCTGGTAGGGCCGAAAGCCGTAGACATAGCCCGAGATGAAGGAGAACAGCGGCATGCGGATATAGGCCAGCGCTTCATTGAAGACCTGCAGCCAGTGGCCCTCCGGAATCCTCAACCCGACGCTGGGGGTGTCCCCCACCACATGAAACAGGACCAGCAGGACACAGGCAATGCCCCTCAAGGTGTCCACCTCAAGACTGCGTTTCATTTTTTGGCCGGTCATCGGATGCGGGTTCCTTTCTTCATGCTGCATGAAATCCCGCCACCCGGGTCACGGGCCGCGCGTGCGCGCTGAAGCGTCGAATGACGAATGGATCAATGAGATCCAGATCCATGCGGGGAGATGCATAGAGCGTAATCAAGCAAGGCTGCACCTTCGGGTCCGGAAAAAAGCAAACTGTTGCAAGCAGTATCGTTTTGCGCGGCATCCAACATCCAGCGCACAGCTGTTACGTTGTTGCAACGAATGCGCAGCTCTTCCGTCAAATGAATCAACCGGGAAAACCCTAAACTGGGTTCATCTCCTACATCAACTGTCTCGCTTGGCGCATGGCGTCTCCCGCAGATGTGTTCGATCCTCAATCAGCTGTTTCCGCAGCGCCGTCACTTGGCGATTTCGCGGGACAAACACAGGAAGTGACATCCGGAAATGAATTTTCACACTCCGCTTTCAAGCGAAGATTCCGCGCGCTATGCGGCACTGCTCGTGCAAGGCACGGCCATCACGCGGCATGCTGAACTGCTGGCCTGGCTTCAGGGCGACATGCAGCAATGCCTCCCCCACGACATCCTGCTCGCGGGCTGGGGCGATTTCCAGCAGGGCGTCCTGCAGCACGACGTCGTCTCCAGCCTGCCCGGTGCGCGCTCCTATGCCGCGGGCACGGACGGGCTGCCCTTTCTATTAGGCAAGTTCCATGAGCGCTGGCTGGCCGCCGAGCGCCAGCCCTGCCGGCTGGACTTCAGCGAATTTGAATACCTGCTGGGCCAGGCGAGCTTGCCGGGCTCTTTCCCGGGCAGCCTGCGCGGCATGCGCTCGGTGCTGATCCACGGCCTGCAGGACGAAAGGGTGCAGCAGGAGTGCCTCTATGTGTTCATGAGCGCGGATGACATCCCGGCCGAGCCTTGCAGCACGGCCCTGCGCATGCTGATGCCCAGCGTCGACGCCGCCTTGCGCCAGATGGCACCGCTGCCGCAGCAGCGCCGCCCCGCCGCCATGCGCGGCCCTGCCGAGGACGCCAGCGGCCTGAGCGAGCGCGAGACCCAGATCATGGCCTGGGTGGCCATGGGAAAAACCAATTCCGAGATAGGCGCCATTCTCAACATCAGCGGCTTCACCGTGAAGAACCACATGCAGCGCATCTTCCAGAAGCTCAACGTCTTTAACCGCGCGCAGGCGGTTTCCAAAGTGACAAGGGTAGGCATGTATGGCTGAAGCAAACCAGCTTAGTTCCGCGTCCGCCTGGCTCAACCAGCGCGAACCCCGCTCCATGGGGCTGGGCCGCAGCCACCTGTTCACCGCCGTCGAGGCCGGGCTGGATCCGCTGGTACTGGTGTTTTCGCTGTGGGCACTCGCGTTTTATTTTGAGGGCTCGGTGCGGCCCGCCTACCTGATCCTGTCCGTCATCGTGTTCTCGCTGACCTTTCCGGGCAGCTCGCAGCTGCGCCTGCCGGTGTGGAAGGTGTTCTCGAAAATCGCCTTCCACTGGATTTGGATAGCCGGCCTGCTGCTGCTGACGGGCTATGTGACGGAGTACTTCCACAAATTTTCCATGACCGTGCTGAGCCACTGGCTGTGGGTTGCGCCCGCGGCCCAGGCCGGCGCGCACCTGGCCCTCAGGGCGGCGGCGCCGCAGCTGCTGAAGCTGCAGGGGCCGCCGCGCGGCGCGGTGATCGTCGGCATGAACGAGCAGGGCGTCTCATTGGCCCGCAACATCGCCGGCTCGGCCTACTCGGGCATAGAGCTCAAGGGCTTTTTCGACGACCGCGGTGAAGACCGCAGGGAAGCGCAGGACGAACACCGGCTGGTCGGGAAGATCGACGACCTGCCGGCCTACGTCAAGCAGCACCGCATCCAGTTCATCTACCTGTCGCTGCCCATGGCCTCGCGCCCGCGCATCCTGCAGGTGCTGGACGGGCTCAAGGACACCACCGCCTCGATCTATTTTGTGCCCGACATGTTCATCACCGACCTGATACAGGGCCGCAGCGACACGGTGTGCGGCGTCACGGTGATCTCGGTCTGCGACACGCCCTTCCGCGGTGTCAACGGCTTCCTCAAGCGCGCCAGCGACATCGTGCTGTCGCTGCTGATCCTGCTGCTGATCTTCCCCATCATGCTGGTCATCGCCCTGCTGGTGAAGCTGGACTCGCCGGGGCCGGTCATTTTCAAGCAGCGCCGCTACGGCCTGGACGGCGAGCAGATCCTGGTCTACAAATTCCGCTCCATGGCCGTCACCGAAGACGGCGCAGCGATACGCCAGGCCAGCAAGAACGACATGCGGGTCACCCGCCTGGGCGCCATCCTGCGCAAGACCTCGCTCGACGAGCTGCCGCAGTTCATCAACGTGCTGCAAGGCCGCATGAGCATCGTCGGCCCGCGCCCGCACGCCGTGGCGCACAACGAGATGTACCGCTCGCTCATCAAGGGTTATATGGTGCGCCACAAGGTCAGGCCCGGCATCACGGGCTGGGCCCAGGTCAACGGCCAGCGCGGCGAAACCGACACGCTGGACAAGATGCAGTCGCGCATCGACTGCGACCTGGACTACCTGCGCAACTGGTCGCTGCAGCTGGACTTTTTCATCATCCTGAAAACCATTCGCCTGGTCTTCAAGGATGGCGCGGCTTACTAAGAATGAAAGGAGATGGCATCCGCCCGTTCATCAGGCTGCCTATGCAGTGCTGCCATTAGGGCAAACGGACTATCGCCACCCAAGCATGTACTCAGTATCTTTTTTTCATCCTTCCGCGGAGGCCCGCCCTTGAAGCACCCTCAAAAACTCCTCCCGATTCCCTTGTTGCTGCTGGGCCTGTTTCCCCTGGCCGCGCAGGCTGATGACCTGGACACGCTGCAGTTCCGGCTGGGGCAAAGCGCGACGCATGACAGCAATGTGTTCCGGCTGCCCGATTCCGCCAACACGCAGGCCGTGCTCGGCAGGCCCGAGCGCGACGACAACGTGGCGGTGACCACGGCGGGCTTCAAGATCAACAAGCCCTACGGGCTGCAGCGTTTCGAGTTCGACGCGAATATCGAGGACCACCGCTACAGCCGTTTTTCCTACCTGGACTTCACGGCGGTCAACTACGCGGCCGCCTGGCGCTGGAGCTTCACGCCGGCCCTGCACGGCAACCTGACCAGCGACAGGCGCGAGTATGTCGACACCTATGCCGACGTGCAGGGCGCGGGGCAGATCAACCGCCGCACCAACCGCTCCACCATTTTTGATGCCGAGTACGAACTCGACGGCGCCTGGCGCGTG
Organism: Polaromonas sp. P4_F6; assembly: GCF_056401275.1. Taxonomy (NCBI): domain Bacteria; kingdom Pseudomonadati; phylum Pseudomonadota; class Betaproteobacteria; order Burkholderiales; family Comamonadaceae; genus Polaromonas; species Polaromonas sp. P4_F6. The sequence continues at coordinate 154,833 of NZ_JBFUJQ010000010.1, read as the reverse complement.
GTGGGCGGCCTGTTCGAGCGCACCAGCTCCAACAGCCAGCCCAACACCTTCGAGGCCGATTCCAAAATCCACGGTGCCGAGGCCGGCGTGCGTTATGTCTACCCGTCGGGCACCTCCATGGCCTACCGCTTCCGGGAAGGCAAGGGCGAGTACCCGGGCCGCTTCCTGGCGCCGGGGATTGCGGGCAACTTCACCGACCGCGAGCATGAGTTCCGCCTTGACTGGGCACCCAGCGCCAAGACCACGCTGCGCGCCAAGGTCGCGTACCTGGATCGCGAGCACGACGGCGTGGGGGCGCGCGACTTTTCCGGCGTGACCGGCCAGCTTGACGCGGCCTGGGCCATCACGCCCAAGAGCACGCTGGCCGGCGGCCTGGTGCGTGAACTGGCCAGTTACCAGACCAACACGTCGAGTTATTACGAAGGCTGGCGCTTCTTTGTCGCACCGACCTGGAAGCCCACCGAAAAAACCGCGGTGCGCCTGCGTTACGACCACGGCGCGCGCGACTTCAAGGGGCCGCTGCCGGGCTTTGCCGCCAGCGGCCGCCGCGACACCACCGACCTGGTGTCCCTGGCCCTCGAATGGCAGGCCATGCGCGCGCTCAAGCTGACCGCTTCGGTGCAAAGCGACAGGCGCAAGTCCAACGAGCCGGGCTTTGACTACAAGAGCAATTCCTTCGGCCTGTCGGCCGACGCGAGCTTTTGAGCAGGCCTTACCTGAATCCCTGCTTTCCCTAAAGGCGACAAGATGAACCTGCTGAATTTGAAACCCATGACCCGATATTTCCTGGCCACGCTGTTGTGCCTGGCCACCGCGCCGCTGTGGGCGCAAACCCCGCCGGCCCAGACGACCGCACAGCCGTCCGCTCCTCCTTCGGTGCAGGCCGCGGCAACGACGGCGCCGGTCGCGCCCGCTTCGGTGGCGGCCACGGCCGCCTTGCCGAGCAGCCAGGACTACCGGCTGGGCGCCGGCGACGCCATCGGCGTGCAGGTCTACCAGAGTCCCGATTTGTCCATCGACGCGCGGGTCTCTGAAAGCGGCGTGATCAGTTATCCGCTGATAGGCAGTGTGCAGCTCGGCGGGCTGACGATTGCCGAGGCCGAAAAGAAAATTGGTGATGCGCTGAAAAGCGGAGGTTTCGTCAAGGTGCCGCAGGTCAACATCGTGCTGCGCCAGGTGCGCGGCAACCAGGTGGCGGTGCTGGGGCAGGTGAGCCGGCCCGGCCGTTTCCCGCTGGAAACCTTCAACACCCGTGTCAGCGACATGCTGGCCGCCGCCGGCGGCACCACCCCGACCGGCGACGACGAACTGATCGTCACCGGCCAGCGCGACGGCAAGCCGTTTCGCAAGGTGATAGACATCCCGGCGCTGTTCCTCAACGCGAAATCCGACGATGACATCGTGCTGGCCGGCGGGGACACCCTGTACGTCAACAAGGCGCCCATGTTCTACATCTACGGCGAGGCGCAGCGCCCCGGCCCCTACCGCATCGAGCGCGGCATGACGGTCATGCAAGCGCTGGCCCAGGGCGGCGGCCCGACCGTGCGCGGCAGCCAGAACCGCCTGAAGCTGCACCGCCGCGACGCCTCGGGCAAGGTCGTGGAAACCACGCCCAACCTGAACGACCTGGTTCGCCCCGAGGACGTGATCTACGTCCGCGAAAGCCTCTTCTAACTTTTCTAACAGCCATGACTGGAAAGCCATGACACTCCATCAATTTTTACTGATACTGCGCGCCCGCTACAAGGTGGCGCTGCTGATCATCCTGCTGGCGATCTCGGCGGCGCTGGCGGTCAGCCTGGTGCTGCCGAAAAAATACACGGCGCAGACCGCCGTGCTGGTCGACGTGCGCTCGCCCGACCCGGTGGCCGGGGCTGGCAGCGCGCCCATACAGGGGCTGGTGGCGCCCAGCTACATGGCCACGCAGGTCGACATCATTGGCGGCGACCGCGTGGCCCAGCGCGTGGTGAAGATGCTCAAGCTCGACGAAAACCCGCGCACCAAGGAGCGCTGGCTGGAAGCGACCGAAGGCCGCGGCACGCTGGAAGGCTGGATCGCGGACTCGCTGCAAAAGCGCCTGGACGTGCGGCCCGCGCGCGAAAGCAATGTGATCAACATCACCTACAAGGGCAGCGATGCCGAAGAAGCCGCGAGCGTGGCCAATGCCTTTGCCCAGGCCTACCTGGACATCAACCTGGCGCTGAAGACCGAACCGGCCCGCATTTACGCAGAATGGTTTGACGAGCAGACCAAGGCCTCGCGCGCCAAGCTGGAAGAAGCCCAGGCCCGGCTCTCGGAGTACCAGCAAAAGGCCGGCATCGTCAGCAGCGACGAGCGCGTGGACTATGAAACCACCAAGCTGGCGGAGCTGTCCTCGCAGCTCACCACGGTGCAGGGCGACACCACCGACAGCCAGAGCAAGCGCGGCTCGCGCGGCGACACCATCGCCGAGGTGATGCAAAGCCCGCTGATCAACGGCCTGAAGGCCGACGTGGCGCGGCAGGAGGCCAAGGTGCAGGAAGTCAGCGTGCGCCTGGGCGAGAACCACCCCGAGCGCCAGCGCGCCGAATCCGAGCTGGCCGCCCTCAAGAGCCGCCTGGCCAGCGAAACCGCGCGCATCAATGCCTCCATCGAGACCACCTACCGCGTCGGCAAGGACCGCGAACGCGAGCTGCAGGGCGCGGTCGGCGCGCAGAAGGCCCGCGTGCTGGCCCTGAACAAGCAGCGCGACGAGCTCAACGTCTACCGCCGCGACGTCGAGTCGGCCCAGCGCGCTTATGAGACCGTGAGCCAGAGCGCCTCGCAGACGCGCCTGCAGAGCTTGACCAACCAGACCAATGTGGTGCGCCTCAACGTCGCGACGGCGCCCGTCAACCCGTCCAGCCCGCGGCTGCTGATCAACCTGCTGATTGCTGCTTTCGGCGGCACCCTGCTGGGTATCGCCTGCGCCTTGCTGCTGGAGCTCGCCAACCGCCGCGTGCGCTCCGCCGAGGACCTGGTGCAGATGCTGGAGCTGCCGGTGCTGGCCAGCATTTCTTCGAGCACGGGCAACACCCGGCTCAGCGGTCCGCGCCGGCTGGCGCTCGGTTTGGGAGGATGAGCATGAGTATCAATATGAACAGAAACGGCAACCAGGCGGTGGTGCGCCCCGTGCCCCTGACCGTGCCCAGCAAGCCGGCCACCGGCTCGGGCCGGTCCATAGGCGCAATCCTGGTCGATGCCGGGCGGCTCTCGCCGCTGGACGCCGAGCGCATCGTGCATTTCCAGAAGGACCGCGGCGCGCGCTTCGGCGATTCCGGCAAGGCGCTGGGGCTGCTCACCGATGACGATGTGCGCTACGCGCTGTCGGTGCAGTTCGACTATCCCTACCTGGCCCGCGAAAGCAATTTAAGCCGCGAGCTGGTGGCGGCCCACCACCCCAACAGCCAGCCGGTGGAGCAGCTGCGGGCGTTGCGCAGCCAGCTGATGCTGCGCTGGTTCGATACCGGCCCGGACCGCCGCGGCCTGGCCATCGTGAGCGCCGGCTCCCGGGAAGGGCGCAGCTATATCTCGGCCAACCTGGCGATCGTGTTTTCGCAGCTGGGCCTGCGCACCCTGCTGGTCGATGCCGACATGCGGGCGCCGCGCCAGCACCTGTTGTTCAACCTCGGCAAGGGCGCGGGCCTGTCGGACATGCTGGCCGGCCGCGCCGGGCTGGAGGCCGTGGTCAGCGTCGCGGCGCTGCAGGATTTGTCGGTTCTGCCGGCTGGTGTGATTCCGCCGAATCCGCAGGAGCTGCTGGGCCGGCAGGAGTTTTCCAGGTTGCTGCAGGCGTTGGGCCAGGACTTCGACATCATCATCATCGACACGCCGCCCGCCAGCGAATGCGCCGACGCCCATACGGTGGCGGTGCGCGCGGGGGCGGCATTGGTGGTGGCGCGGCAGAACACCAGCTCGCTGCCGCAGATGACGCGCTTCACGCACAGCCTGCGTGAATTCGGCGTCGCGCTGGTGGGTTCGGTGCTTAACGATGCTTGAGGTGGCCGCCCGAGAGGCGGTGCAGCACGGCCAGCACCGCCGCACCCAGCAATCCGCCCGCCGCGTCGGCCGCCAGGTCGGCCCAGCTCGCGGAGCGGCCCGGCAGGAATATCTGGTGAATCTCATCCATGCCGCCGACCAGCAGCGCACCCGCAAGGCAACACATCACCATGCGCCAGCCGCGCATGCCGCCGGCCAGGCCCGCGGCCATGCCGACCACGGCAAAAGTCAGCAAATGCGCCAGCTTGTCCCAGGGCGCGGGAAACAAGCCCACGGCCACCGGCTGGGCGCCGCCCACATACAGCACTGCCGCGCTCATGGCGAGCGCCAGCGTTGCGGCGATGCGGATGCTGCGCTGGAAATTCTCAAGGGGCATTGTTTTGGCCATGGGCCCGATTTTCTCATGCCGCAGTCCCGAAAGCGGGGAAACCCATGCTGAATCCCTCCACCGGCAATCCCGCCGACTGGCGCCTGCGCTGGGCGCTGCTGCTGGCGAAAATCGAGCGCGTGCAAAGCCCCGACCAAGGCCAGGCCTTGCTGTCCGAGCTGAGCCAGCCCCGCGTGCCGACGGTGCTGGCTTTCGCGAATGCGCATGCGATGAATTCCATGGCGGTGTCGACGCCGTTTTTTGAGGCCATGCGCTCGGCCGACAGGGTGCTCAGGGACGGCTCGGGCATGGCGACGCTGTTCAAGTTGCTGCGCATGGAGCCCGGCCTCAACCTCAACGGCACCGACCTGATCCCCCGGCTGGTGCGCGCTTTTGACGGCCGCGGCATCGCGCTGTTAGGCACGCGCGAGCCCTGGCTCGAAAAAGCCGCGCAGCGCGTGCGCGAGGAACTCGCGCCGCACAGCACGCTCACACGCGCCAACGGCTTTCTCGACGCGGGCACCTATTGCCTGCTGGCGGCCACGCACCGGCCGGCGCTGATCGTGCTGGGCATGGGCATGCCGCGGCAGGAAGAGGTCGCGGCCCAGCTGCGCCAGGTGCTGGACTTTCCCTGCCTCATCGTCTGCGGCGGCGCCATCATCGACTTCCTGGGCGGCAAGACACCGCGCGCGCCGCTGTGGATGCGCAAGGCTGGGGTGGAATGGCTGTATCGCCTGGCGCTGGAGCCGCGCCGGCTGTTCCAGCGCTACGTGATCGGCAACCCGCTGTTCCTCACGCGGGCGCTGCGGCTGGCTTCGCTTAACCGGCGTTGATGCCGGTGTCGGCGGCGGTTGCTGCCGAATGGCCGCCCTGCGCCACGGGAATGTCTTCCTCGCTGTAGCGGTTCTGCACATCGGGCGTGCAGTCGCGCCTGACGATCTGCCCCGGGTTGCCCAGCACCACGCAGTAGGGCGGCACGTCCTCGAAGACATAGGCGCCGCCGGCAATGCGGCTGCCCTTGCCCACGGTGACGCCGCCCACGATGATGGCGTGCGGCCCTATCCAGACTTCGTCCTCTATCACCGGGTACAGCGTGTGCCGGCGGCCCTGTGCGTCGATGTGGTCGCGCTGGCCCAGCGTGACGCCGTGGAACAGCGTGACGTTGCGGCCTATGCGCGCGCCGGCGTTGACGACGATGCCGCGACCATGCGTGAGCGCCAGCCCCGGCGCGATCTGCGTGCGCCAGGGGATTTCGATGCCGGCCAGCTGGCTCACCAGGCGGTAAAGCAGCCGCGCAGGCGGGACGGCGAGCCAGCGCCAGTTGGGCGCGAGCTGGTCCGCGGCCTGGCACAGGCGCAGGCACACGAGCACACGAAACGCCGGGTCCAGCAGCGCGCCCTTGAGCGCGAGGCGGGGGGCGGTGTACCCGAACTTTCGGTGCGTGTCGGCTTTCAGGGTGTGCATATCATTTTGTCCAGGGTGGCTTGGCCAGCGCCGGCGGGCGCCGTAAACCATGCGGCCGAATCGCGCAGCCCGTCGGCATAGGGTGTCCACTGCACACCGAGCCGGTGGCTGGCCGCCTGGGTGTCCAGGTGTATGTGCTGCGACCACAGGCCCAGCAGCCCAGGCGGCAGGGCGTCGGGCAGCTTCACGCCGGGGTTGCCCAGCAGTTTCAGCGCCCGCTCGGCCGCCTTGAGCGGCGGGCCGCAAAGCCAGGCGTCGAGCTTGAGCCGGCGGCTGCCCAGGCGGCGCACGGGTGTGGCCTGGATGGCCAGGGCCAGGTCCACAAAATAATCGTTCCAGCGCGGGCTGTCGGGCGCCGCCAGGTTGAACACCGGTATCTTGCCCTGGGCCGCGGGCAGCCGCAGCGCCAGCAGCAGGGCCTGGCAGACGTCGTCGACATGGACCAGGTTGGCCCAGCCGTCGCCCGCGATGCCCAGGTCGCCCAGGCGTCCGGCCTGCAGCCAGCGGCCTATGCGGCCGACCCACAGCTGGCTGCCGGGGCCGTAAACGCAGCCGGGCCGCAGCATCACCGCCTCGCCGCCGTGCCGCACAAAGTCGTGCATGGCGGCCTCGGCCTCGCATTTGGCCTGGCCGTACCAGCCCAGAGTCGGATCCAGCGGCGCGTCTTCGCGCACAAGGCCTTCGGCGGGGCCATAGACCGACATGGTGCTCAGGTGCACGATGCGCGGGCAGTCGGCCTGCAGCGCGGCCTGCACCAGGGCGCGCGCGCCGTCGGCAATCGAGGCCGCATCGCCTGCCACGCAGTTGACCACGGCGTCAAAGCCTTTCAAGGCCTGGACCAGCTGGCGCGGGTCGCGGCTGTCGAGTTCCAGCCAGCTCGCGGTGTTTTTCATGTGCCTGGACGCGCCCGTGGCCGCGGCCCAGTGGGTGGCTTGCAGCATCTCGAGCAGGCGCGCGCCTATGTGGCCGGAAGCGCCCAGTACCAGCACTTTCATGCGGCCTCCTTCATTTGCAGGGGCGCGCGCTCGGCGCGCAGCTGCCGCGACAGGAAGTCGCCCAGCCGCAGCGACAGCGCGATCAGCGTGAGCGTGGGGTTGGCCTGGCTGGAGGTCGGGAACACCGCGCTGCCGGCGACAAACAGGTTGCGCACCGAATGCACGCGGCAGTCGGCGTCGACCACGCTGCTGCGCGGGTCCGTGCCCATGCGCGCCGTGCCGATGTGGTGGCCGCCGTAGGCGCCAAAGCGCATCAGGTCTTCTTCCAGGGTGTGGGGCTTGTAGTCGAAGCGGGCCTTGCCGCTGCGCTCGAACTCCTCTGCCATCAGGTCCAGGCTGGCGCCCAGCGAATCGATGTCGGCGCGGCTGTAGCGCCAGTCGACCTTCAGGCGCGGCATGCCCAGCGCGTCGACACCGGCCCCCAGCGTGACCCGGCTGTGGGCCTGGGGGATCTGCTCGCCGTGCACTTCCAGGCTGAAGCGGTTGCTGCGGTTGCGCAGGATCACCGAGGGGAATTTGCGCTCGGCCAGCGTGCGCTTCATCAGCCAGTGCGACAGGAAGGCCGTGGTGTCGAGTGGGTCGGCCATGACGTTGAGCAGGTGGCGCGCGTAGACGCCGGCCGTCGGCGGCGCGCCGTCTTTCAGGCGCTTGCTGTATTCGTAGCTGATCAGCTTGCGCGCCAGGAACAGGCCCGACAGCACGCCGCTGCGGTGCGCCGGGTCGGTGATGCGCGGAAAGTGCAGGCGCGCCACCGCGTTGGCCAGGCCCAGGCGCCGCTGCTCGCCGGCGGCGACCGAGAGGCGGCGCCGGCAGTAAATACCCTCGGGCGAGATCTCATAGCCGTGGCGCACGTCGCTGGTGGGGCCGTGCACCGTCAGCGTGCCCACATTGCCGGCAATGTGGCACATGTAATAGCGGCCCACCACGTCGTGCGCATTGCCCACGCCCCGCGCCGCCACGTCGCGCGAGGCCAGCAGCAGGCGCGCGGTCTCCAGCCCGCCCGCGGCCAGCACCGTGCTTTTCGCGGCGACGGTGAACTGTGTGCCGGCCAGCGTGCGCACCTCGAGCTCGCGCAGCGCCTGGCCGTCCGCCTGCAGCCGCAGCGCGGTGCAATTGGCGCCCAGCAGCACTTCCAGCGTGGGCGCCAGCGCCAGCCGCCTGGCATAACGGCTGCCGAAGTGGGTGGGGCAGGAAAAGCGCTCCAGCCCGTTGCTGAGCACGCGCTCGCTGTCGAAGCCGGCGATCAGCGGGCCGGTCCCCGGCGCCAAGGCCTGGGCCCCGTCATAGAGAAAGCGCCCGGCCTCGGCCAGGGCGTTGGCGCGCGGGTACCAGGGCAGCAGGTCTTCATACGAGATCGGCCAGCCGCTGTGCGGGATGTGGGCGCGGGTTTCAAAGTCAATCGGGTCGAAAGGCATGCAGCGCCCGCCCCAGATCGCCGAGGAGCCGCCCAGCCGCCGCTGCCGGTATTTGCCGGGCGGGCTGTGCAGCTGTTCGTCGGCCACCTCGCCTTCATAGAGGTCTTGCGTGGGCGCATGCGCCTGCAGCCGGCCCGACTCGAGCAGCAGCACGGCATGACCCTGGTCGCTGAGCGAGAGCGCCAGCGCAATGCCCGCCGGGCCGCCGCCGACCACGCAGACATCGGCCTCCAGCCGGCTGCCGTTGGGAATGCTGTCGGCGTCCCGGATCATGCTTTGCCGTCCTGTGAAACCGCGGCGGCGCGCAGCGGCCGGCCGGCCACGCCGAAGTCGCGCTGGTGGATGTGCGCCACGCTGCTGAAAAAATGCGCGATGGAAAATTGCTGTTCATAAAGCGCCCGGCCGTTTCGCTCCAGCGCCGCGCGCAGTTCGCCATCCCGCAGCACGCGCTGCAGGCCGGCCGCGATACCGGCCACATCGCCGGGCTGCACAAATGAGGCATTGACGCCGTCGCTGAGCACAGACGGTATTTCGCCGACGGGGCTGCAGACCACCGCGACACCGTTGGCCAGCGCCTCCAGGATGACCAGCGGCAGGCCTTCGTCGTAAGAGGGCAGGACCAGCACGTCGGTGCGCGCCATCAGCCGTGCCGCCTGCTGCTGGTCCGACCATCCGGCAAAACGCACAAAGCCGTTGATGCCCAGCTCCCTGGATCTGGTTTCGTAGCCGTGCACGTCGCCGCCGCCGGCCAGGGTCACCTCGAGGTGGGCCGTGTCAAAGCCGGGCAGGGCCAGCGCCTGCAGCAGGTCGGACACGCCCTTGCGTTCCGACAGGTTGCCCAGGAAGAGCACGCGCTGCGTGGCGCTATCGCCGGCGGTGCGGCGCGCATGGGTGGGCTCGGGCACACCGTTGATCACGATGTCCACGCGGTCCGGCGCCACGCCCAGCTCTTCGATGACAAAGCGCCGCGCGGCCGAGCCCAGCACCACGACACTGGCCGGCAGCGAGAACACCCAGCGCGTCAGCGCCCGCAGCGGCCGCGGCAGTGACTGGTAGAAATGGTGCAGCTGCGCCGCGTGCAGGTGCAGCACCACCGGCACGCCCAGGGCGCGGCAGGCGGCGATGACGGCACCCTTGCGAAACAGGCTTAAGCGTTCGGCCATGTTGACGTGCACGCCGGCCAGCCGGCCGCTGAAGCGGCCGCGCGCGATGCGGGCCAGCGCGGTGGCCAGCACCCAGAAGGAATACAAGGCATTGGCGCCGCCGCGCGTGTCCAGCGGCCGCAGCTCGGCCGCGTCGGCCGAGGCGATGGCGGCCGAGGAGGCCTGCGCCTGTATCAGGTAGTCGGCCACCTTGAACATGCCGCCGCCCAGCGGTGTCCAGGGACAGGCAATGTAGATGTGGCGGCCTTCGCGTTCGCGTATGGCGCTGCGCGGCAGCGATTCACTTCGCATGGGGAGGGTTACTTTCCGGGAGTTGGGTAAGAGAGCTTGGGCGCGCCGAACAGGGCGCGCTTGAAGAAGGCGGTCATGGGCCGCTCCAGCCAGACGTAAGAGAGGCAGCCCGCCACCACCACGGCCAGGCCCACGGCCAGCGCGATGGCCAGGCTGTCCTGCACGCCCAGGCGCTTGAGCGCCTGCACGCCGGCCGGCACCACAAAGGTGTGCGACAGGTAAATCGAATACGAGGCATCACCCAGGAAGGACAGGCGCGAAGCCAGCGGCACGCGCAGGGTCCAGGGTTCCAGCCAGACGGCGCCCAGCACGATGAGTGCGGCGCCGCAGCCCCAGGTGGCGAAGCGGTCGGCCGAGTGGCCCCAGTCGGGCGCGAACATGTACAGCGCGCCCGCCGCCATCACCACCAGGCCGGCTATCGGCCCCGGGCGCCGGAAATGCAGATAGGCATGGGCGATGCAGACGCCGAGGATGAACTCGAACACAATCGTCTGCGCATAAAAGTTCAGCGCCACCGAGTCGGGCAGCAGGTAACCCGCCGCGAACACCAGCGCAAAGGCCGCCAGGCAAAAGCGTATGCGCGGCGCGCCCAGGGCAATGGCCGCGGCAAACACCGCATAAAACAGCATCTCAAAGTTCAGGGTCCAGCCGACCGGCAGCGTGGGCTGCACCAGGCCCCAGGGGCTCATGGTGGGGATGAACAGCAGCGAGGCCGCGAGGTGGCCGGGCTCCACCGAGGAGCGCGCGGCCAGCGCCGGCATGGCCAGCAGCAGGGCCACCTTGAGCAGGGTGTAAAACCAGTAAAGCGGCGCGATCCGGATGAGGCGGCGCCGCATGAAGACCCAGGCGGCGCTCAACTGCGAAGGGTGCGCGGGCCCGTGCGACGGCAGCGAGGCGGTCGACATGGCCATGACAAAGCCGCTGATCACAAAAAAGATGTCCACCCCGGCGGAGCCGGCCTCCCAGTAGTGGCGCGGCCCGGTGCCGCTGATGTGCATGGAAATCGCCTGGGTGATGTGCATCACCACCACCAGCATGGCCGCGGCAAAGCGCAGCACCTGCACGCCGGTGAATTGCCGTGTCGTGCCCTTCAAGGGATGGCCTCCTGCGCCGGTTCCTTGAGCACGCGGCTGGCGATGGCCTCGCGCGCGGGGCGCTGGGGCCGCAGCAGGCCGCGCAGCAGGCCGGCGGCGTTAAAGCACCAGGACACCACCGCATATATCGCCTTGGTGGCCGAACGTTTGCGCCAGGTCATCAGCAGCACGGGCGCGCTGGCGATGGCGCAGAACACTGCCAGGCGCACGCTGGCCGGCAGCGGCCACAGCGCAGTGCTGGCCAGCACCGCCCACCAGCCCAGCACCGCGAGGTAGAGGCGCAGCTCGCGCAGGCCGCGCAGCGCCAGCGGCAGGCGCGGCTGGCCGGCCGCGGCGCGCACCAGCTCGCCCAGGCCGCAGATGTAGCGTGTGCGCCAGCGCCGCACCAGCAGGCGGTAGGGCGGCGCGTCGTGGCCCCAATGGTTGGCCGCGTCGACCGGCAAGCGCCACAGCCGCCAGCCCAGCGCGCGCAGCCGTATCGCCAGGTCGAATTCTTCGTAGCTGTGCAGGTTGCGGTCGGAAAAATAGCCGGCCGCCTCGATGGCGCCGCGCCGGTACAGCCCGCCGCCGTCCAGCCTGTCCACCGGGCCGGGCTGCAGGTGCGGCGACGCGCGCTCGCCGCGCGCCATGTACTCGAGGCTTTCGGTGTTTTGCTCCACCACGCGGCCGCCCACGCCGGCCACGTCGGCATGCGCATCCAGGAAGGCCAGGGCCTGCTCGAGAAAGCCTTCGCGCATCTGCATGTCGCCGTCCAGGATGTAGACAAACTCGCCGCGCGAATGCTGGTAGCCCAGCTGCGGCCCCGCGCCGCAGCAGCGCTCTTCGGGGTTGGCCAGCTGCACGATGCGTATCGGGTAGGCGCTGGCCAGCTCCACGGTGCGGTCGCTGGAGTAGGAGTCCGCGAGGATCACCTCGCCGCCCACACCCGCAACCGCGCGCAGCGCGCTTTCCACGGTCGCTTCTATGCGTCGCTCCTCATTGAGCGCCTTGATGATCACGGAGACGCGGCAGGGGCGCGCAGCGGGTGGGGGCGATGGTGCCGGCCGCGGCGCTTCGGGTGTTTTGCCAAACGGTATCGGGTTCATGGTTTATCCCGCCTCCACCGGGCTGGCCGCGTGCACAGTGCGGCGCACACGCCAGCGCTGCCAGTTCCTGACCAGCGTGCCCGGCATGAACAGCGCCATGGCGGCCGTCAGCCACCAGCGTTTGCCGCCGGCCGCGCGGCGCGCCTTCAGCAGCCAGGCCCAGCCCTCGCGGCGGCTGCCGGCGGCCAGGGCCTGGCGCGCCAGCGTGAGCTGGTACTGGGCCACCAGCCACAGCGCGGAGCCGCGCCGCGCGGGCGGCATGGCGCCGGCCAGCGCGCGCTGCTCCATGCGCAGCAAAAAGGGCGGCATGGCCAGCGGCGCATGGCCGCTGCTGAGGCTGCCTTGGACGGCCAGCCGGTAGGCCATCAGCGGCGCGTGGACCAGCGCGACCGGCGCTTGCTCGGCCAGGCGGAACCACAGGTCCAGGTCCTCGCCATGCGACTCGCCGGGCGGAAAGCAGGGCTGCATGCGCAGCAGCCGCGCGCGCCGCACCGAGACGGCGCTGGTGCACAGCGTGGGCGAGGCCATCCAGCGCCGCGGCAGGTCGGTGATCCGCTCGATGGCCGGCGCGCGCGGCATCTCGGGCCAGCGCGGCGGCCACATGTCCAGGGTGTCGGGCACCGGCAGGTAGTCGGTGGCCACGGTGTCGGCGCCGGGGCAACGGGCCTGCGCCCATGCCAGTGTCTCGAGGTAGTCCGGGTGGTGCCAGTCGTCGGCATCGAGAAAGGCCACCCATTCGCCGCGCGCCAGCGCGATGCCGTGGTTGCGCGCCGCCGAGACGCCGGCATTGGCCTGGCGCACCAGGCGCACGCGCGGGTCGGTGATAAAGCTCACGAGCTCGGCGCCGCCATCGGTGGAGCCGTCGTCGACCACGATGACTTCAAAGTCGGTGAAGGTCTGCGCCAGCACCGACGCGAGGGTGTCGCTGATATAGGGCGCCTTGTTGTAAAGCGGAATGACGATGGAAAATTTCATGGTGTCAGGGATGGAGCCGCGCGGCGGCCAGGGGATTTTTGGGGTCTCGGGTAAAGGCCGGCGCGGCGCGGGGCAGCGGCGGCGGCGCCTTGGCCAGGCTGCGTTTGCGTTCACGGGCTTCGCGCCCGGCGGCGGCCAGGGCCATCAGCAAGAGCACGTGGGCGATGAGTTCGGGGCCGTAGCCGAAAAGCAGCAGCGGCACTTCGCTGATGGCGCGCAGCGCCAGCGCCACGAACAAGGCCAGCGTGAGGCCGCCGCTGGCGCGGGCATAACGCAGCGACAGCACCAGCAGCACCAGCGCATAGAGCAGCAGCGCCGCCGCGCCCACGCTTCCCGAGCGCGACAGCGTGTCCATGAACTGGTTGTGCGCGTGGGTTGCGTTGGGCATGCCTATGGCTTCGCGAAAGCTCGCGTCCCACAGGGTCGGCCCATAACCGAACACCGGGTTGCGCTGCCATTCGTCATAGGCGATGGCCCAGATCTGGTCGCGCCCCGTCATGGAGGCCAGCTGCGCGCCCTGGGCACTGTCGAAGAAGCTGCTCAGGCGTGCGTCGACCTCACCGAACATCAGCAGGGCGGCCAGGCCCACGACGGCGGCCATAAAGGCCAGCAGCGCGACGATGCCGAACTCGGGCCGCACCGGGTCCCCCACGCGGCGCATGAAGCGCGGCCCCTGGCGCACGGCCAGGATGCAGGCCGTGCACAGCACAAACGAAATCCACGCCGTCTTGGACTGCGCGAGGAAGAGCACACCCAGGCCCATGGTCCAGGCCGCGCGGTTGAGCCAGGCGCGCTGAAGGGGGCGCGCGAGCAGGCACAAGAGGCCCAGTTGCGCCAGCATGCCCAGCGACACGGCGTGCGGCGCCAGGCCCGCCAGGCGCGGCACGCCGGGCAGCAGGCCCTGGGTGTAGGAAGCGTCCAGCACCAGGCTGGGCTTGAAGGGGATCAGCAGCAGGCCGGCGGTGATAAAGAGCAGCAGGGCATTGCGCGCCGCGCCGAAGGCCAGGTCGCGCTCGGTGGCGGTGGCCAGCACCGCGGCGAAGCCTATGACCAGCGGGTACACGTAGTCGTGCGACAGCTGTGGGTGCGCGCCCAGCAGGGCCGGCGCGGCCACGGTGCAGAGCCAGAAGATGAGGAAGGCCACCGGCAGCGCGGCAGGTGCCTGCGCGGATTTGTCGCGGCGTATCCAGTGCGTGATCAGGCGTTCGCCGGCCAGCGTGAGCAGCAGCAGCGAGGCCAGGGGCTGCATCAGCGAGACCAGCGGGTGGCGCACCACCACGACGACTTCGTCGAACTTCATGTTGCTGCTGGAAAGGTCGCGGCCCGAGAGCAGGTTGGCCAGGGCCACCATCAGCAGGATGGCGTAGAAGATGAGGTGCATATACCCCTGCGCGCGGCGCGAGGTCACATGGACCGCGCCCGCCATGCCCAGCGCCGCCGTGAGCGCCGCCAGGATGGCGCCGGCGACGAGGACTGCAATGACGACGGGTTGGTCCATGTGGGGGGTGTTCCTTCGTCAGGGGCGCTGTTCGCCCAGCGCCACGGGCAGGGCGGAGGCCGGCGCGGCCGCGGGGCGGCGCAGGAAATTCGCGAGACCGGGCACGAAGCGGATCACCATGTCGGAGGCATCCGGTCCCAGCAGTTGCGGCCGCAGCAGCAGCAAGAGCCCAGGCAGCAGGCCGGCTGCCAGCGCGCCGGCCGCCAGTGACAGCAGCGCGATGTCAAACCGCGCCACCGCATGTTGCGCGCCCAGCGCGCCCGCGGCGCAGAGCGCGCTCAGCAGCAGGCCGCGCAAGGCGTCCGGCAGCAGGGCCGTGGCGCGCAGGTCCAGCGCGCGAAAGGCTGCCGTGGCGACAAGGGCCGCGCGCAGCACCAGCAGCCCGCCGGCCACGGCCGCGGCGACATGGATGCCCTGGCCGGCCAGCAGGTAAAAGCCCAGCGCGCCGATGGCCAGCAGCGGCAGCTGCAGCAGGCACTCATAGTGCTTGCGCCCGGTGTTCCAGAGCACCGGCGTCGACAAACCCCAGATGACATAGGCCGGCATGCACAGGAACAGCGTGCCCAGCACCCAGGCCGCGTCGCTCCAGGCCGGCCCGTAAAGCACGCGCACGATGTCGCGCGAGACAAAAGCCAGTGCCACAAAGGCCGGCAGGCCCAGCACCACGATGGTGGCCAGCATCTGCAGGTAGGCGCGGCCCAGGCGGGGTTTGTCGTTTTGCAGGCGCGCGCCCGCCGCCAGGAAAGCCGGCTGCAGCGCGCCCAGCAGCAAGGTGTTGGGCATGGTGGCCAGGTTGTAGGCCACGTTGTACAGGCCCAGGGCCTGCGCGTTGAGCAGGCGCCCTATCAGCACGCGGTCCAGGTTGTTGAGTACCCAGTTGACGATGTTGGTGAAGAAGACCGTGTGCCCGGTGCCGACGGCCGCGCGCGCATCGGCATACCAGAGCAGCGGGCGCACCGGGTGGGGTTTGAGCGCGTAGCTGGCCGCCAGCTGCACGGCCACCTGGACCAGCCAGGCCGCCACCAGCGAGGCTTCGCCGCGCCCCATCAGCGCCATCGGCAGGCCGACCGCGATATAACCGGCTGCATAGCTGCCCACCTGCACCAGGCCCACCGCGCGGAAGTTGAGGTCGCGCTGCAGCAAATAGGTGGCCGGCTGCGCGGCTGCGCCCAGCAGGCAGGCCAGCGACAGCCATTCAATGACGGCCTGCGCGCGCGGCTCGCGGAAATAGACGGCCAGCAGGGGCGCCAGCAGGTAGACGGCCAGCGTGGCGGCCAGGCCCACAATGAGCTGCCAGGTCCAGGCAAAGCGCACGTCCTCGTCGCTGAGGGTTTCGCGCTGCAGCAGGCTCCAGCTGAAACCAAAGCCGGACACAAAGGTGGCGAAGGTCAGCACCACCATGCCGATGGCGAAGATACCGAAGATCTCCGGGCCCAGCGTGCGCGCCAGGACGACCTGGGCCATCAGTTGCAGCGCGAAGCGGGCAACCGTTGAAGCCGCGCTCCATTTGACCGCCGCGACGCCGGGCCGGCCGAGTCCACTCATGCTCAGGGCCTTCCCGCCTTGTAGCGCCGCACGGCGATCACGGCCATCAACACCAGCGTCGCCAGCAGCATGCCGTAGGAGCGCCAGCCGGATTCGCCCACGCCGGCCTCATCGTCGGCCGCGAAAGCCTGCGGCGGATTCGGGCGTATGTCGGGACTGTAGACCGCGCGCACCTTGACCGTGTCGGCGTCGGCCTGTAGTTTCATGGGCGTGTTTTTCGCGGCGCCGGCCTTGCCGGCCAGAGTTTGTTGCGGTGGCTGGTCGGAAGAATCGGAGTAGGCCGATGCAGAGGCCATCCAGGCGGCCAGAACGGCGGTCATCAGAGCTTTGAACATTGAATTTCCTCTCTGTCAAAAGCAGAAAATTGGCAGAGGATGAGTGTGTTGTGCAGTGCAGCAATCGGCAATAGTCCGAACGGCCCATGGCCTGGTTTGTGCTGGTGAAAGCAGATGTGTCTTGTCCTCATTCGGTGCGGGTTTTGTGTCAAGACGAATCAGGCGCTGACCACCGGTCGAAGGGAGCCGTTCGGACTATTGCGCACGGGTGCCGGCATGTGCATGGCGGTGTCGGACGTCTGGGTCCGGTAGCCGTCGGGGTTGCGCTGTTGCCAGTGCCAGGAGTCGCGGCACATCTCTTCGATGCCGCGCGTGGCGGACCAGCCCAGCACGCCGCGGGCCAGCGACACGTCGGCGAAATACTGCGCCACGTCGCCCGCGCGCCGCGGCGCGAATTCAAACGGGATGGGCCTGCCGCTGGCGCGCTCGAAAGCGCGCACCACACCCAGCACGCTGGTGCCCTGGCCGGTGCCCAGGTTGACGGTGAAGCTTTCGCTTTTGGCCAGCAGGGCATGCACGGCGGCCACATGGCCGTCGGCCAGGTCGGACACATGCAGGTAGTCGCGCACGCCGGTGCCGTCGGGGGTCGGGTAGTCGCTGCCGAAGACCTGCAGCCGCGCGCGTTTGCCCACGGCCACCTGGGTCACAAAAGGCATCAGGTTGTTGGGAATGCCGCTGGGGTCTTCGCCTATCAGGCCGCTGGGGTGCGCGCCCACCGGGTTGAAGTAGCGCAGCACGCCGGTGCGCCATGAGGGATCCGACGCGCGCAGCGAGGCCAGAATGTTTTCACACATCAGCTTGCTCTGGGCATACGGGCTTTCGGGCGCGCAGGGAAAACCTTCGTCAATCGGCACGCTGGCCGGGTTGCCGTAGACCGTGGCGCTGGAAGAAAACACCACGGACCGGCAGGCGGCGGTGCCGGCCATGGCCTCGAGCAGGCTCACGAGGCCGCTCACGTTGTTGCGGTAGTACATGAGGGGCTGCTGCACGCTTTCACCGACGGCCTTGACGCCGGCGAAGTGCACGGCGGCAACGCAGTGGTGGCGCCGCAGCACCTCCGCCACAAAAGAGGTGTCCAGCACATTGCCTTTTTCACAAGGCACACGCCGGCCCGTCAGCTGCGCCAGCCGGTGCAGCACCGCGGGGTGGCTGTTCGAGAAATCGTCAAGGATGACCGGTTGGTAGCCGGCCTCCACCAGGGCCACAAAAGTGTGGCTTCCGATATAACCGGCGCCGCCGGTCAGCAGCACGCTGGGGGTGTTTTCTGTCATGGATCAATGGGCTAAGAAGCTGCCGGGCAGCGGGCGGATGCGGCAAAAAAAACTGGAACACGGCGGCGTGGCGGCCGGTGGATTGGCGCGGCCACGTCCCGAACTCAAGAACAGTTCCAGTGTCTTTGCGGCAAGGGGAGAAAGCGTGTCAGCGTAAGCCGCGTGCCCGCGTCGGAGGGTGTGAGACAGGCCTCAAAGCGTGTCGAATCGTTCGGTAAGCACTTGTGAGTGAAACGCGAAAAACGCCTGCCAGCGGGGTGTGCACCAGGCATGCACGGTAGCTGCCGGCGTAGCGGGCCGGACAGAAAGTCACAAAGCTTGCCAAGGCTTGCGCCGTGTATATGTGGCGCGCTTGCGACTGAATGACAAAGGCCGCGTGCGCGATGCGGCGCGGCCATAAAAAAAGCCCGGAAGCATCCGGGCTTTTTGTGAGAGGGTGTGCGGCGCTTACATGCCCGCGTAGTTGGGCCCGCCGCCGCCTTCGGGTGTGACCCAGACGATGTTCTGTGTCGGGTCCTTGATGTCGCAGGTCTTGCAGTGCACGCAGTTCTGCGCGTTGATCTGCAGGCGGTCGCTGTTGTCGGGGTTCTTCACGAACTCATAGACGCCGGCCGGGCAGTAGCGGCTTTCGGGGCCGGCATACTTGGCCAGGTTGATGTTGACCGGCACACTGGCGTCTTTGAGCGTCAGGTGCGCGGGCTGGTGCTCTTCGTGGTTGGTGTTGGAGACAAACACCGAGCTCAGGCGGTCGAAGGTGATCTTGTTGTCGGGCTTGGGGTACACGATGGGCGTGCACTCGGCCGCCGGCTTGAGCTTGGCGTAGTCGGGGATGCTGTTGTGCACGGTCCAGGGCGGCGACTTGAAGCCCAGCTTGGGCAGCAGCCAGTGCTCTATGCCGGTCATGAAGGCGCCGACGTAAAGGCCCTTCTTGAACCAGGACTTGAAGTTGCGCGACTGGTTCAGTTCCTGCGCGAGCCAGCTCTTGGCATAGGCCTCGGGGTAGGCGGCCAGCTCGTCGTGCTGGCGGCCGGCGGTGACGGCTTCATAGGCGGCTTCGGCGGCGAGCATGCCGCTCTTGATGGCCGCGTGGCTGCCCTTGATGCGTGCCGCATTGAGGTAGCCGGCGTCGCAGCCTATCAGCGCGCCGCCCGGGAACACGGTCTTGGGCAGGCTCAAAGCGCCGCCCGCGGTGATGGCGCGCGCGCCGTAGCTGATGCGCTTGCCGCCTTCGAGGTATTGCTTGATGCTGGGGTGCGTCTTCCAGCGCTGCATCTCTTCAAAGGGGCTCAGGTAAGGGTTGCTGTAGTCCAGGCCGGTGACCATGCCCAGCGTGACCTTGTTGTCTTCCAGGTGGTACATAAAGCCGCCGCCGTAGGTCTGGCTGTCCATGGGCCAGCCGGCGGTGTGGATCACGAGGCCCGGCTTGTGTTTGGCCGGGTCGATTTCCCAGAGTTCTTTCACGCCGAGTGCGTAGCCCTGCGGATCGCGGCCTTCGTCGAGTTTGAAGCGGCTGATCAGCTGGCGGCCCAGGTGGCCGCGCGCGCCTTCGGCGAACACGGTGTACTTGCCATGCAGCTCCATGCCGAGCTGGAAGTTGTCGGTGGGCTGGCCGTCCTTGCCGATGCCCAGGTTGCCGGTGGCCACGCCCTTGACCGAGCCGTCGTCGTTGTAGAGAACTTCAGCGGCCGCGAAGCCCGGGAAGATTTCAACGCCCAGGCCCTCGGCCTGCTGCGCCAGCCAGCGCACCACATTGCCCAGGCTGATGACGTAGTTGCCTTCGTTGTGAAAGCAGTCCGGCACAAAGAAGGCCGGTGTCTTGACCGCGCTTTTTTCGCTGAGGAACAGCACCTCGTCGGCGGTGACGGGCTGGTTCAGCGGCGCGCCCTGGGCTTTCCAGTCGGGCAGCAGCTCGGTCAGCGCTTTCGGGTCCATCACCGCGCCCGAGAGGATGTGGGCGCCGGGCTCCGAGCCTTTTTCGAGCACCACGACGGAAATGTCCTTGCCTTTTTCGGCCGCGAGTTGCTTCAGGCGAATGGCGGTGGCGAGGCCGCCGGGGCCGCCGCCCACCACGACCACGTCGTATTCCATCGCCTCACGGGGGCCGAACTGGGCCAGAATTTCTTGGGTATTCATCGGGGACTCGCTGATAATGATTTTTCAGGAAGGATTGTCGGTCTCGCGTTGGATTTTATGTCGCGAATGCAGCGATGCGAACGGTCGTTCTCTTTTGTGTGCTTTAAATTGAGAGAGGAGCCTCTAATGGCTTACAGCATTGACCTGACAGGGCGTGTCGCCCTCGTGACCGGCGCCTCGGGTGGGTTGGGCGCCCAGTTCGCCACGACCTTGAGCCGCGCCGGCGCGGCCGTGGTGCTGGCCAGTCGCAGGCTGGACAAGCTCAAGGACCTGCGCGCGCAGATCGAGGCGGCCGGCGGCGATGCGCATGTGGTCGAACTCGACGTGACCGACCATGCCAGCATCAAGGCCGGCGTGGCCCATGCCGAGACCGAGGTCGGCCCCATAGACATCCTGGTCAACAACTCGGGCGTGAGCAATACGCAGCGCATCCAGGATGTGGATGAGGAAGACTACGACTTCATCTTCAACACCAATGTGAAGGGCGCCTTCTTCGTGGCGCAGGAAGTCGGCAAGCGCATGCTGGCGCGCTCGCGCGGCGCCGGGCCCGGCAACTATGCCGGCGGTCGCATCATCAACATCGCCTCCATGGCCGGGCTGCGTGTGCTGCCGCAGATCGGCGTGTACTGCATGAGCAAGGCCGCCGTGGTGCAGATGACCAAAGCCATGGCGCTGGAGTGGGGCAAGTTCGGCATCAACGTCAACGCGATCTGCCCCGGCTATATTGACACCGAGATCAACCACCACCACTGGGAGACCGAACAGGGCAAGAAGCTGGTGCAGATGCTGCCGCGCAAGCGCATCGGCAAGCCGCAGGACCTGGACGCGCTGCTGGTGATGCTGGCCAGCGGGGAAAGCCATTTCGTCAACGGCGCGGTGATCGCGGCGGATGACGGCTTCGGCGTCTGAGAGTCGCCCACAAAACCCTCCTGGCGTTGTTGCAGTCGCCTTGCCGTGCTGGTGCACTGTCTGCGGCGACGCGCCTAGCCAGGACCGCTTCGCTGGGTTTTGTGAGCGACTCTCAGCCGGTTTACGACACACACGCAACCTGATATTCACAACATCAATCAAATCCTGGAGAACAACATGATGGATTCCGTAGTGCCTTACCTCGGCCCCATAGGCCTGATCTTCCTGGCCTTGCTCGCGGGCGTGGTCAGCCCCGGCCCGAGTTTTGTGCAGGTCGCGCGCATCGCGGTGTCGCGCTCGCGCGCCGACGGCCTGGCCGCGGCGCTGGGCATGGGCCTGGGCGCGCTGGTGTTTGCCGCGCTGGCGCTGGCCGGGCTGCAGGCCTTGCTGGCCGCCTTGCCCGGCGTCTACACGGCGCTCAAGGTCGTGGGCGGCTTGTACCTGATGTGGATTGCCATCCAGATCTGGCGCAGCGCGCGCCAGCCGCTGGAGATGGCCGGCCAGGACAAGGGCGCGGCGCGGCGCACGGTGCTGCAGTCGTTTCGCCAGGGGCTGGTGACACAGCTGAGCAACCCCAAGATCGTGGTGGTCTACAGCAGCGTGTTCGCGGCCCTGCTGCCCGCGCACTTCCCCTTGCCCGCCGCCATGCTGGTGCTGGCCGGTGTGCTGGTGATGGAGACCGGCTGGTATGCCGTGGTGGCGCTGGTGCTGTCTTCGTCGGTGCCGCGCGCCGCCTACCTGCGCAGCAAGGCCGTGGTGGACCGCACCGCCGCCGGCGCCATGGGCTTGCTCGGCCTGCGCCTGGTCGCGACCGCGCACACCGCCTGATTGATGCTGGCCGGCATTCTGGCCGGGCTCGCGGCGGGCGCGCTGTGGGGCCTGGTGTTTGTGGCGCCGCGCATGCTCGAAATGGGCGCGGGCGGCTATTCTTCGATAGACCTCACGGCCGGGCGCTTTGCCGTGTACGGTGTGGTCGCCGTGCTGGTGATGCTGGCAGGGCTGCGCAGCCGCCGCCTGCCCACGCTGCGCCAGGCCGGGGCCGCGCTGCTCATGAGCATCCTGGGTTTTAGCGGTTACTACCTGTTGCTGGTGCTGGCCATACGCGATGCGGGCACCGAAGTGCCTTCGCTGGTCATAGGCACCATCCCGATCTGGGTCATGCTGCTGGGCAAACCGCAAGGCCTGCGCTGGGCCGCGCTGCTGCCGGGGCTGGTGCTCACGCTGGCCGGGCTGGTGCTCATGATGGGTTCCACGCACGAGGCAGGCCAAGGCGCGGCCACCCATTTCTGGCGCGGCATGCTGTTTGTGGCGGGCTCGCTGGTGTGCTGGACGGTTTTTGCGATCCTCAACTCCGCCTGGCTCAAGCGGCATCCGGAAGTCAACGCCACCGACTGGGCCAACTGGCTGGGTGTGGCCACCGGCCTGGGCGCGCTGCTGATGTGGGGGGGCGCCGGATCCGACGCTAGCCTGCTGGCTGCGCGCGCGGACCGCGGAACCTTTGTGCTGCTGTGCGTGGTGGCCGGCGTGGGTTCGACCTGGCTGGCCACGATTTTGTGGAACATGGCCAGCCAGCGGCTCAGCGCCAGCCTGTGCGGGCAGCTCATCGTCAGTGAAACGATTTTTGCGCTGCTGTATTCCTTTGCCTGGGACGGCCGCTGGCCCACCCTGGTGCAGCTCACCGCCTGCGTGCTGTTCACGCTGGGCATTCTTGCCTCCATCAGGGCGCACCGTTAGGTGCGGTGTTCATCATGAAGATCGAAATCCCCGAGAAGAAAAAACTGGTCCATGAGATGCTTATCCCGATACGCTGGGGCGACATGGACGCCATGGGCCACCTCAACAACGGCAGCTACTTCCGCTACCTGGAAACCATACGCATAGACTGGATGTATGCGATTGGCTGCAGGCCCGACCCCAAGGGTGAGGGGCCTGTGATCGTCAATGCTTTTTGCAACTTCTACAAGCAGCTCGAATACCCGGGCGACGTGCTGATGAAGATGTATGTCAGCGACCCGGGCCGCAGCACTTTTGAAAGCTGGGCCACCATGGAGCGCAGCGATGCGCCGGGTGTGGTTTGCGCGGCCGGCGGGGCCACCACCATCTGGGTGGATTTCCCCGCGCAGAAGTCCCGGCCGCTGCCGGACTGGATGCGCAAGATCGTTGAATAAGAGCAGCCAAGAAAATTCTTACGCCCTCTCCCTCTGGGAGAGGGGGAACTCAGCGGACCACGCGAAAACTTTCAGCGTTCTCTTTGAACCAGCGCCTGGCCAGGCCGCGCGTTTGCTGCTCGGGCGCGGCAAACGCTTCCTGGTCCGGGTGGAAATCGCGCCTGAAGTAGGCCAGCAGCGGGCCCATGGCGTACCACATTGCGCCCTTGCGGCCCCAGAAGAATTTGGCCGCGCTCCACCAGGTGCCGGGCTTGAACAGCGTGCCGTCGTGCCACAGGTTAAGTATCGTCTGCCGCCCCGAGTCGAAGGTGAACACCAGCAGCGCATAGATGTACCAGCGTATGCGCCAGGCGTAGTTGCCCTGCACCGCCTGGTAGAGGTCATAGGCGACGGCACGGTGTTCGGTTTCCTCGGCCGCATGCCAGCGCCAGAGGGTCTGCATTCGCGGGTCGGCGCTGTCCAGCGTGTTGTTGTGGCGCAGCAGGTAGTCGGCCAGCACCGCCGTGAGGTGCTCGTACGCGGCGGTCACGGCGAGGAAGTGCAGGGGCTGCGCGCCTCTTTTTTTCGCATAGTCAATACGCGCCGTGGCCCAGTGCTGCCAACGGTTGACCAGGCCCTGGGTTTCCAGGTGAGTGTTGTAGAGCCCGTGGATGTGGCGGTGCGTGGCCTCCTGGCCTATGAACTGCGCCACCGCTTCGTGCAGCAGGGCGTGCTCCGGCGTCTGGGGCAGCAGCTTGGCGCAGTCGCGCACCGCGTCGATAAAGGATTGCTCGCCGACCGGAAAACTCATGGACAAAGCGTTGTGGTACTGGCTCAGGAAGGCGTCGCCGCCATACCAATGGCGGTCGAAGCCCTGGCTCAGGTCGATCTCGAGCTTGCGCACGGTCAGGCCGGACGGGCTGGCCGATGCCGGGTTGGGCACAGCCGCGGCGAGAGGGGAGGGGGTAGCGGTGGAGGTCATGAAATCCTGGTTCGAGTCGAGCCATGCGCGAACGCCGGGCCATGCGCATTATTGAGCTTTGCCGGACGCCTTTCAATCCGCCCTGTCAAGCCGGCTTGGGCGGCTTGGGCACGCGTCCCATCAGGTAGAACTCGGTATTGGGCTGCATGTTGCTGAAGCTGGCCATGCGATTGGAGAGCCCGAAAAAAGCCGTGATGGCCGCGATGTCCCAGGCGTCTTCGTCGTCAAAGCCGTGGCCGTACAGCGCCTCGAAGTCGGCGTCTTCAATCCGGTCGGCCTGCAGGCAGACCTTCATCGCGAAGTCCAGCATGGCGCGCTGGCGCGACGTGATGTCGGCCTTGCGGTAGTTGACCGCCACCTGGTCGGCGACCAGCGGCTTTTTTTCATAAATCCGCAGGATGGCGCCATGCGCGACCACGCAATACAGACAATTGTTGGCCGCGCTGGTGGCGGTGACGATCATCTCGCGCTCGCCCTTGGTCAAAGTCCCGTTGGGGTTGGATCCTTCTTCCTTGAGCATCAAGGCATCGTGATAGGCAAAGAAGGCGCGCCACTCGGCGGGGCGGCGCGCCAGCGCCAGGAACACATTGGGCACAAAGCCGGCTTTTTCCTGCACTTCCAGGACCTTGGCCTTGATGTCCTCGGGCAGGTCCTTGAGTTCGGGGGCGGGGTAGCGGGGGGCTGCGCCTGGCGTTGCGGGCTTGGTCATGAGGGTTTCCTTCAAAGGCTTTATAAGTGACTCGGCTCAAGCGTAACGGCAAGACGGCCCATACGGCCGCGTGGGCCGGGTGTAAAACGCATGCAATTAATAAAAACTATTAAATGAATACTTTTAATTGTCTTTTCATATTTTTCTGCGAAACCTAGACTGCGTTCATCCCATACACATTGAAGGAGTTCATCATGGCTGATCACACGACGCAAGGCGAAAGCGCCTGCCCGTTCTCGGGCGGCGCCCGCAAACACGCACTGGCCGGCGCTGCAGGCAACGCCAGCTGGTGGCCCAACCAGCTCAACCTCAAGATTCTTCACCAGAACTCCCCCAAGGCCGACCCCATGGGCGAGGCCTTCAACTACGCCGAGGAGTTCAAGACCCTGGACCTGCATGCCGTGGTCAAAGACCTCCATGCGCTGATGACCGATTCGCAGGACTGGTGGCCCGCGGACTACGGCCATTACGGCCCCTTCTTCATCCGCATGGCCTGGCATAGCGCGGGCACCTACCGTATCGCCGACGGCCGCGGCGGCGCGGGTTCGGGCATGCAGCGCTTCGCGCCGCTCAACAGCTGGCCCGACAACGGCAACCTCGACAAGGCGCGCCGCCTGCTGTGGCCCATCAAGCAGAAGTACGGCCGCAAGATCTCCTGGGCCGACCTGATGGTGCTGGCCGGCACCGTGGCCATGGACTCCATGGGGCTGAAGACCTTTGGCTTTGCCGGCGGACGCCCCGACGCCTGGGAACCGGAAGAGGTGTATTGGGGACCCGAAACCGAGTGGATGGGCGACAAGCGCTACAGCGGCGACCGCGAACTCGAAAACCCGTTGGGCGCCGTCCAGATGGGCCTGATCTATGTGAACCCCGAAGGCCCGAACGGCAACCCGGACCCCTTGGGCTCGGCGCGCGACATCCGCGAAACCTTCGCCCGCATGGCCATGAACGACGAGGAAACCGTCGCATTGACCGCCGGCGGCCATACCTTCGGCAAAGCCCACGGCGCCGCCGAACCGGGCAAATACGTGGGCCCCGAGCCCGAGGGCGGCAGCCTTGAGGACCAGGGCTTCGGCTGGACCAACAAGTTCGGCGGCGGCCACGGTGTGCACACCATCACCAGCGGCATCGAAGGCGCCTGGACCAACAACCCCATCAAGTGGGACAACGGCTACTTCGAGAACCTGTTCGGCTACGAGTGGGAGCTGAGCAAGAGCCCCGCGGGCGCCCACCAGTGGAAGCCCAAGGACCCCGCCGCGGCAAGCGCCGTGCCGGACGCCCATGATCCCGCGCAGCGCCACGCGCCCATGATGACCACGGCCGATATGGCCATGCGCATGGACCCGGCCTACGAAAAAATCTCGCGGCGCTTCATGGCCAACCCGCAGGAGTTTGCGGACACTTTCGCCAAGGCCTGGTACAAGCTCACGCACCGCGACATGGGGCCGGCCGCGCGCTACCTGGGCCCGCTGGTTCCCAAGGGCCAGTTGCTGTGGCAGGACCCGATTCCCTCGGTCGACCATGAACTGGTCGGGGAAAACGACATTGCCGCGCTGAAGGCCACGCTGCTCGCGTCCGGGCTTTCCATCTCGCAGCTGGTGACAACGGCCTGGGCATCCGCCGCCACATTCCGCGGCAGCGACAAGCGCGGCGGCGCCAACGGTGCGCGCATTCGCCTCGCGCCGCAAAAGGACTGGGAGGTCAACCAGCCGGCTGAACTGGCGAAAGTGCTCAAGGTGCTGGAGAAGGTCCAGGCCGAATTTAACGGCGCACAGTCCGGCGGCAAGAAGATTTCGCTGGCCGATTTGATTGTCCTGGGCGGCTGCGCTGCCGTCGAGGCGGCCGCCAAGCGGGCTGGGCATGACGTGAAAGTGCCTTTTTCGCCGGGGCGAACGGACGCTTCGCAGGAGCAGACCGATGTGCAGGCTTTTGCCGTGCTCGAGCCGGTCGCGGACGGTTTTCGCAACTATGGCCGCAAGGGGCAGGAGGCGCGGGCCGCCGAACTGCTGGTGGACAAGGCCAGCCTCATGACGCTGAGCGCTCCCGAGATGACGGTGCTGGTCGGCGGCATGCGCGCCCTCAATGCCAACGTCGGCCAGGCCTCGCACGGTGTTTTCACCAAGCGGCCCGGCACCTTGAGCAACGACTTCTTCGTGAACCTGCTCGACATGCGCACCAAGTGGCAGAAGTCGGCTGCGGACGCGGGCGTGCTGGAAGGCCGCGACCGCGCAAGCGGCGAGCTCAAGTGGACGGCGACCGTGAACGACCTGGTTTTTGGCTCCAACTCCCAGCTGCGCGCCATCGCCGAGGTCTATGCCTCCAGCGACTCGCGCGAAGTATTCGTGCGGGATTTTGTAGCCGCCTGGAACAAGGTCATGAACCTGGACCGTTACGACCTTGCGTGATCTGTATTGATCTTGCCCGCTCAGGTGAAAGCCTGGGCGGGCTTTTTTGTTTTCCACTACGCTTGGGCTTTCAAGAACCTGTTTCAAGGAGCTCACGTGACCGCTACATCTTCCAGCGACTTCGACAAAGGCCTGGCCACCCGCAAGCAGGTGATGGGCGAAGACTTTGTGGCCAATGCCTTCGGCAAGGCGACCGACTTTTCGATGCCCATCCAGCACTACATCACGCGCAATGCCTGGGGCGACGTGTGGCAGCGGCCGGGGCTGGACCTGAAGACCCGCAGCCTGATCACCGTGGCCATGCTGACCGCCCTGGGCAAGCAGCATGAACTCAAAGGCCATGTGCGCGGCGCGCTGAACAACGGCGTGACACCCGAGCAGCTCCAGGAAGTGCTGTTGCACGCCAGCATTTACTGCGGCCTGCCCGCCGCGGTCGAAGCCTTCCGCACGGCGGCCGAAGTGGTGGATGCGCCCAAACCATGACGCAGGCCAAGATACGCCGCTGCGAGGAAGCCGACTGGCCGGCCGTCTGGCCGCTGCTGCGCGCCACCTTCGAGGCCGGCGACACCTACGCCTTTTCGCCGCAAAGCACCGAAGCCGAAATCCACGCGGCGTGGATAGAGGCGCCGCGCGCCACCTATGTGGTGCGCGAAGGTGACGGCCCGGTGCTGGGCACCTATTTCATCAAACCCAACCAGCCCGGCCTGGGCGCGCATGTCTGCAACTGCGGTTATGTGGTCGCCCCCGAAGCCCAGGGCCAGGGCCTGGCATCGGCCATGTGCGAACACTCGCAGCGCGAGGCGCTGGCGATGGGATTCCTTGCGATGCAGTTCAACCTGGTGGTGTCGACCAATGAACGGGCTGTCCGGTTGTGGAAGCGATTGGGGTTTGAGGTGGCGGGGACGTTGCCGAAGGCTTTTCGGCATGTGCGGTTGGGGATGGTTGATGCTTTTGTGATGTTTAAGACTTTGGGGTGAGGCGGGTCTTGCTCCGGCTCGGCGCGCTCATCCTCCTCTTTCCTCTTCTTAGTTCAGCAGGCCGGGTCTCGCCCCGGCGGGCGAGGCACTTTTATCGAAACCCGCAAAGCGGGTTTTCTTTGTTCGCCAAAGGCGCGCTACGCGCGCGGGGTTTGCTCACTTCGCGCAGCGAAGTTACGCAAACACCAAAAGTACCCAAAAGAAAGGCGACCCGCAGTCTGGGTCCCCTGCGCTTCGCTACGGGGCAACCTGCGGTGCTCGAGCCAAGCGGGGTCCGGCTAAACTCGCCTTCGGCTCAGACAACGCCAGCCCTGATCCGCTTGTCTCTGCGCTCCTCGGCCCAGCCAGGACGGGGCAATCGGGAGCGGGAGCCAATACAAACAAGGACACGCCATGGCGTGTCCTTGTGGATTTCTGTATTGGTATTTTTGCCCCCACCCCTTCTGGATGCGCCGAGGAGCGCAGGGCCAGACGGATCAGGGATCGCGTTGTCTGAGCGAAGCGAGTTTAGCGAGACCCCGGCTGGACCGAGCACCGCAGGTTGCCCGCAGCGAAGCGGAGGGACGCAGCAAGTAGGGTCGCCTTTTCTTTTGCTTACTTTTCTTTTGGCGAAGCAAAAGAAAAGTGAGTAGCTGCCGGGCTACCCCCGGCCAGCAGAACTCAACAAAAAGCGCAAAGGCCGGAGCAAGAACCGGCCAAACCAAGCCCGACCGGCCAGGTCAAATAAACCCTTCCAACACTACCTTGCCGCGCGACTTGCCCGATTCAATCAGCGCATGCGCGCGCCGCAAATTCGCGGCATTGATGCTGCCAAAGCGCTCGGTCAGTGTGGTGCGGATCAAGCCCGCATCGACCAGCTGTGCGATCTCGGTCAGCAGCCTGTGCTGCGCCACCATGTCGGCTGTGCCGAACATGGAGCGGGTGAACATGGACTCCCAGTGGATGGAGATGCTTTTGCGTTTGAACTTTGTCATGTCCACGTTCTTCGGGTCGTCGATCAGGCCGAAATGGCCTTGAGGCGCCAGGGCCTCGACGATCTGGTCCAGGTGCGAATCGGTCTGCGTGAGGCTCACCACATAGTCGACTTCAGGGATGCCTATGCGTTTGAGTTCCGCGGCGATCGGCTGGCTGTGGTCTATGACCTGGTGGGCGCCCAGCTCCTTCACCCAGGCCTGGGTTTCGGGACGTGAGGCCGTGCCTATCACCGTGAGGGAAGTCAGGCGCGCGGCCAGCTGCGTCATGATGGAACCGACGCCGCCCGAGGCGCCGATGATCAGCAGCTTTTTGTGCGTGGGCTTTTTGCCCGGCGGCAGGCCGAGGCGGTCGAACAGCATTTCCCAGGCGGTGATGCTGGTCAGCGGCAGGGCGGCGGCCTGTGCGAAGTCGAGCGAGGCGGGCATGCGGCCCACGATGCGTTCGTCCACCAGGTGCAGCTCGCTGTTGGTGCCTGCGCGCGTGATGGAGCCCGCATACCAGACCTTGTCGCCGGCCTTGAACAGCGTCACGTCCGGGCCCACGGCGCGCACGGTGCCGCTGGCGTCATAGCCCAGCACCTTGTAGTCCTGGCCCGCGGCGGGCGCAACACCCGCGCGCACCTTGGCGTCCACCGGGTTGACGGAAATCGCCTTCACTTCGACCAGCAGGTCCTGGCCCGTGGGTGTGGGGTCGGGCAGGGTGATGTCGACGAGGCCGGCCTGGCCTGCCTGGTCCAGTGCGTGGGCTTGCTGGTAGCCAATGGCTTTCATGGTGGAGTCCTTTGAGTTGAGAAGAGTTGCAAAAGAGGATGGGATGGCTTGAACTGTATGGATTTTGAAAATGAAGATAAACAAGCCACCAGTTGAAGCTATTTACAAATAAAATTTGTAAATGAAAGCCCTGCAAGACCTGGAGATCTTTGTCCGCACCGTGGATTCGGGCAGCCTCTCGGCCACCGCCCGCGGCCTGGACTTAACGCCCGCCGCCGCCAGCGCCGCGCTCAAGCGGCTGGAGCAAGAGCTGCAAGCGCCGCTGTTTGTGCGTTCCACGCGCAGCCTGCGCCTCACGCGCGAGGGTGAGGTCTTCCTCGCGCATTGCCGGCCCGCGCTGGCCGCCTTGCGGGATGCGCAGCTAGAGCTGGCCAGCGGCCGGCAGCAGGTCAGTGGCATGCTGCAGCTGGCCGCGCCTTCCGATTTCGGCCGCAACCTGCTGCTGCCCTGGCTGGAAGCATTCCAGCAACAGCACCCGGGCATCCAGTACCGTCTGCACTTGTCGGACCGCGTCACCAATGTCTACAGCGACCTGGTCGATGCCGCCTTCCGCCAGGGCGAGCCGCCCGACTCCAGCATGCTGGCGCTGCCGGTGCAACTGACGAATCGCCGCGTGCTGTGCGCGTCGCCGGCCTACCTGCAGGCACGGGGCAGGCCCGAAACGCCGCAGGCGCTCGCCGCGCACAACTGCCTGTGTTTCATGCTCGGTGAAGAGGTGTATGACCGCTGGAAGTTCTGGCGCGATGGCGAGGAAGTGGTGGTGCGCGCCGGCGGCGGCAACATCGCCAATGACGGCGACGTGGTGCGCCTGTGGGCGCTGGCCGGCCGCGGCATCATGTACAAGTCGCGGCTGGACGTGGCGGCCGACCTGGCCGCGGGCCGGCTGGTGGCCTTGTGCACCGACTGGCAAACCGAGGCTTCGCCGATGTACATGGTGCTGCCGGGGCGGCGGCAATTGACGCCGGGCCTGCGCCTGCTGCGGGAATTTATCGGTGAGCGCTGCGCGGCATTGGCCACCGCTTAGTTTGCAACCGTGTGTGTGCATACGCAAGCGAATGGTTCAAACCCGCCCTCACTCCAGGGTTGCGTCCAGGACTACAGACCCGCACGCGCATCGCGCGCACAATGAATTTTCCAGCCGCCACCTTGGCGGATCACAAGGCAGCCCGGCCCGCAGGCCCGCGCGCTGCAATTCCTGAAAGGAAAACAATCCCATGCAAATCCAGGTCAATTCCAAGCACACCATGCACACCGGCGAGTCTTTCGAGCGCTGGGCCAGCGGCGAGTTGCATGAGTCGCTGAGCCGCTTCAAGGGCGACATCACGCGCATCGAGGTGCATATGAGCGACGAAAACGGCGACAAGGCCAGCCCCGACCAGAAGCGCTGCGTGATGGAGGCGCGCCTGGCGCACCACGACCCGCTGGCCGTCAACCACCAGGCGCCCAACCAGGACCTGGCTTTTCGCGGCGCCAGCGACAAGCTCAAGCGCGTGCTGGACCACACCCTGGGCAAACTGCGCGACCACCACCGCGACCGCGAAACCATACGGCGCGAACCCGCGCCTGAGCCCGGCACGCCTTAGCGCATTCCAGGCCGGGTGCGCATGCGCTCAGAATTTCCCCAGGTAGTCCATCTTGCCCAGCGGCACGCCCTGGTGGCGCAGGATGTCGTAAGCCGTGGTCAGGTGGAAGAATAAATTGGGCAGCACAAAATCCAGCAGGTAGGGCTCGCAGACAAAATTCATTTCCTTGCCGCGGACCTTGAGCGTCACGGTGCCGCCGGCGCGTGCATTGATTTGCGCCTCGTCCACGGTCCTGAGGAAGTCCAGCGTCTTGGCGATGCGGGCCTGCAGTTCTTCAAACGTGGTTTCGGTGTCGGCGAAGCTGGGCGGCGTGATGGCGGCCAGGCGCGCGGCGCCGAACTTGGCGGCATCGCTGGCGCCCTGCACCTGGCCGGATAGCGGGTACATGTCGGGCGCCAGGCGGGCGTTGACGTAGGTCGAGAGGTCGACCTTGTTGGCCTCGGCGTGGGCCCGGGCTTTTTCAAGCACGGCCGACAGGTTGTGAAAGCCGCGGATGAAGACGGGAATGGAAGCCTGGTAGAGGGTCAGCGACATGGGAATTTTCCTGGGATGGGGTGATTTCGGGGCGGCGCCAAAACGCCGGCCCTGATTTTGTTCCTGTTGCGGAAATTTTGCTGCCGCCTGGTGCAAACTTGGGGCAAAGCCGTGTTTCACGGTGAATGAAACCAGCGCCAAGCCCATGAAGATTGCCCTGCTGTCGGACATACACGCCAACCTGCGCGCGCTGGAGGCCTGCCTGGCCCATGCCGCCGCGCAGGGCGCCGGCAGGCTGGCCGTGCTGGGAGACCTGGTGGGCTACGGCGCGCAGCCGGCAGAGGTGGTGAGGCGCATTCGCGGCCTGGCGGGCGAGGGCGCCATTGTGCTCAAGGGCAACCATGACGGGTACGCCGTGGCGCCACCCAGCCAGGCCCATTCTCTCGACCAGAGCGGCGCTGCATGGACCCACGAAAGGCTGGACCCGGACGCGCTGGATTTCCTGGCGGCGCTGCCGCTGACGGCCACCGTTGATGCGGCGCTGCTGGTGCATGCCAGTGCCGACGCGCCCGAGCGCTGGTCTTATGTCGACAACGAACACCGCGCCCAAGCTTGCCTGGACGCCGCCTGCGCGAACCCGGCCGTGCGTTATGTGTTCTGCGGCCACGTGCACGAACAGGCGCTTTATTTTCGTGGCACTGGGCAAGGACTGATGCGCTTTGCGCCCACGCCGGGTGTGCCCATCCCGGTGCCGCCGCACCGCCGCTGGCTTGCCACCGTGGGCTCGGTGGGCCAGCCGCGCGACGGCGACACCCGGGCCATGTATGCGCTGTTCGACGCAGACCGGGCCGAGCTGACATTCCACCGTGTGGCCTACGACCACCTGGCCGCGGCGGCCGATGTACGCGCGGCGGGTTTGCCCGGCCATTTCGCCGCGCGGCTGGAGGCGGGTTTGTGAGGTTGATGGCGCCCGGTACCGCGGTCGACGGCTTTGTCGTTGGTGAATGCCTGCACGCCGGCGGCATGGCGCATATCTACCAGGTGGGCTATGCCGATCCGTCGCGGTCTGCGCCTTTTCCCATGGTGATGAAGGTGCCGCGCATGACGGCCGGCGACGGCGCTGAAAACATCGTGGGCTTCGAAGTGGAGCTGCAGCTGCTGTCGGCGCTGACGGGGCCGCATGTGCCGCGTCTGGTGGCGGCCGGCGACCTCGAAAAACTGCCCTACCTGGTGATGGAATACGTCCCCGGCCGTACCCTGCAGCAAGTGTTGGACGACAGCCCGGGGCCGCTGCCCGCGCAGGAGATCGCCAGTCTGGGCGTGGCCGTGGCCCAGGCGGTGCACAGCCTGCACCTGCAGGAGGCCTGCCACCTGGACCTGAAGCCGGCCAATGTGCTGCTGCGACCCGACGGCAGCGCGGTGCTGCTGGACTTCGGGCTGTCCTGCCACGCGCACTACCCGGACCTGCTGGCCGAGGAACTGCGCCCGGCTGTCGGTTCTCCCGCCTGGATGGCGCCCGAGCAGGTGGTCGGTGTGCGGGGCGACCCGCGAAGCGACATCTTTGCCGTCGGCGTGATGCTCTACGAGCTGGCCGTGCGCGAACTGCCCTTTGGCAACCCGCAGACCCGGGGCGGCCTGCGCCAGCGCCTGTGGATGGACCCGGTGCCGCCGCGCGCCTTGCGGCCGGAGCTGCCCGAGTGGCTGCAGGAGGTGATCCTGCATTGCCTGCAGGGTGAAGCCGGCCGGCGTTATGCATCGGCCGCGCACCTGGCGCTGGACCTGTCGGACCCGTCGCAGATCGCCGTGACGGAGCTGGGGCGGCGCCTGCAAGCCACCGGTTTCTGGGCGCACTTCAAGCGCTGGCTGCGCGCGGCGGGCAAGGCTTATCGCCCCAGCGCGCTGCCTTCGCGGCAGCTTGACGCGGCGCCCATCGTCATGGTGGCCCTGCCTTACCGGGACGTGAGCGACGCCACGCTGTATTCGCTGAGGCGCGCCGTGATGCGGGTGCTGGGCACGGCGCCCGGCGCGCGGCTGGCCTGCGTGACGGTGATTGACGCGGCAAAGGCGGCCGGCAACGACAGCGAAGCCAATGAGACCACCTTGCACCGGCGCTACCTGGGCATGCTCAGGCAGTGGGCCCAGCCGCTGAACCTGGACGGCCGGGCGCTGTCTTTCCACGTCATCGAGTCGGGCGACGTCGCGCAGGCGCTGCTGCACTATGCCAGGGGCAACCAGGTCGGCATCATCGTCATGGGGGCGGCGACGCACGGCTTGCAGATGCAGCGCCTGCTGGCGACGGTGCCGATCAAGGTCGCCATGGCGGCGCCGTGCACGGTGATCCTGGTCAAGCAGGCGCTGCCGTTCGAGCGGCTGGCGGGGGAGGGCGAAGAGGGCTAGGAACCTGCCATCAGCTTATGCACCAGGTCGGCCGTGGTCGATGCCTTGTACTTGCGCATCAGGCGCGCGCGGTAAATTTCGACGGTGCGGTGGCTGATGACCAGCGCGCGGCCGATTTCCTTGGAGGTCAAACCGTCCATCAGGTGGGCGGCCACTTCGCGTTCGCGCGCGGTGAGTTCGGCCGTGACGGGGCGGCGCGAACTGAGGTCTTCAAAGGTCCAGATGCCGGCCTCATGCGGCGCGCTGCGGTTGAGGGCGCGGCCGGTGACGTGGCACCAGAAGGTTTCGCCCTTGTTGCGGCCGTCCACGCGCTTCATGATGCGGTCGTCGGAGTACAGTCCCTTGGCATTCAGGATGGGAATCATGCGCGCGCCTATGCGCTCGTACTCGTCCGCGCTGGGGTAGAGGATCAGGAAGGACTGGCCCGCGAGCTGTTCGCGCGTGGCGCCGAACATCTCGCATAAATGCTGGTTGCAGTCCACAATCGAGCGGTTGCGGGACAGCACCAGTCCCACCGGCGCCAGGTCGAATGCGAGCTGGTAATCCACTTCCACAGTACAAACCTTTAGGGAAAACTACGTAACTTGATAAGTAGTATCGTAATGGATTGCCTGGAACACAAGGAGATGATTTGTGAAGAAACTTTTTCCCTCCGCCGCGGAGGCCCTCAAAGGCGTGGTCAAGGACGGCCAGTTGCTGGCTGTGGGCGGCTTCGGCCTGTGCGGCATTCCCGAGGCGCTGATTGACGCGCTGCGCGACAGCCAGGTCAAAAACCTGACGGTGATCTCCAATAACGCGGGCGTCGACGGCTTCGGCCTGGGCAAGCTGCTGGAAACCCGGCAGATCAAAAAAATGATTTCCAGCTACGTGGGCGAGAACAAGGAGTTCGAGCGCCAGTACCTGGCCGGCGAGCTGGAGCTGGAGTTCACGCCCCAGGGCACGCTGGCCGAAAAGCTGCGCGCCGGCGGCGCCGGCATCCCGGCTTTTTTCACCAAGACCGGTGTGGGCACACAGGTCGCGGAGGGCAAGGAATTGCGCGAATTCGACGGCGAAACCTATGTGATGGAGCGTTCGCTGGTGCCCGACGTGGCCCTGGTCAAGGCGCATGTGGCCGACAAGTCCGGCAACCTGCGCTTTAACCTCACGGCACGCAACTTCAACCCGGCCGCCGCGATGGCCGGCAAGATCTGCATCGTCGAGGTGGAGAAGGTCGTCGAAGTCGGCGAACTGGCGCCCGACGACATCCACCTGCCGGGCATTTATGTGCACCGCATCGTGCTCAATGCGAATCCTGAAAAACGCATTGAGAAACGCACCATCACCGAGAAAGCAGGAGTTTGACCATGCCCTGGACCCAAGACCAGATGGCGGCACGCGCCGCCCAGGAACTCGAAGACGGTTTTTACGTGAACCTCGGCATAGGCATCCCGACCCTGGTGGCCAACTTCACCGGCGACAAGGAAGTCTGGCTGCAGTCGGAAAACGGCATGCTGGGCATAGGCCCCTTCCCGACCGAAGACCAGGTCGACGCCGACCTGATCAACGCGGGCAAGCAGACCGTCACCACCATCAAGGGCTCGTCCATCTTCGGCAGCCATGACAGCTTCGCGATGATTCGCGGCGGCAAGATCAACCTGTCCATCCTGGGCGCCATGCAGGTCAGCGAAAAAGGCGACCTGGCCAACTGGATGATCCCGGGCAAGATGGTCAAGGGCATGGGCGGCGCGATGGACCTGGTGGCGGGCGTCAAGCGCGTCATCGTCCTGATGGAGCACGTCGCCAAAAAGAAGGACGGCACCGAGGACCTGAAGATACTGCCCAGGTGCACCCTGCCGCTCACCGGTGTGGGCGTGGTGGACCGCATCATCACCGACCTGGCCGTGATGGACGTGACGCCGCAAGGCCTCAAGGTGGTGGAGTTGGCGCCCGGCGTGACGCGCGAAGCGCTGCAGGCCAAGACCGGCGTCACGCTGGTCTGAGGCCCTAAAAAAACAAAAGCCGCCGGCCTTTTCAGGCGGCGGCTTGGCATTACCGAATCTCGCGGATGTCGCAGATTTCCCTCGGGCTTATCTGTTTCCGGATATCTTTTTTTCGGTAATTTTCACCTTTTCGGTTTTCTCCTGCGGATCGCCCCCGGCGGCGGCTTTGCGCCTGGCGGGCGCGGCCTTTTCCTGCAGCAATTCGTCCCGGGCCAGGTTCTCGATCATGGCCAGCAGCACGGTGCGCGTCATCTTGATGTGCTCAGGCGCTATGCCCTCGATGCTCACGTTGTTGGTCTCTTCGGCCAGGGGCACCAGCAGCTGCTTGAGCGCGCGGCCCTTGTCGCTCAGGTACACATACATATTCTTTTTATTGGTGGGCAGCTGCTTGCGCTCTATGTAGCCCAGCGCCTCCATCGCCTTCATGGCGGTGAAGGTGGTGGGCTCCATCACGCCGGCGCGCTCGCTGAGCTCTTTTTGCGTCAGGCCGTCGGACTCCCAGAGGATGCGCAGAAAGGTCCAGTGGCCGAAGGGCACCCCGTGCCGCGCCAGCCGCACCTGCAGCGCCCGGTGGAAGGCGCGTGAGGCATCGCGGATCAGGTGCGCGAGGCGGTCATTGGGCACGGCTTCACGCCAGTGGCGGATGATGTTTTGGGTGTCGTTGCTCATGACCCCGCATTGTGACCGACTTGGTGCGGGGGAGCGCAATCCCGGCCGCTGCGCGCGGATTCCAGCAGCGCCAGGCAGACCGCCGTGGTGGCGCGAGCCCATTCGCCGCTGTGCACCGGGGGCTTGTCATGGACCACGGCGGCATACAGCTCGTCAATCACCTCTTGGCGCGGGATCGCCGGTACGGGCAGGGCTTCCACGGTTTTTTCGCTGTCGGTATAAATGCTTATTTCCGACGGCCCGGGCCGCAGGTCGGCTTTTTCGCAGCTTACGACGATGTGGCCGAAGTGCTGGTGCCGCAGGCCCGCGGGCAGGGCGCTGCCGGCCGTGTACAGGCGGCCGCCGTAGTTGCGCGCCGCCTTGAGCGCGCTTTCTTCGGCGGAGGTGGCCGCGCCCAGCAGGCGCCTGCGGGCTGCGCCGTAGTCCGCCGGATTCTTGGCCTGGCCCATCTCGCCGATGTTGCCCATCAGTTCGTCCGAGTCGTAGTGGCCGTAGCCGCTGTAGCTGGCCGAGGCAAAGGCGCCGCCTTCAAAACCCAGCAGCGCGCTGTAGGCGCCCTCGGTGGGGCGGCTCGCGTCCCAGGCGCCGGTGTGGGCGCGCACGCTGCGCACCAGGCCGCCGCCCAGCAGGCGCACGATATCCATCTGGTGGGTGGCCTGGCTGTGGACCACGCCGCCGCCGGCGGCCGTGTCCAGTTCCTCGGGGCGGCGCGGGCGGTAGAGAAAATCGGTGAAGTTCAGCGCGTGGATCATCTTCACCGCGCCGTAGCGGCCGCTGTCTATGAGCTCGCGCGTGCGGCGTATAGGGGTGTTGAAGCTGTGGCTGTGGCCCACGATCAAATGAACGCCCGCATCGCGGGCCGCTTCAATCATGGCGCTGCATTCGTCCACCGTGAGCGCCATGGGTTTTTCGACCAGCACGTGCTTGCCGAAGGATGCGGCCAGGCGCACGTGCTCGGCGTGGAACTGGTGCGGCGAGGCAATGTAGAGCGCCTCCACCGCCGGGTTGGCGCACAGGGCCTCCATGGACGCGTAGCTGGGCGCGCCGAAGTCTTTTTCAAACTGCGCGCGCGCGGCGGCGATAGGGTCGGTCGCGCCCACCAGCTTCACGCGGCCGTCGTGCACAAAGGTGGGCAGCATCAGCGTGAAGGCCCGGCCCAGGCCGACGATGCCGAGTTTCAGTGTGCGCTCCGTCATAAGTCCAGTACCAGTTCAGGCGATTTTGCACGCGAGACGCAGACCATGATGTGACCGGATTTTTCCTCCTCGCTCAGCACCATGTCGCGGTGCTCGGCAACGCCTGCCAGCAGGCCGGTCTTGCAGCTGCCGCAGGTGCCGCTTTCGCAGGAACTGGCCACGCGCAGGCCGCTGCCGCGCAGGGCCTCGAGGAGAGTCTGCTCCGCGCTGACTTCCACGGTCTTGCCGCTTTGGGCCAGGCGCACGCTGAAGGGTGTGTTTTCCGCAAACACCGCGGCATCGACACCGAAGCTCTCGAAATGCACCTTGCCCGAAGGCCAGTGGCCCGACATGTCAGCCACGCTGTCCATCAGGCCTTTGGGGCCGCAGCAGTAGACGTGGGCCGCGCCCGGCTTTTCAAACACCGGCCAGAGGTCCAGTGCTTCTTCGATGTTGCCGTTGTCGTGGTGGATCTGCACCTGGCCCGGAAATTCGGATTGCAGTTCTTTGCTGAAGGCCGTGCCGGCGGCGTCGCGTGTGCAGTAATACAGCTTGAAGCCGGCGGCGCCTGTGCGCTTGAGCTGCCGCATCATGGAAAGAATCGGCGTGATGCCTATGCCGCCCGCGATAAAAATGAAGCCGCTCGCATGCGCGGCCAGTTCGAAATTGTTGCGCGGCGCGCTGACGGTCAGCAACTGCCCGGCCTGCACCTCGTCGGCCATGCTGATGGAGCCGCCGCGCCCGCGCCCGTCGCGCTTGACGGCGATCTGCCAGGCGCCGGTGTCGGCCGGGTCGCTGCACAGCGAATAATTGCGGCGCACGCCGCTGGGCACTTGCACCGTGAGGTGTGAACCGGCCGTGAAGGCGGGCAGGGGCGCGCCTTCGGGGTGGCGCAGCTCGAACAAATAAATGCCTTGCGCGACCTCCTGCTTGCGCGCCACTGTCAGCGGGAAAAAATCCGGCTCCGCAACCGGGACTGCACCGGCCCTGGGGTTAACGCTCATTTTTGTCTCCACAAATTTTCTTGACAAACCGCCAAACCGCGATAATCTTAGTCATCTAAGAATAATCGCCTTAACCCGGATTGGCAAGTTGTTTCTAAACCTGTTTTGATTGAAGGCTACCGACCACGGGGCCATGACCGATAAACCGATAAAAGGACATTCGCGATGTTGACCGCCGAAGAAAATGAACTGCTCTGCCGTGTAGAGGGCCAGGCCCCCATGGGCCAGCTGATGCGCCGCCACTGGACGCCGGTCTGCCTGATCGAGGAGGTCAGCGAGCCCGACGGCACGCCCATCAAGGCGCGCGTGTTCGGTGAAGACCTGGTGGTGTTCCGCGACACCCAGGGCCGTGTCGGCGTGATGGATGAATACTGCCCGCACCGCCGCGTGTCGCTGGTGTTCGGCCGCAACGAGGACTGCGGCCTGCGCTGCCTGTACCACGGCTGGAAGATGGACGTGGAGGGCAATGTGCTGGAGATGGTCTCCGAGCCCGCCGCCAGCGGCATGGCGCAAAAGGTCAAGCACCTGGCCTACCCGGTGAAAGAGTGGGGCGGTTTTGTCTGGGCCTATATGGGCCCCAAGGAAACCCAGCCCGAGTTCGAACCGCCGGCCTGGGCACCCACGGCCGATGCCCGGGTCACCATCGCCAAGGCGCTGATCCCCTGCAACTGGGCGCAAATCCTTGAAGGCGCGATCGATTCGGCCCACAGCTCCAGCCTGCACTCCTCGGACATGGTGCCGGCGCGCGTGGACGGCGCCGAGGCCACCGACACCAACTGGCTGCGCCCCTCCACCGACAAGGCGCCGCGCATGCAGGTGGAGCGCGGCGGCTACGGCTTCCGGTATGCCGCGATCCGCCGCCCCATCAAGAACGCGGCCGCCAACGACTACATACGCTCCACCGTGTTCGTCGCGCCGGCCACCGCGCTGATACCGCCCAACAACCTCTACAACGTGGCCAACATCAACGTGCCCATGGACGACACCAACACGGCCTTCTACTTCATCGCCTGGGGCCACCCTGAGCAGACGCCCGATACCGACACCTGGCGCAAGTTCCTGGGCCAGCAGATCGGCCCCGACCTGGACGCCAGCTATACGCCGCTGCGCAACCGCGCCAACAACTTCTGGCAGGACCGCGAGGCCATGAAGGCCGGCAACTTCACCGGCATCACCGGCTTTCCCAACCAGGACATCGCGATGTGGGTCACCATGGGCCCGATCGCCGACCGCACGCACGAGCGCCTGGGCGCCAGCGACATGGCGGTGGTCGAATTCCGCAAGCAGATGCTGGAAGCGGTGCGCGCCTTCCAGGCCGGCGGGGCCGCCATAGGCACGGGCGCTTTGCGTATCCCGTCCAGTGTGGTTGCCTTCCAGGCCATCGTGCCCAAGACCACCGACTGGCGCGCCTACCAGGCCTCCTATGTCTGGGATACACGCGAGCCGGCGCTGGAGCCGTCTTACTCCACCTAGGCCGGCTTTCCTCATTGGCTTTCCGCCCGCAACGTCAGCAAAAATTATCAGGAGACAAGTCCCATGAAATTCCCACGCCGTTCCCTTTTGCTGGCCAGCGCGATGCTGCTGGCCGGCCTGCTGCCCCAGCTCGCCGGGGCCCAGGGCGCCTACCCCAACCACGCCGTCAAGTTCGTCGTGCCCTATGCGGCCGGCGGCCTGCCCGACACGGTGGCACGCATCTACGCGCAGCGCCTGGGCGACAAACTGGGCCAGGCGGTGGTGGTCGACAACCGGCCCGGCGCCAACGGCGTGGTCGCCGCGCAGGCGCTGGCCACGGCCCCCAAGGACGGCTACACCTTTCTCGTGACCGATGGCTCGATGTTCTCCATCAACCCCGCCATCTACAAAAACCTGGGCTATGACTACAAGCGCGACTTCGTGCCGGTCTCGCTCGCGGCGCGCGCGCCGCTGTACCTGGCGGTGCATCCCAAGGTGCCGGCCAACACCTTCCAGGAGTTCATCGCGCTGGCCAAGGCCAAGCCCGGCACGCTGAACTACGGCTCATCCGGCATAGGCAGCACCCACCACCTGACCATGGAAGCCCTGAAGGCCGCGCTGGGCCTGCAGATCACGCATGTGCCCTTCAAGGGCACCGGCCAGTCGGTGCCGGCCCTGATAGGCGGCCAGGTCGAGGTGCTGTTCTCGGCGCTGCCTTCGCTGTCCGGCTTCGTGAAGAGCGGGCAGGTCAAGCTGCTGGCCACCAACGCGGCACAGCGCTCCAGCCAGGAGCCCAATGTGCCGGCCATCGCCGAAACCATTCCGGGCTTTGACTTCGCGCCCATCGTCGGCGTGCTGGCAGCCACCGGCACACCGGCCAGCGCCATCGAGCGCATCAGCCACGAGATGGCGCAGATCGCCAGGATGCCGGACGTCATCGCCACGCTGAACAACGCCGGCATAGAGCCCATAGGCAGCAACCCGGCCGACTACGGCAAAGCCATCCTCGGCGAGAACGAGCGCCTGGCCAAGGCTATCGCCGCCTCTGGAATCAAGCCAGAGTAAGTCCCACCGAAATCTCTCTCTCAAGGAACACCCCGCCACATGTCAAAACTGAAACTGAGCTTCGGCTGCTGGAACTACGACCGCACCCGCGCCCTGATGGACGGGAGCGTGCAGCCCGACGGCATAGACCTGAACTACCTCAACATGCCGGTGGAAGAAACTTTCTTTCGCATGCTGCGGCACCGGGAGTTCGACGTCGCGGAAATGTCGCTCTCCTCGTACACGGTGTCCCTGTTCAACGAGCCGCGGCCTTTTGTGGCGATCCCGGTGTTCCCTTCGCGCTTTTTCCGCCATTCCTGCATTTATGTGAACGCCAATGCCGGCATCCGCGAAGCCAAAGACCTGATAGGCAAGCGCGTCGGCAACCCCGAGTACCAGATGACGGCGCCGGTATGGATACGCGGCATCCTGTCCGACCATTACGGCGTGCCCGTCGACAGCGTGACCTACTTCACCGGCGGCGAGGAAGAACCCGGCCGCTCCGAAAAAATCCAGCTCGACCTGCCGCCCAACATCAAGGTCCAGCGCATAGGCCCGGACCAGACCCTGGCGCAGATGCTGCTCGACGGCGAGATCGACGCGCTCTACACCGCGCGCATGCCTTCGAGCTTCCTCAAGGGCGGCGGCAAGGTGCTGCGCCTGTTCGAGGACTACGAACAGGTCGAGCGCAACTACTTCAAAGAGACGGGCATCTTCCCCATCATGCACACGGTGGCGATACGCCGCGAGGTCTACGAGGCCAACCGCTGGGTGGCGCGCTCCATGATGAAGGCGCTCGAAGAGTCGCAGCGCCGCACCTATGAAGACCTCTACGAAACCGCGGCCCTCAAGGCCATGCTGCCCTGGCTGACCTCGCACGTCGAGCAGGTCAGGCGCGAGATGGGCGAAGACTTCTGGCCCTACGGCTTCGAGAAAAACCAGGCCACGCTGCAGACCTTTCTGCGCTACTCTTTCGAGCAGGGCCTGTCCAAGCGGCTACTCAAGCCCGAGGAGCTGTTCGCACCCGAGTCGCTGGAGGCCTTCAAGATCTAGGCGTGTTTGCAAGGTGCGTGATTTTCCGCAAAAGAGCACAAGATGAGGCTGGATGTCTGATACCTACCTGAGCTACTTGGGCTACATCCTGGCCGGCGCCGCCTTGCTGCTCTTCACCGCGTCCATCCTGCTCACCAAGCTGGCCTCCCACAGGCTGGATCTCGGCCTGGGCTTTCTGGTCGCCACCACCGCCAACGTCGTTTTCTCCGCCCTGGCCTTTGCGGTGCAGATGGGCCTGCGCGGCGACACGCTGTTGTGGAACGCCCAGGCCTTCTGGCTGTTCGCCGCGGCGGGCGCCTTCGCCACCTACCTGGGGCGTTTCTTTTTTTATGAGTCCGTCGTGCGCTTCGGCCCGGCCAAGGCCAGCATTTTCCAGATCAGCAGCCCGCTGTTCACCGCTCTGATGGCCTGGTTGCTGCTGGGCGAGCGACTGAGCGTGCTGGCGGCGCTGGGCATGCTGATGACCATCGCCGGCCTGATGCTGGTGAGCTACAAGCCCGGTTTTTTCTCGCGCCGCAATGCGGTGGTCGTGATGCCGCCCGACGGCGGCCCCGCGCCTGCGGCCCTCAAGTCCAGCGTGATGCAGCGGGCGATGGGGCGCGTGATGCAGTCGGTGTTTCTGCTGGGCGTGGGCAGCTCCATGGCCTATGCCATCGGCAATGTGCTCAGGGGCTCGGCCGTGCGCGGCTGGAACGAACCCGTGCTGGGCGCGCTGGTCGGGGCGCTCAGCGGCCTGGCGCTGCACCTGCTGTTCAGCACCGGCAAGCGCGAGATCATGCAACGCCTGCGCACGGCCGATCGCGGCGGCCTGGCGCTGTTCGCACTGATAGGCGTCTCAACGATTTCCGCGCAGATCTGCGTGATAGGTGCCATGCGCTACATACCGCTGTCCGTGGCCACGCTGGTGACGCTGTGCACGCCCATCCTGGTGTTTCCGCTCAGCCACCTGCTGTTCAAAAACCAGGACAAGATCACGGCGGTCACGCTGGCCGGCAGCGGGCTGACACTGCTCGGCATCGCCATCATCGTGATGCGGTAACAGGCCCCAAGTCGCCGACCCACTGCCTCCGATTTTTAGAACAAGCGGGATAAATTCTGGTGGCAAGGTCGCAAGTGGCTTGCCTGAACGCAATGGCTCAGAAAGACAAAATGACTTTGCCAAAGTGTTTTCCCGAATGAAGGCGCTGAAGCGCCTCCGCGGCATTTGTCCAGTGGGTGACGGAATCAATCATCGGTTTTGTCTTCGTCGATGCCATCGCTTGGACCAGTTCTTGCAGCATTCGGCGTGAACCGACCGGAATTCCCCGAACGGTCGCCTGCTTGCGGAAAATATCCAGGGGATTGATCCCCCCATCAACGCCGCCCAGATAGCCGATCACGTTAACTTGGCCTCCGGGGCGAATCGATTTCAGTGAATGTTCGAAGCTTTGGGGGCCGCCGACCTCGAGAACGTGATCGACACCCCGGCCGTTCGTCAGTTTGAGAACCTCAACTGACCAGTTGGGAGATCTCTTGTAATTTACTTTCCCCAATATGCCCGGCGTGGTCAGTTTCTCCAACTTCTCATCGCTGCCGGAAGTAATCACAACCTGAGCACCCGCCATCGCGGCGAATTGCATGGCAAACAAGGACACCCCGCCGGTTCCCTGCACCAGTACCACCTCGCCCGGCTTTACGCCTCCAGAAGTGACAAGGGCATTCCACGCCGTGGATGCAGCGCAAGGAAGGCTCGCCGCCTCGATGTCGCTAATTTCCGGTGGCACGACCACAAGCCTGTCTTCGCTTGTCAGAAACTGCTCGCTCAAAACACCGTCTGAGGGGCCGCCCAGCGGCGCTCCCGCGACACTCGCATCAAAGGAACCGTCGTGCCACCTTTCCCAAAATGCCACAACGGCCCGGTCGCCCTTTTTTACGCGCGTGACGTCCTTCCCGACCTCGATCACCTCCCCCAAGCAGTCCGACATCGGCACGAGCGGAAACTTGAAGGGTGTGTGATAGGAGCCGAGCACTATTTCAACGTCGCGGTAATTCAGCCCGACCGCCCTGACACGCAAAAGAACTTGCCGAGGCCCTGGCAGGGGGGCTTCCTGGCTGATCAACTTCAGTCCGTCAAAGCCATTCTTTTCGATCACTATGGATTTCATGCTTTCTCCTGTTGGTTTTGTCCAGGCGATGCACTATCCTTCAGTGACTAACATTAATCAAATTCATTATTTTGATAATTTGTATTCCAAGGATGCATGATGCTTGCCGAGTTAAAAGCCTTTGTTCTTCTTGCTGAGACCGGCTCAATTCAAGCGGTCGCAAATCGCATTCCGTTGACGCAGCCAGCTGTCACGCGGCAATTGCAGCGCCTGGAAGAAGTACTCGGCACCACGCTGCTGGATCGTCGCGCAAAACCGGCG
This sequence comes from Polaromonas sp. P4_F6, assembly GCF_056401275.1. Lineage (NCBI taxonomy): Bacteria > Pseudomonadati > Pseudomonadota > Betaproteobacteria > Burkholderiales > Comamonadaceae > Polaromonas > Polaromonas sp. P4_F6. The sequence continues at coordinate 110,076 of NZ_JBFUJQ010000010.1, read as the reverse complement.
CGTCTAACCTCCGCTGGTCTGGCAGTGTTGGAGCACGCCAGAAAGGTTCTTGCCGCGTTTGAGGAGCTGAAGAACGCTGCCGCTGTTGATGCAACCCCCGCCGGGGATTTCAGAGTTGGAATAGCGCATGCCCTGGCGGAATCCGGCGTGGTAAACAGCCTTCAATATCTGAAGCAAAATTTTCCGGACCTGAACCTGCGATTGACTGCGGGATGGACAACTGAACTCATTCCAAAAGTGGACAAGGGCGAGCTGGACGCCGCCCTTGTCATGGTGGCGGGAGCGAGAGACAGCTTGGCCATGTTGCCCGGCCCAGTATTGGCGCGCGATGACCTTATCTTTCTTGCCTCGCGCAACCTGGCTCTGCCAAGAACGCCCTCCCTTGGCGAGCTAAATAGATTCGGCTGGATTCTCACACCGGATAGCCTGTGCGGGTCGCGCGCCTCTTTGCGTGGCGCAGTAGAGAAGAATGGCTCGCAATTTCGTATCTCGGCGGAGGTCCACGACATGGCCCTGCAGGCATCGCTTATCGAAAGAGGCCTGGGTATCGGAATGCTTCCTAAACGCAAGGCAACAAGTTTGAAGCGGTCCGGCTTACGCGCCATCAGCGTGCGCGGCCTGGATTTACAGATGCAGATCGCGCTCATCAGGGCGCCATACCTGGGAAGACTTCAAGCTGTGGTGGACGGCCTGCAAGAAAGCCTGGCGGTTGAATTTCGTCGAAATCGGAGCCGTTAGAGCGCTCATTCCGCTGACCCCGTAAGTGCGCCCCTCCTGGGCGCCAGATATGCGACAAGACGCCTGCAGATCTCTTCAACGGCATCGAGAGATGGCCAGCGCTGGCCATAACACTTTTCAGTGACCCGCTTCCTGATCTCGCGATCCGGCACGCGTGACGGTGCCCTTACCTGGTTTCAAGACCCTCAAAGCAGGTGCTAAGTACGAATGCGATGATCTGATCGTTGGTGTAGAGCTCGCCCATCTTCAGGAACTCCAGCACCGGGTCGCAGGCGCGGGCATACAGGGTGTACAGCACCGCAATGGCCGGCAGTTTGGGGTTGAGTGCGCCTTGCGCCTGCGCCGCTTCAATCCAGGCGCCCAGGCGGTCGCTCACGTCCATGAGTCCGTCCATATAGTCTTTGTTGGCCATCAGCGCGGTGCGCAGGCTGGAGTTCTGGCTGGGCAGCGAAGGCATTTCACCGGCCAGCTTCAGGCCCATGGTCCACGCCACGACTCTGCGCAGCTTGTCCACGGCGGACAGCTCAGTGGGCAATGTGTCCAGAAAGGCCTGCGCCCGGCGCATGACCGACACCATGGCCGCCGCCGCCAGGTCTTCCTTGCTGGGGAAGTGCTTGTAGAGGCTGGCCTTGGCAATGCCCACGTCGGCGGCCACTTCGTCCACCGTCATGGATTCAAAGCCTTTTTCAGCCAGCAAACGGTTTACCGACTGGATGATGGCGTCTTCACGCGCCAGCAGCATTTGTGCCTTGAAGGAAGCCTTAGGGGGGAGGGTGCTCGTCATGGCTTGATTTTAGCCAGTTTGGTTTGAAAAAAGAATTGTGAGGAAATATTAATACTGAATAGTATTAATAAATACCATGTAGTATATAATTGACCTGAGCAATTCAAGGAGTGCCGGTGTCGATCAAAGTAGCCATCGTGGGTTCGGGTATTTCTGGCCTGGCGGCCGCCCATGCCTTGCATGGCAAGGCGGAGGTCACCTTGCTGGAAGCGGGCGCCTGGTTTGGCGGGCACACCCACACCGTTGACGTGACGCTTCCCACGCCGCGCGGTGAGGTCACCCACGGGGTGGACACGGGGTTTCTTGTCCTTAACGAGCGGACCTACCCGCAACTGATCGGTCTGCTGGCGGAACTGAACGTGGCGACCGTCAAGTCAGAGATGTCGTTTTCGGTGCGGGCCCAGGATGTCGCCAGCGGCCGTGTACTGGAGTGGAGCGGCTCCAGCCTGAACACCGTGTTTGCGCAACGCGCCAACCTGCTGAACCCGCGCTTTTGGGGCATGCTGCGCGACCTGCTGCGCTTCAACACCCTGACCACCCGCATGGCTCAAGACGCAAGCGACGTGCAACTGCGCCAGCCGTTGGGCGCGTTTTTGGACGAGCACGGCTTCGGCACCGCGTTTCGCGACTGGTATTTCCTGCCCATGATGGCTTGCATCTGGAGCTGTCCCACCGCGCAGATGCTGCAGTTCCCGGTCGCTACCATGGTGCGCTTTTGCCACAACCACGGCCTGCTGCAAATCACCAACCGCCCGCAGTGGTGGACCGTGCAGGGCGGCGCCCGGCACTATGTCGAAAAAATCACCGCTGGCATTGCGGACAAGCGGCTGAACACCCCGGTGCGCCGTATCGAGCACCTGGACGGCACGCCGGACGGCAAAGGCGGCGTGCGCATCCACACCGATGCCGGTGTCGAGCTGTTTGACAAGGTCATCATCGCCACCCATTCCGACCAGGCCCTGCACATGCTGGCCGCGCCAACGGTGCGGGAGCGTGAAACCCTGGGCGCCATCCACTACCAGTCCAACAAGGCTGTGCTGCACACGGATGCCTCCGTCTTGCCGGCATGCAGGGCGGCGTGGGCGGCCTGGAACTATGAGCGCTCGGCGCTGCCCCGGCAGGAGGGCGCGCGCGTGTGCCTGCACTACCTGCTCAACCGTTTGCAGCCCCTGCCTTGGGAGCAGCCGGTGATCGTGTCCCTGAACCCGGTGCGCCCCATCGCACAAGACCGCATCATCGGCGAGTACGACTATGCCCATCCGGTGTTTGATCCGGTCGCCGTGGCTGCACAGCACTGCATGCCGGCGTTGCAGGGCAAACACCATCGCTACTTTGCGGGCGCCTGGATGGGCTACGGTTTTCATGAAGACGGCCTCAAGGCCGGGCTGGCTGCCGCGGCGCAGCTGTTGGCGGACGCATGAGCCAGCCCGTGCCGCTCATCGGTTTCGGTCAGGTGCGCCACAGCCGCCTGCGCCCGCGGCGCCACGCATTTGTTTACCCCACCTACTTCCTGATGCTGCCACTGCGCAGCCTGCACAGGCAGGCGCCCCAGCCCGGCCAGTGGGACATCAACCGCGGGGGCCCGCTGAGCTTTTTCGAGACCGACCACGGCGACGGGCGCGCGCCGGAGCAGGGCGGCGCCATCGCGTGGCTGGACGAAGTGCTCAAGCGCGAGGGCATTCATGACGCGACCGGCGAGGCCTGGCTGCACACGTATCCGCGCGTGCTGGGCTACACCTTCAAGCCGGTGAGCTTCTGGTATTGCCACCGCGCGGCGGGCGACCAGGACGGCAGCCTGCGCGCCATCGTGGTGGAAGTCAACAATACGTTTGGCGAGCGGCACTGCTATGTGCTGGACGCCCCCCGCTACGGCGTGGAGCAGCGTGCGGACAAGGTATTTCATGTCTCGCCCTTCAACCCCGTGCAGGGTCACTACCGTTTTCGCTTTATGCGCAGCGAACAAGGCGAACAGGCTCGCACTGTCGCCCGCGTTGATTTTTACGACGACATCGTTGCCGACGCCGCCGTGCTGCAAACCAGTGTGAGCGGCACGCTGCGGCCCATCACGCCAGCCGTCCTGCGCAGCGCCGTGTGGCGCTATCCCGCGATGACCCTGGGTGTGGTGCTGCACATCCATGTCCAGGCGCTGCGCCTGTGGCTGAAAAAAGTGCCTTTCTTTCGAAAACCCGCGCCGCCGCAAACCTTTGTCTCGCGCTAGATGCCCAGCGCGGGAGATATGCCCCATTGAGGAGTCCGACATGAACGCCGTTACCCGCACCGCCCAAGGCCTCGCGTTTCCAGAGAATGCGCCAGCCGCCGCCCGAAGCGCGATGAGCCTGCTGCAAAACCTGCGCCACGGCGCGCTGACCCTGCACCTGCCCGACGGCTCGCAGCGCCGCTTTGGTGAGCACCCGCAGCAGCATGACATGCACGTGCCTGGGCACCCCAGTGCCAGCATCACGCTGCACAACTGGAAGGTGTTCGGTGCCGCGCTCAAGTCCGGCGACATCGGCTTTGCCGAGAGCTACATCGCCGGCGACTGGAGCACGCCTGACCTGACCGAGTTGCTCAAGCTGTTCTCCGCCAATCGCCGGGAGATCGATGCCATGGTCTTCGGCACATGGTTCGGGCGGCTGCTGTACCGCGCCCGGCACCTGCTGCACCACAACAGCCGCGCCAACAGCCGCAAGAACATCCATGCCCACTACGACCTGGGTAACGCGTTTTACCGGCTGTGGCTGGATGAGACCATGAACTACTCCGGCGCCTGGTTCGACGGCGACCTGTCTCGCCCCTTGCCCGAGGCGCAAAACGCCAAGGTGCGCCGCGCGCTGGACATGGCCGGCGTGAAGCCCGGCGACCGTGTGCTGGAAATCGGCTGCGGTTGGGGCGCGCTGGCCGAGCAAGCCGCCATTGAACGCGGTGCGACCGTGGTGGGCGTGACATTGAGCACCGAGCAGCTGGCCTATGCCGACGAGCGCATGCGGCGCCTGGGCGCGAGCACCGGCGCGGGCGGGCGCGCCGACCTGCGCCTGCAGGACTACCGCGACATCCGGGACGCGCCGTTTGACGCGATCTGCTCCATCGAGATGGTGGAGGCTGTGGGGCAAGCCTATTGGCCCACGTACTTTGCCGCCGTGAGCCGCCTGCTCAAACCCGGCGCGCGGGCCTGCGTGCAAAGCATCGTCATCAACGACGCGCTGTTTGACCGCTATGTGAAGTCGACCGACTTCATCCAGCAGTACATCTTTCCCGGCGGTTGCCTGCCCTGCCCGCAGGAGTTTCGCCGCCAGGCCCAGGCCGCGGGGCTGGAAGTGGTGGACGAATTTGCCTTCGGCGCGGACTACGCCGAGACGCTGCGCCGCTGGCGCGATGCCTTCACGGCGCGCGGGGCCGAGGTGGCGGCGCTCGGCTTTGACGAGCGCTTCATGCGGATCTGGGCGTTTTACCTGGCCTACTGCGAGGCCGCCTTTGACACCGGTGACATCAACCTGATGCAGTTCACCTTGCGCAAGCCCGCCGCGCTTTCGCCTCCGGCATGACTGGCATGAAAAACGCTGTTGCCTGCGCGGTATTGGCGGTGGTCGGCTGCCTGCATGGCGTATCTGCCCAGGCCTTGCCGCAGGAACTGCGACCCAGCCTGCCCTCGGCCAGCCTGTCCGGCCAGGCCAGGTTCAGGTTCTGGGGCTTTGAGGTCTACCAGGCCACCCTCTGGGTCGCCCCCGGGTTTGCCGGGTCGGGTTATGAGCAAAGTCCGTTTGCGTTGGAGCTGGCCTACCTGCGTGACTTCAAGGGTGCGGACATCGCCAAACGGTCCATTGCCGAGATGCGCCGCCAGGCGAGCATCACCCCCATGACCCCGGCGCAGGAAACCGCCTGGGAAAACCAGATGCGTGCGCTGTTCCCCGATGTCAGCGCAGGCGATCGCATCACCGGCGTGCACCAGCCCGCCACGGGCGCGGTGTTCTGGATCAATGGCCGCCTGCTCGGCGAGGTGCGCGACCCGCTGTTTGCCAAACTCTTCTTCGGCATCTGGCTGTCACCGCAAACCTCCGAGCCGCAATTGCGCCGCGCGCTGCTGGCGCAGGAAAAATCACCGGCCCCGGCGGGCGCCGCACCATGAATCTCCGCACGGCAGTCCAAACCGAAACGACACCCCAGGCCTGGAGTGTGGGTGACGGTGTGCGCTACGGCCTGCTGGGTTTGCCCCTGGCGTTTTGCGCTCTGCCCCTTTATGTCTTGATGCCCAATCTGTATGCGCGCCATTGGGGTGTGTCGCTGGCGGCTTTGGGCGCCGTGCTGCTGGGCGCACGCCTGCTCGATGCGGTCATTGATCCGCTGCTGGGCCGTTTATGCGATCGCTTGTATGCCGCCTCGCTGCGCGCGGTGCTGGCGATGGGCGCGGTGGCGGCCGCTGTGCTGGCCGTGGGATTTTCTTTTTTGTTTGTGCCGCTGGTGAGTGAACCCGGGGTCTTGCTTTGGTGGGCAGGGTTCTGGCTGGTGGTGACCTATGCGGCCTACAGTGCCTTGTCGGTCGCGCACCAGTCCTGGGGTGCCATGCTCGGCGGTGACGCGCTCTACCGCAGCCGCGTGGTGGCCTGGCGCGAAGGGCTGGGCCTGGCCGGGGTGCTGCTCGCGTCGGTCACTCCCGCGCTTCTGGGCCTGCCCGCCATGCTGGCTCTGCTGTTCTTCAGTCTGGCGGGGGGCTGGTGGGCCTGGCGTGCAGCGCCTCAGCCAGCGCGGCATCGCCATGCGACCATGACCGCGGCACCCCACACGCTCTGGCACCCCTGGCGCAACCCCGGCTTTCGCCGGCTCCTGGGCGTCTACCTGCTCAACGGCATTGCCAGCGCCATCCCGGCGACGCTGGTGCTGTTCTTCCTGCAGGACCGCCTGCAGGCCAGCAGGGCCATGCAGTCCGCCGCGCTGGCGGTGTACTTTGTGTGCGGCGCGCTGTCCATGCCGCTGTGGCTGCGCGGGGTCAAGCGCTGGGGGCTGGTGCACAGCTGGCGCTTCGGCATGCTGCTGTCCATTGCCGTTTTCCTGGGCGCGAGCCGGCTGGGCGCGGGCGATGCGCCCTGGTTTTTGCTGGTGTGCGCCTTGTCGGGCGCGGCTTTGGGCAGCGACCTGGTCCTTCCCGGCGCACTGCTGGCAGGTGTCATCGTCAGGGCCGGTGACCGCGGCCGCGCCGAAGGGGCTTACTTCGGCTGGTGGAACTTCGCCACCAAACTGAACCTGGCGCTGGCCGCCGGCCTGGCCCTGCCTTTGCTGGGCTGGCTGGGTTATGTGCCCGGCGTGCGGGATGCCAATGCGTCCGCCTTGCTCACCGCCGCCTACTGCCTCTTGCCTTGCGCGCTCAAGGCTCTTGCGGCCGGCGCGCTCCATTTTTTCATCCTCCCACCGACGGCCCAGCCGCAAACCCTATGACACAACGCAGCTTCTTCCACCGCCCACTTCTTCTTGCCGCCGTGGTGTGCGCCGCCTTGCTGGGCGCATGCAGCACGCCGCAAGTCCAGGACTACGCCAAAGAAACCCCAGTGCTGGAACTGCGCGACTACTTCAACGGGACGCTCGACGCCTACGGCATCTTCACCGACCGCTCGGGCAAGGTCGTCAAGCGCTTTACCGTGGTGATGACCTGCACCTGGCAGGGCGACGCCGGCGTGCTCGACGAAGCCTTCAGCTATTCGGACGGAACCACCCAGCGGCGCATCTGGCGCCTGACGCGCCACGCCGACGGCCGCTACAGCGGCCAGGCCGACGACGTCGTGGGCACGGCCGAGGGCCGGCAAAGCGGCAACGCCTTCAACTGGGCCTACACCCTGGCCTTGCCGGTGGAGGGCAGGGTCATCAACGTGCAGTTTGATGACTGGATGTACCTCATGAACGACAAGGTCATGCTCAACAAAGCCGCCATGCGCAAATGGGGCGTGGGGCTGGGCGAAGTGACCCTCTCCTTCATCAAGCGGTAAAACGTCATGGCCCTCAACTCTCGCATGGAAGACTGGCACGGCCGCTCGGTCTGGCTGGTGGGCGCCTCCACCGGCATAGGCCGGGCCACCGCATCGGCGTTGCACGGCCAGGGCGCCAAGGTGGTGGTTTCGGCCCGCGGCGCGGATGCCCTCAATGCCTTTGTCGAAGCCCACCCAGGCGCGCTGGCCCTGCCGCTGGACGTCACCGACGCGAGCGCCGTCAAGGCTGCGGCAGCAGACCTGGCCGCGCAGGGCGCACTGGATTGCGTGGTGTACTGCGCGGGCCACTACCATGCCATGGACGCCGCCCACATGGACCTGGGCGACCTGCTGCGCCACAACGAAGTGAATTACCTGGGCGCGCTCTACCTGCTGGATGCCGTGGTGCCGCAACTGCTGGCGCGGCCGCCCCACACGCGCACCGGCCAGCGCGGCCACATCAGCCTGATGGGCAGCGTGGCCGGCTATCGGGGCCTGCCCAACAGCCTGGCCTACGGCCCCACCAAGGCCGCTCTCATCAACCTTGCCGAGACCCTGTACCTGGACCTGCATGCACAGGGTGTGGGCGTGTCCATCATCAACCCCGGCTTTGTGAACACGCCGCTAACGCAACAGAACCAGTTCAAAATGCCCGCCTTGATCACGCCCGAAGAGGCGGCACGCGAAATCCTGAAAGGCTGGGCATGCGGAGAATTTGAAATCCACTTCCCCAAACGCTTTACCCGCTGGATGAAAGCCCTGCGGCTTTTGCCTTACCCTGTGTTTTTCGCGGCGACACGCCGACTCAGACAGGCCTAGAAACCCATGAACTCCGCCAACTCCGCTGTCGACCGAATCGTCGACGCCTTCCAGACCCTCACGCCCGCCGGCGTGGAAACCCTGGTCGCCCTCTACGCGCCCGATGCGCGCTTCAAGGACCCCTTCAACGACGTGCAGGGCCTGGCCGAAATCCAGCGCATTTTTCGCCATATGTACGTGAGCCTGGAGAACCCGCGTTTCGTCATCACCGGGCGTATCGTGCAAGGCGAGCAATGCTTCCTGACCTGGGAGTTCCACTTTGCCTTCAAGCGTTTCCAGCGGGGAAAGGCCCAGTGCATTCTGGGGGGCTCGCACCTGGTGCTGGATGGCGAAGGCCGCATCACGCTGCACCGGGACTATTGGGATGCGGCTGAAGAACTGTATGAGAAGTTGCCTGTGGTCGGCGGCTTGATGAGATGGTTGAAGCGGCGCGGCGGTTCGTCATAGATGACTGCCTCACCGCAAAGCAGACATTCCTTGCTCACCAGTGATCGAATCCAGCGGACTCATTGTCTGCCTGGCCTCAACCTTCAGCACATGCGTGTAAATCATGGTGGTGCTCACATCAGAGTGGCCCAGCAGTTCCTGTACCGTGCGGATGTCGGTTCCCGCCTGCAGGAGATGGGTGGCGAAGCTGTGGCGCAGCGTGTGCACCGATACCGGCCTGACGATGCCGGCAAGCTTGAACGCCTGCTTCAGGCTGCGCTGCAATCGCTCTTCATACAGATGATGACGGCGCTCTATGCCACTGCGCGGGTCGGTCGGTTGATGTTGTCGAGCCAGGGCAGATCGATGCCAAGCACCTCCCGGTATAAGAACAGCAAGGCGCTCAGGGCCTGGTTGTGTGTGGATGCTGAAACCTTGCGTTCCGTGGCCAACATAGTCAGAAAGTCCTCAACCTCCTTCGCCTCCATGTCGCGCGGATGCTTCAAACCACGCCAGCGGATGAAAAAACGCACCCACTACACATAGAGCTTCTCGGTGCTGAAGCTATAGTGAAGACAGCGAATCCGCTCCCTGACCTGGTCGAGCAAGCGGGTCGATTGCAGCGCTGGGTTGCCGGGTTTCATGGAAGTATTTATAACTGTATGAAAACACAGTATATTTACCAAAAACCCAATAAAAAAGAGGCTTTCGGACGATTTTTATGACCAAGTTAAACCTCAGCCGCCAAGTTAAGCCGCAGGTTTTGCGGTCTAAATTACGTTAGGCGCCTAGAGCATGACTACGCATTACCGGCATTTGTTGCCACTTCTCTTTCTGATCATTTCGTGCGGTTCAAAAGCTGGAGACGAGACTACCGATCACGAACTGATCTCGAAGATCGCTAAACGGGAAGGTACGACCGTTGAAGAGGTCAAGAAATCGCTCGAGGAGGGCTGCAGTAGCGGAGTAACTCCGTACATGCGGCAATGCGCATACCTCAATGCGGTTGGCGAAGACATCAAACTCAACGAGACGTATCAGAAGCTGCTGCGCAGTCTGGAAACTCCCGCTGCAAAGCAAAAGTTGATAAAGGCTCAGAGAGCTTGGCTCAGCTTCCGCGACGCCACGTGCGAGTACGAAGCCATCGCTTGGACGGGCGGCACCGGCTATGGCGTAGTCCATTCAGGATGTTTGGCAATAATGACCAGCCGCAGAAACCAAGACTTGCAGTCCTATGCATCCTGCGACGGCTCGGGTTGCCCTCGATGATTCCACTTGCTTCAAGCGAAGAGGCGCCTAACCCTTCCATCGAGAGGACGCTTTCCAGCCTTCGGCCTCCAGGCGCCTCTCATGTCAAACGTTAGGCCGATGCTATGAGTCCGCTCTTTCTCTACATGGTTGCATCGGTCATCGCGTTGTTTCTCGCTTCATTGGGTGGTGATTCTTCTGCGCATCTTCTTGGCCGAATTGCCTCACCTCTGCTTGGGTACCCATGGAGCATGGCTGCGGACAATTTCGGCATCCGCGAGGGGAGGTCCGCGGGATACTGGGTCGACGCTGGCGGCATGGTAGTTAACCCCCTGATTTTTTTGCAATCGGTCGAATCCGATATCGCATGAGAGCATCGGTTCCCCAATCGCATGATCACGAGGGGCAACTCGCCAGCCAGGCCAGTCGCGCGGTCATCGAGGCAATATCGAAATACAGAGCAGGAACCCCGGTTACTGCAATTTGTCCTAGGTGCCAATCTCGGCTTAGCGTTGCCGGTGGCAAATCTGCGCATTCCCTGGAGGTAAAGTGCGGTTGTGGGCTCTGCTGTGGAGAATTTGAGGGTGCGCAGTGAATAGGCTTAACTGGTCGGTCAACGCGGACGCCCAAGGACGTCCGGCCGCTACGCGGCCACCTTGTGTGGGCGTTGGTTACCTTCAATGTTATCTTGCATGAGTGCATCGAGCCACACGCTCTATGCGTACGTCGAAGGCGGCGACCTTGCCGAGGTCGCACCTGTCGTTGAAGCGCAGTGGCGCGAGCTTGTGGACAGAGAATCTTGGCGAACGGGACGGCCTGTGCTGGTAAATCAACCGCATGCGCGAACGCCCGATATGCGCGCCGACGACCTGCCTAGCTGGGACCTGGGGATCAACTTCGCGCTGCCGGAGCCTGGGGAAGAACCTCCTGGGTGGTTCGCTGACGTCGAGCGCATCGCCGCTCACGCTGGCAGCATCTTTGCGCTGATCCAGCGTCCAATAATCATTGGCGTTTGGGATTCCAAGCGCAAGATCTCCGAAGATCTTTTCGATGTGAACTCACCGAGCCCAAACATTCAAGAGCTGCGGAACATACTGGGAGTTGGCGATGCAAGATAACTTGTCATTCGACCGGACCGCCTACGGCGGCCGGCCACTTTCACGTTAGCCTTTACGCGGGAAAGCTCTATGCGCCGTTACATGAAATCTATCTCTGCAACGCTGCTAGCCCTAGTGCTCTCGGCGTGCGCATCCTTGACGACGGTGAAGGTCTATGACGGACCGGAACGAGACCAAAGTCAACTGGCGATCCTGCAGCTTGATCCCCATGTGCTGGTTTCGCGCGTCGACAATATTTCGAAGCATCCCGGCGGTGGGGCCAGGGTGCTAGCCCACTCGGCGGGGAAACGACGTGAATCAATCGCCGTTCTTCCGGGGCGGCACGAGTTGTCTGCTCGTTTCTTTGTTCTATGCCTTCAGTCCGACGAAATTACCATTCCCTTTACGGCCGAAGCCGGAGTTCGGTATAGGCTCAAGTCTGAGGTCGATACCGAACTAAAAAAGTGGAGGCCGTCGATCGTTCCCTATTCCGGCGAGCCGGTTGAGGACAACTTTCCATGGCTCCAAGCGCTATGCCCAGTCAACGTCACAATCATTCGCCTGGGTCGGTAAGACTACAGGCTAACTGGTCGGCCAACACGGACCCGCAACTGCAGAAGGCGGCTTCGCCGCAAGTGTTGCGGTCCGGTTGCCTTCAACGTTAGGCATCTCATGCTAGGCGATGCAAAAAGACTTCACGCTGAGCTGATTGCTCCCGTCCTTGGAGAGCCCGTCGGCGCAACTGCGGCCGAGGTGGCCGCGCTAGAAAACAGCATCGGCTTCCCTCTCCCAAATGCCTATCGCGAGTACCTTCTCTGGATGGGCAAAGATTTCAACGGAATCTTCCGTGGTTCGAACTGGTTTGTCTCTGATCTTGAATCGAACAAAGAAGTGCTGAAGGATCTGCTGGAAGAAGTCGACTCGAAGTACAAAGTCATTCCTTCGCATGTCGTCTTCTTTACTCACCAGGGCTACATGGCAGCGTGGTTCGATGCCTCGATGAGCGAAGCCAATCCGAAGTGTTGGTTCATCAACGATGGAATGCAGGAGCCCAAAGACTCTGGTAGTTTCACGGAAGTTCTGATCGCCGACCTTAGAGGCTTGTCGTCATGCCTTCGGCCTTAGCTCACACTGGCCAGCTGCCTAACCCCTCCGTCAAGGGGACTGGCCTGCGGCCAGCCCCTTACGTCGAACGTTAGGCCTCACATGCAAGACAACCCGAACGCCGCCGCCGTGAATGCACTGTTAGCCGAGTTGAGCTCTGTTTTGGGCTTCAGTAAGGCTGCGAGAGACAGCGAGAGCTTCATCACCTTAGCGAAGGACGTCGGTGGGTTTACGGACAGAGTGTTCGTTACGGAGGGAATGGACCCTCGCAGCGATTCAGCGCTTAGAGAAAAGGTAAGGGCGCGTGTTTCAAGGCGTCTTGGCTCGGAGGACTGAGGTGTGAGGCTTAACATTTCAATCGACACGGACCCACAACAGCAGGAGCCGGCTTCGCCGCTTGTGTTGATGGTCCGGTCATTTTTACGTTATGGTGCATGAATGGATGCCGTCGTAGACCTCTACCAACGCGTACGGGAGAGATTCCCACCGATCTCTCTCTCCGCGGATCGTCACCTCCAGAAGCGCTGGGGTGATAGTCTTGACGTTGGAATTGAGTACGCGTGGTTCGAGGCGCTAGCGGATGCCCTCAATGCCGAAATGCAGCGCGAGGTGCCCTACGCGATTCATGGACCGCTCTTTCAGTTCATAGAAGGCGCCTTCCTCCAGGGTGCAGATCCCGTCCGAAAATGCATTGACGTCTCTTTTGTCGAGAACTTGTTCTGGCAAGTTCCCAGCAGGAAGTGCGAGCCATACTGGAAGCAACTTCCGCCCAACCTTAGGCAGCTCTACACAGAGTTCCACCGTCGTGATCCGTAAGTCTCAATTGGACCTGCGTCGCGCCATCGAACTGCGCCCTAACCCCTCCGTCAAGGGGACGTCCCGCAAGCGGGCCGCCCCTTACGTCGAACGTTAGACGGCATGGGACGCAAACTGGTTATTTCTGGCGTGGTTGTCGCACTGCTATTCCCATTCATCTTCATTGTCGGAATGGTTGCACATTCCGCCATGGGTTGTACTGGCGGGGGTTCCAGCGGCCCAGTAGCGGGGTGCCACGTCCTCGGAGTAGAGTTCAACTTCATCGCGGCTATGGCAACACCAGCATTCGTGGCTTCGTTCTTCGCTATTCCACTTGGCATCGTATTGGTCATCATTGGCACGATTACATCCGCCTTCTCTGGCCCGAAGGATGAGTTACCGGTTCAGTCACGGCGGGACGATGACGATGCCGTTTAACCCGCCCGTCAACACGGACGCCTTGCGGCATCCCGCCGCTGCGCGGCTTTCAGCCGCAAGTCGCCGGTTACGTCTACGTTAAACATGATCTATTGAGCCGTTCTCGTATGCGATGGTGTTCCGAAGGATGCTGGCTCGGAGGCTGCCATCGACATCGCGAAGGAGTTTGCGGAGCATCGCAAATGGCACGCGAACCTTACATGCGCCTGGGACGGTTCGCGACTCACACTTGCCGCCGAGAACGACCACGACCCGAAAGGGTTGGCGCTCCTCGACGAGGTCTCAGATTGTTTGTCTGCGTACATGGCTGGCAGATTTGACGGTGATCTGAAAGTCAAATCGATCGATGAAGTGAGCGATCATGTCTAACAGGCTCGTCGAATGGACCCGCAACGGCGGCCAGCGCGGTCGCCATTCTTGAAAGAAATCAATCAGTTACAGAGATATGGAGCGGGTGAAGGGAATCGAACCCTCGTATGAAGCTTGGGAAGCTGCCGTTCTACCATTGAACTACACCCGCGTTTGGGTGGCTGCTGATGAGCCACTTTCCGCTTGAGCCGCGCCGGATGGGGCTCGCGGCTAATTTTACACCCCGGTTTCGACTTTCAAGAATGCCAGTAGGGCTCAGGCAAGTCCGGCAACTCAAGCTCAGGCTGCTCCCGCTCCCGCAGCGCCGCCTGCAGGCTGTGCTGCAGCTTGCCGGGCTGCTCCATGCCGGCGCACAGGGTTTCGATATGCGCCCGCGCCGTCACGCGGTCGTTGTGCAGGCCAAAAACAGTTTGCGCTTTTTTGAGCCAGTCCAGCCAGGCTTCGGTGGCTTGCGGCTCGTAGCGGCTGGCGATGAACTCGGTGAGGTAGCGCAGCTTTTTGGCGGTGATGCGCAGGCRATGCAGGCGCGCGGGGCTTAGCTGTTCCAGCCTGGGCAGGGCCTGCCGCAGCCTGTGGGCGAGTTTTGCCAGCCGTGCCGTGAGCGCGTCAAAGGGCACGGGCTCGCCGTCGCCGTCCGGCTGCGCGAGGCAGCGGCCCAGCTGCAGCAACAGGCGCTGGGTATCGCGTTCTTCCAGGGCGGCCTGGGCCTGCAGGTGCGCCGTGGCCTGCTGCAGGGCGGCGGCCTCCTGCAGCTTCTGGCGCAGGGCGGCGTCGTGCAGGCCGTCCGCCAGCGCCGGCCAGGTTTCTTCCATAAAGACATCCCAGTCGCGCGCCGCGCCCAGGCGCTGGCCCAGGGCGCGCAGGCTGTCCTGCAAGGGCGCCAGCGTTTCCTGCCGCCATTGGGCTGCATCGGCCAGCGGGCCGCAGGCCACCCGCAGCCGCCGCACCGCGACGCGCAGCTGGTGCAGGTATTCGCTGTCGTAGTGCCCGCCTTGGGGCTGGGCGATAAAGCCGGCTTCATTGGCCTGCCAGTGGGCCAGGGCGGCTTCCAGCGCCGCGCGCGCGGCGGCGCGTGTGTCCCTGCCCGGCGGCTCAGCCATTGCGGCCGCCTTGGCGGGCGGCGCCGGCGGCCGGCCCTGGGCCAGGCGGTCGCCGCGCTCGGCCTTGCTGCGGCTGTCCAGCACCAGCGGGTGGCGTTCCACCAGCAGCAGGGCCAGCGCGAAGAGTTCGTCCACAGGCCCGTCCAGCAGTTCAAGCTCGAGCTCGCACAGCGGCTCGCGGCGCTCCCGGGCCAGGATCTCGCCCTGGTCGATGGCGACTTCAATCACGCCGCCAGCGGGGCCGGTGACTCGGCGAATCTCGCGCTTGAAGCGGGTCTGGAACTGCGGCTGCAACCGGTCCTTGAGGGGCTCCAGCACGGGCGCAAAAGCCGTGCCCGCCAGCGGCCCCCATTCGAGCGCCGGGCCGGCGACCGCGAACTCGATTTCCTCGCGCTGGTGCAGGCCGGCGCGGCTGCTGCCGCCGCCCTTGGCGGTCTGCAACCAGTGCCTGCCGTCGCTGCGCAGGCGCAGGCCTATGCCGGCGCTGGCGAGCGCGCGCTGCGGCGTGTCGAAGTAGATATTGTCCAGCTGCTTGTGCGTGGTGTGGGTGCCTGCCCAGAGCGGGTCGGCGCGCAGCGCGGCCAGCGCGTCAGGGGGCAGCCTGAGTTTGAGTTCGATTTCCATGGTGGTGTGTGCGCCGACGCATCGCGGCGCGGCAAACCATGGTACTGCGCGCCCGCCTGCCTGGCGAGGCGGCGGCCGGCCCCGGATGTAGTCACAAAGGTGTATCCATAGGTTACTATCGCTCGAGCCGTGCCTCCAGCCGGCCGCATCACTTGCGATGCCCGCGGTTTTGGGATTCAAGAAGGCTGCTTTGAACGACCATAACTTATTCAGTCCTAGCGAGTACACCGCCGCCTTGCTGCTTTACCTGCGCAAGCACCCGGCGCGCGTGCTGTCGTCCCGGGCGCTGGAGATGGGGCCGGGCAGCGGCGTGGTGATGGCGACGCTGCTGGCGCTGGGGGCGCAAAGCGCGGTCGGCATTGAACTCGAGGCCCTGGCGGTCCAGGCGGCGCAGGGGCTGCTGGACCAGGAAGGCCTGCGGGCCAGAGCCAGCCTGGTCCAGGGCGATATGTGGTCGGCCTGCGGGGACGACTGTTATGACCTGGTGGTCACCAACCTGCCGCAGTTCGCGGCCGAGCATATAGAGGGCGACGGCCGCCTGCCGAGCTGGAGCGCGGGCGGCATAGACGGCCGCCGCAGTGTGGACCCGTTTTTGCAGGGCCTGGGCCGCCACCTGGCGCCCGGCGGCCTGGCCGTGATGACGCACAACGTGTTTCTCGATTTCAGCAAGACCGAGGCCATGGCCGATGCGCTGGGCTTGCGGGCCCGCATCGCTTACTGCGCTTCGGCGCCTTTGCCGGCGCACAAGCTGGCCTGCCTGAGCCCTCAAGTGCGGGCGCGTTTTGAAGGGCGGGGCATTCACAGGGTCGGCGACTACTGGTTTGTCGACTTCGACCTGGTTGAACTAAGCTGGAAGCATGATGAGGCATAAGGAAGCTTGATGGCGATCTGCAGCGTGGATCAAGGCAGCCCCGCCCTGCATGCCGGGGTGCTGCTGCGCCGCTCGATGGTCCTGGCCCTGGCGCTGCTGCTGAGTTTTGGCGCCGCCGGCCAGGACAGCCGGCCGCCGCAATCACCGCCGGCACAGGCCGCCGCATCAAAAGCCAAAAAATGCGACGACGCGGTGGACGTGCTCGCGCGCGTGCTGTGCAGCAAAACCCTGAGGGTGGGCGTGCGCACCGGCTACCCGCCGTTTGCGTTTGAGGATGCGACCGGCGCGCTGCAGGGTTTTGAGATTGACCTGGCGCACCAGCTGGCGGGCTCCCTCGGTGTGGAGCCCGTGCTGGTGGTGGTCACGCCGGCGAATCGCCTGGCCTTGCTCGGCGAGGGCCGGGTCGACCTGGTCATCGCCACCATGGGCCACACCCTGCAGCGGGACCGCGAAGCGCTGTTTGTGCGGCCGCACTACTACCAGTCGCAAACCATTGTGCTGGGCCGCAAGGAGCTGCAAATCGGCGGCCTGGTCAAGCTGCGCGGCAACACCGTCTGCGTGACGGTGGGCAACAGCACCAATGCCGAGCTGTCGGTCAACGGCGCGCGCCTCAAGCTGTTTGACAAAGCTTCCAGCCTGGTCGACGAGCTGCGCCTGGGCGGCTGCTCGCTGGTCGCGCAGGACGACAGTTTTTTTGCGTCCTACCTGCAGCAGCCCGCATTTGCCGCGGCCTATGACAGCAAGTTCGGTTTCGCGCCGCTGCCTTGGGGCGTGGCCGTGGCCCGTGACGGCGGCGAACGCCTGGCCGACGTGCTGGCGCTGTCGATGCAGCAGCTGCACATCTCGGGCGCCTTGCAGGCCCTGGCCCAGAAACACGGTGTGGACTCGGCCTTCCTGGCGCAGCAGCGCAAGCTCTGGTCCAGCAGCACCTGCGCGCAGATCAGCGCCCTGAACGACCCGGCCTGCGTGAAAGCGCCGCTGGACAACCAGCTGCCGCCCACTTCCTTCGCCGCCAAGGTCGACCAGCTTGAACACTTGATCTACCAGGCCACCGGTACGCGGGTCACCCTGGCCATGTTCAAGACCTGGGTGGCGCTGGACCTTCTGCTGGAAGGTGTGTGGTTTTCCCTGCTGCTGGTGGTGGGCTCCGTCTTCGCGACCTGGGCTTTCGCGCTGGCCTTCGGCGCAGGCCTGACCTCGCACACGCCGTGGCTACGCTGGTCCATGCGCTGCGTGCTGTGGCCCATGCAATCGACGCCGCTGATCCTGCTCATGATCCTGGCCGGTGCGGTGGTCGGCGCCATGGGCGCGACCTCGCCGCTGGTGGCGCTGGCCGCGGCCGTGCTGGTGCTGGGCCTGTTCAACGGCAGCAATGCCGGGCAGGCCGTCGCCGAAGCCATGCTTACCTTGCGCGAGGAGCGCGCGCCGGCCCAGCCCGCGTTGAGCGCCGCAGTTTACCGGGCCAGGGCGCAAATGGTGGCCTTTGTCGTGAACGCCACCCGGGGCAGCCCGGCCGCGTCGGTGATGGGTGTGCCCGAGCTGCTGGCCGCGCTGACCGACGTCGCCTCGTTCTCGAGCGAGCGCATCACCACCTACACCTTCTTGCTGGTCTTCTACATGCTGCTGGTCGCCGTGGTGCACCGCCTGGCCGACATCTGGCAGTCGCGCCTGGCCCTGAGCGGGGGCGCCTATGCTTGAGCTGCTCCCGCACTTCTTGCCGGAGTTCCTGCGCGGCCTGCTGGTGAACTTCCAGATCGCGATCTGCGCCTTGCTGGGCGGCATGCTGCTGGGCGCGCCACTGGCGGCCGCGCGTTTTCACAACGGCCTGGCCGCCACGCCGGCCGCCTGGCTGGTCGCGCTGCTGCGGACCGTGCCCACTTTTGTCGTGATGTTCTTCCTGGTCAATGTGGTGCCGGACTTTCACGTCGGCCAGCGGCAGCTTGCCATGACGCCCTGGCTGGCGGTGGTGCTTTCACTGACGCTGTATGCGGCGGCCTATGTGTCCGACCACGCGGTCGAGGCCATGCGCCAGCTGCGCAGCGGCTCACCAGTCGCGGCCATGCTGTTTGTGATGGGCCTGGTGCGCGCCTTTTTTGTCATGGTGCTGTCCTCGGGCTTTGGCGCCGCGGTGGGCGTGGTCGAGGCCACCACCGTCACGCTGCGCGCCATCGAAACCCTGCCCAAGGCCGGCGACAGGCTGCTGCTGATCGCCCTGGTCATCGTCATCTTCACCGTGTGCTTCCAGCTGATCTACCACCTGATCAACCACTGGCGCGGCAAGCTCAACCAGCGCTTTCACCGGCCTGTGCAGGCGGCGCGGCTGGAAGGGGCTGAGCAGCCCTGAGGGGCGGCGTGGCCGGCCGCAGGCGAGCGAAACCGCCGGACTAGCTTGCGCCAAACCACCGCCTTGTTTGTATGAGCAACTCTTTGGCGTCGGATGTCGACTCGCTTGCCCAGGCGACAACGCCATCCGGGCGCACGAGCAGCGCGCTCAGGCCGAAGCGGGTGTCGGTGCTTCCACGCGCGTAGGCGATGCGGTCTTTCCAGGCGCCGGCGATGGGTTTCAAAGTATTGGCGCCGAACTCGAGCAACACGCCTTTTCCGGCACGCAAACAGTCAGCAAGTTTTCGGCCATCGGAAACTTCGAAGTCCGGCGCACTTCGACCGACCAGGGGGTGCGCATTGCCAAGGTCATACCGCAAGGTCACGCCCCATACCCGCTCGGCAAAATAGGTCGCGCCGTCCGGCGTCTCAATGAGGTCGCGAATGATGCTTCCAAGAGCGCGGGAACTTTCGCCCGGCCGCATGAGCGCGACTTGCGCACGCGACCAGTCCAGGATTTGTGCACCCACGGGGTGGCGCTCGGCGGCGTAGGTATCCAGCAGGTCGC
The DNA here is from genome assembly GCF_056401275.1 of Polaromonas sp. P4_F6. NCBI lineage: Bacteria > Pseudomonadati > Pseudomonadota > Betaproteobacteria > Burkholderiales > Comamonadaceae > Polaromonas > Polaromonas sp. P4_F6. The sequence continues at coordinate 90,822 of NZ_JBFUJQ010000010.1, read as the reverse complement.
CCGCCGCCTCGCCCCGAATGGTGGAGGCTAGCTTCCAGCCGAGGTTCATGGCGTCTCCCAATCCCAGGTTCAAGCCTTGCCCGCCGAGCGGGGAGTGGATGTGTGCGGCGTCACCGGCGAGAAGCACCCGCCCTTTGCGGTACTGCCTGGCCTGAAAAGCCCGGTCGGTCCATGTGGTCGCGAGCCTGAGCGCGGTTACGGTAACGTCGCAGGCGCAGACACGGCGCAAGACCGACTGCACATGCTCCAGGGTCACGGGCTGGCTGCGATGAAACGCGCCGCCGTCAAAGTCAACCATGGCAAGGGTTCCCGGGGGCTGGAACGTGTACACCCCGGTGGGTGTGTACTGGCGCCCCGGCGTCAACTTCTCCGGGTCGGCCAGTTCGACCTCAACCGAGTAGCCGGTGAACTCCGGCGGCGTGCCCAGGAAATCAAAACCGCCGGCTTTGCGCACGATGCTGCGGCCTCCATCACATCCGACAAGCCAGCGGGCGCGAAAGGTCCGGTTGCCTGCCAGAACATCAACATGTTCGTCCGAAGCGTCGAACCCGTCCACGGCAAGACCTCTGCGAATCTCGGCCCCCAGGGCCGTCGCATGCGCGTCCAGGACGGCTTCGATGTCCGCCATGGTCGACGCCACAGGTGCGCTTGCCGGGCTGGCAAGGCAATAGGGCCACCGCGTGCTGTCGATCTTGTCCTGGAAGAACTGGATACCTGCGAAGTGTCCGCCAGGGCGCCGCGCCTGCCCCATCCAATGCGCTACAGGCGCCGGCTTGCCGTCGGGGGCCATGGCTCTTTGCACCTGCAAGGCTTGAACTTCTCCCAGCAATCCTCTGCGATAAAGCGCTTCGGCGGTGGGAATTGAAAGCCCGCGCATGCCAAAGGGAAGGCCCTTGAGCGGAGAGTCCGGGTTCCCGGCCCGCTCGAGCACCAGGACGGATGCGCCGCCCAGCCGCAGTTCACTGGCCAACAGCAAGCCCACCGGGCCTGCCCCGACGACTACGACGTCATAAATGGAATAATCGTTCATTACCGCTCCTGAGTGATGTTCGGCCGGAGCGGTTCGTCGACCTTGAGAACCACACGGACGAACATGGGACGCCTGTATGGCATCCGTGTTCGTCGTGGGGCCTCCTGCGATGTGCGGAGGCAGAGCTCTCGTTGCTGAAAGGACCTGGACTGACCAAACCAGGTCTGCCTTTTTCGACAGCCCCAGTGTAGCAAGGCCTCCGGCTCACCCGCAACAGTCCATGGCCGTGTCGTGGTAACGGCCGTATAAAAATCAAGGCCGCAGGTAAGCCCAACCTTCGTGCTGCTTCTTCATGATCTCCGTGACGCCCGCGGGCACGTAGCTGATGCCGGCCAGCATGTCGTCCTTGCCGAGCTTCTGGGCACGCATGGTGTTCTCGCAGGCGCTGATCTTGACGCCGGCCTTGGCGGCGTCGGCGATGCGCGAGCCGGTGGGCGACTCGAGCTTGAGCATGCCTATGCCGGGGCCGTAGGCGACGATCTCGATCTCGACATTGGCCGCGCCCACGTCGTCCTGCAGGTTTTTGGCGTTGTTGAGCGCCAGGTTCCATTTGGCCGGGTCGTTGTCGCTGACCTGGATCACGATGCCCTGGCGTTTGGCGCCCGCGGACTGGGCGATGGCGAGCGGCAGGAAGAGGGCCAGGGCCGCGGTGGCACCGGCCTGGACGAAGAGTCTGCGGTTCATGTTCTAAGGTCTCCTCAAAGAGAGGCTTATTTCAACACAACGGCCGCATGAAACAAGCCCCCGGAACCGCCGCAAGGGCAGTTTCGGGGGCTTGTGGTGGGGGAGGGCTTTATTCGCCGGAAGCCAGCGACCCGGAGGTGGCAGCCGCCGCGACAGGCGTGGGGGCCTGTTCGCCCTGCTTTGCCGAGTGGATGTGGTGGTCGGGCGACTTGATCAGCTTGCGGATAAACACCACCGTCTGCCACACGACCAGGATGCCGATGACGCCGAGCAGGGTGCCGCTGATGGGGCGGTTGACGAAGACGTTGAAGCTGCCGCGGCTCAGCAGCATGGCGCGGCGGAAGTTCTCCTCCAGCATGGGGCCCAGGATAAAGCCCAGCAGCAGCGGTGCCGCTTCCATGTCCAGGCGCAGGAACAGGTAGCCGATGAAACCGAACACGGCGGTGGTGTAGATGTCGTCCAGGCTGTTGTTGATGCTGTAAGTGCCTATGCAGCAGAAGAACAGGATGGCCGGGAACAGCACGGTGTAGGGGATCTTGAAGACCGACAGCCAGTAGCGCACCAGAGGCACGTTGAGGACCAGCAGGAAGCAGTTGCCTATCCACATGCTGGCCACCAGGCCCCAGAACAGGTCGGGGTGGGTGCCAATCATGTTGGGGCCGGGCTGTATGCCCTTGACCACAAAGGCGGCCATCATCAGCGCCATGACGGCGTTCTCGGGAATGCCGATGGCCATCAGCGGGATGAAGCTGGTGCGCGCGGCGGCCTCGTCGGCGGCGGCCTGGCCGGCCACGCCTTCGATGCAGCCGGTGCCGATCTCGTGCTTGTACTTGCTGAGCTTCTTGTCGGCCGCATAAGCGGCGAACTGGGCGATGGTGGGGCCGCCGCCGGGCAGTATGCCCAGGATGGAGCCGATCACGCTGCCGCGCAGCGCGCTGGGGATGATGCGCTTGAACTCGGGCCAGGTGGGCATGAGCTTGATCTTGCCGTTAAAGGGCGTGAGCACGTTTTTGTTGTCGAGGTTTTTCACGACCTCGGCAATGCCGAAGCAGCCCAGCGCGATGCTGATCAGGCCTATGCCGTCCATCAGGAAGGGCAGGTTCATGGTGTAGCGCGCCACGCCGCTGTTGACGTCGGTGCCGACCATGCCCAGCAGCACGCCGACCATGGCCATGGCCAGGCCGTTGAGCAGGCTGCCGCTGCTGACAAAACTCACGCAGAAGAAACCCAGCAGCATCAGCGCGCAGTAATCGGCCGGCCCGAACAGGAAGCCGACCTCGCCCAGCGCGGGCGCCATGGTCGACAGCACCACGATGGCCACCGTGCCGCCAATGAAGCTGGAGACACCGGCGGTGAACAGCGCCAGGCCGGTCTTGCCCTTGAGCGTCATCTGGTAGCCGTCTATGCAGGCCACGATGCTGCTGGCGTGCGGGATCTTCATGGTGATGGCGCTGACGCTGTCGCCGTACTGGGCGCCGTAGTAGATGCCGGCCAGCATGATGAGCGCGCCGCCGGTGGGGATGGAGTAGGTCAGCGGCAGCAGCAGGCTGATGGTGGACAGGGGGCCCAGGCCGGGCAGCAGCCCGATGAGCGTGCCCACGGTGCAGCCCAGGGCGCAGTACATCAGGTTTTGCAGGGTCAGCGCGTGTTCGAAACCGAACGCGAGGTTGTGTAGGACGTCCATATCAGTACAGGGGCAGGCTCAGGCCCAGCAGGTGTTTGAAGGCAAAGGCCACGGCAATCAGGCCGAGGGAGATCTTGACGTTGCGCACCAGCGAATACGAGGTGCCGGCCAGGGTGGAGCAGAACACCAGGAAGACGATGCCCAGGATCATGTTGACGAACTGGGAGATCAGCGAGAAGCCGACCAGGCTCAGCAGGATGATGGCGATGTTCTTGATGCTGTAGTCCAGCGGCACGGGGTCGACAAAATGCGAGCGCACCACGGTGAGCACGCCGATGATGAACAGGAAGGAGCTCACCATCAGCGGGAACAGGCCGGGCCCGGAGCGGCTCAGCTCGCCCAGCGTGTAGTTGAAGGACACCCCGCCAAAGACCAGGGCAATGGCCATGAGGCACAGGCCCCGTATGAAATTGCGGTTGTTGAAGTTCATCGTGGGGCGCTCCATGGCTGGGCCGCGAAGGGCCTTGTCGCAAACGGGGGGTGTGTCATCCGTGTCTCCTAGGGGTGGTGTCCCGGCCCCGGGCCGCTCGGGAAATGCGGCCTGGGGGGCGTTCGGGCTGGAGGGGATGTTAGGAAGCGAGGCTTCCAATCGGCTTTCGTTTTGCGCGGCCGGGGCCAAAATACGTGTTATCACTAACGGGTAGGAACCCGCTGGTGCGGCCGCCGGCGCGGGCTGTCAGCGCTGCGGCGAGGGCGCCAGCGGCAGGCGCAGGATGGCGCGCAGCCCGGTGCCGGAGGCCGGGTCGGCCAGCTCGATGTCGCCGCCGTTGCGCCTGGCGTAGGCGCGCGCGATGGACAGGCCCAGCCCGGCGCCGCGCGAGCCTTTGCCGGCGCCCGGGCCGGCCGAATGGAAGCGCTCAAACACCTGGTCGCGGCGCGCCTGGGCAATGCCGGGGCCGTTGTCGCGAACCTCGGCCAGCGCCATGCCGCCCTGGCTGCCCGCCATCACGGTGATCTGGCCGCCGGGCGGCGTGTAGGCGATGGCGTTGTGCACCAGATTGGAAAGCGCCTCGTGCAGCTCGGGCTCCCGGGCCAGCACCGGGACCGCGGCTGCCGGCGCGTCTTGCGCAGCGGCCGCATCCGTATCCGTATCCGCCGAATCCCCGCGGGCGTCCATCCAGCCCAGGTCCAGGTTTTTTTCGTGGGCCAGCGCCAGGTGCTGCAGCACCACCTCGCGGGCGATGGCGTTCAGGTCGACCAGGGTGGGCGTGCCGGCGGGCGGCGCGCTCTCGCTTGCGTGGGCCAGCGAGAGCAGTTGCTCGCACAGGCGCCGGCTGCGCGCGATCTGGGCGACCATGGCGCGCAGGGTGGTGTGAATCTGCTCGGTGTCCTTTTCGCGCAGCGCCACGCCGGCCTGGGTCAGCATGATGGCCAGCGGCGTGCGCAGCTGGTGCGAGGCATCGGCCAGGAACTGCGACTGTTGCTCGAGCAGCTCGCGGTAGCTGGCCAGGTGCTGGTTCAGGGCCTCGACCAGCGGTGCCACTTCATGCGGCACGCCGCTGGTGTCCAGCGGCCTGAGCTCGTCGCCCTTGCCCTGCAGCACCGACTTGCGCAGGCGCTCCAGCGGCTGCAGCGACCAGGTCACGCCCAGCCAGACCAGCAGCACCATCACCAGCACCATGCGCGCGTCGCGTATCAGTTCCTGCCGCAAGGTGGCGTCCTGCGCGCGGTCGCGCGGCACCGTGCTTTCGGCAACCTGGACCAGCAGGCTGAAGGGCCGGCCCTGCCCGTCAAGCACCTGGCTGCGCAGGGCCACCACACGCACCGGATGGCCCGCGTGGAAGCTGTCGTACCAGACGGGCAAGCCCGCGGCGGGAGCGTCGGCCCCGGGTGTTGACAGTTCGGGAGGCGGCGCCGGCAGCTCTGTTCCGCCCAGCAGGGTGAGTTCAGGCGGGTTGGTTTTCCCGGCCTGCGCCGGCGCCTGGGGCGGGGGCGCCAGGCTCACCTGCAGGTATTTTTGCAGGGGATAGTCGGTGCCGAATATGGCTTGCACCCCGGCCGGCGTGTTCAGCCGCAGCGAGCCGTCCCGCGCCGGTGTCACGCTGCTTTGCAGCGCGTGCGCGGCCTCCAGCATGCTCTGGTCGTAGGCGTCTTGCACCTGATTTCTGAGGGCGCTGTAGTCGTTCCAGCTGTCCAGGGCCAGCAGGCCCAGGATGGCCGGGAGCAGCAGCGTGAGCAGGCGCGCGCGTATGCCGAAGCGGTCGGGGTCAGTGCGCAGTATCTTCATGCGCGGCGCTCTCCGGCGCGATGGCCTCCAGCATGTAGCCCAGGCCGCGCACGGTGACGATGCGCACGTCGCCGCCTTCAAGCTTGCGGCGCAGCCGGTGCAGCACCAGTTCGATGGCATCGGGGCCGGCGTTGCTGTCGGCCGGGAAGACCTTGCCGGAGAGCTGCGATTTTTCCACCGGCGTGCCGCTGCGCGCCAGCAGCACGGCCAGGGCCGCGCTTTCGCGCGGCGTGAGCTGCAGCAGCGTGCCGCCCAGCGTGAAGGCGCGGCTGTCATGCGGGCACGAGAGGGACCCGCACTGCAGCGGCGCGTGGGAACGGCCGCGGCTGCGCCGCACCAGCGCGGCCAGGCGGGCCTCGAGTTCCTCGAGGGCAAAGGGCTTGCTCAGGAAGTCGTCGGCCCCGACGTTCAGGCCCTTGACCCGGTCCTGCAGCGAGCCCTGCGCGGTCAGCACCAGCACGGGCGTGCGGTTGCCGTCCTTGCGCAGCTCGGCCAGCAGCGCCAGCCCGTGTTTGTCGGGCAGGCGCAGGTCCAGCACCACGGCGTCATAGTCGTTGCCGGCCAGCAGCGACTCGGCGGTGGCGGCATCGGGCGCGTGGTCGGACACATAGCCGCTTTGCTTGAAGGCGCGCAACAGCCACGCCGCCATCTCGGCTTCGTCTTCAACAAGCAGCAATCGCATAGGGGCGTGGTGGGCGGGCGAGTGTAGGGGGAACCAGTTTAGCGCTGGATGTCGCCCAGGCACAGGTACTTCATCTCGAGGTACTCGTCCATGCCGTGGCGCGAACCCTCGCGGCCCAGGCCCGACTGCTTGACGCCGCCGAAAGGTACGTGCTCGGTCGCGATCACACCCGCGTTGATGCCCACCATGCCGTATTCCAGCGCCTCGGCGACGCGGTAGATGCGGCCTATGTCGCGGCTGTAGAAATAGCTGGCCAGGCCGAACTCGGTGTTGTTGGCCGCGTCAATCGCTTCCTGGTCGTTCTTGAAGCGGAACACCGGCGCGAAGGGGCCGAAAGTTTCTTCCCTGGCGCAGAGCATGTCGGCGGTGGCTTCGGAGATAACGGTCGGCTCGAAGAACTGGCCCTTGATCTTGTGGCCGCCGGCCAGCAGCTTGCCGCCCTTGGCGAGGGCGTCGGCCACATGGCGCTGCACCTTCTCGACGGCGGCGTCCTCGATCAGCGGGCCTTGCACCACGCCGTCCTCAAAGCCGTTGCCGACCTTGAGGCCCTTGACCTTGGCAGCGAATTTCTCGACGAACTGGTCGTACACGCCGTCCTGCACATAGATGCGGTTGGCGCAGACGCAGGTCTGGCCGGCGTTGCGGTATTTGCTGGCCATGGCGCCTTCGACGGCGGAGTCCACATCGGCGTCGTCGAACACGATGAAGGGCGCGTTGCCGCCCAGTTCCAGCGCGAGCTTCTTGACGCTGGGCGCGCTTTGCGCCATCAGGATGCGGCCGACTTCGGTGGAGCCGGTGAAGCTGATGTGGCGCACCACGTCACTGGCGCAGAACACCTTGCCCACGGCGATGCTGTTGGCGCTGTCGGCCGTGAGCACATTGAGCACACCGGCCGGGATGCCGGCGCGCACGGCCAGCTCGGCGGCGGCCAGGGCGGTCAGCGGCGTGAGCTCGGCCGGCTTGATGACCACCGGGCAGCCGGCGGCCAGGGCCGGGGCCACCTTGCGGGTGATCATGGCCAGCGGGAAGTTCCAGGGCGTGATGGCGGCGCACACGCCTATCGGCTGCTTGATGACCATCAGGCGGCGGTTGTTGTCGAACTGCGGCAGGGTCTCGCCGTTGACGCGTTTGGCTTCCTCGGCAAACCACTCGACAAAACTCGCGCCGTAGGCGATTTCGCCCTTGGCCTCGGCAAAGGGCTTGCCCTGCTCGGCCGTCATGATGCGGCCCAGGTCTTCCTGGTTGGCCATCAGCAGCTGGAACCACTTGAGCAGGATGGCGTGGCGCTCCTTGCCGGTCTTGCTGCGCCAGGCGGGCCAGGCGGCGTTGGCGGCGGCGATGGCGGCTTCGGCGTCCTGCGAGCCCAGGTTGGCCACGTCGGCCAGCTTGCGGCCGGTGGCCGGGTCGTTCACGTCGAACCGGCCCTTGCCCGCAACCCATTGGCCGTTGATCAGCGCATCGGTCTTGAGGAGGCTGGGGTCTTTGAGCAGGGAAATGGGGGAAGTTTTCATGTCCATGAGCGGGAATCCTTAAAGCGGGGGAGGAAAGAAGGAGGAATGCAGAAGGAGAGCGGAAAGCCGAAGCGAAAAGAGAGGGAGCTATTGGATGATTTTGACAGCATTCGAGTGGAAGCTGCGGGCGGCAGGCGTGTATGCGACCCGGGGAAAGGGTTTCAGCGCGTAGGGCGCTGCGAAGAGCGCCAGGAGTGTCAAAGGCCTCCTGGCGTGCGGCGCTATTTCATGTTCTGGGCAAACTGCTTTTCCAGCGCCGCCCCGCCGGAGCGTGTCCAGAAGGCGGGGTCAAAGGCCAGGGAGCGGCGCATGTTGCCGGGCGCCGAGGGCAGGTCGCTGCCTGCCATGGACAGGTCCGTGACCGGTGCGCTGGCAGCCGGGCGGCTGCGGCCGGTGTCATAACGCAGGATGGCGTTGAAGTGTGTGGGGCCGTAGGGAATCTCGCGCGAAAAGGCCAGTTGCGCTTCTTCCGAGGTGGCGAAGCTGATGAAGGCGCGTGCCAGATCCAGCCTGGGCGTGCCCTTGATGATGACCCAGTAATCCAGCTCGTACACGGCGTCGGCCCATGAGATGGCCAGCGGGCTGAGGCGTTCGCGGTTGGCCGCGGCGATTCGGCCGTTGAAGGCGGTGGACATTGTGGTCTCGCCGGAGGCCAGGCGCTGCGGCGGCTGGGAGCCCGACTCCCACCAGATGATATGGGGCTTGAGCTGCTCGAGCTTGGCCAGGGCGCGCCTGGCGCCCGCTTCGGTGGCCAGCAGGGTGTACACGTCGCGGCGATGCACCCCGTCGGCCATCAGTGCGATTTCCATGTTGTAGCGCGCGCCCTTGCGCAGGCCCCGCTTGCCGGGAAAGCGCTTCACATCCCAGAAGTCTTGCCAGTTTCGTGGCGCTTCCTTGAAGCGGCCCGGTTCGTAGGCCATGACGGTGGCCCACACAAAAGCGCCGACGCCGCACTCCTGCACCGTGCCCGGCAGCAGCATGCCGGCGTGCGGAATGGTGCCGCGGTCCATGCGTTCGAACAGGCCGGCATCGCATCCTGCTTTCAGGTCGGCGGATTCCACTTCGGCCACGTCCCACTCGTTCTTGCGTTCCTTGACCATGTTGCGAATGGCCGGGAGGTCGCCGGGATATTCAACCCCTCTGGCTTCGGTTTTGTAGGCCGCCTTGAAAGGCTGGATGAAGGCCGCGTCCTGCGCCTTGCCGTTGGCCCCGCCGAAGTTGGCGACGGTCAGTCCTTGCGCCGGCGTTTGAGCGGGGGTCTGGGCTTGTGCCGGCAGCACCAGGCTGAAGGCTGCAACAAGCATGGATAGATGATGCGCTTTCATGGGAGCATGCCTTTCAATTCGATTTCCACAAACCGGAATTCGTTCGTGCCTGTGTTGATGACGTTGTGCGCCACGCCCGCGGGCCGCGCATACGCTTGTCCCGCGCACAGGGTGACATCTGACCCGCCTATGCCCAGGGTGCCGTTCGTCAGTGGTACCACCACGTAGGGACGGGTGTGGACGTGATGGCCCGTCTCGGCGCCCGGCGCAAAGCGCCATTCGGTCACGACGACCCGCTCATCGTCGACATGCATGAGTGCGGTGGCTTGGAGCGTCATGGTGCGCTGCCCTCCAGGTAGAAGGCCTTGGAGGTGATGCGCCAGCCCTCATCGGTGCGAAGGTAGCCCAGGTGGTCGACAAACACTTTCTGGTTGATGCGCACTCGCACCTTGACCATGGCCTGCCGGCTCGACACCACGTCGATCAGCAGGATTTCCTGCTCCCGCGGCGCGCCTGAATTCATCGGAGAGATGCGGGTCGCCAGAATCTCCCGGTAGGCCGAGGTGGGCCATACCACCAGCGCATCATCCGTGAAGCCATGGAGTTGCGCCGTGGGATGAAAGACGTTGTCGAACTGCGCGAGGTCGCAGTCGTACATGAGTTGGAAATATCGCTCGACTGCGGCGGGCAGGTTGCCGATGACCTCGGCCCGGGTGTTGTGTTGCTGCATGCTTGTCCTTTAATGAAGAAGAGGCCGCAGTGCGGTCAGCGGCGCCGCCCGCGCAGCCACTCCAGCAGCAACAGGAGGGTGGTCGTGAAAATGATCAGCAAGGTGGCCACCGCCGCGATCGTTGGGGAGATGTTTTCCCGGATGCCGTTGAACATCTGGCGGGGCAGGGTAGCCTGGTCCGTGCCGGCCAGGAACAGCGTGACCACCACTTCGTCAAAAGAGGTGGCAAATGCGAACAGCGCGCCGGAGATCACGCCCGGAGCGATGACCGGCAGTGTGATCCTGAAGAAGGTTCGCAAGGGCGTTTCGCCAAGGCTCAGTGATGCCCTGACCAGGTTGTGGTTGAAACCCGCAAGCGTTGCCAGCACGGTGGTGAGCACGAATGGCGTGCCCAGCGCCGCGTGCACGGCGATCAGGCCCAGGTAGCTGTCGGCCAGGCCGAGCGGCGCGAAGTAGAGATAGGTTGCCACCCCCACCACCACAATGGGCACCACCATGGGCGCGATGAGGATGCCCATGAGCAGGCTCTTGAAGCGAAAGTGCGTGCGCGACAGGCCCACTGCGGCCATCGTGCCGAGCGTGGTGGCGATCAGCGTGGCGGCGGGCGCCACGATGAAGCTGTTTTTCGCGGCGCGGGCCCATTCGGGTGAATCCATCAGGTTGCGGTACCACTTCAGGGACCAGCCCGGGATGGGATAGGCCAGGAAGGAACTGTCGGAAAACGACAGCGGCACCACGACCAGGATAGGCGCCAGCAAAAAAGCCAGTATGGCCACGCAAGCCGCGCGCACCAGCCACCAGCCGGCTTTGTCGGCCGTGGTGGCATAGCGCGGGAAGGCGGGGCCGGTGATGATTTTGGGCATGGTGGATAAAGGTGCGAAGAGGTACGAAAAGATGCGGGACGGAGTTGAAGGTTGCGTCGTGAAAAGGCATCAACCCATGCTGAGCTCGGCCTTGCCGATGCGCCGGTAGACGCCGTAAAGAACCATGGTGGCGGTCAGCAGCAGCGCGCCCAGCGCGCAGGCCATGCCCCAGTTGACCTGCACATTGGTGTACCGCGCGATGTAGTAGCTCAGCATCTGGTCGTCCGCACCGCCCAGCAGGGCAGGGGTCACGTAGTAGCCGATGGACAGGATGAACACCAGCAATGCCCCGGCGCTGATGCCCGGGTAGGTTTGCGGCACGTAGACGCGAAAGAATGCGGCCAGGGGCGCGCTGCCCAGTGAAACGGCGGCGCGCACGTAGGTCGGCGGCACGTTTTTCATCACGCTGTACAGCGGCAGGATCATGAAGGGCAGCAGGATGTGCACCATGGCGATCACCACGCCGGCGCGGTTGAACAGCAGCGGCAGCGGGCTGTCTATGAGGCCCATGCCCATCAGCCCGCGATTGACCAGGCCCTCGGACTGCAGCAGCACGATCCAGGCGGCCACCCGGACCAGGATGGAAGTCCAGAAGGGCACCAGCACCAGGATCATCAGCAGGTTGGCCTTGCGCGCCGGAAGCGAAGCCAGCCACCAGGCCAGGGGGTAGCCCAGCGCCAGGCAGAAGAGCGTGACGATAAAACTGATCTGGAAGGTGCGAAGCAGGATGGGGCCGAAGGCGCGCAGCTCGGGCGGCATGCGCTCGATATCGCCCTGGCTGCCCCGCCGCAGGTCCACCGATGCCAGCAGGTAGTCGGGCGTCCAGCGGGAACCGTTTTTGGCGATCGCTTGCCAGAAGGGCGGGTCTGCCCAGCGCGGATCGAGCTGGAGCAGCCTGTCCCGGATTTCCTCGGCTGAACCTGTGATGGGCAAGGCGCGAAACGCGCCCATGACCAAGGAGCGAGCGCCGGGCACTTCAGAGTTGAGCCTTCGCGCCAGCGCACCGGCATCGGAGCTGTCTGAAAGGTGGCCCAGGTCTTGCACCAGCGCTGCATAGCTTGCGGCGGCCGGTGGCGCCTCGGGGTTCCAGCCCTCAAGGCTTTTCACCGTCCGGGGCAGCGCTGTCGCCACCTCCGGGTTTTCAACGGCGCGCTGAAGCAGCGCCGCGATAGGAATGAGCAAGGTCAGCAGAAGAAACACCAGCAGGGGCACTGTCAGGGCGAAGGCGCGCCATTTGCGCCGCGCCTCGGCCCGCGACAGCGCCTGGCGCAGCGCGCGGGCGTCTTCGCCCGTCAGGGCTGCTTTGCTGGTGGAACTGGTCATGCTGGCTTGCTCCGGGTTTTACTGCGTGGCCCAGGCGGCGAAACGTTTTTCCAGCGCTTCGCCCTGGTCGGCCCAGAAGCCGACGTTCATCTGGATGGCTTCCTTGGCGTTGGCCTGCGAGGTCGGCAGGTCGTCCAGCACCTTTTTGTCCAGCTTGGCCAGGGCCTTGGTATTGACCGGGCCGTAGGCGATGTTCTGCGCGTACACGGCTTGCGTGGCGGGCTGGCTGGCGAATGCGATGAATTTCATCGAGGCGTCCTTGTTCGGTGCGCCTTTGGGGATGACCCAGTAGTCCAGGTCGTAAATGCCACCGGGCCAGTAGATCTTCAGGTTGCGGCCTTCGCGGTTGGCGGCGTCGATGCGGCCGTTGTAGACCGTGCTCAGGGCGACGTCACCGGCCACCAGGAATTGCGCGGGCTGGGCGCCGGCTTCCCACCACTGGATGCTGGGCTTGAGTTCGGTCAGCTTGCGGAATGCGCGATCCGCGCCATCCTTGGTGGCCAGGACCTTGTAGACATCGGCCGGCTTGACGCCGTCGGCCATCAGCGCGAACTCCAGGTTGTAGCGCGCGCCCTTGCGCATGCCGCGCTTGCCGGGGATCTTTTTGACGTCCCAGAAATCAGCCCAGCTGGTGGGGGCGGACTTGACCTTGTCGGCGTTCCAGGCCATCACGGTGGACCAGACAAAAACGCCGACGCCGCAGTCGTGCACGGCGGCGGGAAGGAAGTCCGCCTTGGCGCCGATCTTGCTGAAGTCGATCTTTTCGAACAGGCCTTCGTCGCAGCCACGCTGCACGTCGGGCGACTCGACCTCGACCACGTCCCAGGTGACCTTCTTGGTCTCGACCATGGCCTTGATCTTGGCCTGCTCGCCGTTGTATTCGCCGGCGATGACTTTGGTGCCCGTCTTTTCGTAAGGCTCGTAATACGCCTTCTTTTGCGCGTTGGCGTTGGCGCCGCCGAAGTTGATGACGGTGATCTGCTGCTGCGCCAGGGCTGGCAGGGCCAGGCAAGAAGCCGCCGTGATGGCGATGATGTTTTTCTTCAGGGTAGTCATGGGGTGAGTCCTCGGTGGTTGATGAAAGAAACGCGTGAAAAAGAAAGGCAAAAAGTGTGGTGCGGGCGCGGTCAGGTGCCGTAAATCCGCGTGAATGCCGCGGGGAATTCCAGGTGAACGGCCTCCCCGGGCTGCGGCGACGCCAGGCCGTCCAGCGCGATCAGGGGCAGCTTCACCGTGGCTTCGGCCTGGCCTTCGCCAAGGTCGCAGAGCAGGCGCAGGTGGTCACCGAAATAGATGACCCGCGCGACGCGCGCGGCGAGCACGTTCGCCAGCGCGGGCAGGGGCTGGCGGTGCAGCACGATGCGCTCGGGCCGGATGTAGGCCTCAACCTGCGCACCGGCAGGCGCCTGGTTGACGTTGATGCCGCCCAGGACGCGGCCGTCCGGCAATTCGATGCCGGCGGTGCCGGCTTTGCCCTTGAGTACCGTGCTGTCACCGACGAAGCCGGCGACAAAACGGTTGGAGGGCGTCTCGTACAGCGCCTCCACAGGGGCCAGTTGCTGGATCACACCATCGTTGAACACCGCCACGCGGTCGCTCATGGTCAGCGCTTCGCCCTGGTCGTGGGTGACGTAGACAAAGGTCACGCCCAGCTGCTTGTGCAGCTCTTTCAGCTCGATCTGCATGTGCTCGCGCAGCTGCTTGTCGAGTGCGCCCAGGGGCTCGTCCATCAGCACGAGCTGGGGCTCGAACACCAGTGCGCGCGCCAGGGCCACGCGTTGCTGCTGGCCGCCGGAAAGCTGGCCGGGCAGGCGGTCGGACATGCCCGATAGGCGGACCATGTCGAGCGCGCGTTGCACGCGGCTTGCCTGGTCGGCCTTGGAGACCTTGCGCACCGTGAGCGGATACGCCACGTTCTGGCCCACGGTGAGGTGCGGGAACAGCGCGTAGTTCTGGAACACCATGCCGAAGTTGCGCTTGTGCGGCGGGGTACCCGTGATCTGCGCGCCGCCCAGGAAAATCTCGCCGGCCGTGGGGGACTCGAAGCCGGCAAGCATCATCAAGGTCGTGGTTTTCCCGGAGCCCGAAGGGCCCAGCAGGCTCAGGAACTCCCCGCGATGGATGTCGAGGTCAAGCTGCTGCACGACAAGCTGCTCGCCGTCATAGGTTTTCTGCACGCCTGCAAAGCGTACGAGGACATCGTGATCAGTCATCGTTTTTCCTGAGCTGGTCACGGAGATCAACGCGTTGCGGCGAAGCTGTCGGCCAGGATTTTCAGGCCTTCGTCGAGCAGCGCGTCGGGCGCCGTGAGGGGAACGAGAATGCGGATCACATTACCGTAGGTGCCGCAAGAGAGCAATATCAGCCCGCGCCGGGCGGCCTCGGCCACCACGCGCTTGGTCAGTACCGCGTCAGGGCGGGCGAGGTCCCCGTTTTCGAAGAGCTCTATGGCGATCATGGCGCCCAGCCCGCGCACGTCGCCGATGGACTTTTCCGTTTCGGCGATGGCGCGCAGGCCTTTGACCAGGTGGGCGCCCAGAGTTTTGCTGCGATCCAGCAGCTTTTCTTCCTGAAAGGCCTTGAGCACGGCAAGCGCCGCGGCGCAACCTACGGGGCTGCCGGCATAGGTGCCACCCAGGCCGCCGGGGCCGGGGGCATCCATCACCTCGGCGCGGCCAACCAGGCCCGAGATGGGGAAACCGCCGGCCATCGATTTGGCGATGGCGATCAGGTCGGGGGCCACCGGCCACTGTTCGCTGGCGAACCAGGTGCCTGTGCGTCCCGCGCCGGTCTGGACCTCATCGGCGATCAGCAGGATGCCGTGGCGGTCGGCCAGCGCCTTCAGGCGGCTGATGAATTCGGGCGGGGCGACGTAAAAACCGCCTTCGCCCTGCACCGGTTCAATGATGAAGGCCGCCACGCGCTCGGGTTCGACGTCGTTCTTGAGGATCTGCTCCACCGAATGCAGCGCCTGGTCGATGCTCACGCCGTGCAGGGCGTTGGGGAATTCGGCGTGGAAGACTTCGCCGGGGAAGGGGCCAAAGCCCAGCTTGTAAGGCGCCACCTTGCCGGTCATGCCCAATGTCATGTTGGTGCGGCCGTGGTAGCCGCCGGTGAAGGCAACGACGCCGGGGCGCTTGGTGTAGGCCCGCGCCACCTTGACCGCGTTCTCGACCGCCTCGGCGCCGGTGCTCAGCAGCAAGGTTTTTTTGGCGAAGTTGCCGGGCGCCAGGGCATTGAGCTTTTCCGCCAGTTCGACGTAGGGTTCATAGGCGACGACCTGGAAGCAGGTGTGGGTGTAGAGGTCGAGCTGGGCCTTGACCGCGGCAATGACTTCGGGATGCAGGTGGCCGGTGTTGAGCACGGCGATGCCGCCGGCGAAGTCGATATAGCGGCGGCCTTCCACGTCCCACAGTTCGGCGTTTTTCGCCCGGCTGGCAAAAATCTCGTGTGCCTGGCCGACGCCGCGCGTCACGGCGGCTTGGCGGCGCGCCATCAGGGCGGCGTTGGTGGTAGTCTGGTTTGGCTGCATGATGAAGGTGGTTTCAAGGTTTAAGTAGGGAACGGGGTGGACTTTAAAATTCGGCGCCAGCCCAGTCCATGTACAGCTTTGCGTGCTTTCCAGCACACTGTGCGGGTCTAGAATCCTGTACATGGATTCCCCAACCCGGTGCATGAGGATTGCGATGCACAATCTGCCTTTTTTGGTTTTTTGATGCTCACACTGCGCCCGGAACTACAGACGCCCCTGGTGAGCCAGATCGTTGACGGCCTGCGCGGCATGATTGCCGGGCAGGCGCTGAAGCCGGGGGTCAAGCTGCCCTCCATCCGGGGTTTTGCCGCCATGCATGGCGTCAGCGTCTTCACGGTGGTGGAGGCCTACGACCGCCTGGTAGCCCAGGGATGGCTTGTTTCCCGGGCCAATGCCGGGTTTTTCGTCAAGCGCCGGGGTGACGAGGGGGCATCGGGCACGCCCTATGCGCAGCCCCCGCAGCCGAAATTCGACGCGCGCTGGTACCTCAAGCAGATATTCGAAAACCGCAACCTGCCGATGAAACCCGGCTGCGGCTGGCTGCCCCACGATTTCCTGTTCGGGGACGCGCTGCGCCGCAGCATGCGGCAGCTATCGGTGGACGGCTCTTCCCTGGAGGGTTACGGCCTGCCCCATGGGCATATGGCGCTGCGCATGGTCATCGCGGAGGCCCTGGCCGAAAACCAGATACCGGTTGAGGTGAGCCAGGTGCTGCTGACGCAGGGCTCCAGCCAGGCGCTGGACCTGGTGGCCCGGCAACTCCTCAAACCGGGCGACACCGTGCTGGTGGACAACCCGGGTTATCCCAACCTGATGTTCATGCTGCGTTTCCTGGGGGTCCATCTGGTGGGCGTGCCGCGCACTCCCACGGGTTACGACCTCGCCGCGCTGGAGGCGCTGCTGGCCGAGCACAAGCCCAAGGCCTTTTTCACGCAGCCCCGCCTGCAGAGCCCGACCTGCTCGATCGCCTCGGCGGCCCATCTGCACCGCCTGCTGCAGCTGGCCGAGGCGCATGATTTCATGCTGGTGGAAAACGATATCTACGCCGACATGGACCCAACCTCGCGCTCCACGCTGGCCAGCCTGGATCAACTGCGGCGCGTGGTGTACATCGGCAGCTTTTCCAAAACCATTTCCCCGAATCTGCGCGTGGGCTACCTGCTGGCGAGAGGTGAGCTGATAGAGGACCTGGCCCAGCTCAAGATGATTTCCGGGCTGACATCCTCGGACATCGCCGAGCGGCTGACCTTCGGCGTGGTCACCGACGGCCGCTGGCGCAAGCACCTCAAGTCGCTTCGGGAAAAGCTGGCCCTGGCGCATCGCAAGACCGAAAAGAATCTGACCAGCCTGGGATTCGAGCTTTTCCATGAGCCGGGGGCCGGCATGTACCTGTGGGCCCGGCACCCGGACCTTCCGGACGGTGCCGTGCTGTCCAAGGAGGCGACGCCCGAGGGCATCATGCTCGGGCCGGGGCAGCTGTTCCTGCTGGAGCCCCATCCCACGGGCTGGCTGCGCTTTAACGTGGCTTTCAGCGACGACGAGCGCATATGGCGCTTTTTGGCCCAGCGCATCGAGCTGGGCCGGCAAGCCGCGCAGTAGCCGGCCGATAGCCGCCCGGCGGCCGGGGGCCGTCAGATCTCGATGACGCGGCGGGCAAAGCCCTCAAGATAGTCCATGAGCTTGTTGGCGCCCAGCACCGCGGCGGCCTCGTCGCCCGTGGCGATGCCCTGGGCCAGCTCCATGTGAAAGCGCGCGCCTTCGGCGATCTCGCCCTCGTGCTGGTAGGCGTACCAGAAGCGGCGGCATTGCACGATCAGCGGCACCACGCTCTTGACGGCCGAGCTGTTGCGGCAGGCCTCGTGGTTGACCAGGTCCAGCTCGTGGTCGGCCGCCATATAGGCCTCGAGGTTGGCGCGTTCGGCGGCCTTGACCATCTTGGCCGCGCAGCCGACGATGGCCTTGCGCTGGGCCGCCGTGGCGCGGCGCGCCGAACACGCGGCGATCACGCCCTCGAGCACGCGCCGCGTGAGGATCACGTCCAGGTGGTCGGCCAGGTCGATGTTGGAGACCAGCAGGCCGCGCCGGGGCTGCTGCACGATCAGGCCTATGGAGACCATGCGCAGCAGCGCCTCGCGCACCGGGGTGCGGCCCAGCTGGGTGCGCTGGGCCAGGTCGGCCTCGACCACGGGCGCCCCGGGCTGCAGTTGCAAGGTGGCGATCATGGCTTCGATCGCGTCGTAGGCGACGTCGGCGGCCCGGCGCTTAAGGGGTGTGGGCTGTGCGGTCGTGGACAGGGACATGGTGTTGTTGGGCATCTCGGCGTTGCAGCAGGGCCTGCCATTCGCCGACCAGGCCACGCCGGAAGAACGATACACAGACGATGAAGGTCAGGCCTATGAGCACGGTTACCACGCCGCCCAGGGCGGCGAGGTGGTTCTGCAGGCTGACCACCAGTGTGGAGCCTACCACGGGCCCCCAACTGGTGCCTAGCCCTCCCAGCAGCGTCATCAGCAGCACTTCGGTCGAGGTGCTCAGCATCACGTCGTTGAGCGCCGACAGCTGCAGCACCAGCGCCTTGAGCGAGCCGGCCAGCCCGGCCAGCGCGGCCGACAGCATGAAGGCGTAAAGCTTGCAGCGGTCGGTGTCGTAGCCCAGCGAGACGGCGCGCGGCGCGTTGTCGCGCAGCGCCTTGAGCGCCTGGCCGAAGGGCGAATGCACGATGCGGTGTATGGCCAGGAAGGCCGCGACGAACACCGCCAGCGTGAAGTAATACATGTTGTTGTCCACCGAGAGGTCGACCAGGCCCAGCAGCTTGCCGCGCGGGATGCCCTGCATGCCATCCTCGCCGCCGGTCCAGGGGATTTGCACCGCCAGGAAGTAGGCCACCTGCGAGAGCGCCAGGGTGATCATCGCGAAATAGATGCCGGTGCGGCGTATCGCCAGCGTGCCTATCAGCCAGCCGATGGCGGTGGCCACGGCCATGCCCGCCAGGATGGCCAGCTCGACGGGAAAGCCGGCCGCGCCGAAGCGGATCATCAGGATGCCGGTGGTGTAGCCGGCCCAGCCAAAGAAGGCCGCATGGCCGAAGGACACCAGGCCGGTGAAACCGATCAGCAGGTTGAAGGCCAGCGCGAACAGCGCGTAGCACAGCACCTTCATGATGAAGACCGGGTAGGCGATTTCGGGGAAGGCCGGCACCAGCAGCGCGGGCAGCAGCAGCGCCAGCAGGATGCGCACGGGCATGGGGATGTGGGTGAGCAGGGATTTCATGGCTTCAGTGCTCCTTGCCGAAAAGGCCGGCGGGGCGGGTCAGCAGCACCACCGCCATGATGACGAACACCACCACGGTGGACGCCTCGGGGTAGAACACCTTGGTGAGGCCCTCGAGCAGGCCCAGGGCCAGGCCGCTGACGACGGCGCCCAGGATGGAGCCCAGCCCGCCTATCACCACCACGGCGAACACGATGTTGAGCAGGTTGGCGCCCATCAGCGGGTTGACCTGCATGATGGGTGTGGCCAGCACGCCGGCGACGCCCGCCAGGCCCACGCCGAAACCGTAGGTCAGCGTGATCATCAGCGGGATGTTGACGCCGAAGGCCTGCAGCAGCTTGGGGTTCTCGGTGCCGGCGCGCAGCAGGGCGCCCAGCCGGGTTTTCTCGAACAGGAACCAGGTGCAGCCGCAGATCAGGATGGAGGCCAGCACCACGAAGCCGCGGTACAGCGGCAAATACATAAATCCCAGGTCGACGCCGCCCTGCAGCAGCGCGGGCGGGTCATAGCTGGCGCCCGAGATGCCGTAGAAATGGCGGAACACGCCTTCAAGCACCAGCGAGACGCCGAAGGTCAGCAACAGGCCGTAAAGGTGGTCCAGGTGGTAGAGCCGCTTGAGCAGGGTTTTTTCAAGCAGCACCCCCAGGCCGCCGACGATGATGGGCGCCAGCACCAGCGCCGCCCAGAAGTTGATCTTGAACTCCGGGCCCAGCAGCAGCGGCAGCTGCGAAAAACCCATCCAGGCCAGGAAGGCGGCCACCATGAACTGCGCACCGTGCGCGAAGTTGATGATGTTGAGCAGGCCGAAGATGATCGCCAGGCCCATGCTCAGCATGGCGTAGAAGCAGCCGTTGATCAGGCCCACCAGCAACTGGGCCAGCAGGGACTGCATCGGGATGTCAAACATGATGTGTGTTTCGTCGGTGGCGCGGCGGCCGCCCCCTGGCATGCCGCCGCGCGCGGGATGGAATTACTTGCCGGCCTGGCAGGCGGGGTTGATGGGCGGGAACACGTCGGCGCCCTTGAGCACGGACTTGACCTTGTAGTAGTCCCAGGGCGCCTTGGACTCGGCCGGCGTCTTGACCTGCAGCAGCAGCATGTCGTGCACCAGCGCGCCGTCCTCGCGCAGCTTGCCCTTGCGGATCACCGCGTCGTCGATGGTCATCTTGCGCAGCTGCGCCATGACGGCCTTGGCCTCGTCGGTGCCGGCGGCCTGCACGGCCTTGAGGTAGCTCAGCGTGGCCGAGTAGACACCGGCCTGGGCGGCGGTGGGCATGCGTTTTTGTATCTCGAAGAACTTCCGGGACCAGGCGCGCGAGCGATCGTCGAAGTCCCAGTAAAAGGCTTCGCTCAGGTACATGCCCTGGGCCTTGTCCAGGCCTATGCTGTGCACGTCGGAGATGTAGGTCAGCAGCGGCGCGACCACCTGCTTGCGCGTGATGCCGTATTCATTGGCCTGTTTGATGGCGTTGACCGTGTCGTTGCCGGCATTGGCCAGTGCGATGACGTCGGCCTTGGAGGCCTGGGCCTTGAGCAGGAAGGACGAAAAATCGTTGCCGGGGAAGGGGTGGCGCGAGCTGCCGACCACGCTGCCGCCGTCGGCCTTGATGACCTCGGTCGCGTCCTTTTCAAGCGAATGGCCGAAGGTGTAGTCGGCGGTGACGAAGTACCAGGTCTTCTTGCCCTCCTTGACCAGCGCGCGCGCCGTGCCGGCCGCCAGCGCGTAGGTGTTGGTGGTCCACTGCGCGGTCAGCGGCGTGCATTTTTCGCCGAGGATGGCGGTGGCCAGGCCCGAGGAGGGCATGACCACGCGGTTTTTCTGCCGGGCGATTTCCATCACGGCCAGCGCGGTGGAGGTGGTGGGGAAGTCCGTCACCATGTCGACCTTGCCCTGGTCGAACCAGCCGCGCGCCAGGTTGGCCGCCACGTCGGGCTTGTTCTGGTGGTCGGCGAAGACCAACTCGACCGGCTTGCCCAGCACCTTGCCGCCCATCTCCTCGATGGCCATGCGCGCCGCCGTGACCGAGCCCTGGCCGGACAGGTCGGAATAAATGCCCGAGAGGTCGTTGAGCACGCCTATCTTCACGACGTCATCGCTGACCTGGGCGTGGACGGAGAAAGACGAAAGGGCCGCGCAGGCCGCCAGGCAGACGGAGAGTTTGCGAAATTGCATAAAGGGCTCCATGGGTTAAGGAAAAAAGCAAAGGGAAGGGGAGGGGCGGGGTGAAAAACTCAGATGCCGAGCAGCTCGTCAAGCCGGCTTTGCCGGGATTCGACCTCGCGCTGCGCCATGACTTCGACCACCTGACCGTGCTCGATCACGTAGTGGCGGTCCGCCAGGTGTTTGGCGAAGCGGAAGTTCTGCTCCACCAGCACGATGGTGAAGCCGCGCGCCTTGAGCTCGCGTATCACCTGGCCGAGCTTTTGCACGATCACGGGCGCCAGGCCTTCGGTGATCTCGTCGAGCAGCAGCAGCTGGGCGCCGGTGCGCAGGATGCGCGCCATCGCGAGCATCTGCTGCTCGCCGCCCGACAGCCGTGTGCCGGGGCTGTTGGCGCGTTCCTGGAGGTTGGGGAACATGGCGTAGATCTGCTCCAGCGACATGCCGCCTTCGCCGACCTTGGGCAAGAGCAACAGGTTTTCCTCGGCGGTCAGCGAGGCATAGATGCCGCGCTCTTCGGGGCAATAACCCAGCCCCAGGCGGGCGATGCGGTGCGGCGGCAGGCCGATGGTTTCCTTGCCCGCCACGCGGATCGAGCCGGTGCGCTTGCCGACCAGCCCGAGGATGGCGCGCAGCGTGGAGGTGCGGCCCGCGCCGTTGCGGCCCAGCAGGGTGATGCATTCGCCGGCCTTGACGTCCAGGTTGATGCCTTGCAGCACATGCGATTCGCCGTACCAGGCGTGCAGGTCGCGGATGGTGAGCATGGCCTCGCCGGCGGGGTGGAGGGGTTCAGGCATCTTCTTCGACTCCCATATAGGCTTCACGCACGGCCGGGTTGGCGGAAACCTCGGCATAAGGCCCCTCGGCCAGCACCTCGCCGCGCTGCAGCACGGTGATGGTGTCGCTGATGTCGGCCACCACCTTCATGTTGTGCTCCACCATCAGCACGGTGCGCTGCGCCGAGACCTGCTTGATCAGTTGTTTGATGCGGTCCACGTCCTCATGGCCCATGCCCTGCGTGGGCTCGTCGAGCAGCAGCAGTTCCGGCTCCAGGGCCAGCGTGGTGGCGATTTCCAGCGTGCGCTTGCGGCCGTAGGGCAGGTCGCCGGCGAGCAGCGCGGCAAAACGCGCCAGGCCCACCTGCTCGAGCAGGGCCATGGCCGGCGCGTCAAGCTTGCGCATGGCCGCGATCGACTGCCAGAAGTGGTATTCCACGCCCAGCTTGCGCTGCAGCGCGATCTTGACGTTCTCCAGCACCGTGAGCTGCGGGAACACGGCCGAGATCTGGAAGGAGCGCACGATGCCGCGGCGCGCGGTCTGCGCGGGTTTCTCTTGTGTGATGTCGGCGCCGTTGAAGAGGATTTTTCCTTCGGTCGGCGTGTGGAACTTGGTCAGCAGGTTGAAGACCGTGGTCTTGCCGGCGCCGTTGGGGCCTATCAGCGCGTGTATGCTGCCGCGCCGCACGCGCAGGGCGACGTCGCGCACGGCGACAAAACCGCGGAACTCCTTGGTCAGCCCCTGCGTTTCGAGAATGATGTCCTGTGGCATGGTGGTGGGTGGGTGCTTTCAGTCAGGGGTGTGGGGACTTGCCAGCGTGGCGATGCGCGCGGGCGACAGCGGCGGCCTGGGCGTGGGCGGCGTCCAGCCGAACAAAAAATTCGCCGCCGCGCCGCAGACGCGGCCCTGGCAGGCGCCCATGCCGCAGCGCGTGTGCAGCTTGGCTTCGGTCCAGCTGCCGCAGCCGGCGAGCGCGGCCTGCGTCACGTCTTCGCAGCGGCAGACCAGGGTCTCGGGCCGCGCCAGGTTCTTGAGCGAGGGCGCGAGGGCAAAGTGCCGCTGCAGCTGCTCGGCGAAGGCTTGCCAGTGCGCGCGTTCCGCGTGGTGGCGCTGCGCGGCGGCGCTGTCCCCGATGGCCGCCAGCCCGGCGATGCGGCCCTGCGCGAGCGCGCGCTCACTGCCGCCCACGCCTGTGCATTCACCGGCCGCGTAGACACCGGCCACGCTGGTCGATTGCAGGCCGTCAACGGCCAGGGCCTGTGCGCCGCCACCGGCCGGCGCCAGCGCGCAGCCCAGCAACTGGCCCAGTTCGGTGTTGGGCACCAGGCCGAAACCGCAGGCCACACGGTCGCAGGCGATCTCGGTCTCGTGGCCGGCATGCAGCAGGCGCGCGGACTGCACGCGGCCCTCGCCTTGCGCCGAGACCACGCGGGTGCCGGTGCGGTAGCGCGCGCTGGTCAGGCCCAGGGCCTGGGTGGCCTTGCCGGGCCAGCGCAGCAATTGCGCCGCAAAACCCGCGACGGCCGGCAGGCCGGCCTGCTCGGCGATGCGGACAACTTTTGCGCCGGCGCGTCGCGCCGTGTCGGCCGCCACCAGCAGCAGCGGGCCGCTGCCGGCGATCACGATGCGTTCACCCGCCACCGGCAGGCCGGCCTTGACCAGGGCCTGCAAACCGCCGGCGCCTGTGACGCCGGGCAGCGTCCAGCCGGGGAAGGGCAGCAGCAGCTCGCGCGCGCCCGTGCACAGGATCAATTTGCCATAGGGCTGCACCCAGCCTTGTTTGGCATCTTCCAGCAGCAGCGCGCCGGCGCCGGCCAGGCTGACCACGCGCGTGCCGCACAGCAGGCGCACATTGGCGCAGCCTGCCAGCGCCTCGCGCATGCGCAGCGCCTGCGGCGTCAAATGGGCGCCCGGGCCGTCGCGCCAGATCTGGCCGCCCAGGACCGGGTTGTCGTCCAGCAGTGTGATGCGCGCCCCGCTGGGCGCGGCGGCCAGCGCGGCCGCCATGCCGGCCGGGCCTGCGCCGACGATCAGCAGCTCGCACGGAGCGGCGGCGGGTGGGGGCTTGTCGGGAGCGTTCATGGATGCTGTCCTCCATCTTGAAGTCCGGTGTCCACGCGCAGGCCGTCGCTGCACAGGGTCTGGCAGGCCAGGCGGCGCCGGCCGTCGATGTCGACGCGGCATTCCTGGCAGATGCCCATGCCGCAAAAAGGTGCGCGGGCTTCACCGTGCACGGAGCGGCGTGCCACGCCCATGTGCGCGGCGTCGGCGATGCGCAGCGCCGCGGCCACAGACGTTCCCGTCTTGACCGACACTGGCCGGCCGTTGACGTGGATCGTCACGGTGTCTGGTGTTTTCATGGCTGTTCGGTTTCCGCAAGCCGCTGGGCATGCGGCGTGGGGGCGAAGGCGGGCATGGCACCGGTCATCTGTGCGGCCGGCAGTTGTGCGTGTTCAGTAACTCGCCAGCGCCGTGGGCTGGGCATTCTTGAACGTGAACACCGTAATGGGCGCCTGGGTCATGTTGCCCTTGTCGTCATAGGTGTAGGTGCCCGCGACGCCCTTGTAGCTGCCCTTGTAGATTTCGGCGCCGACCTTGGCCACGTCGATGGAGTCGGCTTTGCGCATGGCCTCGCCGATCAGCATCGTCTGGTCATAGAAGGAAGCGCCGTAGGCGTCCGTATCGAGGTTGAAGCGCTTTTTGTATTTGGCCTTGAAGGCCGGTCCACCTGCGGCCTTTTCCAGCATGGAGCCGCCTTGCGCGCAAAAAACCGTGTCGTTAACCGCTTCGCCGCCGAGCTTGCCCATTTCGGGGCTGCAGAGCGTGTCGCCGCCCAGCAGCTTGGCGGACAGGCCCAGCTGTTTCATCTGGCGCACCATGGGCGCGGCCTGCGGTGCGTAGCCGCCGAAGAAGATGGCTTCCGGTTTCTGCGCCTTGAGGTTGGTCAGGATGGCGAGGAAATCCACGGCCTTGTCGGTCGTGAACTCCTGCCCGACCACGGTGAGGCCCTGCTTTTTGGCTTCCTTGACGAATTCTTCCGCAACGCCCTGGCCGAACGCCGTGCGGTCGTCAATCACGCCGACCTTGCTGACCTTCAGGACCTTGGCGGCATACACCGCCATGCTGGAGCCGATCTGTGTGTCGCTGGCAATGATCCGGAACAGGTTTTTGTAGCCGCCCTGGGTGACCTTGGGGTTGGTGCCCACGGTCGACATCATGGCGCCACCTTCGCTGTATACCCGTGAAGCGGGAATCGCAACGCCCGAGCAATAGGGGCCCATGATGTACTTCACTTTGCCGTCAACGAGTTTTTGGGCTGCGGCCACGCCGGCCTTGGCGTCGCACTGGTCGTCCTCCGACTGCAGTTCGAACTTGAGTGTCTTGCCACCCACCACCATTTTTTTGGCATTGAGTTCTTCGATCGCCAGACGCACGCCGTTTTCGTTGTCCTTGCCGGCGAACGCGTTCGGCCCCGAAAGCGGGCCGGTGTGGCCGATGGCCACGACCTGTTCCTGGGCCTGTGCCGCTGAGGCCAGCGCGATGGCTGCGATGCCGATCAATGAAACGATGCTGTTGCGATGTGTCATGGGTGTCTCCTCGGTGCGGGTTGCGGGGGTTGGAAAAATTTACGGGGCGGACTGGTACTGCGCCGGCCGCGTGGCCAGGGCTTTTTTGACGATGGCTTCGACGAATTCGCGCTCGGCGCCTACCAGCGGCAGGCGCGGGCGGCGCATGTGCTCGGTGCCCACGCCGACCAGGGCGTCGATGAGCTTGAGGTTTTGCACCAGCTTGGTGGAGACGTCCAGGTGCAGCATGGGCGTCATCCACTGGTAGAGCTTGAGTGCTTCGGCGAATTGGCCGGCCTTCATCAGGTCATAGAGCGCCACGGTCTCGCGCGGGAAGGCGCAGCCCACGCCGGCCAGCAGGCCGTCGCAGCCCAGCGCGAGGCCTTCGTAGGCCAGGTCGTCCACGCCGAGGAAGAGCTGGTAGCGCTCGCCCACCGTGTTGCGCAGGTCGGTGATGCGGCGGATGTTGTCGGTGCTCTCCTTGATGGCGACCAGCCATTCGCAGTCGGCCAGCTCGGCCATGTGCTCGGGCTTCAAGTCCACCCGGTAGGCGACCGGGTTGTTGTAAATCATGACCGGCTTGCGCGCGGCCTCGGCCATGGTGCGCACATTGAGCATGGCTTCGCGCGCATCGGCCACGTAGATCACCGAGGGCATGACCATAAAGCCGTCTACGCCGAGCTGGTTGGCGCCGGCGATATAACGCAGCGCCTCGCGGGTGCTGGTTTCCGACACATTGGCCAGCACCGGGATGCGGCCCTTGCTGGCGTCCAGGGCGATCTTGGCGACCTGGAGCTTTTCCTCCAGCGACAGCGTGCTGGCCTCACCCAGCGAGCCGCAGGTCACCAGGCCGTGGATGCCGTTGCGGATCTGGAAGTCGATGTGCCGGGCCGTGCCTTCGGCGTCAATGCTTTCGTCGGCGTGGAATTTGGTGGTGACGGCGGGAAAAATGCCTTGCCAGCGGGGGTTGTTCAAGGGAGTGCTCCTGAGGATGGGGGATGAAAAAGGGCTTGGATGTAAATATATTAAGAAGATATTTAAATTATCTTTATAGGGTATTAAGCAGCTTGCGTGCCAGCGGATTTGGCGGTAAAGGAGGGCTGGATGCCTGGTTTTGGGGCCGCCGTGCGGCGCGGCTGGCGCCTTGGCGCCGGGGCGGTGCGCCGGGCACCGCCTTGATGCGCCGGCCCTGCGCGGGGCCTGGCTTGGCGCCGGGGCTGCCGAAGGGGTCCACGCCTATAATCGAATGTTCAAGTAAATCAAGCGCTTAGGTGGGTTCGACGCAGTGGGTACGACCTGAGGTCGCCGGCGGCCGGCCACCTTCGCCAGACCACAAAATCCAAGATGAGCCAGCCCACTTTCACTGTCGCCGACATCCGCAAGACCTTCCTCGATTTCTTCGCGTCCAAGGGGCACACCGTGGTGCCCTCCAGCTCGCTGGTGCCGGGCAACGACCCGACGCTGATGTTCACCAACTCCGGCATGGTGCAGTTCAAGGATGTGTTCCTGGGCACCGACAAGCGTCCTTATGTGCGCGCCGTGTCCGTCCAGGCCTGCCTGCGCGCCGGCGGCAAGCACAACGACCTGGAAAACGTGGGCTACACCGCGCGCCACCACACCTTCTTCGAGATGCTGGGCAACTGGAGCTTCGGCGACTACTTCAAGCGCGAGTCGCTCAAGTGGGCCTGGGAGCTGCTGACCGAGGTTTACAAGCTGCCGCCTGAGCGCCTGATGGCCACGGTGTATCTGGAAGACGACGAGGCCTACGACATCTGGACCAAGGAAATCGGCCTGCCGCCCGAGCGCGTGATCCGCATCGGCGACAACAAGGGCGGCCGCTACAAGTCCGACAACTTCTGGATGATGGCCGACACCGGGCCCTGCGGCCCGTGCAGCGAAATCTTTTACGACCACGGCGACCACATTCCCGGCGGCCCGCCCGGCAGCCCCGATGAAGACGGCGACCGCTTCATCGAAATCTGGAACAACGTGTTCATGCAGTTCGACATGGCGGCCGACGGCAGCGTCACCAAGCTGCCCGCGCCCTGCGTGGACACCGGCATGGGCCTGGAGCGCCTGGCCGCCATCCTGCAGCATGTGCATAGCAATTACGAGATCGACATCTTCGAGGCGCTGATCAAGGCCGCCAGCCGTGAAACCGGCGAGAAGGACCTGGGCAACAAGTCGCTGCGCGTGATCGCCGACCACATTCGCGCCACCGCCTTCCTGGTCAGCGACGGCGTCAACCCGTCCAACGAGGGCCGCGGTTATGTGCAGCGCCGCATCATCCGCCGCGCGATCCGCCATGGCTACAAGCTGGGCAAGAAGACGCCTTTCTTCCACAAGCTGGTGGCTGACCTCGCCAAACTGATGGGCGACGCCTATCCCAAGCTCAGGACCGACGAAGCCCGCATCACCGCCGTGCTCAAGGCCGAGGAAGAGCGCTTCTTTGAAACGCTGGAAATCGGCATGACCATCCTGGACACGGCGCTGGCCGGCGGCGCCAAGGTGCTGCCGGGCGAGGTGGCCTTCAAGCTGCACGACACCTACGGCTTCCCGCTGGACTTGTCGGCCGACGTCTGCCGCGAGCGCGGCGTCGAGGTTGACGAGGCCGGCTTCAAGGCCGCGATGGACAAGCAAAAGAACCAGGCGCGCGCCGCCGGCAAGTTCAAGATGGACCGCGCGCTCGAATACACCGGCAGCGGCAATACCTTTACCGGCTACGAGCTGCTCGAAGAGCCCGCAAAAGTGGTGGCGCTTTATGCCGACGGCGTGGCCGTGCAGGCCCTCAATGCCGGGCAAAGCGGTGTGGTAGTGCTGGACACCACGCCTTTTTACGCCGAAAGCGGCGGCCAGGTCGGCGACCAGGGCCGCATCACCGCGGCCGGTGCCAGCTTCGCGGTGGACGACACGCAGAAAATCCGCGCCGATGTGTTCGGCCACCACGGCACGCAGGAAGAGGGCACACTCAAGGTCGGCGATACGGTGAAGGCGCAAGTCAACACCGCCGTGCGCGCCGCCACCGTGCGCAACCACAGCGCTACCCACTTGATGCACAAGGCCCTGCGCGAAGTCCTGGGCGAGCATGTGCAGCAAAAGGGCAGCCTGGTGAACGCCGAGCGCACCCGCTTTGACTTCGCGCACGGCGCGCCGGTGACCGACGCGCAGATCCGCGAGATCGAAGCCCGCGTCAATGCCGAAATCCTCTCCAACGTGGCGACCGATGCCAGCGTGATGGACATGGAAGCCGCGCAAAAAAGCGGCGCCATGATGCTGTTCGGCGAGAAATACGGCGAGCGCGTGCGCGTGCTGACCATAGGCTCAAGCAAGGAACTCTGCGGC
Source organism: Polaromonas sp. P4_F6 (assembly GCF_056401275.1). Classification (NCBI taxonomy): domain Bacteria; kingdom Pseudomonadati; phylum Pseudomonadota; class Betaproteobacteria; order Burkholderiales; family Comamonadaceae; genus Polaromonas; species Polaromonas sp. P4_F6. Next base: position 62,175 of record NZ_JBFUJQ010000010.1, on the reverse strand, counting down.
GGCACCCATGTGGCGCGCACCGGCGACATAGGCCTGTTCAAGATCGTCGGCGAGAGCGGCGTGGCCGCCGGCGTGCGGCGCGTGGAAGCCGTCACCGGCGAAAACGCGCTGGCCTATCTGCAGTCGCTGGAGTCCACGGTGCAGGCCGCGGCCGGCTCGCTCAAGGCCAGCCCGACCGAGCTGCAGGGCCGCATCGGCCAGGTGCTGGACCAGGTCAAGACGCTGGAAAAAGAAATCGCCGGGCTCAAGGGCAAGCTGGCGTCTTCGCAAGGCGATGAGCTGCTCACGCAGGCGGTGGACGTCAAGGGCCTGAAAGTGCTGGCCGCGAAACTCGAAGGCGCCGACGCCAAGACGCTGCGCGACACCATGGACAAGCTCAAGGACAAGCTCAAGACCGCCGTCATCGTGCTGGCCGCGGTCGACGGCGACAAGGTGCAGATCGCCGCGGGTGTGACGGCCGACAGCGTGGGCAAGGTCAAGGCCGGCGAACTCGTGAACTTTGTGGCCCAGCAAGTCGGCGGCAAGGGCGGCGGCAAGGCCGACATGGCCATGGCCGGCGGCACCGATGCCTCCAAGCTGGGCGATGCGCTGAAGTCGGTGCAGGGCTGGGTGGGCGAGCGCGCCTGACAGCGGTTTAAAAAACAAAAGGCCGGTTTCCCCGAGGGGAACCGGCCTTTTTCTTTTGGTGAATTGCTTTGTTTACACCGCAGCCCAGAACACCGCGAACCAGCTGTTGGGATCGGTCCAGTATTCGATGTGCTTGAAGCCGGCCTGCCGCAGCAAGGCCGTCATGCCCGGGACCGTGTACTTGTAGGAGCACTCGGTGTGTATGCGTTCGCCGGCCTGGAAGCTGCGCTCGTGGCCGGGCCAGCGCACCGTCAGTTCATCCGTCGCTTCCAGGTGCATCTCGATGCGCGACTCCCTGGCATTGAACAGCGCCACATGGCGCCATTGCCGCAGGTCAAAGTCCGAGCCCAGCAAGTCGTTGATATTGAGCAGCAGGTTTTTGTTGAAGGCGCCGGTCACGCCCAGCGCGTCGTCGTAGGCGGCCTCCAGGCGCGCCGTGTCCTTGACCAGGTCTATGCCCAGCAGCAGGCCGCGCGCCTTGCCCTGCGCCGGGTCGGCGATGTGCTCCAGGAACTGCAAGGCCTGGCCGGGGTGAAAGTTGCCCAGGCTGGAGCCCGGGTAGAAAAACACCCGCTCATGCGCCTGGACTTCGCCCGGCAGGGCCAGCCCGGCCGAAAAATCCATGCCCAGGCCGACGATGTCGAGCGCCGGAAAGTTGTTTTGCACCTGCTCGGCCGCATCGCGCAAAAAATCGACCGAGATGTCGACCGGCACGTACTGGCGCGGCTGCAGGTGCGGTATCAAGGCCATGGCCTTGGCGCAGTTGCCCGCGCCCAGGTCGATCAGGCAGGGCTGCTGGATGCCCGCCTCGGCCAGCGTGGCGGCGATGTGCGTTCGCGCCGCCTCGAAGATGCCGGCTTCGGTGCGCGTGGGGTAGTACTCGTCCAGGCCGGTGATGGCCTCGAAGAGTTTGGAGCCCAGCGCGTTGTAAAAGAATTTGGGCGACACGGCCGCCGCCGGGGCCAGCAGTGCTTCCGTCAGCTCCTGCACCGTTGCATGCATGGCCTGCGCGTCGCTGTCCGGACGGTAGAGGTCAATGAATTGCGGGGACGCAGGAGGCAGCTGGAGCGAGAGGGCCGAGATGTTGAGTGGTAGGTTCAAGATTCGCCTTGGCTACGGTTATTTGGTTATAGATTTAAAAGCCGTTCGAAAAGAGTGTTTGTAGGACTGAATCGCTTTGGGCGCAAGCGGCGCCGGCCAAATGCTGTCCTATATAGGGTTCGCGCCGCCGGGCGGGCCAACGCTGCTGCTGTGCCGGTGCTGTCTTTTGCAGCGGCGTGCGGACCTCCTGTGGCATTTGGTCGCCCCAGGTTGTCATTTCTTACAAAAAAGCGCTTACAAAGAGCCGGCGCCGCTGGCGAGCGCCGGCATGGCCGCGCGGGCGGGCTTATGGCGTCGGCAGGGCCTGGCTTGTGGGCTCGGTCCCCTGCGCAAACTGCCTCAGGGTGTCACCGGCCATGCGGTAGCGCACCCATTCGGCCTGCGGTTTGGCCCCCAGCGACTGGTAAAACTGGATGGCCGGCTCGTTCCAGTCCAGCACACTCCATTCGAAGCGCCCGCAGCCGCTGTCAAAAGCCAGCCGGGCCAGGTGGCGGAGCAGCCGCTTGCCGGCGCCGCTGCCCCGGTGTTGGGGCGACACGTACAAATCCTCCAGGTACATGCCTTTGCGGCCCAGCCAGGTGGAATAGCTCAGGAAGTACACCGCATAACCCACGGGCTGGCCGTCTATCTCGCAAATCAGGGCGCGGGCGGGTGTGCCTGGCTCAAACAGGCTGCGTTCAATGTCCGCGGTGCTCGCAACGACCTCATGTTCCGCTTTTTCATAAATGGCCAGTTCGACGATGAAGTTGTGGATCAGCGCAGCGTCGCCAGCTTGCGCTTCCCGGATATCGATGTTCATGAAACTTCCTGTGATTGGTGTGTAGGCGCCCGCATGGATACATGCATGGTGGCTCGGTTACGCTAGCACCATCCTACCAATGCCAGGCCCATGACGATTCCGCCCTTTTCTCGTCGCCATCTTCTGCAACAGGCGCTCGCCATCAGCGCCGGTGCCGCCGTGTTTCCGGCGAGGCCGCAGGGCTTGACCGGCCCTGCGTATGAAGTCAGCCCCTGGGCCGGCCCGGTGGCCGCTTTCGCGCTGGTGGACACCACCGGCAAGACCTGGCAAGCCGCCGACCTGCGCGGCCGGGCCGTGCTGCTGAATTTCTGGGCCAGCTGGTGCGAACCCTGCCGTGCCGAGATGCCCACGCTGCAACAGGTGGCGGATTTTTACGGGCCCGAGAAACTGCTGGTGCTGGCCATCAACTTCAAGGAGCCGCCCGCGCGTGCCCTGCAGTTCGCCAGGACCACGGGCGTGACGCTGCCGGTATTGCTGGACCTCGACGGCAAGGCGGCGCGGGGCTGGGGTGTGAAGGTATTCCCGACAACCCTGATGATGGACACGGCCGGCCGGCCGCGCCTGCGCGTCAAGGGCGAAGTCGACTGGACCGGCCCCGCGGCTGCGAAGCTGATTGACGGGCTGCTCAAGCCTTGAGCATGTCCGCCGCAAGGCAGCGGCGATAATCGCAGCCTGACATCCCGCAGCATCTTTACCTGCTGCGGTGCACGTCACCCTCACCCCACCCGGAGATCCTTTATGACCACCGTACGCCGAGCCTTTCTGAAAAGCGGCGCAGCCGCCGCCATGGCCGCCGCCTTGCCATCCCTCAACTTCGCCCAGACGACCCCCGCGCCTAGCCGCCGCCACTTCGCGCCCCAAAGCGGCGCCTGGCGCACTTTTGACGTGACCACACGCGTGGACATCCTCAAGCCGCAAGGCGTGACCAAGGTCTGGCTGCCGATTCCCTCGGTCAACAGCGACTACCAGCATTCGCTGGGCAACAGTTTCGCTAGCAACGGCAGCACGCTGCTGGCGCAGGACGGCCGCGACGGCGCGAAGATGCTGTACGCCGAATTCCCGGTCACGGAAGCCAAACCCTTTGTGGAACTGACCAGCCGCGTGCAGACCCAGGGCCGGGCCATCGACTGGTCGCAGAAAACCGCTCCAGCCGAAAGCGCCGACACGCTGCGCTATTTCACGCGCCCGACCACGCTGATCCCGACCGACGGCATCGTGCGCAAGACCGCGCTGGCCGCCACCCAAGGCGCGAAGACCGATGTCGAGAAAGCGCAAAAGATGTATGACTGGATCGTTGCCAACACCTACCGCGAACCCAAGGTGCGCGGCTGCGGCGAAGGCGACATCAAAACCATGCTGGAAACCGGCAACCTGGGCGGAAAATGCGCCGACCTGAACGCGCTGTTTGTGGGCCTGTGCCGCTCGGTGGGCCTGCCGGCGCGCGACGTCTACGGCATACGCCTGGTGCCCTCGGCCTTCGGCTACAAGGAGCTCTCGGGCAACCCGGCCAGCCTCAAGGGCGCCCAGCATTGCCGCTCCGAGGTCTACCTCAAGGGCCACGGCTGGGTGGCCATGGACCCGGCCGACGTGGCCAAGGTGATGCGCCTGGAAACGGCGGACTGGATCAAGACCACCACCGACCCGGTGGTGGCGCCCGTGAACAAGGCGCTGTTCGGCGGCTGGGAAGGCAACTGGATGGCTTACAACACGGCGCACGACCTGGCCCTGCCGAAGTCGGCCGGCGAGAAGCTCGGTTTCTTTATGTACCCCATTGGCGAAAATGCGGCGGGGCGTTTTGACTCCTACGCGCCGGATGATTTCAAGTACCAGATCACGGCCAGGGAAGTCGCCGCCTGAGCCTGGTGGCCGCGAAAGCAAAATGCCCTCCTTGGAGGGCATTTTTGTTTCCACCGTGCACGGCACCCTAAGCCGGTGGCGTGGCCATCAGGCGCTGCAGCAGCGCCTCGTAACGCGACACGACCTCGGTATTGCCCGGCAGGTAGCGCTTGATCAGCTCGCGCTGCCGCGCCGCATAGGCAGCAGCCAGTTCGTCGTGCTTGTCGAACACCTCCAGCAGGCGCGCGCAGCCCGCCTCGACGTCATTGCCCTCGTAGTAATAGCCCAGGTCGGCGCACAGGTGGGCGTTGTGTACCAGCGGATAGCCCTGCCAGCAGACCTCGAGGTAAAAGTAGTTGAGCGCGTTTTCCCACTGGTGCGAGATCACGACGTCGCTCATCTCGCTGAGAAAGGCCGGCGTTTCATACACGCCCAGGAAGGAGGCCTTGTGCTGGCGCACGATGTCGAGCTGGTTCATCAGCGCGACAAACTCCTTGCTCTCCTGCGCCAGGCGCAAGGCATTGGTGACGTGCAGCCAGGCGATGGCCTCGGGCCTGCGCCTGTAGGCTTCCTCGGCGATCAGGATGGGGTAGAGGCAGAACTTGACCACATCCAGGTTCTGCTCCATCACGCTGAGCCGGCGCGGGCCGTGCCGCGGGTGGTAGCGGCCGGCATCGGGGAGGGCCTGGCTGCGTTCCTCGATGAACACCGGGTCCCAGACAAAGGGCACCACGGTGGCCGGCCTGCGCCGCAGCGTTGAAAAATAATGCTGGCTGATGGGCGCCACCTGCGGAATCACCCAGAGGTCGTCATAACGCTGGTTGATGAACAGGTCATAACCCCACAGTGGCCGGCCAAACAGGATGGACTCCATGGTGTGCACATATTCAAAGCCGCAGCAGTAGGACACCAGCCGCGTTCCGCGGCGCTTGAGGTAATCGGTCTGCTCCGCGCTGACCTGGCCGCCGAGCTCGATCAGCACGTCCAGCGAGTCCTTGGCATCCTCAAAGGCGACGGTGGGCCAGCGCCGCTGGTCCCAGGGCAGGGCGGCCGTGATGCGCACGGCGGTGGTGTTCACCAGGCGTACCGAGGCCACCAGCCGCGAGTGCTTGAGGGTTTCGGCCAGGAACACCGCGTTCTGTTTGATGCCGTTGTTCCACAGCGTTTCGGCCTCCTGGTGCAGGCCTATGGTGATGCCTATGCGCAGGCCGGGGCTGGTGGAGGTCATGGCTGCGGTCTCAGCCGGTCAAAAGCCCGGCCAGCAGTTCGTCGTAGCGGGCCACCAGTTCCGGGTTGGCGGCCGTGTGCACCCTTAGCCGCTCCCGCTGCCGCGCGGCATATTCGGTGGCCGCATCGTCATGCCGCTGCAGCACCTGCAGCAGCTGGCGCGCGCCGGCGTCCACGTCATTGCCTTCGTAGTAATAGCCCAGCTCTTTGCACATGCCGGCGTTGTGCACCAGCGGGTAGCCCAGCCAGCAGACGTCGAAGTAGAAATAGTTGAGCGGGTTGTCCCACTGGTTGGAGATCACGGCATCGGCGTGTTCGCCCAGGAAATTCGCCGTGTCATAACGCCCCAGGAAGGTGGCCTTGCCGGCATTGACGATGTCGAGCTGGAACATCAGCAGCTGGAACTCGCGGCTTTGCTCGGCCAGGTGCTTGGCGCTGCAGACGTTGAGGAACTCGATCAGCTCGGGCCGCGCCCGGAAGGCCGCTTCGGCGATCAGGATGGGATAGATACAGGCCTTGACCACATCCATATTCGGTTCCATGACGGCCAGGCGCTTGGCCGCGCGGCCCGGCTGGTAGCGCGCGCCATGGGGCAGCGCCGCCACACTGGACTCCAGCCAGCGCGGGTCCCAGACAAAGGGAACGACCTTGGCCGGGCAGCGCCTGAGCGTCTGGATAAAGGACAGCGAGTTGTTGGCCACCTGGGGAATCACCCAGATCTCGTCGTAGTGGCGGTTCATGTAAACGCCGTTGGGCCAGAGCGGCCGGCCGAACAGGATGGACTCCAGCACCACCACGTACTCGCTGCCGCAGCAGTAGCTGACCAGGCGCGTGCCGGACGCCTTCAGCTGCAGGGAATGCGCTTCGCTGATGCCGCCGCCCAGCTCGATCAGCACGTCGAGGTCCTTCATGGCGGCCTCCAGCGTGACGACCGGGAAGGCCTGGAGGTCCCAGGGAAGCTGGCTGGTGATGGGCACGTCGGTGGTGTTGACCAGCTGCACCCGGTGGCCCAGCGGCGAGGCCTGCAGCACGCAGGCCAGGTTCAGCGCGTTCTGCTTGATGCCGTTGACCCACAGGCTTTCATCGGGCGAGCGCAGGCCTATGGTGATGCCTATGCGCAGGGCCTTCATGGCCGGTTTGCCCCGCCGTTCATCGCCTCGGCGCTTTCAGCGCAGGGTCTTTCCAGTCGTACTCGACGTGGCGGCGGATGATCAGGCAGCCGGGCGGCGAGTCGATCAGGGTCACCGAGGCGCCGGGGTCGCGCGCATCGACGTAGACGGTGAAGGTGGCCAGCAGCTGCGTGGCCTGGTAGCCGCCCAGCTCCTGCTGCGCGATGCTGCGGCAGGCAAAAGGCGCGACCGAGATGCGTTCGGCCGCGACCGAGCAGCCGCCCGTGCTGTCGGGCACCGCCGTCAGGGAAAAGGCCAGCGAGGCGTTTTTGTACTCGACCCCGCTGAGCGAGAAGAAGGGGCCGCCGTCGGGGTTTTTGCGGTCCCAGTCGACCAGCACGTCGTTGCCGGTGCTGCCGTTGACGGTCAGCGAGGACAGGCGGGTGATGGCCGGCAGGCAGCGCCTCACGCCCACATTGGTGGCGGCGGCTGTCAGCGCGTCCAGCGGTGCGCCGGGGGCGGGAGCGGCAGCTGCCGCGGGCGGGCGCTGCGGCGTGACCTGTGCCTGCGCCTGGAAAGCCGGCGCGCCCAGAACCGCGGCCGCCAGCAGAGCGCGGCGCAAAAAGGAGAGGAAAGAGGTGGGCATCACGATGAAGCTGCGCGGTACAGATGGACCAGCGCCTCATTGTAGGCACGCACGTTGTCCTCGTTCTCGGGCGCCAGCGTGCGCAAAAAGGTGCGCGCGCGCTCCCGGTAGCCGGCCAGGTCGGCGTCATGCTGGGAAAAGGCCTGCAGCAGGGCCAGGCCGCCTTCCTCGCAATCGAAGCCGGGGTAGAAGTAGCCGCAATCGGCGAGGAAGCTGGAGTTGTGGACCAGCGGGTAGCCGCCGTAAAGCGCTTCGTAATACAGGTAGTTCTGCCCGTTTTCCCAGTGGTGGCAGACCACGGCATCGACCTGCGAGGACAAACACTGATAGACCGGAAAGCGGCCTTCGAAGACGGCCAGGCCGTGCCTGACGATGTCCAGGCTGTTGGCGAAGCCGACAAAGGTCACATGGTCCTTCATGTGAAAGCTGTTGTAGACCCGCATCAGCTCGATCACGCGCGGGTTGGCCCGGTGCGCCATGTCGATCAGCAGCATGGGCAGGTGGCTGGTCTTGACCATGCAGATATTGGGCTCGAAGATGCCCAGCCGCCATTTTTTGCGGCCCGGTTTGTAGCCGAAGGTCTCGCCGTTGGGCAGGGTCGCGGCCGCGCGGTCTATCACGCCGGGGCTCCAGAGGTGCTGCATCAGCCGTACCGGCGCCCGCATCGCGCTGCCGAAGTAGTGCATGCAGCTGCGCTCGTACTCTGGCAGGGTCCAGATTTCGTCGTAGGGCGTTCCGGCGATCAGCAAGCCGTGCTGCTTGTTGAAAATCATGCGCTCGATGTCGATGACGTAGTCGTTGCCGACGCGCATGGTCACGATCTTCCCGCCGCGCTCGCGAAAGCCCACGGCCCAGTCCCGGCCCAGCTGCGCGCTCATTTCTATCATGATGTCGAGCTTGTCGGCCGCGGCCGCCATGTCGATGATGGGCACCGGGGAGTCGGCCATGAAGCGCTGGGCGTCGGCCGCGTCGCCGTCGCCGCCTCCGCTGACCAGGTAGGTTTCGGCCACGTTGGGCGCCTTGAGCAGCAGCATCACCAGAAACAGGCAGTTCTGGTAAATGCCGTTTTCCCACAGCGATTGCTCGCCCTTGCGCACGTAAATGGAAACGCCGACCCGCAGGCGGTCAGGTGTGCTCGCTTTGGCCTGGCTCATGCGGCGGCTCCCACGCTTGCGGTATTGCTGAAAAGCGCCTGCAGCCTGCGCGCCAGGCTTTGCAGGTTGGCGTGCGCGAAGGGATCGACCGAGGCGATCACCCGCCGGGCCTGCTGGCGGTGCTGCTCCAGGCGGCTGTCGTGCTGGCTTGCGGCCAGCAGCAGCTTGCGCCCGCCTTCGGCCGTGTTGAAGTCGGGATAGTAGTAGTCGGAATACCCGGCGTCGCGCAGCCAGGGCGAGTTGTGGATCAGCGGGTAGTTGCCGTGCAGGGCGTCCAGGTAGTTGTAGTTCTGGTCGTTTTGCCACTGGTGGGCCACCACGGCGTCGGCATGCTGCACCATATAGCCGGCAAAGTCATGGCGGCCCTGGAAAATCGCTTTTTGCTGCTTGACCAGATCCAGCGAGTTGGCCAGGTAGAGCAGCGTGGGGTGGTCCTTGAGGTGCAGGGTGTTGAGCACGTGCATGAAGCTCACCTGGGCGGGCTCGGCGCGGAAGGCCTCGTCGCAGACCAGCATGGGGATGTTGGTGCATTTGACCACCGACACATTGGGCTCGAAGATGGCCACGCGCAGGCCGGCGCCGGGCGCGCGCGGTTTGTAGCCGAAGGCATAACCCTCTTTCTCCAGTTCCCGGGCGCGCGCGTCCAGGAACTGCGGCGACCAGATATAGGGCACTTCATGCACCGGGCAGCGGTGCAGGGCGCGCAACATGGGGGCGAAGGCGGAAAAGTCCTTGGGCAGTATCCAGATCTCGTCGCAGCGGTCGGCCCGGCTGAAAAACCCCGGGCGGTCGAACACGCTGGGCTCTATCAGGCCGACATAGGGCTGGCCGGCGCAGTACCAGACCACTTTTTTGCCCTGGGCGCGCAGGTAGTCCAGCCATTTGACGTCCAGCGCGCCGGCCATCTCGATGGCCAGGTCGATGTGGTCGGTGGCTTCGTGCGCGGACATCATGCGCAGGCCCAGCGCGTCCATGTTGACCTGGGGCGGCATGCTGCTCTGGTCCCCGCCGTTGAGCAGCACGACGGACTGCACAAAGGGCAGCTTCTGGAAGGACTGGGCCAGGAAGATGACGTTCTGCCCCAGCCCGTTTTCCCAGATGTTCTGGCCGGCGTGTGTGAGGACCGAGATACCGATACGCATGCTTGTGTCTCTCCCAAAGCAATGAGCGCCGGGGGCCCTGGGGGGGCCGCGCGGCGCTCACCGGGAGCCGGGGGGCTCCATCTGATGGTTTTAAGGCGCTCAGGCCATTCTACTTAACGCCACTTCCAGCTTGCGCCGAAGTTCATGCCCCACTCCTTGCCGGTGGTGGAGACGCCGAAGCCCCATGCGCTCTTGCCGTCGTTGTTGAGCGCCTTGAAGTTCAGGCCCAGCGCGCCGTAGCCCTTGTAGTTGCCCACGCCTATGCCCAGGGCTTTTTCGCCGCCTTCGAGGTTGGGCATGTAGGTGGCGGCCATGGCCATGCTCATCGCGATGCCGGAGTAGGCCACGCGCCTGACATCGTTGAGCTGCCCGACGTTGACCGCGTCGGTGGCGTAAACACCGGGGGCCACATTGGTGATGCGGCGCTCGTTGCCGGGCGAGCCCACCGACACCGTATTGGGCTGGTCGGCCACCGAGTAGGCACCCAGTGCCACGGAGCGGTTGGCCGTGGCTTCGGCCGCGGCGCCCAGGGCCACCGAGTCGTTGCCCGAGGCCAGCGAGTTCCAGCCGACGGCGGTGGCCGGGTCGGCAATCGCCCTGGCCTGGAAGCCGATGGCCACGGAGCCCTCATAGGTGGCCGTTGCGCGGAAGCCGATGGCCGTGGTGTTTTTGTCCTGGGCCAGCGATTGCGAGCCGTAGGCGGTGGCGCCGGTGGCCACCGTCGTGGCGGCCGCGCCGTTGACCCCGGCACGGGTGCCGGCGCTGGCGCACAAGCCGGTTGCCGTGGTGTCGGCGCCGTTGGCCACCGTGCAATCGGAAGGCGAGGCCACGGTCTGCAGCGCCGTGCCGTTCAGGGACTTGCCCTGTGTGAGCAGCCCGGCGCCGGCGGCGCCGCCCGCGGTGGACCCTATGACCGCGCCGCCGTTGGCCGCCGCGGAGTTTGCCGCATTGACCAGCGGGGCCAGGGCCGTGGTGCCCGAGGTCGCGCTCGACAGCCCGGTGGACAGCGAGGCGATGCCGTTGTTGGCGGTGCTCAAGCCGGTGGACAGCGAGGTCACGCTGTTGCCGATTGTGCTCAGGCCGGTCGACAGGGAGGTGATGCCGCTGTTGGCCGTGCTCAGGCCGGTGGAGGTCGAGGTCGACAGCGAGGCGATGTTGCTGTTGGCCGTGCTCAGGCCGGTGGACAGCGAGCTGGTGCCTGTGGAGACCGAGGTCGACAGCGAAGTCACGCTGCTGCTGACCGTGCTGAGCCCGGTGGAGACGGCGCTGAAGCCGGTCGAGAGCGAGCTGAAGCCGGTGGAAGTCGAGGTGGACAGCGAGTTGAGCCCGGTCGACAGGGAACTGATGCCCGTGGACGTCGAGGTCGACAGCGAGGCGACGTTGCTGTTGGTGGTGCTCAGGCCCGTGGACAGCGAGCTGACGCCCGTCGACAGGGAACTGACCCCGGTGGACAGCGAACTGAGGCCGGTGGACGTCGAGGTCGACAGCGAATCAATGCTGGTCGACAGGGAAACGATGCCTGTCGAGGTCGACGTCGAGAGCGAGCTGACCCCGGTGGACAGCGAGCTGATGCCGGTGGATGTCGAGGTCGACAGTGAACTGATACCGGTGGACAGGGAGCTCACGCCGGTCGAGAGCGAACTGACGCCGGTGGACAGTGAACTCACACCGGTCGACAGCGAGCTGACACCGGTCGAGGCCGAGGTGGACAGGGACGCGACGTTGCTGTTGGTGCTGCTCAGGCCCGTGGACAGCGAACTGGCGCTCGTGGAGGTCGAGGTGGACAGCCCGTCGATGGCGGTCGACAGCGAGCTGATGCCCGTCGAGGCCGAGGTGGACAGCACCGCGACATTGCTGTTGGTGGTGCTGAGGCCCGTCGAGAGGGAGCCCACGCTGGTCGACAGCGAGATAAAGCCGGTGGACAGCGATCCAAACCCGGTGGACAGGGAGCCGAAGCCGGTCGACAGCGAACTGATGCCCGTGGAGGCCGAGGTCGACAGGGAATCCAGGCCCGTGGACAGCGAACTCACGCCGGTCGACAGCGAGCTGGTGCTGGTGGAACCCGAGGTCGACAGTGAATCAATGGCGGTGGACAGCGAGCTCACACCGGTCGAAGTGGAGGTCGACAGCGAGGCGACATTGCTGTTGGTGCTGCTCAAGCCGGTGGAGAGCGAACTGACGCCGGTCGAGGTGGAGGTCGACAAGGAGCTAAAGCCCGTCGAGATCGAGCTGAAACCGGTGGACACCGTGTTGAAGCCGGTGGACAGCGAGGCCACCACGCTTTCGGTGGTACTCAGGCCGGTCGACAGGGAGTTGAAGCCGGTCGAGGTGGACGTCGACAGCGAGTTAAAGCCCGTCGAGATCGAACTGAAACCGGTGGACACCGTGTTGAAGCCGGTGGACAGCGAGGCCACCACACTTTCGGTGGTGCTCAGGCCGGTGGACAGGGAGCTGAAGCCGGTCGAGGTCGACGTCGACAGCGAGTTAAAGCCGGTCGAGATCGAGCTGAAACCCGTCGAGATGGAACTGAAGCCGGTGGAGACCGTGCCAAAACCGGTGGACAGCGAGGCCACGGCGCTGTCCGTGGTGCTCAGGCCCGTGGACAGGGAACTGAGACCCGTGGACATGGAACTGAAGCCCGTCGAGGTGGCGGTGGACAGCGAGCTGAAGCCTGTCGAGAGTGAACTGAAGCCGGTGGACACCGAACTGAAACCGGTCGACAGTGAGGCCACGCCGCTCTCGGCGGTGCTCAGGCCCGTGGACAGCGAGCTAAAGCCAGTGGATGTTGAAGTCGACAGCGAGCTGAAACCGGTCGAAATGGAGCTGAAGCCGGTAGAGATGGAACCAAAGCCGGTCGAGAGCGAAGCCACGGTGCTGTCGGTGGTGCTCAGGCCCGTGGACAGGGAGCTCAAGCCCGTCGAGGTGGAGGTCGACAGCGAGGTGATCCGGCTGGCCGAGGTGCTCAGGCCCGTCGAGGCCGAGGTGGACAGGGAGCCGATACCGGTCGAGGCCGAGGTCGACAGCGCCGCCAGGTTGCTGTCGGTGGTGCTCAGGCCCGTGGACAGCGAACTGAAGCCGGCCGACGTGGCGGTCGACAGCGAGCTGAAACCGGTCGATAGGGAGCCGAAGCCGGTGGACAGCGACGTGACGTTGCTGTCCGTGGTGCTCAAGCCCGTCGACAAGGATGCAATGCCGCTGGTCGCCGTGCTCAGGCCGGTTGAGGTCGAAGTCGACAGTGAAGTGATCCGGCTGTCGGCGGTGCTCAGGCCCGTCGAAGCGGAGGTCGACAGCGAGGTCACATTGCTGTTGGTCGTGCTCAGTCCGGTGGACAGCGAGTTCGTTGACGTCGACAGGGAGGCAATACCGCTGGTCGCCGTGCTCAGGCCGGTGGACGTCGAAGTCGACAGCGAAGTGATCCGGCTGTCGGCGGTGCTCAGGCCTGTCGAGGTGGAAGTCGACAGCGAGGTGACGTTGCTGTTGGTCGTGCTCAGGCCGGTGGAAACTGAGGCGATGCCGCTTGTGGCGGTGCTCAAACCGGTCGAGGTGGACGTTGACAGGGATGCCACATTGCTGTCCGTTGTGCTCAGGCCCGTGGACAAGGAGGAAATACCGCTGGCGGCTGTGCTGAGTCCCGTCGAGGTGGAGCTTGACAGCGAGCTGATGCCGGTCGAAGCAGACGTCGACAGGGATGCGACATTGCTGTTGGTGCTGCTCAATCCGGTGGACAGCGAGCTGAAGCCGGTTGAGGCCGAGGTCGACAGCGAAGTGATGCCGCTGGCGGCGGTACTCAGGCCTGTTGACGTGGAAGTCGACAGCGAGGTGACGTTGCTGTTGGTGGTGCTCAGGCCGGTGGACAGCGAGCTGGCCGAGGTCGACAAGGATCCGATGCCGGTCGAGGCCGACGTGGACAGCGCCGCGACATTGCTGTCCGTGGTGCTCAACCCTGTCGACAAAGAAGCAATGCCGCTGGTCGATGTGCTCAACCCCGAGGAGGTAGACGTCGAGAGCGAGGTGATGCGGCTGTCGGCGGTGCTCAAGCCTGTCGAAGTGGAGGTCGACAGTGAGGTGACGTTGCTGTTGGTGGTGCTCAGGCCGGTGGACAGCGAGCTGACGCCAGTCGAAGCGGACGTCGACAGCGACGCGACATTGCTGTTTGTGGTGCTCAGGCCCGTCGACAGGGAGGTGATGCCGCTGGTTGCCGTGCTCAAGCCCGTTGAAGTGGAAGTCGACAGCGAGGTGACGCTGCTGTTCGTGGTGCTCAATCCGGTGGAGAGCGAGGAAATGCCGCTGGCGGCGGTGCTCAGGCCGGTGGAGGTCGACGTCGACAGCGACGTGGTCCGGCTATCGGCCGTGCTCAAGCCGGTTGAGGCGGATGTCGACAGGGATGCCACATTGCTGTCCGTTGTGCTCAGGCCCGTGGACAGCGAGGAAATACCGCTGGCGGCCGTGCTCAAGCCCGTCGAAGTGGAGCTTGACAGCGAGCTGATGCCGGTCGAAGCCGACGTCGACAGCGAAGTGATGCCGCTGGCCGCGGTGCTCAGTCCGGTTGATGTGGACGTGGACAGGGACGTGATCCGGCTGTCGGCGGTGCTCAGGCCCGTGGATGTCGAAGTCGACAGCGAGGTGACGTTGCTATTGGTCGTGCTCAGGCCTGTAGACAGGGAACTGGCCGAGGTCGACAGGGAGCCGATGCCGGTCGAAGCGGACGTCGACAAGGACGCGACATTGCTGTTGGTTGTGCTCAGGCCGGTCGACAGGGAGGTGATACCGCTGGCCGCGGTACTCAGGCCCGTGGATGCCGATGTGGACAGCGATGTGACGTTGCTGTCCGTGGTGCTAAGCCCGGTGGACAAGGAGCTGATGCCGCTGGCGGCCGTGCTCAAGCCGGTCGATGTCGAGGACGACAGCGAGGTGACGTTGCTGTTGGTGGTGCTCAGGCCTGTCGACAGGGACGTGATGCCGCTCGTCGCCGTGCTCAAACCGATGGAGGTCGAGGATGACAGTGAAGTGATCCGGCTGTCGGCCGTGCTCAGGCCCGTTGAGGTGGATGTCGACAGCGAGGTGACGTTGCTATTGGTCGTGCTCAGGCCGGTGGACAGCGAGCTGGCCGAGGTCGACAGGGAACCGATGCCGGTCGAAGCGGACGTCGACAAGGACGCGACATTGCTGTTCGTGGTGCTGAGGCCGGTGGACAGCGAAGTGATGCCGCTGGTCGCCGTGCTCAATCCTGTGGAAGTAGACGTCGACAGTGAAGTGATCCGGCTGTCGGCGGTGCTCAGTCCTGTCGACGTGGAGGTCGACAGCGAGGTGACGCTGCTATTGGTGGTGCTCAGGCCGGTGGACAGCGAACTGGCCGACGTTGACAGGGACGCGATGCCGCTGGTGGCCGTGCTCAGGCCCGTGGACGTGGACGTGGACAGGGATGCAATACCGCTGCTGGCCGTGCTCAAGCCGGTGGATAGCGAGGCAATGCCGCTGGCGGCGGTGCTCAGGCCTGTCGAAGCCGAAGTGGACAGGGAGCCTATCCCGGTCGATGCCGATGTGGACAGCGACGTGGTGCGGCTGTCCGCCGTGCTCAGGCCGGTGGAGGTCGAGGTCGACAGCGAGGCCAGGCCGCTGGAGACCGCGCTGACACCGGTCGACAGGGAACTGATGCCCGTGGACACCGATGCGACTGCGCTGTTCGTGGTGCTCAGGCCGGTGGACAGCGAGCCGATGCCCGTCGAAGCCGACGTGGACAGCGATGCGACATTGCTGTTAGCGGTGCTCAGGCCAGTCGACAGCGAAGTGATGCCGCTGGTCGCGGTGCTCAGGCCGGTTGACGTCGAGGTGGACAGGGAGCCGACCGCGGTCGACGCGGACGTCGACAAGGACGTGACACTGCTGTTGGTGCTGCTCAGGCCGGTGGAAAGAGAACCAATACCGGTGGACGTGGACGTCGATAGCGAGGTGATCCGGCTGTCGGCGGTGCTCAGGCCGGTTGACGCTGAAGTGGACAAGGAGCCGACCGCGGTCGATGCGGACGTCGACAAGGACGTGACACTGCTGTTGGTGGTGCTCAGCCCGGTGGACAGGGACGTGATGCCACTGGCGGCGGTGCTCAGGCCGGTGGAAAGCGAGCCGATACCGGTGGACGTGGACGTCGACAGCGAAGTGATACGGCTGTCGGCGGTGCTCAAACCGGTCGAAGTCGAGGCGGACAGCGAGGTGACGTTGCTGTTCGCCGTGCTCAAGCCGGTAGACAGTGAGCCGATACCGGTTGAGGCAGATGTCGACAAGGACGTGACGCTGCTGTTGGTGGTGCTCAGGCCGGTGGACAGCGATGTGATGCTGCTGGTAGCGGTACTCAAGCCGGTCGACGTCGACGTGGATAGCGAGGTGACRYTGCTGTTGGCCGTGCTGAGYCCRGTGGACAGYGAGCTGCTGGCGGTCGACAGCGATGTGACATTGCTGTTGGTGCTGCTCAGGCCAGTGGACAGCGATGTGATGCCGCTGGTAGCGGTGCTCAAGCCCGTCGATGTCGACGTGGACAGCGAKGTGACGCGGCTGTCGGTGGTGCTGAGGCCYGTGGACAGCGAGGTGACGYTGCTGTTGGCCGTGCTGAGYCCRGTGGACAGTGAGCTGCTGGCGGTCGACAGYGATGTGACRTTGCTGTTGGTGCTGCTCAGGCCGGTGGACAGCGAGGTGACGCCGCTGGTCGCGGTGCTCAGGCCCGTCGATGTAGAAGTGGACAGCGAGGTGACGCTGCTGTTAACCGTGCTGAGCCCGGTAGAAAGTGAGCTATTGGCAGTCGACAGCGATGTGACGTTGCTGTTGGTGCTGCTCAGGCCGGTAGACAGTGAGGTGATGCCACTGGTGGCGGTGCTCAAGCCCGTGGACGTGGAGGTCGAAAGTGAGCTGATGCCTGTCGATGCCGAGGTCGACAGCGAGGTCACGCTGCTGTTGGTGCTGCTCAGGCCGGTCGATAGGGAGGTAATCCCACTGGTGGCGGTGCTCAGCCCCGTGGACGTTGAGGTCGAGAGCGAACTGATGCCGGTCGATGCCGAAGTCGACAGCGATGTGACGTTGCTGTTGGTGCTGCTCAGGCCGGTGGACAGTGAGGTGATGCCACTGGTGGCGGTGCTCAAGCCCGTCGACGTCGAAGTCGACAGTGAGGTGATCCGGCTGTCTGCGGTACTGAGGCCGGTCGATGCCGATGTGGACAGGGAACTGATACCGGTCGAGGCGGATGTTGACAGCGAAGTGACGCTGCTATTCGTCGTGCTCAGGCCTGTGGAGGTCGACGTCGACAAGGACGCCACGCTGCTGTTGGTGCCGCTAAGGCCGGTCGACAGCGAGACGATGCCGCTTGTGGCTGTGCTCAAACCCGTCGAGGTGGAGGTCGACAGCGAAGTGACACTGCTGTTGGTGGTGCTCAGCCCAGTCGACAGGGAGAGGATGCCGCTGCTGGCCGTGCTGAGCCCGGTGGATAGGGAAGTGATGCCGCTGGTAGCGGTGCTCAGGCCCGTCGATGCCGACGTGGACAGCGAGGTGACGCGGCTGTCCGTGGTGCTCAGGCCGGTGGACAGCGAAGTGATGCCGCTGGTGGCCGTGCTCAGACCTGTGGATGTCGAGGTCGAGAGCGAACTGATGCCCGTCGACGCCGAAGTCGACAGCGAAACCACGCTGCTGTTGGTGCTGCTCAGGCCGGTGGAAAGTGAGGTGATCCCGCTGGTCGCCGTGCTCAAGCCCGTTGACGTCGAGGTCGACAGTGAGGTGATCCGGCTATCCGCGGTGCTGAGGCCGGTCGATGCCGAGGTGGACAGCGAACTGATACCGGTAGAGGCCGAGGTTGACAGCGAGGTCACGCTGCTATTGGTCGTGCTGAGCCCGGTGGAGAGCGATGTGATGCCGCTGGTAGCTGTGCTCAGGCCTGTCGACGTCGAGGTGGACAGGGAGGTGACACGGCTGTCTGTGGTGCTGAGCCCAGTGGACAGGGAACTGCTGGCAGTCGACAGCGATGTGACATTGCTGTTGGTGGTGCTCAGGCCGGTGGACAGCGAGGTGATCCCGCTGGCAGCCGTGCTCAGGCCGGTAGACAGTGAGGTGATGCCGCTGGTGGCCGTGCTCAAGCCCGTCGATGCCGACGTGGACAGCGAGGTGACGCGGCTGTCGGTGGTGCTGAGGCCCGTGGATAGCGAGATGACGCTGCTGTTGGCCGTGCTGAGCCCGGTAGAAAGTGAGCTGCTGGCGGTCGACAGTGATGTGACGTTGCTGTTGGTGCTGCTCAGGCCGGTGGATAGCGATGTGATGCCGCTGGTAGCGGTGCTCAGGCCTGTCGACGTCGAGGTGGACAGGGATGTGACACGGCTGTCCGTGGTGCTCAAGCCCGTCGACAGCGAGGTGACGCTGCTGTTGGTGGTGCTCAGTCCGGTGGAGAGCGACGTAATGCCGCTGGTGGCGGTGCTCAGGCCGGTAGAGGTAGACGTCGACAGTGAGGTGACGCTGCTGTTGGTCGTGCTCAGTCCAGTGGACAAGGAGACGATGCCGCTGCTGGCTGTGCTGAGACCGGTCGATGCCGATGTGGATAGCGAAGTGACGCTGCTGTTGGTGGTGCTCAGTCCGGTGGAGAGCGATGTAATGCCGCTGGTAGCGGTACTCAGGCCGGTAGACGTGGAGGTCGACAGCGAGGTGACGCTGCTGTTGGTTGTGCTCAGTCCAGTGGACAAGGAGACGATGCCGCTGTTGGCCGTGCTGAGTCCTGTGGACAGGGACGTGATCCCGCTGTTGGCGGTGCTCAAGCCTGTGGACGTGGAGGTCGAGAGGGAACTGATGCCCGTCGATGCCGATGTGGACAGCGAAGTGACGCTGCTATTCGTCGTGCTCAGTCCGGTGGACAGCGAGGTGATGCCGCTGGTTGCGGTGCTCAAACCTGTGGACGTGGAGGTCGAGAGGGAGCTGATGCCCGTAGATGCCGAAGTCGACAGCGAAGCCACACTGCTGTTGGTGGTGCTCAGGCCGGTGGACAGCGAACTGATGCCGGTGGAAGCCGAGGTCGACAGGGACGTGATGCTGCTCGTGGCGGTGCTCAGTCCGGTGGACAGGGAGCCGATACCCGTCGAGGTGGAGGTGGACAGCGACGTGACGCGGCTGTCCGTGGTGCTCAGGCCCGTTGACAGCGAGTTGAGGCGGCTGGTGGCGGTACTCAGGCCTGTTGACGTCGAGGTCGACAGTGAATCGACGTAAATGCGTGTGTTGTTGACGTAATTCACGCAGGTCGAGGCTGCGGAATACATCGTGCCGCCATTGCCCGCGGTACAGGCGGCTTCCGGCAGTGTTTGCCCGTAGGCCGAACTCACGGGGCTGAGGCCCCCGCCACCGAAGAGCCCCGCAACAAGGACTGCACCCGCGGCGCCGGCCTGGACCACCTTGGATCCGCTGCGTTTGCCGCGCGCGCTCGAGATTTCCGACACGGCGACCCACGTGCCCAGAAGCTCGCTGTAGACGGTACGGTAGAACTTGTTCATGGTGGGGTGGGGGCAGGCGTGTGGCCGGTAGTGTTTGCTTAAGTGCTATTTGTAAAAATATGTACAAACGATGTAACTAGTTCACAAGATTCTCCCATAGGTCCTGGAAAAAGCATGCTGAAATTTTCGATGTGTTTCTTGTAAAGCATTGATTTGATTGATTTTTGAGGAAAAAATCACGTGCTGACAAGGCGATAGATATATCGGTTTCTACGTAGAGATTCCTGAAAAGTGATTCAATATGTAACTAATACGCGATTTTTCACCTCTTTCCTGACATCTTTGGTGACCGATTTCACGAAAAACGTCACTTTCGGATTAATACCGCGATCCGGCTCACGCCCGGCCTTCCAGGGGTGTGGAGTCGGGAAACTGCGTTGGGATGGGGAGACACGGGCAGGCCGGGAGCCCGTCATCACGGCCGGCGGGCGCAGCCCGGCTGCGCGCGGGCATGGGCACCCCGCGCGCCGCGGTTTGGCTGGAAAGAGGCGAGGGGTTTAGCCGCCCGTTGCCGGGGGCAGGCCTGCCAGCAGGCTCAAACGCGTCTGGAAAGACCGTTGCTGACCCGTGACCGGGTCGGTGAAATGCATGGATTTCGCGAGGAGCTGCAGGGGCCGGCTGTAGTCGTCGTCGGGCGTGGGATGCACCGGCGGGTAAATCCTGTCGTTGAGGATGGGAATCCCCAGGGCATGCATATGCACCCGCAGCTGGTGTTTCTTGCCGGTGACCGGGCTCAGCGCGTAGCGGGCCCAGCCCTCACGGGCCTCCAGCACGCTGATATGGGTCTCGCTGTTGGCGGGGCCGGGTGCTTCCTGCTGCCGGAAGAAGGGCTCGCCCTGCACGATGCGGCTTTGGCGAAGCAGCGGAAAAACAATGTCTTCACGCCACGGCGCGATGGCCTCGTAGTGTTTGGCCACCTCGTGGCGCCTGAACAGCGCCTGGTAGGCGTCCCGGTCAGCGGGCCTGACCGAAAACAGCACCAGGCCGGCGGTTTCGCGGTCTATGCGGTGCAGCGGCGCCAGGCCGTCCAGGCCCAGGCGGTTTTTAAGGCGCACCAGCAGCGTTTCCTGCACATAGTGGCCCGAGGGCGTGACCGGCAGGAAATGGGGTTTGTCGGCCACGACCAGGTGCTCGTCCTGGTACAGCACGCTGGCCTCGAAGGGCACGCGGGGCTCGTCCTCCAGCGCGCGGTAGTAGTAGACGCGCATGTGGCCGCGGTAGGGCCGTTCAGCGGTGACGGGCACGCCGAACTCGTCGGCCACCAGGCCGTCCCGCATGCGTTGCAGCCAGGTTTCGCGCGTGATCGCGGGAAAGCGCTGCACCAGGAAGTCGGTGATGCTGGGCCAGTTGCCGGCCGGCAGGCCCACGCAGCTGGGGCTGACCCCGTCGCGGGTCGGCAGCCCATGGGACGGCTGTCCGTTCACGCCGGCACGGGCGGGCATTCAGACACGGGTGAACACCACGTCCCAGACGCCGTGCCCCAGCTTGATGCCGCGGTTTTCGAATTTGGTCAGGGGCCGGTAGGCCGGCTTGGGCGCGTAGCCGCCCTGGGCAGCATCCGCCGTGTTGCGCAGCAGCGGCTCGGCGCCCAGCACCTCGAGGATTTGCTCGGCATAGGGTTGCCAGTCGGTGGCGCAGTGCAGGTAGCCGCCGGGTTTGAGGCGGGCGGCCAGCTTGGCAACCAGCGGCGCCTGGATCAGGCGGCGCTTGTTGTGCCGTTTTTTGTGCCAGGGATCGGGAAAAAAGATGTGCACGCCGTCCAGGCTGGCCGGCGCGAGCATGTTGTCTATCACCTCAACGGCGTCGTGCTGAAGGATGCGGATGTTGGCCAGGCCTTGCTCGCTGATGCGCTTGAGCAGCGCGCCCACGCCGGGGGTGTGGACCTCGCAGCACAGGAAGTTTTTTTCGGGCATCAGCGCGGCGATGTGGGCCGTCGCCTCGCCCATGCCAAAACCTATCTCGAGGATGGTGGGGGCCGAACGCTGGTAAATGGCCTCGAAGTCCGCCGGCGCCGCCGCATAGGGCAGCAGGAACTGTGGGCCCACGTCGGCAAAGGCCTTGGCCTGGCCGATGGTGGTGCGGCCGGTGCGGCGCACAAAACTGCGGATATTGCGCGGGGCGCCCGGCTCGGCGGGGGCGCCTTCTGGCGTTTCGGCGGGGAGGGAGGCGGGCGGGGTGGGGGAAGTTGTATCTGTCACCGGCTGATTTTAAGGCGCGCCGCCCATAGGGGCACGGCCTGCCCCAGCCAGTCCTGCGGCGTGGCGGCACTGGCCAGCAATGGCAGGCCCAGCACCGCGCCGGCCTGGCGCAGCAGGGCCAGCGGCTGGGAAGTGTCCAGCGTCTGCGCGCCGTTCTGTTTGGAGAGTTTTTCGCCGTTGGCGCCCAGCACCAGCGGCGTGTGCAGGTAGCGCGGCTGGGGCAGGCCCAGCGCGCGCTGCAGCAGGATTTGCCGCGCCGTGTTGTCGGCCAGGTCCTCGCCGCGCACGATGTCGGTAATGCCCTGGGCCGCGTCGTCGACCACCACGGCCAGCTGGTAGGCCCACAGGCCGTCGGCGCGCTTGAGCACGAAGTCGCCCACTTCGCGGGCCACGTCCTGCGACTGCGGGCCCAGCAGGCGGTCCTGCCAGCCGATGGGCGCGGGGGCTCGCGTGTCCAGCCGCCAGGCGCGCGCAGGGCGGCCGTGCAGGCCACCGCGGCAGGTACCGGGATAGACCAGTTCGCCATGGCGTTCGCGCGGCTGGCCGGAAGCCGCCAGTGCGCGGGCGATGTCCTGGCGCGTGCAGGCGCAGGGGTAGGCCAGCCCGCGCGCGACCAGCGAATCCAGCGCCTGCTGGTACAGCGCGCCGCGCTGTGATTGGTAGACGGGCGGCTCGTCCGGCAACAGGCCGCATTGGGCCAGTTGCTGAAAAATCGTCTGGTCGGCGCCGGGCACGCAGCGCGGCGTGTCCACGTCCTCGATGCGCACCAGCCAGCGGCCCTGGTGCGCGCGGGCATCCAGCCAGCTGGCCAGGGCGGCCACGAGTGAGCCTGCATGCAGCGGGCCGGTCGGAGAAGGGGCGAAGCGGCCCCGGTATTCGGCCTCCACGCCGATTTCGCTCCCGGCGTTCAGGCCAGTTCAAGAGCCATTTCAAGGCCCGATATAAAGCCCTCTTCGACGCGATGCCCCAGGCACCAGTCGCCGCAGGCGCCTATGCGGGACTTGGCGTCCCATGCATGGGTCTTGCCCAGCGGTTGCAGCGTCTGGGCGTGGCGCCAGCGGTGCACCACGGCATGGGGCGGCGCCGCGCGTATGCCGGTGACTTCGGTAAAGGCCTTGAGCAGTTTGGCCTTGACGCGTTCGGCGTCGTCTTCCAGGTGGCGCTGCGACCAGTCGGGGCTGGCCTGCACGGTCCAGCGTTCAATGGGGCTGCGCCCGGGTTTGGATGACTCGCGCGCCAGCCAGGCGATGCGGTGGTGGGTGCTGCGCGCCGCGTTCCAGTGGGGGCCCAGGTGCGCCATCGTGGGTTGCATGGCCTGGGGGAAGGCCAGCATCAGCGTCCAGCAGGGCGCCACGCTGACCTTGGCGAGTGCTTCCATCAGCGGCTTGCCTTGTTGCGAGCTCAGCAGCAGGGCGTGCGCCTGCGGCGAGGGCAGGGCCAGCACCACGTCGTCAAAGCCCGAGTGCACCCGGCTGCCGGCGCCCGGGCCTTCGGTCTGCAGCTGCCATTGTTCGGGGTGCAGCTTGTCGCGTTCCAGCCGCAGCACCTCTGTCTCCAGCAGCAGGCGGCCCGCGGCCGCCAGGGGCTGGGCCCATTGGCGCAGCAGCGCGTTCATGCCCGGCGTGGGGACCCAGTGCGCCTCCTTGGGCGGCAGGGCCGAAGCCACGACACGGCCCAGCTCGTCGAGGATGCGCACGGTGTTGGCGCTCCACGGCCGTACCAGCCCGGGAACCGTGGCCAGGGCTTTTTCGAAACGCGCGTCGCGCACGGTGAAATACTGCGCGCCGTGGTCGAAGCCGCCGAATTCGCTGTCCCGGGTGGCCATGCGCCCGCCGACTTCAGGACTTTTCTCGAACACCGTGACCTGGTGGCCGGCCTGCGCCAGCGTGCGCGCGCAGGCAATGCCGGCGATGCCGGCGCCTATCACCGCGATGCGGCGGCCGGCCGCGGATTCAGGGAGGGGGAGGCTGGCGTTTTTTGTCATGTCTTGTGTGTGCTTTTTGGGTTTGATGAATGAGGCGCCTTGCCGCTTTCGCGGGCAATTCACGGCCCCCCGGCCTGGGTCATCACGTCTGAACCATAAACGAAAACGATAAGAAGCTCTAAGCGCACTCTACACGCAGGCGCGGCCGCCGCGCCCGGATTGCGCAGCGACTACGGGTTTTCACATGCGCTCCAGCAGCGCTTTTCGCGTGGCCGCGCTCTCCAGTTGCTTGAGCCACCACTGCAGCGCGCGGCCCTCCTTGCCGTCGGGCGCGCGCAGCCAGGCATAACTCATGGGCACCTGGCGCGGGGCGCGCTGCATGCGTTTTTCCACCAGCCGGCCGGTGGCGACATGGGGGCGTGCCAGGTATTCCGGCAGGAAGCCGCCCCCCAGGCCGCGCAGCTGCGCCTGGAGTTTTTCCTGCATGCCGGGCACGGTGAAGATGTCCTGGCCGCCCAGCAGCCCGACCGTGACGCCGCTGCCGCGCTGCACCGAATCGGCCACGGCCACGGCGCGATGCGGCATCAGCATGGCGTCGGTCAGGGGCTCGGGGGCTTGCGCCAGCGGGTGGTGGGGCGCAACCGCGTAAATGAAATGAATGCTGCCCAGCGCCCTGTGCTGCACCGCGCTATTGGCCGAGGGCTCTATGGCCACGCCCAGGGCCAGGTCGGCCTGGCCCGACGTGAGTGCCTCCAGCGTGCCCGACAGCGCCTCTTCGCGCAGGCGCAGCCGGGTGGGTGGGTTCAGCGCAAAAAAAGCCTCGCACAGTTCCATCACCGTGGTGCGCGAAATCACGCTGTCCACCGCCAGCGTGAGCTGCGGCTCCCAGCCGGTGGCCACGCGCTTGACCCGGTTGGCCACGGCATCGAGTTCGGCCAGCAGGCGGTTGCCCTCGCGCAGCAGTTCCTTGCCGGCTTCGGTCAGTTTGGCCTGGCGCGAGGAGCGGTCAAAGAGCAGCACGTCCAGCGCATCTTCCACCTGGCGTATCCGGTAGGTCAGGGCGCTGGGCACCAGGCCCAGCTCGCGTGCCGCGGCCGCCATGCTGCCGGCGCTGTGGATCGCGCCTATCAGGCTCAGGGTTTCGGGCGTCAGGGCGTCGCGTACCCGGTTGTTGATCGTTGCCATAAGAATGATTCAAATAATTTGAATGATGCCATCAAAGCGAAGCAATGGAAAGCCGGGGTCCCAGGCCTACATTGGAGTCATCGGCAACGCATCTCAACCAGCTCGAAAGGAGCACCTCATGATGACCTTAAGAAACTCCAGCGAACGCGGCTACGCAGACCACGGCTGGCTCAAGTCCTTCCATTCCTTTTCCTTCGCCGGCTACTACGACCCGGCTCACATGGGCTTTGGCAACCTGCGCGTCATCAATGAGGATCGCATCGCGGCCGGCCGCGGCTTCGGCACGCACGGCCACCAGAACATGGAAATCATCAGCTATGTGCTGAGCGGTGAACTCGCGCACAAGGACAGCCTGGGCAACATCAAGGGCATCCCGCCTGGCGACGTGCAGCGCATGAGCGCCGGCACGGGTGTGCAGCACAGCGAGTTCAACCATGCGGACGGCCAGACCACGCACTTCCTGCAGATCTGGATAGAGCCCAATGTGACCGGCATTCCCCCAAGCTATGAGCAAAAGACCTTTGCTGACGCCGAAAAACGCGGCGCCCTGCGCCTGGTGGCCTCACCCGACGGCGCCAAGGGCTCGGTGTTGATCCACGCCGATGCGAGGCTGTATGCGGGCCTCTTCGACGGCGCGGAAAGTGCCACGCTGGAACTGAGTGCGGCGCGCAAGACCTATGTGCACCTGGTCCGTGGGCAGCTCGAAGTCAACGGCCAGGTGCTCAAGGCCGGCGATGCCGCCATGCTGCAATCGCAAGCCATGCTGCAGCTGGCCCATGGCCGGGACGCTGAAGTGCTGGTGTTTGACCTGGCACCGTAACCCACACCCAGGGCGAGCGCGCATGCGCATGAGCGCACGGCGCTTGCCCAGAGTGTTTTTTTCATCCATGATTTCCCCGTTAACTTTACTTAGAAGGACTCACCATGCTTAATTCCCTGCAAAACCCCCTCTCCCTGATTGGCCGCCTGCTGATAGCCCTGCTGTTTGTGCCTGCCGGCTTCAGCAAGATCGCTGGTTTCACGGGTACTGTGGGATACATCGCGTCCAAGGGCGTGCCCCTGCCTGAAGTCGCCGCCGCCATCGCCATCGTGGTGGAACTGGGCCTGGGCATTCTTCTGGCCGTGGGCTTCCAGACGCGCTGGGCCGCGCTGGCCATCGGCGTCTTCACGGTCGTCATCACCTGCATCTTCCATGCGTTCTGGACCGACCCCACGCAGCAGATGATGTTCTTCAAGAACATGGCCATCGCCGGTGGCCTCTTCAGCATCGCGGCTTTCGGCGGCGGCGCCTGGAGCCTGGACGGCCAGCGCAAAGGCTGATCTACCAAGCGGGGCTGCAGCGAAGGGTTTCACGCCCGGGCTGCAGCCCTTTTTTACCTGTCCCGAATTTCGTCTTTCCTTTTCCATTCCCGCGAAAGAACCTGAATGCCCAAAGTTGTCGTGATTTACCACTCCGGCTACGGCCACACCCAGCGCATGGCGCAGTCGGTGGCGGCAGGCGCCGGCGCCGAGCTGCTGGCCATAGACGCCGACGGCAACCTGCCCGAAGGCGGCTGGGAGACGCTCAATGCCGCCGACGCCATCATCATGGGCTCGCCCACCTACATGGGCAATGTGAGCTGGCAGTTCAAGAAGTTCGCCGACGCCTCCTCCAAGCCCTGGTACAGCCAGGCCTGGAAAGACAAGCTCTTCGCCGGCTTCACCAACAGCGCCGCGATGAACGGCGACAAGCTGTCCACGCTGAACTACCTGTTCACCCTGGCCATGCAGCACGGCGGCATCTGGGTCAGCCAGGGCATGCTGCCCAGCAACAGCAAGGCCGCGCTGCGCAACGACGCCAACTACCTGGGCTCCTACAGCGGCGCCATCGCGCAGTCGCCCTCCGATGCCGGCGCCGGCGAGATGTCGGCCGGCGATCTGGAAACCGCGCGCAGCTTCGGCGCGCGTGTCGCGGCCGTCGCCGCGAAATTCGCCGCCTGATTTTTTCCTTGCCCACAGGAATCCCATGACCATAGAACTCCAGCGAGACCTCAGTGCGGCCGTGGCCCAGCAGGTGCATGTGCGCAGCCATGCCTTCAGCGCCGACGTCAGCGAAGCCGAAGGCGGCGCCGACAGCGGCCCCAGCCCGCACGACCTTTACGACGCGGCGCTCGGCGCCTGCAAGGCCCTGACCGTGATGTGGTACGCCCGCAAAAAAGGCATCCCGGTCGAGGATGTCCACACACGCATAGAGCGCGATGACTCGCAGGAGCGCAGCGGCGTCTACAAACTCTCGGCCAGGCTGCAGATCAAGGGCGCCCTGAGCGACGCCCAGCTGCAGGAACTGCACGCCGTGGCGCAGAAATGCCCGGTGCACAAACTTATGACCACCGTCACGACCGAAATCACCACCGAACTGGAGCGCCTGCCATGAGCACCGTGTTGAAACTGACCGGCCACCACAAAGACCTGGGCGGCGGCTTTATGGTGCGCCGCCTGCTGCCCGCCGCGCAGCAGCAGTCGGTCGGCCCCTTTATCTTTTTTGACCACTTCGGCCCGGTGACCGAGCAGCCCGGCACCAACCACGACGTGCGGCCGCATCCGCACATCGGCCTGGCGACGGTGACCTATTTGTTCGAGGGCGCGATGATGCACCGCGACAGCCTGGGCTCGGCCCAGCGCATAGAGCCCGGTGCCATCAACTGGATGACGGCCGGCCGCGGCATCGTGCATTCGGAGCGCGCACCCGAAGACCTGCGCGGCAGGTCTTACGTGAACCACGGCCTGCAGCTGTGGGCGGCCCTGCCGAAAGAGTTTGAAGAAACGGCGCCCGGCTTTTCGCACACGCCGGCCGAGACCATTCCGGCCACCACGGTGGACGGCGCCGCGGTGCGCGTCCTGATCGGCGAGGCTTTCGGAAAGACTTCGCCGGTCAAGACTTTTTCCAAGACGCTGTACCTGGACGTGGCCCTGGCCGCTGGCGTGCCCTTCATGCTGCCGTCACTCGCGGAGCAGATGGCGATTTATTCGGTGGATGGCGACCTGATGGTGGACGGTGAGCCCCTGGCCATGCACACCCTGGCGACGCTGGCGCCCGGCGCGGCGGTGCAATTGAGCGCGAGTGTGCCAACCCGCCTGGTGGTGATAGGCGGCGATGCGCTCGATGCGCACCGCTTCATGTGGTGGAACTTTGTCTCCAGCCGCAAGGAGCGCATCGTGCAGGCCAGCGAAGACTGGGAAGCGCAGGCCATGGGCCAGGTGCCCGGTGAGACCGAGTTCATTCCGCTGCCTGAGCGGAAATTCTCGGCGAGCTGAGTCCGCGTTCGATCAGCTTCGCAGGTCGCGCGCCAGCCGCAGGCCGCTGAACTGCCAGCGCGCATCGGGCGGAAAGAAGTTGCGGTAGCTTGCGCGCATATGGCTTTGCGGCGTGGCGCAGGAGCCGCCGCGCAGCACAAACTGGTTGCACATGAATTTGCCGTTGTACTCGCCGACCAGGCCTTCCCAGGGCTTGTAGCCGGGGTAGGGGTTGTAGTTGGACTGCGTCCATTCCCAGACGTCGCCGAACATCTGCGCGGGCAGGCCGCGGCTGCCCTCCTGCTGCGGCAGCGGATGGAAGGCCGAGGTCTCCACAAAGTTGCCCTGGGGCGCGGCGCCTGCCGGCAGGCCGCGCGCGGCGAGCTCCCATTCAAACTCGGTCGGCAGGCGGGCGCCGGCCCAGCGCGCGAAAGCGTCGGCTTCAAAATAACTGAGGTGGCAGGCCGGTGTGTTCGGGTCCACGTCTATCAGGCCTTGCAGCGTGAAGTGCTGGTAGCCGCCCTCACCACCCTCGCCACCTTGCCAGTAAAAGGGCAGGCTGACCTTGTTTTCCGTGACCCAATCCCAGCCCATGGACAGCCACAGCTCGGGACGCTGGTAGCCCTTGTCGGCGATAAAGGCCATGATCTCGCCGTTGGTCACCGGCCGGCTGGCCAGTTCAAAGGCCACCACATAGGCCTTGTGGCGCGGCGTTTCATTGTCAAAGGCGAATTCGCCGTCGCGCGCGGCATCGTAGCCATGCTCCACCAGGCCGGCCTCATGGCGCAGCCATTCCACCGGCTGCGGGTGTATGCCGGCCAGCGGCCAGCGGCTTGCATAGGCCGGGCGTGCGGGGTTGAAGGACAGTGCGTGCTTGATGTCGGTCAGCAGCAATTCCTGGTGCTGCTGCTCGTGGTGCAGGCCCAGGGTTACGAGTTCGGTGAGTTCCCGCCGCCGCGCGCTGTCGGCGCCGGCCTCCACCGCGTCTATCACCGCCAGCATGCGCTGGTTGACCTGCGCGCGGTAGGCCAGCACTTCGTCCAGCGAGGGCCGGCTGATCAGGCCGCGCTTGGGCCGCGGGTATTTGTCGCCCACGCCGTTGTAATAGCTGTTGAACAGCACACGAAAGCCGGCGTCAAAAGGCATGAAACCGGGCTCAAAGCGTTCGAGGATAAAGGTCTCAAAAAACCAGGTCAGGTGAGCCAGATGCCATTTGGCCGGGCTGGCGTCGGGCATGGACTGCAGCTGGCAGTCTTCCGGGCTCAGGGGCTGTATCAGCGCCTCGGTCTGCTGGCGCAGGGCGACAAAGCGCCTGGCGAGCGGAGACAGGGATGCGTGGGCGGCCTGCTGGCGTGCGGGGGAGGTGTCTGTGGGCATGGTGGCTACCGTAAAAAAGAGACGGTTGGCGGACGTGGATGCGAACGACTCAAAAGCTTCGCACGGGGTTTTGGGCTCAGCTGTCGGACAAGAGCCCGAGAACCTCGGGCCTGCGTGCAGAAGGCGGCGAATTCAAAGGCTTCACGGGCGGGTTGACCTGGGGTTTGAGCGCTGGGTCCAGCGCGCGGCGTTCGTCAAAGACAAAACATTCGCCGTCAAAATGCGCATGCCCGCTTTCCTCGAAGTACTTGAGGATGCCGCCGTCCAGCTGCCAGACGTTCTCCACCCCGGCTTCGCGCATCAGGATGGCGGCCTTTTCGCAGCGTATGCCGCCGGTGCAAAAGCTCACCACGGTCTTGCCGGCCAGCTCCTGTTTGTGCGCCTGCAGGGCCTCGGGAAACTCGGTGAACTTGCGGATACGCCAGTCGATGGCGTTGTGGAAGGTGCCGACGTCGGCTTCAAAGTCGTTACGCGTGTCCAGCGTCACCACGGGACGGCCCGTGTCGTCGTGTCCCGCGTCCAGCCAGCGCTTGAGCGTGGCGGCGTCCACCGCCGGCGCGCGGCCGGCCGCGGGCTGCACGGCCGGGTGGTTCATGCGGATGATTTCGGGCTTGACCTTGACCAGCAGCTTGCGAAAGGGCTGGGCGCCGGACCAGCTTTCCTTGGCCTGCAAGTCGGCAAAACGCGCATCCTGTTTCAACCATGCCAAAAAATCATGAATATCGCCGGCCGGGCCCGCCAGGAAGAGGTTGATGCCTTCTTCGGCCAGCAGCACCGTGCCCTTGATGGCATGGCCCCGCAGCCTGCCCGCCAGGCTGGTTTGCAGCACTTCGGGCTGGGCCAGCGCGACAAACTTGTAGGCCGCAATGTTCAGGATTTGCATGATGCGATTGATTGTAGGCAGGCATGCAAGGCCTTGCACTGCCCCATGGCGCCTGAGCGGACAGACCCGGCCCTAAAATGGGCTTTATGTTTGTTCATTTGCGCCTCCACACCGAATTTTCCGTCGTCGACGGCACCAACCGCATCGATGAAGTCGTGGCCGCCGCGGCCGCAGACGGGCAACCGGCGCTGGCCATCACCGACCTGAGCAACCTCTTCGGCACCGTCAAGTTTTACAAGGAAACCCGCGGCGCGGGCGTCAAGCCCCTGATAGGCGCCGACATCTGGGTGCAGGTGCCGGGCAAGGACGCCGGCACACCCGCCGCCCGCCTGCTGCTGCTGGTGCAAAGCCGCCAGGGCTACCTGAACCTGTCCGAGATCCTCACGCGCGCCTGGACCAAGAACGTGGTGCGCGACCAGGCGGTGGTCAAGCTCGAGTGGCTGCAGGAGCTGGGCGAAGGCCTGATCGCGCTGTCGGGCGCGCAGGGCGGCTCCGTGGGCCAGGCCCTGCTGCAGGGCGACAGCGCCCGCGCCGCGGAATGTGCGCTGTATTTCGCGGGCCTGTTCCCGCACCGCTTCTACCTGGAACTGCAGCGCGCCCAGCGGCCCGACGACGAGCGCCATGTGGCCGCCGCCGTCCAGCTGGCGGCGCGGCTCAAGCTGCCCGTGGTGGCCACCCACCCCGTGCAGTTCCTGACCTATGACGATTACGAGGCGCATGAAGCGCGCGTCTGCATCTCGGAAGGCGAGATCCTGGGCAACACGCGGCGCGTTCGCAAGTTCACGCGCGAGCAGTACTTCAAGTCGGCCGGGCAGATGCAGGCGCTGTTCGCCGACGTGCCCACGGCCCTGGCCAACACGCTGGAGATCGCCAAGCGCTGCAACCTCACGCTGGAGCTGGGCAAGCCCATGCTGCCCGACTACCCGACGCCCGAAGTGGGTGGCGTGCGCATGCCCATCGACGAGTATTTCCGCCAGGCCTCGTTTGAAGGCCTGGAAGAGCGCCTGGCCCACCTGTACCGCGATGTGGCCGTGCGCGACCAGAAGCGGCCCGAGTACGTCAAGCGGCTGGAGTTCGAGATCAACACCATCCTCAAGATGGGCTTTCCCGGCTACTTCCTGATCGTGGGCGACTTCATCAACTGGGCCAAAAACAACGGCTGCCCGGTCGGACCGGGCCGGGGCTCCGGCGCGGGTTCGCTGGTGGCCTATTCGCTCAAGATCACCGACCTGGACCCGCTGCAGTACAACCTGCTGTTCGAGCGCTTCCTGAACCCGGAGCGGGTGTCCATGCCCGACTTCGACATCGACTTCTGCCAGAGCAACCGCGACCGCGTGATCGATTACGTGAAGGATAAATACGGCAAGGACGCGGTGAGCCAGATCGTGACCTTCGGCACCATGGCGGCGCGCGCCGCCATCCGCGACGTGGGCCGGGTGCTGGATTTTCCCTACGGCTTTTGCGACGGCATTTCCAAGCTCATCCCCAACAAGCCGGGCCAGCACATCACGATTGAACAGGCGAAAGAGCAGGAGCCCGTGCTCGCCGAGCGCGAGCGCAAGGAAGAGGACGTTCAAACCCTGCTGGCACTCGCGCAGAAACTCGAGGGCCTGACCCGCAACGTCGGCATGCACGCCGGGGGCGTGCTGATCGCGCCCAGCAAGCTGACCGATTTCTGCCCGCTTTACGCCCAGCCGGGCAGCGACTCCGCGGTGAGCCAGTTCGACAAGGACGATGTGGAGGCCATTGGCCTCGTCAAGTTCGACTTTTTGGGCCTGGCCACCCTGACCATCCTGGAGATCGCCAGGGAGTTCATCATCGCGCGCCACCCGGCCCAGAAAGACTTCAAGTTCGAAG
Organism: Polaromonas sp. P4_F6; assembly: GCF_056401275.1. NCBI lineage: Bacteria > Pseudomonadati > Pseudomonadota > Betaproteobacteria > Burkholderiales > Comamonadaceae > Polaromonas > Polaromonas sp. P4_F6. Next base: position 30,331 of record NZ_JBFUJQ010000010.1, on the reverse strand, counting down.
ACCTGCCGCTCAACGACCGCAAGGTCTACGAGCTTTTCGGCCGGGGCCAGACCGAAGCCGTGTTCCAGTTTGAAAGTATCGGCATGCAGCGCATGCTGAAAGACGCCAAGCCGGACCGCCTGGAAGACCTGATCGCGATGAATGCGCTGTATCGGCCGGGGCCCATGGAACTGATCCCGACCTATATCGCGCGCAAGCAGGGCAAGGAAGTGCCCGAATACCCGGACCCGCGCGTCAAGGCCATTCTCGAAGAGACCTACGGCATCATGGTCTACCAGGAGCAGGTGATGCAGACCGCGCAGATCCTGGGCGGCTACTCGCTGGGCGGCGCCGACTTGCTGCGCCGCGCCATGGGCAAGAAGAAAAAAGAGGAGATGGACGCGCAGCGCGAGGTGTTCCGCAAGGGCGCGGGCGAGGGTGGCCTGAGCCTGGAGAAAGCCGACGAGGTCTTCGACCTGATGGAAAAATTTGCGGGCTACGGCTTCAACAAGTCGCACTCCGCCGCCTATGCGCTGCTGGCCTACCACACGGCCTGGCTCAAGGTGCACTACACCGCCGAATTCTTCGCCGCCAACATGACGGTGGAAATGGACGACACCGACAAGCTCAAGGTGCTGTTCGGCGACGCGCAGAAGATGGGCATACAGTTCGAGTCGCCCGACATCAACCGCGGCGACTACCGCTTCGAGCCCATCAGCGCGACCTCGGTGCGTTACGGCCTGGGCGCCGTCAAGGGCACGGGCCAGCAGGCGATTGCCGCGATTGTCGCGGCGCGCAAGGAGGGCGGCCCCTTTACCTCGCTCTACGATTTTTGCGTGCGCGTGGACCGCAGCCGCCTGAACAAGCGCACGGTGGAAGCCCTGATCAAGGGCGGCGCCTTCGACAACCTGCAGCTCAACCGCGCCTCGCTGCTGGCCTCGGTGGACCGTGCTTTTGAGTTCGCCGCCGCGACCGAGGCCAACGCCAACCAGGGCGGATTGTTCGACATGAGCGACTCGCACGCCGCCAGCACCCAGGAACCGCCGCTGGTGGAGGCCATGCCCTTCGGCGTGAAGGCGCGCCTGGTGCAGGAAAAAACCGCGATCGGCTTTTACCTCTCGGGCCATTTGTTCGACGAGGTGGAGACCGAGGTGCGCCAGTTCGCCAAACGCAAGATCGAGGACCTGATCGACTCGCGCGAACCGCAACTGCTGGCCGCCATCCTGAGCGACCTGCGCATCATCAACGGCAACCGCGGCAAGCTGATCATCTTCAAGCTTGACGACAAGACCGACGTGCTCGAGGCCTCGGTCGACGAGGCGCTGTTCAACGCCAACCGCAACCTGCTCAAGGACGACGAACTGGTGATCGTGCAGGGCACGCTGCAGGGCGCGTCCGAGCGCTTCGGGCGCCGCTTCAAGGTCACGCAGGTGTGGGACCTGGAAACCGCGCGCTGCAAGTTCGGCAAGTACCTGCGCGTGGCCGTCAACGGCAGCGCGCCCGACATCTCGCGCATGGTCAGGGACTTCCCGCCGCGTCGTGAAATGTCGGAGCAGGGCGAGATCAGCCGCGGCCTGCCGGTGCGCCTGAGCCTCAGGCGGCAAAACGAGATAGGCGGCGCGACGGCCGAGCTGCACCTGGGCGAGGCCGCCAGGTTTTTCCCCACCGATGCGGCGCTGGCCAGCTGGATGGCGCAGGCCGACAAGGGGCTGGTGCAGATTGTTTACGAGTGATGCCGCCTTTGCCCGCCGCCATGCCAAAGTGCATGCGCGGTGAGCCGGAGTTCATTTCCAGCCGCTAGTAGTTTTTGGCGCGCATTTCCAGAATCAGGATGGTGTCCGGAATCCGGCCGTCGACGTCCTTGGGCATGACCCGGGTGCGGATGATGGCGTTGATCGCTGCCTCATCCCAGGCCTTGTTGCCGCTGGATTGAACCAGGCGCTGGCTGATGATGGTGCCGTCCAGTGTCATGCGCACTTCTACCTTGGCAATCGGATTGCCTTCCACTTCCTGGGCAAACACAATATTCGGCCTGATCGCCGCCCTGACGATGGCGCCATAGGTCGTGGATCCGCCGCTGGATTTTTGCGCCGTGCCCTTGGATTCCGCATCGCCGGTGGCGCCGGCCATGCCGGTGATACGGCGCAGGTTTTCCTGGCGCAGTTTTTCAGCGGCGGCCTGGGCCGCTTTTTGCTGGGCGGCGTCCTTGTTGTCCTTCTGGGCTTCGAGTTTTTTGGCGTCTTCCGCGGCCTTGCGTTTGGCCAGCTCTTCCTTGGCCTTCTTGTCGGCGGCTTTTTGTTTTTCCAGCTCTTTGTCTTTCTGGGCCTGCAGCTCAGCCTTCTGCTTTTCTTTCAGGCGCTCGGCTTCCGCCTGCTTTTGTTCCTGCGCGAGCTTGCGTTTCTTTTCCTGCTCCAGCGCAATGTCCACCTTGGGCGCGGGCGGCGGCGGTGGCGTCCTGGCTTCCGGGGTGGGCGTTGGTGGGGGAGGGGGCGGCGTGGGTACTTCGACCGGTTTGGGCGCGGCCTGCTGGGCCGGAACGTTGGTCCACAGCTCGGCCTGAAAGGCGACGTCCGGGGTGCTGCGCTTCCAGCTGACGCCCCAGGTCAGGGCGGCGATCAGCAGGGCATGGGCGAGCAGCGCCAGCGCGAAGGCACGGCCCGACCCGCCGTCCCGGGGCGGGAGGAAGTCTAGGCGGTCTGCGGCGCTGGGCATGGCGAACTCCGGGCGGCCTGGCGGCTACTTGCTGCCAGTCTGCACCGACAGGCCCACGCGCGAGACACCGGCTTTTTGCAGGTTGTCCATGACCTGGACCACGGTTTCGTACTTGATGGATTTGTCGGCGCTGATGACCACGGGCACGGCCTGCGCGCCCTCGGCCTTCACGCCCGGCTCCAGTTTTGCGATATCGGCCGCGACGTTGCGCACATTGCTGGGCACGCTGTCGGTCTTGATCTTGATCTGCACGGCTTCGTCCTTGCTGATCTGGATCTGCACCGGGTTTTGCGGCTGGCTGGGCGCCCGGCCGACCTTGGGCAGCGCGATCATGCTGGGCGTGATCAGCGGCGCCGTCACCATGAAGATGATGAGCAGCACCAGCATCACGTCGATGAAGGGCACCATGTTGATCTCGCTGATGGTGCGCCGGCCGCGGCCCCGGCGGGAATTGACTGCTGGCATCGCTGTCTCCTCGTAGCTCAGTGGCCGGAAGGCGAGTGCGCGCCCAGGTTGCGCTGCAGGATATTGGAGAACTCTTCGATGAAAGTCTCCAGCCGGTTGGCGACGCGGTCTATGTCGTGCGAGAAGCGGTTGTAGGCGACGACGGCCGGAATCGCCGCGAACAGGCCGATGGCGGTGGCCACCAGTGCCTCGGCAATGCCGGGCGCCACCGTGGCCAGCGTGACCTGCTCCAGGGCCGCCAGGCCGGTGAAGGCGTGCATGATGCCCCAGACCGTGCCGAACAGGCCCACGTAAGGCGATACCGAGCCGACGGTGGCCAGGAAGGACAGGTTGGACTCGATGGCGTCGAGTTCGCGCTGGTAGCTCGCGCGCATGGCGCGCCGCGCGCCGTCCAGCAGCGTGCCGGGGTCGGTGATGTGGCGCTCGCGCAGCTTCTGGTATTCACGCATGCCGCTGGCAAAAATCCGCTCCATCGCACCCGAATGTTTGGCGTTTTGCGCGGCGCCGGCGAAGAGGTCGTTCAGGCTGGTGCCCGACCAGAACTCGCGGTCGAATTCGTCGTTGAGTTTCTGCACGCGCTTGAGTGCGACGATCTTGCGGAAGATCGCGGCCCAGCTGGCGATGGACACGCCGACCAGCAGCGCCACGACGGCCTGCACGACCCAGCTGGCGTTGAGGATGAGGCTGACGATGGACAGGTCTTGGTTCATGTTGTGGCCGTATCGGTTTTTAAGCTGTCAAGAATGGAAGCCGGAATGCGCCGTGGCTGAAGGCTGGCGGCGTCGACCCAGCCGATCCTGATGGTTCCTTCGCAGAGCAAGGGTGCCTGCTCTGTTTTTAATAGCACCTGCTGGCTGATTATCATGGACGCACGGCCGGCTTCGACCAGGCTTGCCGTAACAATCAGTTCATCGTCCAGCCGGGCGGAACGATGGTAACGGATGCTGGTTTCCGCCACCACGAAGATACCGCCCGTGCTTTCCCGCAGGCGCTGCTGTTCAATACCGAGTGATCTGAGCCATTCGGTGCGCGAACGTTCAAAAAATTTCAGGTAGTTTGCGTAAAAGACGATACCGCCCGCGTCGGTGTCTTCCCAATAGACCCGCAAAGGCCAGCTGAAAACCCGCGCGCCTGCGCTCATGCCAGCACTGCCTTGAGCCTGGCCACGGCTTCCTGCAGCTGCGCCATGGAGTTGGCCGTGGAAAAGCGGATGAATTGTTCGGGCGCCGCGTGGCCGAAATCGCGGCCCGGCGTGACGGCCAGGTGGGCGCGCTTCATGAGCTCGAACGCGAAGTCCCAGCTGCCGCTCACGCCCAGGCGCGCGGCGGCCCGGGTGCAGTCGGCATAGGCGTAGAAGGCGCCGTCGGGCATCACCGGCACCGTCAGGCCCAGGCGGTTCAGTTCGGGAATGAAGTAGTCGCGGCGCGCCTTGAATTCGGCGCGGCGGCGTTCGTATTCCCGCAGGCTTTCGGGCTCGAAGCAGGCCAGCGCCGCATGCTGGGCCACGGTGCTGGGGCAGATGAAGAGGTTTTGCGCGATGCGCTCTATCACCGGCGCCAGTGCTTCGGGCACCACCAGCCAGCCCAGGCGCCAGCCGGTCATGTTGAAGTATTTGCTGAAGCTGTTGATGCTGATCACGCTCTGGCCCAGCTCGCCGGGCATGGCCAGGGCCGAATGGCCGAAATGCTCTTCGTAGCTCAGGCCCAGGTAAATCTCGTCGATCAGCGTGATGCCGCCGCGGCCGTGCACGAACTCGTGGATGCGCTGGAGTTCTTCGGGCGCGATGGAGGTGCCGGTGGGGTTGGAGGGCGAGGCCAGCAGCACGCCGCGTGTTTGCGGCTTCCAGGCGGCCTCGACCTTTTCGCGGGTGAGCTGGAAGCGTTCGGCCGCGGTGGCCGGCACCAGCACCGCATTGCCTTCGGCGGCGCTGACGAAATGCCGGTTGCAGGGATAGCTGGGGTCGGGCATCAGGATTTCGTCGCCGGCCTCGATCAGCGCCAGGCAGGCCAGCTGCAGCGCGGCCGAGGCGCCCGCCGTGATGATGATGCGGCCGGGCGCGACTTGAGCGCCGAAACGCGCGGCGTACCAGGCGCTGATGCGCTCGCGCAGCGCCGGCAGGCCGGTGGCCTGGGTGTACTGCGTGTTGCCCTGCGAGATCGCGCGGGCGGCGGCCTCCTGCACCAGGGGCGGCGCGGTGAAGTCGGGCTCGCCGATGTTCAGGAAGATCATGGGCCGGTCGCTGTGGGCGAATTCCTGCGCCAGCGCCGAGGCCGCCTTGGCGACCTCCATGACATAAAACGGCTCAATGCGTTGAGCCCGCCGGGCGATTTTCACGGCAGGCCTTTCACCGGGCGGCTTGTCGGGCTTTGTCGGCGGCGACTTCGGCGGCGCGAAGGGCGGGCGCCATCTTGTTAAGCACGCCGTTGACGTATTTGTGGCCGTCGGTGCCGCCGAAGGCCTTGGCCAGTTCGATGCACTCGTTGATCACGACGCGCCAGGGCACATCCAGGCAGTGGGTGAATTCGTAGGCGCCTATCCACAGCACCGCGTGCTCGATGGGCGAAATCTCGGCCATGGGCCGGTCCAGCAGGGGAACAATGCCGGCGTCCAGCGTTTTGGCGTCGGCGATGCAGCCGTGCAGCAGCGCGTCATAGTGGGCCGAATCGGCCTTGTGAAAGCCCGCGAGGTCGCGTGTGAAGGCGTCTATCGAGTCGGCCTCGTTGCGGCCCACCAGGTGCTGGTAAAGGGCCTGCAGGGCGAATTCGCGCGCGCGCGTGCGCGCCGATTTGTCGGCGGCTTTTTTGACGCCGGTATCGGTCAGGCCGGTGCGGGTCTGCGGCGGGCGTTTGGGTTTGATGATGGGTTCAGCCATGAAAAGTGCCAGTCAGGTTAAGGGGGTGGGCGCAGTGCTCGGCAAGCGGCTTGGCGCGTTCAGGCAATTTCATTGATCAGGTTGGCCATCTCGACGGCCACGCGCGCGGCGTCGCGCCCTTTTTCCTCCTGGCGGGCCTGGGCCTGCGCGAGGTTTTCGGTCGTCAGGATGGCATTGGCGATGGGCAGCTGGTAGTCCAGCGCCAGGCGCGTGACGGCGGCGCCGCTTTCGTTGGCTACCAGCTCGAAGTGGTAGGTCTCGCCGCGGATGATGCAGCCCAGGGCGATCAGCGCGTCGTACTTGTCGCTTTCGGCCAGCGCCTGCAGCGCGCAGGGCACCTCCAGCGCACCGGGGACCTTGACGTGGCGAATGTTGTCCTCGTGCACGCCCAGGGCGGCAAGTTCGTGTTTGCAGGCGTCCGCCAGCGCGTTGGTGATACTTTCATTGAAGCGCGCCTGCACGATGCCTATGGAAAGTTTTCTGCCGTCCAGTTTGTCGGCTGTACCTTTTTCTGCTCCGAACACGATGATTCCCTTTTGATTGATGTGTAGGTTTGTGGGCTGGCGAAAAGCTCAGTCCCGGGTGATGTAGCCGACGATTTCCAGGCCGTAGCCCGTCATGCTGGGCATGCGGCGCGGATTGCCCATGAGGTTCATGCGGTGCACGCCGCATTCGCGCAAAATCTGCGCGCCCACGCCGTAGGTGCGCAGGTCCATGCGGCCGCGTTCGGGCGCCTGGCTGGCGCGCGCCGTGCCTTCGAACTGGGCTAGCAGCTGCGCGGCGCTTTCGCCGCAGTTGAGCAGCACGGCCACGCCCCGGCCTTCATCGGCGATGTGTTTGAGGCTCTGGTCCAGGCTCCAGGAGTGCATGGGGCGGCCGGTTTCCAGCACGTCCAGCACCGACAGCGGCTCGTGCACGCGCGCGGCCACGATGTCATCGGCCGACCATTCGCCCCTGACCAGGGCCAGGTGCAGGCCCTGGCTGGGTTTGTCGCGAAAGGCGTGGGCGGTGAACTCGCCGAAGGCGGTCTGCAGCGTGCGGCAGCCGATTTTTTCGACCAGGGAGTCGTTGCGGCTGCGGTGCTCGATCAGGTCGGCGATGGTGCCTATCTTGAGGCCGTGCTCGGCCGCGAAGACCAGCAGGTCGGGCAGGCGGGCCATGGTGCCGTCGTCCTTCATGATCTCGCAGATCACGGCGGCCGGCGAGCAGCCGGCCATGCCGGCCAGGTCGCAGCCGGCTTCGGTGTGGCCGGCGCGCATCAGCACGCCGCCGTCCACCGCCTGCAGCGGGAAGATGTGGCCGGGCTGCACCAGATCGCTGACCTTGGCGTTTTTGGCGACGGCGGCCTGCACGGTGCGGGCCCGGTCGGCGGCGGAGATGCCGGTGGTCACGCCTTCGGCGGCTTCGATGGAGACGGTAAACGCGGTGGAGTGTTTGGTGCCGTTGCGCGTCGCCATGGGCGGCAGCTGCAGCAGCTCGCAGCGTTCGCGGGTCAGGGTCAGGCAGATCAGGCCGCGGCCGAAACGCGCCATGAAATTGATGGCATCGGGCGTGACGTGGTCGGCCGCGAGCACCAGGTCGCCTTCGTTCTCGCGGTCTTCCTCGTCGATCAGGATGACCATGCGGCCGGCGCGCATGTCGGCGACGATGTCTTCAACAGGGGAAATGGCAGTGCTCATGGTTCAGGGCTTTTTGAGTGTGTTGTTGTGGGTGTCGCCCAGCATGCGCTCGACGTAGCGCGCGATCAGGTCGATTTCGAGGTTGACCCGGGAGCCGGCGGCCAGCCGGCCCAAGGCGGTGTTCTGCACGGTATGCGGGATCAGGTTGATGCTGAGTTCCGTGCCTTCGGCCTGGTCGGTGACCCGGTTGACCGTGAGGCTCACGCCGTTGACGGTGATGGAGCCCTTGTAGGCCAGGTATTTGCCGAGTTCGCGCGGAGCCAGTATGCGCAGTTCCCAGCTTTCACCGACCTCGGCGAAATGTGTGACGCGGCCGATTCCGTCGACATGGCCGGAAACGATATGGCCGCCCAGGCGGTCATGGGCGCGCAGGGCTTTTTCGAGGTTGACGGTGCCGGTTTCGGCCAGGCCCGTGGTTTTGGCCAGCGATTCGGCGGAAATGTCGATGGTGAAGCGGTTCAGGGGCAAGTCCAGCGTGGTGGCTGTCATGCAGGCGCCGTTGAGCGCGATGCTGTCGCCCAGGCCCACGTCGTCAAGGTAACCCGCAGGCGCCTCGATGGTGAGCCGCTTGCCGTGGTCTGAAGAGCTGCCCAGGCTTTGGATGGCGACGATGCGCCCCAAGCCGGTAATGATTCCGGTAAACATGCGCTATTTTCGCAGGGATTCAGGCCCGGGCGCCGGGAAAGGCCACTATTGCCCTGTAAAAGCGGCCCAGCCGCATGAAATCGGGCTAGAACCGGTCCCGGCCAACGCCGCGGGCCAGCACGCGCAGGTCGGGGCCGACCCTCTCGGCGGACTGGAATTGCAGGGCCACGGCATCGCCGAGCTGTTCCAGGGGGCCGAACGAGGCCATGCCCATACCCGGGCCCAGCAGCCTGGGCGCTAGGTAGACCAGGAACTCGTCGATCAGCCCCTCGCGGACCAGGGAGCCGTTGAGCTTGCTGCCGGCCTCTACATGCAGTTCGTTGATTTCGCGGCGCGCCAGGTCTTTCATCATGGCGGCCAGGTCCACTTTTCCGCGGGCGCCGGGCAGGCAGGTCACCGTGGCACCTTGGGCCGCCAGGGCGGCCTCCCGCGAAGCATCCTGAACCGCGGTGTAAATCCACACCGGCCCGCCGGCCTCGAAAATCTTGGCGTCCACCGGTGTCTGCAACAGGCTGTCGACGATCACGCGAAAGGGCTGCCTGGGCGTATCGACCAGCCGGACGTCCAGCCGGGGGTTGTCCTGCAGCACCGTGCCTATGCCGGTCAGCACGGCGCCGGCCCGGGCGCGCCAGGCATGGCCGTCGGCCCGGGCTTCGGGCGAGGTGATCCATTGGCTCTGGCCGTTGGCCAGGGCGGTAGCGCCGTCCAGCGAGGCGGCGATTTTCATGCGCACCCAGGGGGCCCCCCGAACCATGCGGCTGAAGAAGCCGATATTCAGTTCCCGGGCCTCAGCGGCGCCGTCACCCACTTCCACTTCGACGCCGGCCGCGCGCAGGCGCTCAAAGCCCTGGCCGGAAACCAGCGGATTGGGGTCCGCCATGGCGGCGACAACCTTGCGGATGCCCGCGGCAATCAGGGCGTCGCAGCAGGGGCCGGTGCGCCCATGGTGGGAGCAGGGCTCCAGTGTGACGTAGGCTGTGGCGCCTTTCACGGAACGCCCCTGGGCAGCGGCGTCCTGCAGGGCCATGATCTCGGCATGGGCTCCACCCGCGCGCTGCGTGTGGCCCTGGCCGACTACGCCGTTGTCATCAGCGATGACGCAGCCGACACTCGGGTTGGGCGGTGTGACGGCTCTGGCGCCATGGGCCAGGCTGAGCGCCAGGGCCTGTCCGCTGGAGGGGAGGGAGGGGGTCGGAGTTGTCATGATGCCGCTTGGCGATCCAGTGCGACCGCTCATCAGTACTGTAACCGCTGCGTTGCCTTGCGTGAGTAAGATGCCCGGCATGAATGCTCAACCCTTTGCCGCGATTGCCTTTGCGCCTTGCCCTGCATACCCGCACTGGCAAATGGGCCGGCGCGCTGGTGAGCGGGGATTCACAATCATTGAGTTAATGGTGGCTGTGGCAATAGTCGGCATTCTTGCCGCGGTTGCGGCTCCTTCCTTTATTGGCCTTATGCAGCGCAACCGGTTGGCGGCCGCCTCATCCGCATTGCAGGTGTCGCTGAGCCTGGCGAGGTCGGAGGCCGTCAAGCGCGGATCCGATGCGCGGGTCACGGTCGCGGCCAACGGTGCTGCGGGTGTATGGACCAATGGATGGACCGTGTTTGTCGACAAGACGACCACTGCCAATGGCGGTGTCGGTCCAACCGCCGACAGCGCTACCGTGACGCGGCTGGAGATCACGAATGCTCCGGCCGCGCCGGTCAGCGCGGGTCAAACCGGGACGGTAAATTATTTTTCCTATAACGGGCAAGGCCGCATGATCGATGTTTCGGGGGCGGCTGTTGTCAATAGGGCGTTCTGGTTTTTCGATGGGACCAGCCAGAAATACTGCCTGGTGGTCAACAATACGGGCAGGGTCCGGACCACGCGTGTTGAAGCAGCCAGCAGTTGCCCCACTAGTTGACGGTGCAAACATGACACGTACTGAAAACCTATCCAAACATGCTCGGCGGCCTGCCCGTATGCCCTTGGGGCGTCTGGCTGGATTCAGCCTTATCGAGGTCATGGTGACGATGGTGATCCTCTCGTTTGGATTGCTGGGCATTGCCGGTCTTCTGGTCAGCGGGGTGTCGAATGCCTCGTCTTCGGAGGCCATGACCAAAGCGAGCGAGCTGGCCGCGGACATGGCCGACCGCATGCGCGCCAATTCCGCCGTGGCCCTTTCCGCCACCAGTGAATACATCACCACTTATGCGGACACCCCGCCCGCCAGCCCTGCCAGCATTGCGCAGAGCGATAAAAAGGTGTGGCTGGAGGCGCTGGCTGCCCAGCTTCCGCAGGGCGACGGCAAGATCACAAGTTTCTCCAGCGGCGGAACTCGCAAGATGGTCATCGAGGTGCGCTGGAGTAACTGCCTGGGCACCATCAGCGATGCGGATCGAACCGCCTGTACCGACAATTCGGCGACGGCTTTTAAAACAGTCACCTTTGAGCTGCGACTATGAAAATAATCAGGCATGTGGTCGGGCAAGGCGCCCAGCGCGGGCTCTCGCTGGTCGAGTTGTTGATCGCGCTTGGACTGTCGCTGGTCGTGTTGGTGGGGCTGTCGTCCGTCTACGTGGCCGTCAAGCAGTCATTCCGGTTTCAGGAAACGACAGGCAGGCTGCAGGAGGATGGTGCATTCGCCCTGGACTTCATTGCCAAAGACCTGAGAATGGCCGGATACGCGGGATGCCCCGGCATCAACAAAATCACGGTGGGAGGGGTGACCACCTACTACCCCGGCAGCATGATGACCACGGGCAGCCCGAGCGGAATTAATGGGCCCAATCCCCTGGCGCAGATTGAAACGGGCAATGCGGAGGTGATTCTGCAGCCCTTTACCTCGCTCAACTTCATTCGCGGATTCGACAACGTGCCTGCCGGCATGTTCGCGTCGGGTGCGGCGCCGTCGTCGAGCGGCACAAACAGTCTGTTTTTTTCGGGGGGGAGCCCCAATGCCGTATCGCTGAGCGCCCTGATGGCCAGCGCCACCGCGAGTCCTACTCTGGGATCGGACCCTTACGGCTGGCGCAACACCACGACCAATAGCGGCATCTACGATTTCATCATTTCAAACTGCGCTTCTTCCAGTGTTTTTAAGGGGAAGGTAAGCGTCTCGGGTGGGGTAACCAGCGTTGCCCACGGCACCGGGCTGGGAAATGCCGCGGATACTTTCACCTCCAGCACGGCATTTGGCACCGACGCGACCGTGATGCCGGTTGAATGGAGTTTTTACTATGTTGCGCCCGGTACTGGCACCACGACTCCCAGCCTGTACCGGGTGTTTTACAACGGCAATGCCAGGCAGGCCGCCGAGGAACTGGTTTCCAACGTCGAAAGCATGCGGCTTCATTACGGCGAAAACACGTCGGTGGACGCTTCCGGTGCGCCCACGCTTGTCGCCGATGTATGGCGTACCAGTGCCGCCACCGTGACTGATTGGTCCAAAGTTGTGGCCGTTCGCATTGGGTTGATGATGATCAGTTCTGAAGAGAACGTGAATCCCGGGGTCACGCCGGTAACTCCCACGCTTCTCGGGCAGACCTACACCTTGCCCACAGGGGCTTCGACCCAGCGGCTCCGCAAGGAGTTTTCTACCACGGTGGTCCTGCGCAACAGGGTGGCAGCGCGATGAAGCCGCATGCCAGATCGACTATGTCTGAAAAATTTTGTGCCATCGATTGCCATGAAAAGTCCGCCGGCGCACCCAGGGCGGGCAGGAGAAGGTTGCGGGCTTCATCGGTAAAGCCCACGCGCGGTCGGCAACGTGGCATGACCTTGCTGGTGGGCATGATTTTGCTGGTGATGCTGATGGTGATCAGCGTCGTCGGTTTTCGAAACACCACGCTGTCCGAGCGCATGACGGGCAATGTGCTGGATCGCAATACATCGTTTCAGTCTGCCGAAAATTCAGGCAAGGAAGCATTGCAAGTCATCGAGTCGGGCAGCTTCAACCCGGCCATCGTGGGTCACTACAGCCCGGCGCTTGCAAGCGGCGGTACCACAAATTTTTGGACGCAAGGCGATGGGGTTACCGTGGCTGCGCCTGCCACGGGTTGCCCCACTACCAGCCCGTTCAGCTGGACCAGCTGCGCTGTCGCCGTCACTACAAAGTACGCCAACAACGCCAACAATGCCCAGTACGTGATTGAGTTGCTCACGCAGGTTTCAAGCGGCGGGAGCACGACGTCTACCTACCGAGTGACGTCAAGAAGTACCGGCGGGTCGGGTAATGCGGACGTGGTATTGCAAGTTCTCTACACCAAAACGACCACCCCATAGTCAGCGCATTTAGGAGATTCAGTCATGATCAAGCGACTTGGTTTTTTCACGCATGCGAATGCGACTCCCGGAGTGCTCCGGCGTGGGAACTTTGCGGGTGCGTTGGGGGCGGCAGCAAGTCGCCAAGGCATTTCAGGCTGCGTGTCGATGCTGCGGTCAGGGCTGTTGGGCCTGCTCGTGCTGGCGGGCGCCGCGCCGTTGACGACGGCCGTCGCCCAGACCACCGTGGATATCGCGAAGGTTCCGCTGCTGGCGCTGAAAAGTGCGCCAGGCCTGGTGATGCTGACCATGAGCCGGGATCAACGGCTTTACTATTCGGCGTACAACGACGCCAGCGACTTGGACGGTGATGGTGTTTTGGACGTCGGCTACAAGGAGTCGATTACCTATTACGGTTACTTTATTTCCGACCGATGCTACAAGTACGACACGTCGGTCACCCCTAACCGTTTTGTGCCCGTATCGATTGCCAACGCGAGCACCGGCTGTTCTTCCAGCACGGGACGCTGGCACGGAAACTGGATGAACTGGATGGCGACATCCCGCATGGATGCCCTTCGGAAGGTGCTTTACGGGGGCAAACGCGTCACCGATACAGCTACAACAACGGTACTTGAAGCGGCCCATATCCCGCCTGATGCGCACATCTGGGGCAAGGAATACCGGCCCGCGGCAGTCACCGGAACGGACACCTACGACATTACCAAGTACACCCCCTTGTCTGCTCCCACCAGCGGCAAAATGCATCTTTTCATGATGAAGAGCGAGGGCACCTCTGGCTCGACCTCCATAGGTGTGAATCCGCCGTCAATGCGCGTGGTTCAAAACGTCGATGGATATATTGATCGCGCCTGGCTGTGGGCTTCCAGCGAACGTCCTGTTGGAGGTGCGGCCGGGACATCGTCGTATACACGACCTTCCGGCAGGGTGTCCAATCCGACACCCAGTGCGATTGGGTATGGCCTGCCCGGATTTTCTTCGGGAACAAGCTACTCCAGTCAGAGCTTCCCGTACTTATACAACTACACCATTCGCGTGGAGGCCTGTGTCAGCCTGAGCGGTGGGGTGGGTCGTGAGGACGGATGTACCGGATACCCCGCCTCTGCCCCGACTTCCTGGAAACCTACAGGCGTACTGCACGATTATTCGGTCAACGATCAGCTGAAATTCGGTCTTCTCACGGGATCCTATACCAACAACTACTCGGGGGGGGTGGTGCGCAAGGATATCGGTAGTTTCAAGAATGAATTCAGTGCGACGAATGGCGTCTTCAACAACACCGGCATCACCAAGACCATCAACAGCCTCACCAATTTCGGCTTTGATATCAGCGACCAGACCTACTATTGCAGCGGCAACACTTTCTTGTGGGACCGCCTGCGCAATCAGGGCGAATGCAATATGTGGGGCGCTCCCGTTGCGGAGATGATGTACGAGGGTTTGCGCTATTTCACCGACAAGCAGCCGCTTGCCGCGTTCTCTTCGGGGGTCGGTGCCGCCAGCAGTGCCGATACCCTGATGGGCTTGCCCTTGGTGACCACCTGGAGCAACCCTTTCAGGCCCGTCGCCTCGGGCGGCAGTCCGATTTGCTCGCGGCCGGTTCAAATGGTGATTGCCGATCCCGTCACCAGCTTTGACTCCGACCAGTTGCCCGGCGCGGCGTACACGCCTGTCACCGGCCTCGGGACCGCCATCCCCGCTACTGACCTGACCGGCTTGAATGTTTCGACGCAGGCGGACGCTATCTGGGCGTCGGAATTTGGTAGTGCGACGAAGAACTTTTTTATCGGCCAATCCACGGCTTCAAACGCGGACGGCAATCCATCGGCCAAAGCAGCGACATCGTTCAAGTTTTTGCGAGGCCATGCACCGGACGAGACCAACACGCAGGGCAGCTATTACGCGGCGAGCGTTGCCCGGTTTGGTCAAGCCACGGGTGTTCCGGTTCGCCCGGATGCGGCGACCGCTCCGACGACCGTCAAGGTGGATAACCTCTCGATCGCGCTTGGTACCGTCGTGCCAAAAATCGAACTGACTTATCTGAGTAACAAGGTCTCTCTTGTTCCGGTTTCCAAGTCCGTCGCGGGATGCTCGCCGGCGCCAACGGCCACTTTCAAGCCGACTGGGTCGATCATGGGGTTCTTTGTGGACCGCATTGCCAATACCGCGGCTGCCAACACGGACGCCAGCATCAATGGCGGGCGGCCTTTCATACGCGCCATGGTGAGCTTTTCCGACATGGACGTCGGCGGTGACAACGAGGCGGACGCCAATGCGTATTACACGCTGTCGATTAACAGCTCGGGCAAACTCGTGGTGCAAATGGACAGCTATTACCAAGCTACCTGCGCGGAGCAGCATCTGGGCTATGTCATTTCAGGCACCACCGCGGATGGCGCCTATCTTGAGGTGACCGGCTTCGGTACTTCGACGGCGACCTCGTTCTCCCTGGACACGATGACAACGCACAATCCGGCGCCGAAATCGGCCACGCGTACCTTCACGCTTTCCTCGGTTGCGAGTGGGGCGACCTATGTACCGCACGATCCCCTGTGGTATGCCGCCAAATACGGCGGTAGTGGTGTGTTGGACGACAACGGTGATCCGACCAACTATTTCAAGGTGACCAGCCCGGCGGACCTGCCCGCCCAAATGGGCAAGGCTTTCCGGTCGGCCGCTGCACTGGCTGCCGTGGCCAGTACCAGCGTGGTGGGGGTGGGACAGCGGAGTCTCGGTTCCGCAGCCATCTACCAGGCCAACTATGACTCCTTGACCTGGTCGTCGCGCATTTACGCCTTCCCGGTGGCCGCCGATGGCACTTTGGCCAATACGCCGGTTTGGGAGGTCTCCACGAAGATTCCCGCTCCTGCTACACGCAATAAGCTGTTTCTGGGACGAGGCGGCACCACGACGCCTTTTGCGTTGACGCCGACCGGCTTCACCTCATTGACTACTGCGGAGCAGGCTGACTTTGGCAGCGCCGCTGTTTACTCCTACCTCTTGGGGGACAAAACTGGGGAAGAACGCAAGGGTGGGACATTCCGCAACAGGGGCACCACCGCGGGCTCGGGGTATGGCTCCGTGCTGGGCGACATCGTGAATTCCGATCCGCAAATCATTTCCAAAAAGGACTTTGATTACGCGGCCAGCGACGCCACGTACACCACTTTCCTGACCAGCATCAACTTTGAAACGCTCGCTGTGGGCAGTAACGACGGGTTCTTCCACATTTTTGATGCGGAACCGGATGCAACGGGCGGGGGCGAGTTGCTGGGCTTCATGCCGCAAGCCGCCCGGACCAAAATCAAGGACCTGTCCGATCCCGCCTATCAGCACCGTAATTTTGTGGACGGCCCGATCGCCATCAGCCATGCAAAAATTGCGGTTCCAGGCGATGTTGTCGTCAATTGGCGCACCGTTGTCGTTGGGACGGGTGGCGATGGGGCGCAAACCGTCTTTGCCGTCAACGCGACGTCCAAGACTTTTACGGCCAACAGCATTCTTTGGGAAATCAACCAGTCTTCCTCAGGTGTTGGAACAACGCTCGGCAATGTCATGGGCCGGCCGGCCATCGGAAAGCTGAATGACGGAACCTGGGTTGCGATTTTTGGAAACGGCTACAACAGCACCGCCGGTACGGCCAACCTGTATGTGGTTCGCCTGGATACCGGCGCCATTGTCCGCGTCATTCCCACCAATGCATCCTTTACCGGCAATGGCTTGGGTTCCATAGAAATCGTGCGCAAGACGACCGGCACCCGGGACACGATCGACTACGTCTATGGCGCCGATTACAAGGGCAATATCTGGCGGTTCGACCCCAACGTCGCAACGGCCGCCGCCCTGATTTATTCGACCCCGACAGGCCGCCCGATCACGGCTGAGATCAAGGTGGGACCCGCGCCTACGACTATTCTTCCGACGGGCGGGAAGATGATCTATTTTGGAACCGGCAGCTACTTGACCGCCACCGACCCGGCGAATACGACCGTCCAGGCTTTGTACGGAATCTTCGACAGCGTGAACACCACCTCCAATGCGATACCGTTCGTCGCGGAGGCAGACCTGTCG
The DNA here is from genome assembly GCF_056401275.1 of Polaromonas sp. P4_F6. NCBI lineage: Bacteria > Pseudomonadati > Pseudomonadota > Betaproteobacteria > Burkholderiales > Comamonadaceae > Polaromonas > Polaromonas sp. P4_F6. The sequence goes on along the minus strand of NZ_JBFUJQ010000010.1, from coordinate 13,641 downwards.
TCGATGACGATTACCGCCACTGCGGGCGCGGACACGCGGACCACCTCCGCTGCCGACTCGCCCGCCTGGTACACCGTGGCGGGTAAAAAAGGATGGGTGGTCCCATTGACCGGCACCAACGTTGTTGCGGGCGAACGCGTGATCGCGCCGCCGGTCCGTTACACGGTGGGGGGTCTTATCGATGCCTTCTTGTTCACCTCCATCGTGCCCAGTACCGATGAATGCCAGGCGGGCCTGGATGCCTGGATCACCGGGGTTGATGCGATGACCGGCGGCTACAAGAAGGTGTTCAGTACCCTGCTGCCGAATTCAGTGCGGATACGCGGCGGTTCACCGCGCGGGGTGTTCGTGCTGCAGGACGGCGGCGCACCGACGCTGTACATCAGCCAGACCATTTTTAATGGTCAAATAGCAAGCACGTCGTTTACCACCGGAACCGGCGGCACGCAAACCGTGAATATCAACGGGGTTGAAGGTACGACGCGCGTCATCTCCATCGGCCTGACTAACCCGACGGTCCCAGCCTCGGCAAGCCGGCAAGTGTGGCGCCAGTTGAAATGATCAAGGAAAGGGCGGGCGGCAGCTTCATAGGTGTAGGCCGGCCCGCTTCCGTCTTCAACTTTTAGCGAGAAGGAATGAAATTGAAATCCATTAAAAAAAATCGTGGCTTCTCCTTGATCGAATTGATGGCCGTTGTGGTCGTCATCGGCCTGTTGTCGGTCATCGCGATTCCTTCGTACCAGAAATACGTTCAGCGCAGCCAACGCGCCGGCGCAAAATCGACTTTGCTCGAAGCTGCGCAATTCATGGAGCGTTATCGCTCCAGCAATTTCAAGTACGTTGACGCCAGCGGCAACGCGCCCGCGCTGCCTGGGGGGCTGCAAGTCTCCCCCAACCAGGGCACCAAGCGCTACGACATCGCGCTTTCGGCCGTGAATGCGACGTCTTTCACCTTGACGGCCACGCCTAGCGGCTGGGCGGACAGCCTTTGCGGCAACCTGACGCTGACCAACCTTGGCGTCAAGGGGCAGAGCGTGGGCGATACCGCGACTTGCTGGAATCGTTGAGTACGCCTAGCGCCTGACCTCGTCGACCAGGGTCTTGAACTCGTCGATGTCCTCAAAGCTGCGGTAGACGCTGGCAAAACGCACATAGGCCACCTTGTCGAGCTTTTTGAGCTCGCGCATCACCAGCTCGCCGAGCCGGTTGGAGGCGACCTCGCGCACCCCCAGGCTCAGCAGCTTTTCTTCTATGCGTTCAATGGCCGAGTCGATCTGCTCGGTGCTGACAGGGCGCTTGCGCAGCGCCAGGTTCATGGAGCCCAGGATCTTGCTGCGCTTGTACTCGATGCGCCGGCCGTCCTTCTTGACGATGGACGGGAAGGTGACGTCGGGCCGCTCGTAGGTGGTGAAGCGCTTTTCGCAGGCGCCGCACTGGCGGCGGCGGCGTATGAAGTCGGCGTCCTCGGCCACCCGGGTTTCGACAACCTGGGTTTCGAGGTGGCCGCAGAAAGGGCATTTCATGGGTGTTGGCCTGAATTTAAAGACATCAATCGGTCCTTAGCTAGCCCCTGGAGATCGGCGCGGGATGCTATCAAAATCATAGTTCCCGCGCCGTCCGCCGCGATCAGCGATAAACCGGAAAACGGCTCGTCAGGGCATGAACCTTGGCGCGTACCGTTTCCAGGGTGGCCGCGTCGCGCGGGTTGTCGAGTACGTCGGCGACCAGGTTGGCGGTGGCGCGGGCTTCCTCGTCCTTGAAGCCGCGGGTGGTCATGGCCGGGGTACCGATGCGCACACCGCTGGTGACCATGGGTTTTTCCGGGTCGTTCGGGATGGCGTTCTTGTTGATCGTCATGTGGGCGCTGCCCAGCACGGCTTCGGCTTCCTTGCCGGTGATGCCCTTGGCGCGCAGGTCGACCAGCATCACGTGGCTTTCGGTACGGCCGCTGACGATGCGCAGGCCGCGCTGCGTCAGGGTATCTGCGACGATTTGCGCGTTCTTCACGACCTGCTGCTGGTAGGCCTTGAACTCGGGCGTCATGGCTTCCTTGAAGGCCACGGCCTTGGCCGCGATCACATGCATCAGCGGGCCGCCCTGCAGGCCGGGGAAGATGGCGCTGTTGATGGCTTTTTCGTGCTCGGCCTTCATCAGGATGATGCCGCCGCGCGGGCCGCGCAGGCTTTTGTGCGTGGTCGAGGTGACGATGTCGGCATGCGGCACCGGGTTCGGGTAGACGCCCGCGGCCACCAGGCCGGCGTAATGGGCGATGTCGACCATGAAGATCGCGCCGACGGCCTTGGCCACCTTGGCGAAGCGCTCGAAGTCGATGCGCAGGCTGTAGGCCGAGGCGCCCGCGATGATCAGCTTGGGCTTGGTTTCGTGGGCCTTGCGCTCCATCGCGTCGTAGTCGATTTCTTCCTTGTCGTTCAGGCCGTAGGAGACGACGTTGAACCATTTGCCGCTCATGTTCAGGGCCATGCCGTGCGTCAGGTGGCCGCCTTCGGCCAGGCTCATGCCCATGATGGTGTCGCCGGGTTTCAGGAAGGCCAGGAACACGGCCTCGTTGGCCGAAGCGCCGCAATGCGCCTGCACGTTGGCGGCTTCGGCGCCGAAGATCGCCTTGATGCGGTCTATGGCCAGTTGCTCGGCCACGTCCACGTGCTCGCAGCCGCCGTAGTAGCGGCGGCCCGGATAGCCTTCGGCGTATTTGTTGGTGAGCTGCGAGCCTTGCGCGGCCATGACGGCGGGCGAGGCGTAGTTTTCGCTGGCGATCAGCTCGATGTGCTGCTCTTGCCGGGCGTTTTCAGCCTGGATGGCGGCGAAGATTTCGGGGTCGGTCTGTTCGACCAGGATGTTGCGGTGGTACATGATGGCAGTCCTTAAAGACGTGGTCCCTGCTATTCATGAGCCACTCACAAAACCCTCCTGGCGTTGTTGCGCCGCCTTGCCGTGCTGTAGCACTGTCTGCGGCGTCGCACCTAGCCAGGACCGCTGCGCTGGGTTTTGTGAGTGGCTCTAAATGAAACAAGGGCTGCCCAGGCGAACGGCTGAACGCTTCGGCCCAACGGCTGTCAGCGGTGCGCTTCCCAGTGGTGTCCCACGTCAGCTCAGATGGTTGCGAAAAACCTCGAGCCTATCGCCAGTTGCGCACCCGGTTAGTGTAACTGAGGGCGCGTCAAACCCGCGGCGCGCCGTCCCATGGCCCCACGGCCGCCACCCGGAAAGCAAAAAGCCGGGCGCTGGCGGCAGCCCGGCTTTGTGGTGTGAACGGACGGGCCCTTGGAGCGCGCCCGGCAGGGATCAGGACTGGCTCAGCAGCGCCACTTTTTCGGGCGTTTTGCCTTCCGAGGCCGGCGTCTCGGACTTGCCGGGCAGGGAGGCCGGAACCGGGCGCGAGCTGCCGCCGGGTTCGGTAAAGAAGGGCGAGGGCTTGCCGCGCTTGGACGCCGAGGCCACCACGGCCAGCAGGCGGGCATGTTCCCCCATCACCTTGCCGGCATAGCCGCCGTCGTCTTCCATGTTGGCGGCGCCCACATAGTATTTGAGGCCGCCCTCGATGGAGCCGGCGCGGGCGATGCATTCCTGCAGCACCTTGACGCCGACGCGCAGGTTGGTGACCGGGTCGAAGGCCGCCAGCTTGCCGCCGAAGTTGTCGTATTTGTCGTGGTGCACCTTGGTCATGACCTGCATCAGGCCCTGGGCGCCCACCGGGCTTTGCGCGAACGGGTTGAAACCGGACTCGATGGCCATGATGGCCAGGATCAGGGTCGGGTCGAGCTTGGCCTTCTGGCCGATGTCGAAGGCCTCAGCCACCAGCACGCTCAAGGGCTCCGGCGCCACGCCGTATTTCTTGCTGAGCCAGTAAGCCACCGCCGCCTGCTGGGCCGGCAGGTCCTTGGGGTTGGACGCCGTGGCGCGCTCGATGGCGGCCGGCTCGGTAAAGCCGATGGCCGCTTCCTGGCGCTGCTGCAGCCAGGTCATGAGCTTGAATTCACCGGCCTGACGCAAGTCGGGCCGGGCAGTCAGTGTGATCACCGCGAATACGACCGCCAGGCCCAGGAGGGCGAAGCTGTTGTGGGTGATCTCGAAAAAGCCCTGGGCGATGTCATCAGCAATGGTTAAAACACTGCTGCGTACACTTTTCAAGTGCGCCTCAAGGCCGAATTGTCCTAGCGCTGTCATAGCACTCCTTTCTACGCTTGCAGGCCCTTTGGGGGCCAAGCAGGCTTTGATTGGGTCGCCATCAAACCAAGGCATGCCTTGTGGGTGTTGACCCCTGTTTGACGTTGCCGGCTTCTTTGGGGAAGGGGGCAGCGGAGATTCGGGTTGTCCCTAGGTTTCTGTGGGACTGGCGGGATTCTAGGGGGTCGTTAAATAACCTGTCAATAATAACAAATCGTTTCTTTATATTGATTAAGCAAATAAAAACCTTGATCCTGGGCAGAACCCGCCTGAATCAAGGTAGTTACGGCCTCTTTTTGAGACCAAGCTCTAAGTTAGATTCGACGTGAAAAATACCGGATCAGCGGATCGCGGGTCTGGCTGTAGGCGGTTTCCGATGCCCCATGTGGGACGGTTGGGGCGATTTCGGGATGCCGGCGGGAGTCCGAAGGCTGTGGCAATCGCTCCGGTCCCGGTGATTGAAAAGATGGTCTTGCCTGCACGGAGCGGGAGGTTTAACCTGCAGTTGCCTGATTCATTTGGGCATCCAACCGGGTAACCAACCCCGGAAAAACTGGAAGCAATCACTTGCTTTCATCGCACTGGGGACGATTCATCTCTCCTTTGCGAAACCCGACGGCATGAGCATAAACGCCCGCCGTCAACCCCGGTCGGCTCAGCTGCCCGGGGTTTTTCTTTTGGGTATTGCCCTTTCGGGGTGACCGTCTTTTTCAAATAAGTCATTGACCGATTGGCGCCAGCGTTAAAAACTCGACGCCTATGGCAATCAATGATCTGAAGAATAAATGGCGCGACATCGAATGGCGAAACACCGCAAAAACCCTGCCGGCACGGGCCGCCGGCGTGGCCCGCTCACCCTTGTGGCGGCGCCGCGCCGCCTGGGCACTCGGTGTGCTGCTGCTGGTCTGGGCGCTGGCCTATGCGGCCGTGCCGTCCATCCTGAAATCGCAGCTCGAGAAGATCGCCTCTGAAAAACTGGGCCGGCAGGTCACGGTGGGCGCGGTCGACTTCAAGCCCTGGTCGCTGGAACTCACGCTGAGCGACCTGGCCATTGCCAGGGCCGGCGCGGCCGGCGCGGCCGGCGCTCCCCAGGCGGCCCCCCAGCTGGCCGTCAAGCGCATATATATAGATGCGGAGCTGGAGTCCCTGCTGCGGCTKGCGCCGGTGGCCGATGCCGTGCAGATCGACGAACCCGTGGCCTTTCTGGCCCACCAGGGCGAGGGGCGCTATGACATCGACGATATCCTGGAGCGCCTGAAGGCGCCCGCGGACCAGCCAGCCGGCGATCCGCCGCGCTTTGCGGTCTACAACATCGTGGTGAGCGGCGGGCGCATGGATTTTGCCGACCAGTCCGTCGGCAAGACCCATGAGCTGAGGGACCTGAACCTCTCCGTGCCTTTCCTGAGCAACCTCAAGTCCCAGCGGGAGATCAAGACCTCGCCGCACCTGGCTTTCAAGCTCAACGGCAGCAGCTTTGACACCGCCGCCGAAGGCACACCCTTTGCCCAGACCCACAAAACCGACGCCACCTTCACGCTGCGCGGCTTTGACCTGAACCCCTACCTGGCCTACTGGCCGGCAAGCCTGCCCTACAAACTGCAAAGTGCCGTGCTGCATGCCGACGCCAAAGTGGCGTTTGAGCAGACGCCGGCCACGCAGGTGCGAATCTCCGGCACGGTGACGGCGGAAAAAGTGCGCGTGCAGGCGGTGGGCCAGGCGCCCGCTGCCCGCCCCGACATGCTGGCGTTTGAGCGGCTGCAGGTGACCATGGCCGACGTGCGACCGCTGGAGCAGTTCGTCAAGCTCGCGTCGGTCGAGTTGAGCGCGCCCGCGTTGTCCGTGGTCCGCGACCGGTCGGGGCGGCTCAACCTGTTGCCGCCAGCCGCCGCGCCTGCTACAAAAAGTGAAGCAAGCAAGCTTGATGCCGCAAAGCCCGCCGCTGCGGCCAAGGCGCCAGCGACGACACCCTGGAAGGTGCAGGTGGCCCGTGTGGCGGTGCGTGCAGGCAGCGTGAACTGGCTGGACGAAACCCTGGCTTCGCCCGCCGACATCCGCTTGAGTGGCCTGGCGCTCAATGCCACGGCCATCGCCATGCCTTTTTCGGCCGGCGCCCCGCTGCAATTCGAGGGCTCGGTGGGGCTTGAACCGCCTGCCGCGCCCGCGCCTCCGTCCGTCAAGGCCGGGGCAAAGGGCGGTGCCAAACCCGCCGCACCGCAGGCCCCTGCCATTCCGGCGCTGCTCACGTTCCAGGGCAGTGCCACCGACCAGGCCGCCCAGCTGACGGCCAAGGTGGCCGCCTGGCCGCTGGGCATGGCCGCCAAATACGTGGGCCAGTTCCTGCTGCCGGCGCTGGGCGGCCGGCTCGATGCCGAGCTGGGCGTGAACTGGCAGGCGGCCAGCGGCGACAAGCCGCAGGTGCTGCAGCTCAGCGCGCCGCAGCTCGCGCTGAGCGAGGTGCAACTGGCGCAGGGCAAGGTGTCGCTGGTGTCGGTCAAGCGCGTGGACCTGGCGCAGGTGGAGATCGACGTGGCCGGCCAGAACTTCAAGGCCGCCAAACTGCTGCTGACCCAGCCCAAGGCCCTGGTGGAGCGGGGCAGCGACAAGCGCTGGATGTACGAGCGCTGGATGGTGAACTCCGGCGCGGCAAGGCCTGCGCCCCCGCCCACCGACGCCGCCACGCGGGCGAACGCGCCCTCCTGGGCCGTGGCCATCAACGACGTGCAGCTTGAAGGCGGCGCCATGTCGTTTTCCGACAAGGCCGGCGCCAAGCCGGTGGCGTTTGAGGTGACCGCGGCCAAGGCCCAGCTGGGCGGGCTGCTGCTCGACGACAGGCCCGCATCCCGGGCCCAGGCCGCCAAGCCCATGCCGCTGACCGCCTCCCTGCGCCTGGCCTCCGGGCGTTTCGAGCCCGGCAAGCTGGACTTCAACGGAAGCCTGGGCCTGGTACCGCTCCAGGCCCAGGGTCGGCTGCTGGTCGACCGGCTGCCGGTGCAGGCCTTTGAGCCTTACTTCGCCGACATCCTCAATATCGAACTGCTGCGCGCCGATGCCAGCTTCAAGGGCCGGGTGGCTTACCGCCAGACGCCGGCAGGGCCCCAGGCCCAGGTGACGGGCGATGTGTCGCTGGAAGAGCTGCGCGCCAACACGCTGGCCCCCAGCGAAGACCTGCTGGCCTGGAAAGCGCTGAACCTGCGCGGCTTCCATGTGGCACTGGAGCCGGCCAAGGCGACGCGCGTGGAGGTCAAGGAAACCGTGCTGACCGACTTTTTCGCGCGTGTGATCGTCATGCCCGACGGCCGCATCAACCTGCAGGACCTTGTCAAATCCGGGGAACCGGCGGGAGCCGCAGAGACCGCCGCCGCAGCCGCTGCGCCGGCCTCCGCGCCCGCGGCCCCGCCCAGAACGGCGGTTGCCGAGGCGAAAGCCGCGCCGGCCGCAACAACCCCGCCGCCCATCGTGAGCTTCGGCCCCATCAGCCTGATCAACGGCAAGGTGCTGTTTTCCGACCGCTTCGTCAAGCCGAACTACTCGGCCGACCTCAGCGACCTGACCGGCAAGCTCAGCGCCTTTTCGTCGGTGGCGCCCGCGCCCGCGGGCGGCGCGGCGGCCGCCCCCAATATGGCCGACCTGGAACTGCGCGGGCGCGCCGAGGGCACGGCCTCGCTTGAAATCCTGGGCAAGCTCAACCCCCTGGCCAAGCCGCTGGCGCTGGACATCAAGGGCAAGGTGCGCGACCTGGAGCTGCCGCCGCTGTCGCCGTACTCCGTCAAGTACTCGGGCTACGGCATCAACCGCGGCAAGCTCAGCGTCGACGTGAGCTACCTGGTGCAGCCCGACGGCAAGCTCACCGCCACCAACAAGGTGATCCTGAACCAGCTCAGCTTCGGTGAAAAGGTGCCGGGCTCCACCGCCAGCCTGCCGGTCAAGCTCGCCGTCGCGTTGCTGGCCGACCGCAACGGCGTGATCGACATCGACCTGCCCATCAGCGGCTCGCTCAACGACCCGCAGTTCAGCCTGGGCCCCATCATCGTCAAGGTCATCGTCAACGTGATCGTCAAGGCCATCACCGCGCCTTTCAGCCTGCTGGCCAACGCCTTCGGCGGCGGCGGCGAGGAACTCAGCACCGTGGGTTTCGCGCCCGGTAGCGCCGAGCTGCGCCCTGAAGCCAAGGCCGGGCTGGACAAGGTGGCCAAGGCCCTGGCCGACAGGCCATCGCTGCAGCTCACCGTGGTGGGCACCAGCAGCGTGGAGGCCGAGCGCGAGGGCTTCAAGCGCGAGCGGCTGGACGCGCTGGTGCGCGCCGAAAAACGCCGCATCACGGTGAAGGAGGGCGGCACCACCTCGGCCGCCGTCAGCATCAGCCCGGCAGAATACCCGGAGCTGCTCAAGGAAGTCTACAAACGCGCCGACATGCCCAAGCCGCGCAACCTGATAGGCCTGGCCAAGGACCTGCCTGTGCCCGAGATGGAAAAACTGCTGCTGGCCGACATCAAGGTCAATGACGACGCCATGCGCGAGCTCGCCGTGCAGCGCGGCGTGGCGGTGAAAGACTACCTCGCCTCGCGCGATCTGCCGCCCGAAAGGCTGTTCCTGGGCGCGGCCAAAGCCGTGCCGCCGGAGGCCAAATGGACACCCCGCGCGGAGCTGAATTTGGCGATGCCTTAAAAAAGGCGAAAATAGCACCAGCGCTTTATTGATAAAGCTTTTATGGGGCCAGGGCCAATGCGCGCAACGCGGGTTGCGCGGCGCGGCCTCCCATCCATTCCAATACCTGCTGCCGCTGCGCAAGAATCCCCTGACGAGGGAGCCTTGCGGTCGGCGGCAACTATTTTTTTGACCTTGCGTTCCCATGTTTAAATCTTCAAAACCCGACACTCCCGCCGTGAAAACGCCATCCACCAAGCAGGCCGAAGCCCATCCGCTGGACGGCCTGACCGGCGGCGCGTTTTCCGCGCCGACCTCCGGCGAGCGCGCCTCGCGCATCCGCAGCTGGCTGGCCACCGAGCCCACGGCCGAGCAGATGGCCGAGGTCTACAAGGACCTGTCCAACCGCGACAAGGGCGCGGCCAAGCCGCTGAAGGAAAAGCTCGACGAGATCAAACGCAGCAAGGGCCAGGAAGCCGTGGCCGCCGAGTGGGCCGAAAAAGCCCAGGCGCTGCTGGCCGTGCCCAAGCTCAACCTGGCCGACGCCCTGGCCTGGCAGCGCGACGCGGCCAAGGCCGGCGCGCCCCTGTCCAAGGAACCGCTGGCCGGCCTGAAGGCGCAGCTGGCCGAGCGTGTCAAGACGATTGAAGACCTGCAGCACCGCACCCAGGTGCAGCGCGAGGCCGCCGTGCTGATCGCGCAGCGCATCGAGGTGCTGTCCATCAAGCCCTGGCGCGAAGCCGAAGGCGCGCTGGACACCCTGAAGGCCGACGTGGCCCACTGGCAGGGCCAGGCCGATGAACTCACGCACGACGCCAACTGGGCCAGTGTGGACGCCAAGTTCCCGCCGCTGCTCGACGCTTCGCGCGCCCAGCTGCTGGCCGTGTGGGAAGCCTTCCAGGGCGCGCTGGCCCAGGCCGTCAAGGCCGCCGAAGACACGGCCGCGCCTTTGCCCGCCGTGCCCGTGTGGGCCGATGAATTGCGCGCCGCTCGCGGCCAGGCTCCCGCCGAGGGCGAGCAGGCCGCGCGCGCGCCCAAGGCCAAGGTCGATCCGGCCGTGCTCAAGGAGATGCGCGAAAAGTCGTCCGCCGTCGTGCAGGCCGCGCTCGCCAAGCTCGAGCATGAGGTCACCGAAGGCCACGGCAAGTCCACACCCAAGGTCGCGGCCGAGCTGCGCCAGGCGCTCAAGGAACACATCCGCAACATCGACAGCAAGCTCGAAGCCGCCGCGCATGCCGCGCTCACCGCGGCCGGCGAACTCGAAGGCTGGCAGCGCTGGCGCGCCGACCAGATTCGTGAAGAGCTGGTCGTGAAGGCCGAAGCGCTGGTGGCCAAGCCGCTGGGCGGGCGCAAGCAGCAGGAAGCCCTGCGCGCCATGCGCGAGCAGTGGAAGACCAGCGACCAGGGCGGCACGCCCAACCACGCGCTGTGGAAACGCTTTGACGACGCCTGCAATGAAGCCCACAAGGTCGTCGAGGCCTGGCTCGAGAAGGTCAAGGAGCAAAACGAAACCGTCAAGGCCGAGCGCAAGCTGCTGATCGACGAAGTCCTTGCCTGGGCCGAAGCCAACAAGGGCAATACCGACTGGAAGCACCACATCCGCAGCCTCAACGGTTTTGTCGAAAAATGGCGCGAGGCCGGCCACCTGGGCGAAAAGGCCTTTGCCGAAATCCAGCCCGTGTGGAAGGCCGCCATGGACACGGCCGACGCCGCGCTGACCGCCGCGCGCAGCGAAAGCATTGCGCGCCGCAAGGCCATGATTGAAGAGGCTGTGGTGCTGGGCGCCGAGCCGCAGCTGCGCATAGATGCCGTCAAGTCGCTGCAGCAGCGCTGGCAGCATGAGGCGCAGGCCGTGCCCATAGAGCGCAAGCAGGAACAGAAAATGTGGGACGCTTTCCGCAAGCCCATAGACGACGCCTTCCAGCGCAAGACCGCCGAGCGCGAAAAAGCCGCCGCGGCCCTGGGCGAATACGACCGCATGGTGCTGGAAGCCTCCAAGGCCGTGGAAGCCGCCACCGCCAGCGGCGACGCCCAGAAGATCCATGCCGCGGCCAAGGCGCTGGAGGCCATTGTGCGCGGCCAGGTGCCTGTGGCTGCCGCCGCAGCGCCCGCGCCCGCAGCCGCCGCCACGCCTTCCGTGGAGGCCACGCTGGCCGCCGCGGGCAGCGAGCCGGCCGCTCAGGCCGCCGAGCCTGCCGCCGACGCTGAAGCCGCCGCGGCCGCGGAATTCGCCGAAGCCGGCGAGCCGGCCAGCGCGCCCGCGGAACCGCCTCCCGCACCCAAGCCCGCGCCCAAGCCCATCGTGGCAAGGCGCGGCGACGACCGCCCCGGCATGAAAAAAGCCGACCCCGTGGCCGCGGGGCGCGGCGGCAAGTTCGGCGACCGCAAGGACGCGCGTCCGGGCGGCAAGCCGGGCGGCCCGCGCCAGGGCACCGACAACAAATTCGAGCCCTACCGTCCCGACCGTGATAGCCGGGATGCCCGTCCGGGTCGTGACGAGCGTGGCCCGCGCGGCAGCGAGCGCCCGGCCTTTGAAGAGCGCGGCCCGCGCCTGGGCGACGCCGCCTTCCGCGCCCAGCGCGAAGCCTTTGAAGCGGCCAACCAGGCCCTGAAAAAGCTCGCCGTGCAGGCGCACGGCGAGGTGCTGACGCATTTGCTGACCGCCTGGGAAAAACGCGACCCGGCGCAACTGCCCAGCGCGCAGGATCTCGGCAAGGCCGTGCCGCCCGCCGTGCGCAACCGCTGGGTGCAGGCCGTCAGCACGCCTTCGGGCAAGGACGCCGCCGAAGCGCTGCTGCGCCTGGAAATTGCCGCCGACCTGCCCACGCCTGCCGAGCACATCAGCGCGCGCCGCATGCTGCAGCTGCAGCTGCTGACCAAACGCAACGCGCCTGCGCCGGCCGAAACCTGGGGCGAAGACACGGCCCAGGTGCTGGCCGCCGACTTTGATGCCGGCAATGCCCGGCGCGTTCAGAACGTGCTCAAGGCGCTTCTCAAACGATGAGGGCTTCTGCCGCTGCTGTGGCCTTGCCCCAGGATCGGCCGCAAACCTTGGGCGAGGAAATCGCCAACAGCGTCAGCCACGGCATGGCGCTGCTCGCTGCGATAGTGGCTGCCCCTTTCTTGGTGGCGGCCAGCGCGCGGCAAGGTGATGCCATTGACATTGCCGGCGCCTCGGTGTTCGCCGCCACCATGGTGCTGCTGTACTTCACCTCCATGCTGTACCACGCGCTGCCGGCGGTGCGCGCCGCGCGCGCCAAGAGCGTGTTCCAGGTGCTGGACCATGGTGCGATCTACCTGCTGATTGCTGGAACCTATACGCCTTTCACCTTAGGTGTGCTGCGCGGTCCCTGGGGCTGGACGCTGTTCGGCCTGGTCTGGGCCATGGCGCTGGCCGGGGTGGCGGTGAAGGCCGTCGCCGGCATACGCTACCCGCGCGTGTCCACGGCGCTGTACCTCGCGATGGGATGGATTGCCGTGATTGCCGTCAAGCCCATGCTGGAACTGATTCCGGGCTGGGGCTTGTTCTGGCTGGTGGCCGGCGGCCTTTTTTACACCTTGGGCGTGGGCTTTTTCGCCACCGATTCCAGACTGCGCTACGGGCACTTCATCTGGCATTTGTTTGTGGCGGCGGGTACCGCCTGCCACTGCGTGGCCGTGCTGTACTACGCGACCTAAGCCCGGGGCCGCGCCGGGCCGCTAGGACAGCAGCCGGATCAGCATATCCGGGTGAATGCCCCAGCCCGCCAGGCCGGCCAGACCCATCATCACGCCAAAACCCGTGGGCACCAGCGCCAGAAAGTAAAGCCACCAGAAATGGGTCAGCGCCGTGACGGCCAGCAGTGAAATGGCAATGGCCAGCAGGGCGTCGGCCAGGTCGAACTGGTCGTCGCGGAAATTGGCGGCGTCATAGTCTTTCTGGTCCTGCTCGGCTTGTGTTTTGAGTTCGTCTTTTTTTCTGGCCTGCTCTGCCGCCAGTTGCTCGTACTGCGCAATGGCCTTCTGGTAATTGGCTTGCTCCGAAGCCGGCTGTGACGGGGCGGCCAGCCGCAGTTGCAGCAGGGTGCCTTTGGCGACTTCCTCGCGGATGTTGCGCGCCTGGTAGAAGTTCCAGTGGTCCAGCTTGTTGGCCTGCGCCTGCTGCATTGCCTGGACGATGTTGTCGTCCTTGACCTTGCAGATACCCATGAAGGTGGCCAGCAGGGCAATCGTGATGGCCACAAACTGGTTGAGCTTGCGGAACTGCGCAAAGGATGCGTCGTCGGCGTCGTCGCCCTTGGCAACTTCAAGGGGATCTATATCCATGGGAAGGACCTGTTCGTGAAAAAGGGTTCAGGGGCAAGCGGGCTGCAATCGTACCTCGTGCCGTCTACCGGGGTCCGTCACCCGCGCGTCCGGCACTGCCGCCACGCTCAGCGGGCGGCTTCGATCAGGTGGGCAATTCCGTCATAGCCCAGCCGCCGCGCATGCTGCAGCGCATTCAGTCCGTCCTGGTCTATCAGGGCTGTGTTCGCGCCCGCCGCCAGCAGGCGCTGGACCACGGCCGTGTGCCCCTGCATGGAGGCCAGCATCAGGGGCGTGCGGCCCGCCGCATCGGCTGCATTGAGGGCCGCGCCTTGCTGGAGCAGGCGCTCCACCTGCGGCAGGTCGCCCGCGCGCGCCGCGTTCTGCAGTGCGCTTGCCAGTTTGGGTGTGCCGGGCGCTTCCGCGCGCGGTGAGGGCGCTGGCGCGCTGAGTTTTTCCCGCCGCTGCTCCGGTGCTGCGGCCGCGGCTGGCGCAGCGGCGGCGCGTGCCGCCGGCGCTGCCATGGCG
>NZ_JBFUJQ010000009.1:0-213466 GCF_056401275.1 Polaromonas sp. P4_F6 | reverse complement strand
TCTTCAAGGCGCGGTGGTAGCTCTCCACGGCTGCTTCGTCCTGCCCCATCTCTTCCAGCGCCGCCCCCAGGGCGACTTCCGCCTCCACGAACTCTGGCTTGAGTGCGAGTGCCCGTCGATAGGCCTGCGCGGCCGCCTCATGCTGAGCCAGCCGTGCGTGGGCGGCCCCGATGTTGAAGTGGGCGCCGGCCGAGTCCGGTTTATATTGCACAGCCTTGGCAAAAGCCCCTAGTGCATCCTGTGCATCGCCCCGGTCAAGCAGTATGCTGCCCCGGTTGAAGTGCGCCCGCGCCAGGTCGGGCGCCAGGGCAATCGCCTGGTCATAGCGCCGCAAAGCCTCTTGCGCTTGCCCTTGCTGCTCAAGTTCCATGCCTTGTGCCAGCAGATCATCGGCGCTCAATGCCGGACTCTGCGCAGCGGGCACGTCACCTTTTCCGTCCGCACGCGCCACCCGCGCAAATCGGTCAAATAGTCCCATTGATCGCCTCTTCAGCCTGCCGCGGCGGGCAGGGGGTTCTTCTCGCACCACACTTGCCACATGCCGCGCAGGGCGGCCTCGAAATGGACGGCAAAGCGCGGCGCGTCGAAGATGGGTGAGGCCAGCACCTGCTGTCGCAAACCTGCGCGCAGCCTGGCCAGACTTTGCAAGTCACCGGCATGCGAGACCGCACGGGCGACATAGTCAGCGGAGTCTTTCGCGACCCATTCGGGCAGCCCGGCGTTCATCAAGAGGCCGACGCCCTGCCGCGACAAAAAGCGCTCTCCCGCCAGTGTCAGCATGGGAACGCCCATCCACAGGCTCTCGACACTGGTTGTCACTCCAGGATAGGGGAAGGGGTCGAGTGCGATGTCCATTTCATGATACGTCGTCAAATGCTCGCCGCGTTGGACAGGTGTTTTTAGTATCAATCGCTCCGCTTCAATGCCATGGATGCCAAACCGCTCAATGACCTTCTTCCGAACAACATCCGCGTGAAGCTGCGTCGACTTCAGGAGCAAGCGGCTATTGGGAACAGCCATTAACACGCGCGACCAAAGCGCGACGACATCGTCGTTCATCTTGGTCAAATTGTTGCAACTCCCGAAGGTAACGTAACCGTTGCTGATTGCTGGAAGTGCCGAGGGCATGACGTCATGGACCGGGGGGGTGAAGCAAAGATAACTTTCCGGCAGTCGCCAGACTTTTTCCGTGAAGTTCACCTCCTCTGCCTTCGGGAAGGTCCACGCGTCCGCAATGACATAGTCGACAGTTGCTAAGCCCGTGGTTGCCAGATAACCAAGCCAGGTAAGTTGCACAGGGGCCGGTTTCCAGGCAAACACGGGTAGCCGGTTGCGTGCGGTATGGCCCGAAAGGTCAATCAGTATGTCGATACCATCCTCCCGCACGCATTGCGCCATGGCTTCGTCGGAGAGCCGGACTACCGAGCGCCAGCCTTTGCAGCAGGCCCGAAGACGTTGACTCGTCACATCTTCAGTAGCGCGATTCGTATAAGCAAAAAGATCCAGTCGCTCAGGTGTCTGCGAGGAAAGCGCGGTCAGCACGCTCTCCAGAAAATAACCTACCGGGTGGTCTCCCAGATCGCCGGATACCAGGCCTACGCGCAAGCGCCGGTCGGGGTCGGGGACGTTCGGCCAGCTGCTGTGGGGGTGGGCCAATCGCGCCGCCAATTCCCCAAAACGCTGCGCATCCCTGAATGCAAGCGCAGGGGGCAGGCCGGCTATGTAGGTATGCATAAACAGCAGGTTGTTATGTGCCAGGAAACAGCCGGGATCAAGCTCGAGTGCGCGACGAACGCTTTTCAGCGACGACTCATATTCACCCAGGTCCTTCAGCGCATTGCTCATGCCCAGGTGCGCATCCCGCCTTTCTGGGTCTATCTCAAGCGCCCGCTGAAAACTCGCAATGGCCGTGGTGGATTGGCCAATGGCCGCCAACGTGATGGCCTCGTTGAGATGTCCGTCGGCGCTGCCCGGGTCAATCTCAATCGCCAGCCGAAAGTGCTCCAGCGCTTGCTGGTATTGCTCGCGCTCGCACAATGCCGTCCCGAGGCTGTTATGGGGCTGTGCATCATCAGGCTTGATGGCCAATGCGTGCCGGTAACATGCGATTGCCTGGTCAAGCTGCCCTTGCTGCTGAAAAGTCAAGCCAAGGTTGTAATGCACCTCGGCTAAAGCAGGATGGATCTTTAGTGCCTGGCTATAACAGGCAATGGCCTCGTCAAGACGGCCCAGCTCTTTCAGCGCGCTTCCCAGATTGCTGTGCGCTTCGGCAAAGCCGGGATTGATGGTCAATGTATGTCGATAAGCATGAATGGCCTCATCGAGCCGCCCAAGGTCATGCAGAGCGATGCCTCGGGCGTGGTGAGCTTCCGCATAATCAGGATTGAGTGCCAGGGCGGTGTCAAAGCTTTTGATCGCATCTTCAAGCTGCCCGCTTTCCATCATGACGCGGCCCAGCGTGTGATACAGCTCTGCGGATTCCGGTCTGATTTGAGTAGCCTGCCTGTAGCTGGCTACTGCATCAAGATGCTTCCCCAGTTTTTCGAATGCCATTCCGAGGCTGACATGCGCGTCAGCGAAATCGGGCTTCAATGTGATGGCCCGTCGACAGGCGGAGAGCGCTTCGTGCGCGTCTCCCAGGCGCAAGTATGCGTTGCCCATGTTGTAATGCACCGCAGCCGAGTCGGGTTTGTATTTCGCGGCCAGGAGGTAGGCCTCCAGTGCACCTGCCGCTTCGCCTCTATCCAGCAATATGTTGCCGCGATTGAAGTGGGCGCGCGCTAGTTCAGGTTTCAGCTCAATCGCCGCTTTGTAGTGATTCAGGGCTTCTTCCAGTTGCCCCTGGTCTTCAAGCGCAAGRCCCTCCTCAAGAAGGTGTTCCGCTTCGCTTTGGCTTGGAGCGGTCGCATCCTCGATGGCGTTGGCGGGCCCGGATGGCGCTTTCAAGAAACGATCAAACAGCGTCATTTGCCCTTTTGGCCTTGCAGTGCAGTGTCGGGATATTGGGCACACCAGCTGAGCCACATCTCACGCAACGCGGCCTCGAAATGCTCTGCAAAGCGGGGGGCGTCAAAGATGGGAGAGGTCAACACCCGCCGGCGCAGATCGCTTCGCAGCGCGGCCAGGGCTTGTAGATCGTTCGCATGCGCTACCGCGCGAGCAACATAGTCCTGTGGATCAGCGGCGACCCATCCGGGCAAACCGGCATTCATCAAAAGGCCGACGCCCTGGCGCGATAAAAAGTGCTCACCCGCCAGCGTTAACACCGGCACGCCCATCCACAGGGACTCGACACTGGTGGTGATGCCGGGATAGGGAAACGGGTCGAGTGCGATGTCCATTTCATGATATGTCGTCAAATGCTCGCCGCGCGGGACAGGCGTCTTTAATATCAATCGCTCCGCTTCAATGCCATGAGCGCCAAACCGCCCGATGACCTTTTCCCGCACAACATCCTCGTGAAGTTGCGCCGACTTGAGGAGCAGGCGGCTGTTGGGAACGGCCTGCAATATGCGCGACCAGAGAGCCACGACATCGTCGTTCATCTTGGTCAAATTGTTGCAGCTTCCGAAGGTGACGTAGCCGTTGTTGACGGCCGGAAGCGGCCCGGGCAAGGTACCATGGACGGGTGGCGCGAAGCAGAGATAGGTGTCGGGCAAACGCCAGATCTTTTCGGTGAAATAAGCTTCTTCCTCTTTTGGCAGGGTCCATGCGTCCGCGATAACGTAATCGATAGCCGTCAGGCCCGTGGTTGCCAGATAACCAAGCCAGGTAAGTTGCACGGGCGCCGGCTTCCAGGCGAACATTGTCAGCCGGTTGTGCGCCGTATGCCCGGACAGGTCAACCAGGATGTCGATGCCGTGTTCCGTGATGCGCTGCGCCAAGGCTTCGTCTGAAAGGCCGACCGCCGAATGCCAGCCTTTGCAGCAAGCGCGCAGCCGCGCACTTGTCTCATCGTCGCGGGCAAAGGTGGGGTAGGCGAACAACTCCAGCCTGCTTCCAGTGCGGGATGTCAGCGCCGCCAGCACACCTTCGAGGAAACACCCCACTGGATGGTCGCTAAGGTCACCGGATACAAAGCCCACCCGTAACACCCGCTGGGGATCGGGTGGGTTTTGCCAATGCGTGCGGGGCTGGGCCCGACGTGCGGCGACTTCGCCAAAACGTTTCGCGTCCGCCAGCAACTGTTCGGCCGGCAAGTCGGCCACGTAGTTGTAAATGAACAGCAGGTTGTTGTGCGCTAGGACGTTATCCGGGTTAATCTCAAGTGCCCGGTGCAGGGTTTCCATTGCATCGCCAAGGCGGCCTATATCTTTCAGAACACCGCCGAGATTCGCGTAGGCATCCGCGTAATCGGGCTTGAACTTGATGGCGCGCTCAAAGCTCGCGATAGATTCGGCGAGCCTGTTGGTGCGGCTGAAAAGAATGCCGAGGTTGTTGTGGGCTCGAGCAAGCTGAGGGTTGATTTCCAGCGCTCGAAGACAGCTTGCCTCGGCCAGGTCGGGCTTGTTGAGATGCTCCAATACGCTACCGTAGTTGGAGTGCGCGATGGCAGAGTCGGGGGCGATGTCCAACGCCCGCCGGTAACTTTGTGCCGCCGCATCAAATTGCCCGAGGGCCTGCAACACGCTGCCCATGTTCACATACACTTCAGCGAACTTGGGCCGAAGGGACAGGGCTTTTTGAAAACAAACCATGGCGGCGTCCATGTTCTGCCGTCTCTGCATGACGAGGCCCAGGTTGTTATGCGCTTCCGCAGAGCCAGGTTCCATCTCAAGGGTACGACGGAAGCATTTTTCTGCGGGATCAAGTTGTCCGAGATCCAGCAAGGCAACACCTTGGTTCATGTTGGCTTCGGCGTTGTCGGGCTCAATTTCCAATGCGCGGCGGTAGCTGGCGATGGCCTCCCTCTGCTGACCGAGATCTCCCTGGATGTTGCCGAGCTGAATCAGCGCCGCCGCATAATCCGGCGCGAAGGCCAGCACCTGCTGGTAGCTGGCAACTGCCTCATCAATCTGCCCAAGGGACTTCAAGGCGTTACCGAGATTCATCCGGATTGCCGCGTTCGTGGGATCGACCTCGGATGCGTGTCGGAAATACGGCGCGGCCATATCGGCTTTCCCCTCGCGAAGCAGGATGCCGCCGAGGTTGTTGCAGGCTGCCATGTGATCGGGATTGATGGCCAGGGCCTGGCGATAGAGCGCTTTTGCATGATCGAACTGCTCGAGGCCCTGTTCGGCGAGGCCTTGACGGAAATAGACCTCGGCTTGATCGGACTCAAGCCCCAGCGCGAGTTCAAGCGCGGCATGGGCATCCGAGAAATCAGGCTTGAGTGCCAGAGCCTGCCGGTAGGCGGTGACGGCGGCTTCACGCGCCCCGAGGCGCAGATGGGCGTTGCCTATGTTGAAATGCGCGGCGGCCGAATCCGGTTTGTGCTTGATGGCCTCGAGGTAGGCGCCCAGTGCGCTCTGTGCGTCGCCACCGTCCAGCAGAATGTTGCCGCGGTTGAAATGGGCCCGCGCGAGCGTCGGCGCCAAGCCAATGGCCGATTCATAACAGCTTAAAGCCTCGTCAATTTGGCCTTGTTGCTCGAGCTCCATGCCTTTATCCAGCCACTGTCCCGCGGCCAGGGCGGAAGCCGCAGCCGCATCACCGGCGGGTTTGGAGGCGGTGCTTGCGCGTTGCGCGAATCGATCAAAAAGTCCCATGGTTCGCTGACTCTGTAGGCCGCTGACGCTGACGCTGGCCGGGATGGTGAGAATCAAGCGCCGGCTGGACAGTCGGCGGTTGGTCGTTGGTGCGAAACGTTGCTGATTCTATAATCAGCGCACGAGCAACACTATCAGGGATCGATATGGCATTGGCTTGGTTTGACGCCGGCGAGGCAAAAAAATTCGGCACGTCTCTTGCGCAGTTTTTCCTGGAAAGAATTCCCAAGGTAACGGAAAAGAAAGACAAGGAATTTGCCAAAAAAGTCGATTACGTCCTGGAAAAAATGGCGGTGCAGATTGTTCAATTCAAAACACAGCATAAATTGAACACCTACAAGAAGGCCCAGCTCGGGAACGTTTTCAAGTGGACGCTTCTCGATGCCGGTATTTCAGCAGACTATGCGGACGAGATGACACGCTGGGTGATTCAGCGGCTTGAATAAACGATTGGAGCCTGCCGGATTTCCAACGTGACAAAAGTGTCACGCTAAAAATTCAAGGTGACAAAAACCGCATCAAAAACCCTGCTTTCCGAGCGATCTCCAGGGTGCCCATAGGTGTTCAAAGGGGGTAGCGGATGCTGGCATGAAAACTGCTGCGACTTAAGGCCTTTTGGTTTTTATTGTTTTTCATCTAAGGAGTTTTTCATGAAACGTTCCCTCCAGCAGGGTTTTACCCTGATCGAATTGATGATCGTTGTCGCGATCATCGGTATTCTGGCCGCAGTGGCTTTGCCTGCCTACCAGGACTACATGGTTCGCGCCAAAATGTCCGAAGTGATCCTGGCTGGTTCCTCCGGTCGTACCGCCGTGTCGGAAACCTATGCCCAGAAAAACACCATGACGCTGTCGGCTCTTTCGATGGGCGTGCAGGACCAATCAACGAAATATGTTGCTACCGTGACCTATAGCGGTGCCTCTTCCACCCAGGGTGACATCATCGTGATCACCAAGAGTGATGCTGGCCTGCCTACCGGCGCTTCTGCCAAGCGGGTGGTTCTGCGCGGCGATGCGAACACGACTACCGGCCAGGTGAAGTGGAGCTGCGGTGGCGGTTCCACCAGCCCCGTCGAAGCCAAGTACCTGCCAAGTTCTTGCAAAGACTTCTGATCGATTGAATTGTCAAAAAAGCCCCTTGGCCTCTCGCCAAGGGGCTTTTTCTTTGCCTCTTTCATCTTTCCTTCTTTATCTCCATGCGAACGTACATCGTCGCCCTGGCTGCACTCGTCGCGAGTGCTGTGCTTGTTGTCATCTATTGGCCGGGCTTGCAGGGAGGTTTCTTTTTCGATGACGGACCCAGCATCCTTTTTGCGCAAGGTGTGCGCCTCGAAAGCCTGTCGCGCGAATCGATTCATCAAGCGCTCATGAGCGGCGGCGCCGGTCCTTCCGGACGCCCGGTGGCCCAACTGAGCTTTGCGCTCAACTACTACTTCAGCGGTTTTAATCCCTTTGTCTTCAAGGCAAGTAATCTTGCGATCCACCTCGCTTGCGGTTTCCTGGTGTTCTGCCTGGCGTATCGCTTGCTGACGGCGGGCGGGAACGCGGCGAAGCAAGGCAATACGCTTATCGCTTCCGGCGCGGTGGCTGCATTGTGGCTGCTCCAGCCTATCCAGCTTCTTCCTGTTCTGCTCGTGGTGCAGCGCATGACGAGCTTGTCCGCGTTTTTTCTTCTCGCCGCCCTGCTGCTTCATATCTATGGACGGGAACAAGGCGGACGCGCCGGCGCCGCCTGGATCTTGCTGGCATGGGCGATCTTGTGGCCGCTGTCCTTTCTCAGCAAGGAAACAGGTGCACTTCTACCCCTGTTTGTGCTCGCCTGGGAGGTGATTCTGCGCAGAGCTTCATTTGGCAAGCTGGACCGTCTTGCCCATGCCCTTATTGTCTTGGCCGGGCTTTTGCTGGCAGGGGTGGCTGTGTATATGCTGCTGGGGCGTGCGCAATGGTTGTGGGCAGGCTACGGTCTTCGCCCGTTCTCGCTAGTCGAACGGTTGCTGTCGGAAGGACGGATACTCTGGTTTTATCTCGGCCTGATGGTGGTGCCGCGCAGTGAGGCTTTCGGCCTGTACCACGACGACATCGTGGTTTCCACCGGCCTCTTCTCCCCGTGGACAACTTTGCCCGCCTTGTTCGGCTTGTTCGGCCTGGCCTGGCTGGTCTGGCGGCTACGCAGAAGCGCGCCGCTCGCGGCCTTTGGCATCGCGTGGTTCCTGATCGGGCACGCCCTGGAATCCACCGTGCTACCGCTGGAGCTCGCACATGAGCATCGCAACTACCTTCCGCTTCTCGGCGTTTTGCTGGTGGCCGGATGGGCACTGCTTCGCGCCTTGGAGGGTACAAGACGCGCCAGGACGGCAGGTATTTTGCTGGCGGGCATGGCGCTGGCCTATTCCGCTTTGGTCACGGGGCTTCGCGCCAACCAATTCGGTGAGGAAGTGCGACGCACCCAGATCGAGGCCCTGCACCATCCGGCCTCCGCCCGTGCCCGCCATGAAGCGGGGCTGGCGCTGTCCGACCTTCCGGATGCGGTATTGTCGGATTCGAGAATCTACGCTCTCGCTCGCGGGCACTACGTGGCCGCCACCGAAGCTGATCCTAATTTCAAGATGAGCTTGCTTGGCTTGATCCAGCTGGACTGCAAGGCCAAAAAGGCGGTGGCACGGACCGACATTGACGAGCTGTCCCGTCGCTTGCGTGAAACACGTTTCGCGCCGGGCGACAGAGGCGTGCTGTACAGTCTCAAGGCAATGGCTATTGCGGGCACGGCCTGCCTGAACAGGGCCGAAGTTGATGGCTTGTTCGCGGCCGCGCTTGCCAATCCCGGTGTCTCGCCTGCGGTACAGTCCATTCTGCATTCCTGGCACGCAGACTATTTATGGTTGCACGAGCGCGACGTCGCTGCAGCCCGCGGCGCCCTTGGGCGATCGTTGGCGCTGAACCCGGGCAATCCGAGCAACCGTCTCAAGTGGGCGCAGCTGCTGCTCATTTCGGGAGAGCGCGAGCAGGCGCGGCGCCTGCTGCTTGAGTTGCAGGGTGAGAGTTTTTCGGCGGAGGAGCGGCAAACAATTAACGAACTGCTGGCGTCAAAATAACATGACACGGCGCTGACGCGAACCACCCAGGTTTCCAATGATCCACACAGTCAAACTCTCGGTTGTCATACCCGCCAGAAATGAAGCGGCAAATCTGCGCACCATCCTGCCCCGGCTCGTTGCACTCGTGCCGGATGCGGAGATACTGGTTGTCGATGATGGTTCAACCGACGACACGGCTGCAGCATGCCTTGCGTCCCGGGTCAGGCACCTGAGGCATCCCTACCCCAAGGGCAATGGCGCGGCCATCAAGACCGGGGCTCGCGCAGCCCAGGGCGAGGTGATTGTTTTCATGGATGGCGACGGCCAGCACAAGCCCGAAGATGTTCCTCTACTGCTTGAAAAATTCAATGAAGGCTACGACATGGTCGTTGGCGCGCGCCAGGCAGGCTCGCAAGCCGGCCTTCATCGCGCCGCGGCAAACGACATCTTCAGCCGTTTCGCCAGCTGGATGGTGATGCAGCCGATTGCCGACCTTACCTCGGGATTCCGGGTGGTCCGCGCGGCCCGTTTCCGCCAATTCCTTTATCTGCTGCCAAACGGATTTTCGTACCCTACCACGATCACCATGAGTTTCTTTCGGGCCGGTTACAGCGTAGCCTACGCCCCGATTCACTCACCCCGGCGGGCTAACGGCTCCAGCCACATTCATCCCTTGCGTGACGGCTTGCGTTTCCTGCTGATCATTATCAAGATCGGCACGCTGTTTTCTCCGCAAAAGCTTTTTCTTCCCATCAGCGCCGGATTCTTTCTCACGGGCCTTGCCTATTATTTGTATACCTACCTGACTGCCGGTCGCTTCACGAATATGAGCGCGCTGCTGTTCATCTCCGCAATCTTCACTTTCTTGATCGGCATTGTTTCAGAGCAGATATCTGCACTGCATTACAAGAACATCGACACCAGCGACGGCGAACACGACTAGCCCGGCCGCAGTGCAAGGCCTCCCGTCCATCCCCGGCCCCGTAGGCTCGCCCTGACCATGATCCATAGTTTCGCCCTCCCCAGATTTTTCCGCGGCATGCCACCTTCCATGAGGCTGAGCCTGATCGTCTTGATCATGCTGACGGCGGTGCTGGGGTTGATGCAATATGCAACGGGTGGGCGAGTCGCCTACACGATGGACTCATTAACGTACAGGGACGCCGCGCTCCAGTTCCTGTCGGGCCACCCGATGCAGGCTACCAATGTGTCCTCGCTGATGCCGGAGCTCAAACCCCTGGTCCATTGGCCGCCAGCGTATCCGGCCCTCTGGGCGGCCGCCCTGAGCCTGGGGGGCGGCGATATCGACAAAGTCTCTGCCGTGCTGAATCCGATACTGCTGGCGATTACCAGCCTGTCCATCTTCTGGATTTGCTGGATGGTCACCGGCAGAGCGGTCATCGCTGGCATCCTGGCGGTCGTCAACGCGTTCACGCCGATGAGCATGATTGTTTATGGCCACGCGTGGAGCGAGACTCTTTTTATCTCCCTGTTGCTGCTGGGCTACGCGGCATTCTGGAAGTATCGGATATCCAACGAGAAAATCATCTGGCTGGCCGTCGCTGCCGTCCTGATAGGAAGCAGCAACTGGGTGAGGTACGCAGGGGTGGTTTTCCTGCCCCTGCTGGGATTCTCGATTCTTGTGGCATCGGGCTCCGCTGTGGGCAAGCGGATTGCGCATGCCGCGGGCGCCATGCTGCTGGGCGCTGCAGTGGCCTGTCCGCTTTGGTTTCGCAACTGGCAACTGACCGGGAACATTTCGGGTTCAAGCCGCGGAGGCGTGACCAGGGTCGACAGGTTCTTAGAGGACATAACGACCATTGTCGATCTGTTTGAACATTCCTTTTTTGCCTTCAGCATGGTGCTGCGTGCGAACCTGGAGGTTCCGATTCTCATGGCGGTCGCTTTTGTGGCCTATAAAGCTTTTCGCCGCAGCGGTACTCAGTGGCTTCGCCCCCCTGAAATCTGGCTGCCTCTCGTCTGGCTGGCCGGCTATCTGCTGTTCCTGCTTTACGCCAGGAAAGTCCAGGTCACGGTGGACCTGGATCTGCGCATGCTGGCAGTGGGCTTTCCCTTTCTACTTCTTGCGATGGCGCCCGCAGTGGGCGCCGCATTCTCGGACCGAGCCCTGGACACCCGGAAAATACTGATGGCCTTGCTGCTGGGCCTGCTGGTTTACGCCGGCCTTGATCAGGCCGGCAGAGTTCACGCAAACTACGCGTCCGACGGCATTCCGCGTTGGCGGTCCACGTTCGGCCTCGGCTTCCGGGAACTGCGCGACACCTCGCCGACCAGCCGCGCGATCAAGGAAAGCATAGGCCCCGCCGAAGCGTCGACCGTCATACTGACCGACTATCGTGCGCTCTATATCCGGTACCTGACGGGCGCGAAAGCCTATTCACCCGAAGGCAGCGACTGTGCACAGTGGGCCAACATTCCGGGTCCGGGCATCCTGTTCATAGGCAGCAAGGAACTTCCGGCATGGGTGGCCGACTGCCTGAAAGAAAAGCCACAATGGCGATTGCTGCGGCCCGGCGGAAAGGCTGCGCCCTCCATATATGCTAACTGAGCCCTCCTTGAAGAAGGCAAACGCTTGAACATCCTGATGAGCAGCACCTCCTACCCGGAAAGTCCGCAGGATTGGCGTGGCCGTTTCATTGCCAACCAGGCCGGCGCGCTGGCACGGCGTGGCGAGGTCAGCCTTTCGCTCTGGGCGCCGCCGGGTGAGTTGCCCGCCGGCGTGACCGCCGCGATGACCCCTGCCGACGCGCGTTGGCTCGGAGGGGTGTCACGGCAAGGCGGTATCGCGCACCTGCTGCGCACCCGGAAGGCGCTGGCCGTCGGAACCATTCTGGTATTGCTTATGCGCCTGGGCCGCGCCTATCGCCGCCAGCCGGCCGACCTGGTCCACGTCAACTGGCTCCAGAACGCCCTGCCCTTGTGGGGTACCACAACGCCGGCGCTGATCACCGTGCTGGGCAGCGATTTTGGCCTGCTGCGTCTGCCGGGCATGAAGGCCTTGCTGCGCGCCGTGTTGCGGCAACGTCGCGCGATCCTGGCACCCAACGCGGAATGGATGCAGCCGGCGCTGGAGCAGGCCTTTGGCGACCTCGCCGAAATCCGTCCGATTGCCTTTGGCGTGGACGATCCCTGGTTTGAGGTGGTGCGCCAGCCTGCACCAGGCAATGTGCGGCAATGGCTGGCGGTGACCCGGTTGACCCGCGATAAGATCGGCGACCTGTTCGATTGGGGGGAAGGCCTTTTCGATCATGAACGGCAGTTGCACTTGTTCGGTCCTATGCAGGAGGCGCTCGAGCTTCCCTCCTGGGTGCGCTACCACGGCGCCACGCATCCTGCGGACCTGCTGGAGAACTGGTTCCCCCAGGCTTGCGGGCTTATCACCCTGAGCCGCCACGACGAGGGCCGGCCGCAAGTGATGCTGGAAGCTATGGCAGCGGGCTTGCCGGTCCTTGCGTCCGACTTGCCGGCCCACCGCGACATGGTGCAACACCGCGTCACGGGCTGGCTTGCGGCCAGCCGTGAGGAGCTGTCCCAGGGCCTGGGATGGCTGGAAAACCCTCAGCAAAACCAGGCTACAGGGCAAGCGGCTCGAGACGGGATCAGGGACACAATAGGCACCTGGGACGGCTGCGCCGGCCGTTATGTGGCTGCTTACCAAAATCTTCTGGAGCACAACGCGTGAGGCACGACGGCGTATTGCTGCTGGGCGGGGCGGGCTTCATCGGCAATGCCCTGGCCAGGCGCCCCCAGCGTGAGAAGAGGGCTGTGCATATCCTCGGCCGCCAGCAGGAAGCGCAGCTTGAGCAGGTGCTGCCCCAATGCGGCACGGTGGTGCACCTCGCCCGCTCCACCACGCCGGGTGCATCCGCCGCCAGCCCCGACCTGGAGTTGGGCAATCTCGCTTTCACCCTGCGGCTGCTGGACTTGCTGAAAAATCAGCCACAGACGCACCTGATTTTCTTTTCGTCGGGAGGGACGGTGTACGGCAACCCCCAAAGCCTGCCCGTGACGGAGGACAGTGCTATCGCGCCACTTTCCAACCATGGGGCGAGCAAGGCCTCACAAGAGTTTTTTTTCGGCGCGTTGCGGGCTCGCGGCCACGCCGTTACCATCCTTCGCCCCTCGAATGCCTATGGCCCCGGGCAAACGGTGAAAAGCGGCTTCGGCTTGGTGCGCACCGTGCTTGAGCATGCCCGGCTGGGCACGGAGATGGAAATCTGGGGTGACGGCGAGAGTGTGCGCGACTTCATTCACGTTGATGACGTCGCCGAGGCGTGCGCGCGCCTGGTGGACCTTCCGCAAGACAGCGGAACTTACAACCTTGGCAGCGGCAAAGGGCATAGCGTCAACGAGGTGCTGCGTATCGTGGAGAGCGTTGGCGGGCGCGAGGTGAAGAAAACCTATCGCCCGGCCCGTTCGGTGGATGTGCGCAATATCGTGCTGGATATTTCGCGGCTGGAAACCCGGCCGTCCTGGGCGCCGTGCATTCCCCTTGAAGAAGGGGTTCACGGGAGCTGGCAATGGCTATTGGATCAGCCGTGAAATCACACACGGACGGGAGCGCCGTGCGCGCCGGGGCAGAGGCAGTTTCTTTGCAGGAAGGCGCCTGCGGCGCGTCCCTGGGCCAGGTGTGTGCGATTGTCGTCGCCTATTACCCCGACGAGGAATTCAAAACACGGCTTCGTAGCCTGTTGCCCCAGGTGGCGCGTGTAGTCGTGGTCGACAACACGCCGGCGGAAGGCGTCGTGCGTCAACTGGATTTACCGGAGGGCGCAGCAAACATCTACCTGGTCTCAAACCGGGCCAATCTGGGCATTTCAGCCGCGCTCAACCAGGGCCTTCACCACGCCTTGGATGCCGGATGCAAATGGGCGCTGACGCTGGACCAGGACACCCAGTGCTTTCCGGATATGGTGAGCACGCTTCTTGGTGTGTCCGTGGCGTGCACGCCAACGCCGGCAGTCGTTGGGGGGAACTACCTGGACCCAAGGAGCAAGCGCCCCGAGGTTGCGGTCGGAGAGGCCGGGGCCTTCCTGGCGCGAAAAACAGTCATTACCTCCGGATGCCTGGTTGATGTGCGTCTTGCACTGGCGATGGGAGGGTTCCGGGAAGACTATTTCATCGACCAGGTGGATCACGAGTTCTGCCTGCGAGCCCGGGCGCATGGGCATCAGGTGGTCATCAGCCGCAAGCCCGTCATGACGCATAGCGTCGGCGAGTCCGGCGGGGTGCGCCTTCCTTTGTTGGGCATGCTTCCGAATCATCCGCCGGTGCGCAAGTACTACATCGCCCGCAATACGGTGGTCACCGTGAGGACCTATTGGCGGCAAGAGCCCGAATGGTGCTTGCGGCGGCTGGCGCGCCTGTTGCTGGGGCTGGGAGGCATGGCACTTCTGGAGAGGCAGGGCTTCGCCAAAGTCCGTGCATTCGCGGGTGGCGTCGCGGACGGCTTGCGCGGGCGCATGGGCCCTTGCGCGAGGGAGTCGGCGCTGCGACCTCGTTCCGGGATATCCTGAGCTCATTCAACGCATGTTTTGGTCGCCAACCCATTCCCGCCTCCAGTCCTGAACTCTTGGTAGTAACGCCATGATTCGAAGAGCCATTCATATATTGCAATCGCGGGGAATCCGGGGCCTTGCGCGCGCGGCTATGGCGCGTGCACGCGGCATGTTCGCGAAGCCATCCGCGCTGTTACTGACTTACCAGGACAGGTTTATAGGCAAGTCCGGAATCGAAATAGGCGGGCCCAGCCAGGCCTTCACACGAAGAGGTGTATTTCCTGTCTACCCCATGGTTGGAAATCTCGACAACTGCAATTTCGGTGCAAACACGGTGTGGGAAGGGACTCTCCAGCAAGGGAAAACCTTTGTGTTTGATCCGGCAAAGCCCGCCGGCCAACAATACCTCGCGGAAACGACGGCATTGGGCGAGCTTCCGTCCGGAACCTACGATTTTGTGCTGTCCTCGCACATGCTGGAACATACCGCCAATCCTATACTTGCCCTGCAGGAGTGGAAACGCTTGTTGGCCGACGGTGGAACCCTGGTGCTTTTGCTGCCCAACAAACGCCACACCTTTGACCACCGCCGCCCGGTTACCTCATTGGCGCATCTGATCGATGACTTCAACGCCGGAATGGGAGAGGATGACCTGACGCATTTGCCGGAGATTCTGGCGCTGCACGATCTGGAGCGTGACCCCGATGCGGGAGATGTGGTGGCCTTTAAGGCGCGCTCCCTGCTGAATGTGGAAAACCGTTGTTTACATCATCATGTGTTTGACGCATGCCTTGTGCGTGAACTTGTCGAACACGTAGGGCTGAAGGTTCATGCTGTGGAAGAACATGGGCCACATCACATTCTGTTGTTGGCACAAAACAAAAAATGAGATGAGTCCCAGGAAGCCCGCGATCTTGAAGATGCCGCTCCTGGGGCCTGCTGCGACAAAGGCGCCGCGCCGAACAAAGAAGTGCCTACCGACGGAAAGACCCGCGCAAAAAGCGCACAGTGCGAAGCACGGCCGGCAGCAATCCATTCGCCTTGACGATTGCGGTGAATTCTTCGTAGAGTTGATAGAAATAGCTGCCTGGAGGAAGGCCGGGCCAGATAAAAAACGCCCTAAACCGCAGGTGTTTGAGCGAAATGTATTTCGTTTTCGGCGCCGATCGCGAATGGTCGGCTGCGGCTACCTTAAGAGGCGCCGTTGGCGCTTCCAGCACCGTCGGCGTTTCATTGGCTACCGCGTAAAGCATTTTCTCAATCTCCGCGAGAACCGTCCCAGGATCTACGAAGTTTCTGCAATCTGAGCCCCCATATAAGGGGCAGCGCGAGATGGCAGCGCAGGGGCGACACCGCAGGCCCCTTTCGAGGAACGAATAATTCGGCGCGGGGCGGGCGTTGGAATTCTCCGGGCGTGTAGTGGCGAACAGGCAAATGGTGGGGAGCCCCAGAACGTGAACTGCATAGTGCACGGGGAAAGAGTCCATGCCCACCAGAAGATGGTGAGAGCGGAGCAATTCGACAAGAGATTCATAGCTCTTGAATGTCGTGACTCGACACTTGGGGTGATCGTATTGCATACCCGCAAGGACTGTGACCGAATATCCCCTGGCATATAACAGGCTAATCAATTGTTCCTGTTGGTTCTTGGGGTAGATTTTCAAAGGCCAACCGCCATCAAAATGAAGCAGGATTTTGCGAGGGCTGTCGGTGAGTTCTGGCACAAATAGAGTCGGCGCCGCCTTTTTAGGTACCAGCAGTTCCGTTTGCGAGCCAAGGCGTCCACCTAAGGCAAAAATGAAATGATCAATGAGATGGAATTTAGTGACGTTGTAGTTTCGAGAGGGGCGATAGTAGCCGTAGAAACCATCCTCGGGCAACTGGTCGCAAAAGCGCTCGAAATAGAAATGATCGGGAGTAGGAGTGCCATGCTGAAAGTCCTCTCCCCGATTGATCAC
Source organism: Polaromonas sp. P4_F6 (assembly GCF_056401275.1). Classification (NCBI taxonomy): domain Bacteria; kingdom Pseudomonadati; phylum Pseudomonadota; class Betaproteobacteria; order Burkholderiales; family Comamonadaceae; genus Polaromonas; species Polaromonas sp. P4_F6. Next base: position 197,208 of record NZ_JBFUJQ010000009.1, on the reverse strand, counting down.
GGGTAGATCTATCGGTAGCACGGTCATATTGGGCGCATTGTCGCCGACTATGTCCGCGTAGTTTTTATTGACGACAATGCGGGATACGGATGACTGAAGGTGGTTAAGGGCAATGATGAAGAACAACAGGTCACCTGCGTGGTGCGGCATCACTGCGGTGAATGAAATAGCGTCTCTCTGATGAAGCGCTTCGTCACTGTCATTTGCCTGGACCTGCCGGTCCAGTGCCTTTATGGCTCTGTCAGTCACCCACTGATAAATGGACAGGTTGCCCTCATATCGAAAGCCATTGTGGGTACACCATTTCAGGGAAATGTGACCAAGCTGAACATTCGATGCGGTGGCGAAGTAGGCGCGTTGCAGTAGTCCCGTGTCGGTAGTTCCATCGACGGTAGAAAGTAAGGCCAGGAAGCGAGAATCCTTGCTCATCAGCCTCGCCGGAAGCAAATAGCCCGCAGGCCGGCCTTGGTCGTCGCTCAGCACAGCCATCTCATGCTGTAAGGAGGCATTGCGCAACGCGTCCAGCACCAATTCGATGTTCAGCTTCTCCATTCTAAACAAAGGGTTGAAGATGAACTTCGGGGATCGCTGACCAGGTTCGTCCAGCGAACAAAGCCGCACAAACATTTCCTCCACGTAGCGAGCAGGAGTGGAAAAGGCGGAACTGAAGATTTCTGAAAAGGAAAGGGAGCTTCCCGAAATGGTGAAGCTGTGAATTGCCCAGCTGTCGATGTCTGAGCCGGACAGGATAAAGCGGGATTCGTTAATGATCCCGATCTTCATGCCCGAATCCTGAACGACCGTCGCAGCCCGAGGCTTCATGGTTCATCCCCGCGGTGAAGGTTCCGGCGCCAACCCCGGTGTTGAAAAAAGGAAGACAGAAACGAAAGAATGCCTGATGGCCTCAGTATCCTGGCTCTGCATTTTTGAAGCAGGCTATTCGCTCGTTTCAGAAGAGCAAGAGTGGCCGTGTCAGCGGGAAGAACCTGCAGGCGCCGCTGGAGCACTGCAATTGCTTCAGCCCTCCTACCTCTTTCGAGAAAATTCCTGGCCAGGAGCAGGCATTGAGGCGACTGAACGATATCCGGTGTCAGTAGCACCAGAAAGTCATGCAATTCATCGGGGTTCAGGCATACCCACATGTTGTACAGGGCGTGGAAGCCGAAGGGCATACTTTTAAATGTCGTCGATTCGAAGGAGAAGCGCTGCGCTACCGTTTCGGGGGCAAAACGAATGCCGTAACGTTGCTCCAACAACGGGCGGTAGTGACGGCAGATGGCCGCATCCTCCGGGTGAGTCTCAACAATTTCTGGATCACGGAGCGCGTCAAGCAAACGTTTCGATCGCAGCGAAAATCCCCCATTGCCTACCCGATGAGAGTCCTTGAGAAATCCCCATGGTGCGCCTATGTAGTCGTACTGAAGAAATTCCTCCGTCCAGGCCGAGGGGTTGATGATATAGCCATCCCATTGCACGAGAAGTACATGTGAAGTATGTATGTGTGTAACGAGCGTCTTGGCCACAAAATGGGAATACTCGGCGTGGCTTTGTAGGGCGGGTATGCGTTCCACGCGTAGATCCGGCAGGTCATGAAAACCGCTGGTCAAGAACAGGGTTTCAGCAAAGGGAAGCGCTGGCATGGAGTGTCGAAGCGCGCGAACTGCCAAGGGCTGATTGACGCAATCGATGCAACAGAGCGTGATACTTCTCATGGATCGGTTTTGTTGAGATCGGGCGTCGAACTGAGCGGCTGATGATTTCAATGTGATCGATCAAGGTGAGCGGCGGGGAGGGATGGCCCCACCACTACCTTAAAACGGCCGTGATCTGGAGCTCCGAGTAGGCGGTGGAGTTGGCGTCGTAGTCACGCAAGGCATGGGTGAGGCCTCGGAACCGCCGACGGCTATTGAGGTAGGCAATCAGTCTGCGATACGGAGGGAAAAACTTGAAGGGACGAAGACTCCAAGCCGCATCCCACTTCCTGAATCGTTTGACATGCTGCAGATCGCAATAGAGATTGGCGTCCCAACGTTCGTGGTACGAAACATGAATGTCGCCAAAGCCATGACGGGAAAGCAGCGCCGCGATGCCGCTTGCCGTGAAATGAAAAATATGGATCAAGGGTGGCTGGGCCCATACCCATTGCATACCCTGCTCTTGGTAGCCTCGCCCCGAAAAATTGGGCACGGCGAGGAGCAGTCGCCCTCCGGGGGCCAGTAGCTCCTTGAATTGCGCACACATCCGGTCGAGATCGTTGGCGTGCTCGAGAACGTGCAAGGCGACTACGGTATCCCAAGCGCTCTTTTCGGCTGGCGCAGAAGAGGTAAAAGGATCGTAGGTCACACTCGTATGTCCTGCCTCGCGTGCAACTTGGGAAAAGTACCCTACGCCGCCGCCGAAATCCAGTACGCGTCGGCCGAGCAAATTTTTGTACTCTTCCAGGCGCATCCGGCAGTCTTTCAATTTGGCGGGGAAGTGATCGCGATACCAGCGAAAATCGAATGACGATTGATAAATGCGCTGGAGTGAAGCATCGTCAGGAAGCGGGGATGTGAATGCGCTCTGGCAGGCTTTACACCGGGCCAGCTGGTAGGACTTTTCGAAAAAGAGCCAGCGCTTCTCCCCGAACGGAGCGCAGGCATTTTTCTGACAGACTGGGCAAATTGGATTCATCGTCAATTGAGTAGCTGTTAATGTCGGGCTGACAGCCCGTTTGGGGCGCCATGGATTTTGAGAGGCTTTTGAGGAAATAGACAATGGCCGCTATTCTGGAGGGCGATTGTTCGGCTGTCCGCCTTGCCGGCGCGCAGGTGAATCAATTGTGCGGCGTAAAAAATTGCGGACAATCCGAAACGGAGAACCCAGCCACCACCCAAAGGTCGATTTAACGCGTGTGATCTCGTTGCGGAGTCCTTCAAGCTCCGCCTCACGGCTGCGCAGCACTTTCACAAGGCGGATGTACTGGGCGTGCTGTTTTAAAACCGAGGCGGTATCGGGAATACTTAATTTCCTGATGGGCAACCCGCTGCGCTGAGCAAAAAGATGCTCGAGGTTATGACGCAGGTGGAGGGTGGCTGCCGCTCGGCTTGCGTGCGCTTCCAGCTGGCCAAGGGTGCTCGCATACCCGTGGATCATTTCAAGGACGATGGTTTCCGGTGCTTTTTGAAGAAAACCACGGCCAGAGAAATTATTTTGGCCAGCGAGGTCAAAATTGCTTTCATCGAGCCAACCCGGCCCTCCAAAATGATCGTAACAATAGACGGAAACTTTCAAGGCAAGGCAATAGGGGACGGTTTTCCCGATAGTGATTACCGCGTCGTAGCTCCTCAAGAGCTTGGCGCTGATCAAAATCTCGATACCGCCGGCTCCAATGTGCACCACCTCGACACCGCGTTGCCTTAAGATTTTTGCCGCCTGCAGAACTTCTGGCGGAGGATGATTGCTGACGACGGCTAGGCGCTTTAATAGGGGGTTGTGAAATTCCTTCCCTTCAATCCAGTAATTGTTGGGTACGGCGTTGGGAAAAACGAGCACTTGGTCTTCATCCAGCCCGGATGTACTGATGATGTGATTTCTGTTTTCAACAGAATGGGCAAGCAATAGGTCGACGGATTCTCTATGCTCAGGTACTGCTTCCAGCGGTTCGAAATGGGACAGGCTGCAGAAAACCACCGTGGCCGTTTCTACCCCATGAATCAGTATTTCATAAAGCACAGGCGCATGATGGATCCATACAAGATCAAACCGGGCGTTGCTGATAGCCGATCGCGCGGCCAGCAAGTCGATAATTTGGAATCCCAGTTCTTCGAACTCGGAAAGCATAGGCGCGCCAGGCAGTAGGGCCGCAACACAAACCTCCCAACCCATTTCCCGTAGCTCTGCAGCGAGCTCGAGGGTGAGCACTTCCGAGCCCGCATATCCGGCCAAATGGTGCGTGGCAATTAGCACGCGTCGTGGTTGCATGGCATTCATTTGAAAGTGGCAATGTATTTGTATCGATGGGTCGAGTCGATCGATGTCAATGGATCACCACTGCATTGTTGAAGAGGGCATCACCCCATTCGAATAGCGGCCTGGAAAAATCGGATTGCTGGTGGATTGCGGTACCTTTCCGGGCAAGCCATTTTTTTCCGTATGTATCGAACGGAAAATGTCTGACGTAGTAGTCGCAGGTTTCCTCCCATTGCTCAAGCGAGATCGCTTTCCCATAGTGCTGGCAATAGAATCTCGTCTCGATTTGATCAACTCCGGTTGGTTCTCTTGCATCAAGTCCTCTGTATTGGACGCGAGGCAGGTTCCTCCACAGCATTAGAATATCTCTTCGCTCAGGACCAAAAAAACGACGAAAGCCGAGCAGATTCTTTCCCGGGACGAAAGGGGCTTGATCGTCGGGCGTCATGTAGGCGTCGAATAGCTGAATGCGGACGCCGTTGCAAGCCTTGCTGCGGGCTCCTCCAATATAGTTGCGAAGATCGCCAATCACTCTTTCATCGGCGTCGAAACATAGAGTCCAGTCAAAATTCAACCGAGAACGCGCGACTTGAAGCAGCAAACCTCTGTGACGAGTTTCAGCGGAGAGCCGTTCAGCAATTCCGTGCTCCCAAGAGGTGTTTCGAATAATCAAGGCGACCTTGGGATGACTGCGGAGAATGTCAAATGTGCTGTCGGTGCTCGCATCGTCGTAAGCGACAATTGCATCAACGTGTTCGCCGACATGATCAAGCGTATCGCGCAGAATGAGCGACTCGTTGCGGACTCGGGTAATGCCGACAAGAAGGGACTTCTTCTTCAGCAATGCCTTGTTGCAAACGAGAATGCGTTCGGAGTTCCGTAAACGGATGCGTCCGATTTTGCGCCGCCACCAATCACCAAAGCCAAGCATGTTCACACGCCACCTCCCCTTCCCATCGAGGAATTCCGGACTGACTGAATTCAGTTAACACCTCGAAAGAGGCGCATCGTTGGAATTCGTCATAGGCGAACATGATATGGCGGTCGCAAACATTGGCCGAAATCCAGTAGTGGCCGGGAATAAAAGAGGTGCGAGGAAGCGTTAGGCGAACTTCCCGCACGCCTCCCACAAGAAAGATGTTGTCCCGGATGGTATTGAAGATCGCAACCAGCCGACCACTGTCGTTGTGAATTTGAACGCCTAATCCAAACTCGCTGACCGATTGAGCCAAATCGGAGAAATGCAACGAAAAACAAACGGTCAAATCTTCACCAACCTTCAACTGCTGGGCGTCCACGGCGCCGCCGGCAATCATAATGATCTTGTCACTCCCTGACGGGTGTTTGCCGCGGGTGCTCAACACGGAATTTGGGGCATCCGGATTTATTTGCCTTTGCTTGTGGAGTTCTTGATCAACGCGTTGCTGGTAGGCAAAACAAACCTCGCCGGCGTCACCGCTCATGAGCACGTCCCCTCCATCAAGCCAGACTGCACGTTGACAGAAGTTTCTGACGGCGGGAATGGCATGGGTCACTAGAAGAATGGTCGTTCCATTGCTTTGCAGGCTTTTCATCCTCGAGATGGAGCGCTCCTGGAACTCCATGTCTCCCACGGCCAAAGCCTCATCCACAATCAAAATGTCTGGATCAACGTTGACGGCTACCGCAAATGCGAGCCGGACAAACATACCGCTGGAATAAATCCTCACGGGCTGGTCAATAAAATCGCCGATATCCGCAAACTTGACAATCTCGTCAAAGCGTTCGTCTAATTCGGAGCGCTTGAGCCCCATCACCGCCCCCTGGAAATACACATTTTCCCTCCCGGTGAATTCTGGATTGAAGCCAGCGCCCAATTCCAGTAATGCCGAGACTCGTCCATTAATCTGCACCGACCCCGAACTAGGCCTGAGGATTCCACAGATCAGCTGCAACAGCGTGCTTTTGCCTGACCCGTTGCGGCCAATAATGCCGACCGTCTCTCCTTTTTTTATCTCTATAGAGACGTCTTTTAGCGCGGTGAATTCGCGGTGAAAGCGCATTCGTCCTAGCGTGAATGCTTGCTTGATCCGGTCGCCGGGGTGGCCGAAGATGCGGTAGGTCTTGGTCAGATTCTTGACGGAAATGGCAACGTCAGAGTGCATCGGCGAACTCCTCCCGGCTATGTTGGAAGAAGGCGTAACCCAACACCGACACAGCCAGGCAAAAAACCAGCGCCATGGCCCATGCGACCCAGTCAATGGCCTGCCCGGTGACCACGGCGCGTGAGGCTTCGATGACTATTCCCAGGGGGTTGTAGTGGTAAGCGGGGCGCAAGGCGGCCGGTACCGCGCTCATCGGATAAAACACCGGTGACAGAAACATCAGCATTTGCACAAATACCGGCAGGATTTGGGTCATATCCTTGATGAATACGCCCCAGGCCGCCACAAACCAGGAGAGGCCCAGGGCCAGCAGCAGCACGGGAAGGAGCAGAAGCGGGAAAAGTACGATCTGGCCGTGCAGGCCGCCCACCCAGGCCAGCGCTGCCACCAGGATCAGGAAGTTGAACGTGCCGTGAACCAGGGCGGCCCCCAGCGGAACGACCGGCAGGATATCCACGGGGAAGATGATCTTCTTCACAAAGCTGGGATAGCCGCGCACGGAGGCTGGTGCACGGGAAACTGTCTCTGCAAAAAGATTAAAGGTAATCAAACCGCTGTAAAGCAACAGCCAGAAGGGCAAGCCGCTGTTTTGCTGGGGCCAGCGGGTCTGGAAGACCTCGCCGAAGATAAAGGCGAAGATCGCCAGCATCAGCAGCGGGCTGAGGAAAATCCACAGCACCCCGAACATGGCGCCCCTGTAGCGCAGCAGCACGTCTCTTTTAATGAGCTGGCCGAGCAGGTAGCGATGCCGCCAGATATCGGCAAAGATCCGCAGCGGGTTGACGATGATCGCGCTCATGGTGCGGGGGGGGCGCATATCCGCGAGAGAAAGCCGGCCGGGGCTATGCTCGATGGTGAGTGCTGAATCAGAGTTTCCATTATTTTCATTGGCAGTTGCTTACAAGCGCCACACCGTGAATCCGGCCGCGTCAAGCCTGTCGCCATCGAAGCGCGCCTTGACGTCGATAAAACATCCGCCGGATTTCAATTTTTCGGCGTACGAGGAATGCGGCTTGGAGAGCAATGGTTCATGGGCTACCGCAACCACCACCGCATCGGCTTGCGGCAAGGCCTCCCAGGCCAATAGCTCGATCCCATACTCCAGCAAGGCTTCGGCTGCATCGGCGATCGGATCATGGACAAACACGTCCACGCCGTAGGCACGCAGTTCGGTGATCAGGTCCCATACTTTGGAATTGCGTAAATCAGGCACATCCTCCTTGAACGTAATTCCCAGCACGTTGACCTTGGCGCCCTTGATATGCCTGTCCGCCTGGATCAGTTGCTTGACGGTCTGCTCCGCGATGAATTTCCCCATGTTGTCGTTGATGCGCCGCCCCGCGAGTATCACTTCGGGGTGGTAGCCCAGCATCTCGGCCTTGTAAGTCAGGTAGTAGGGGTCAACGCCGATACAGTGCCCGCCGACCAGGCCCGGACGGAATGGCAGGAAGTTCCACTTTGTCCCTGCCGCTTCGAGCACCTCCAGCGTGTCCAGGCCCAGCATGTTGAAGATCACCGCCAGTTCATTCATCAGGGCGATGTTCAGATCGCGTTGCGTGTTCTCGATGACTTTTGCGGCCTCCGCCACCTTGAGCGACGACACTTTATGCACGCCGGCGCCAACCACTTTTTCATAGAGGGCGGCAACACGCTCCAGGGTTTCGGGGCTGTCTCCGGCCACGACCTTGATCGTGTTCGCAAGCGTATGCCGCTTATCGCCGGGGTTGATGCGTTCCGGGGAATAACCGACGTGGAAATCCCGCCGCCATTTCAGGCCCGATACCCGTTCGAGCACCGGAATGCAGACTTCTTCCGTGGCGCCGGGATATACCGTGGATTCGTAGATGACGGTTGCGCCTGGTTTGAGCTGGGCGCCGACGGCCTCGCTGGCGCGGACAAGCGGCGTGAAATCGGGTTTGCGGGCGGCGTCTATCGGGGTTGGAACCGCGATGATGAAGATGCCGGCGTTCGCCAGTTGGGCGGGGTCTGTGGTGAAGGTCAGCCTGTCGGCGGCGCGCATGTCCTGCCCGGAGACTGTGCCGCTGGGATCGAGGTGCTTGTGGTAGCTCTCGATTTTTTGCGCAGAAAGATCGTAACCAATGGTCGGCATCAGCCGGCCGAATGCGACGGCCAGCGGAAGACCGACGTATCCGAGGCCGATGACTGCGACTGCTTCCATGATTCTTGTTCCCTCTCCAATGCATTGGGGCCCTGTTCGCCCGCGGTTTCAAGGCCGAACGGAACGATGCTAACGCATGAGGGGCTGAGAGGCGATTGTGTATGCGCTTTGGGCCGGCTGCGGTCTATGGCCGCGGTTGTACCAAAGGGGCTTTTTGGGCCGATGCACGCTGGGTTCCCGCCGTCCGGGGATCAGGTAACCTCACAGACTTCGGACATTGCAGTGTTGCCAACTTGACACGGTCCGTGACGCCGAACCCCTCTATCCCGCGCTTATGCAATCAATTGTTGTTTCTTTTTTAATAGCCTTGCCATGGCTCAATCCATTTGCGCTTGGGCCCTCCCCTGGTGTTATGCCTTGGCTGGTGACGTTCGCTGCTACCCTGGCTCTGGTTGTTTGTGCATCGCTGCGCACCGCCTCGGGCGAACTCCCGTCTGGCACCCCTTTTGCCGAGCGCTGGGCTGGGCGGGTGGCTTGGGCATGGTTGATTGCCGGTCTGGTTAGTAGCCTGATAGGCCTGATCCAGTACTTCGGCGTCGCGGCGGTCCTCGGGGGCTGGGTGAGCCAGACGGTGCCGGGGGAGGCGTTCGCGAATCTTCGTCAGCGCAACCAGTTCGCCAGCCTCACCAATATCGCCTTGGCGGCCTTGATCTGGCTCGTCAGGCAGCGTGGTGCTGCCGGGCCGCGGCAGTGGGTCCCGCTCGCAGGGGCCGCCCTGCTCGCGATCGGTAACGCCGCGTCCTCTTCCCGCACGGGTTTGGTGGAAATTCTTGTGCTCTGTGCGCTGTTTGGGGCCTGGGGTGCATGGCGCCGCCCCCCCGTTTTGCATCTTTTGCTCACGGTGGTGCTGGCCTATTCCGTGGCGACACTGGCGTTGCCCTGGCTGCTGGGGTTTGACCCGGCGGCGCACGGTATGCTGGCCCGGCTGCGTGGCGGCGAACTGGCTTGCGCGAGCCGCAAGGTGCTGTGGTCCAACGTGCTGGACCTGATCGCGCTGAAACCCTGGCTGGGTTGGGGCTGGGGGGAGCTGGACTATGCGCATTACGCTACTTTGTATGCCGGGCCGCGGTTTTGCGAGATTCTGGACAACGCCCATAACCTGCCTTTGCATTTGGCGGTGGAGCTGGGCATCCCTGTGGCAATGCTGGTTTGCGGCCTTGGCGCGTGGTGGGTGATCCGGCGGCGGCCCTGGCGCGAGACGGATGCCGCGCGCCAGCTAGCCTGGAGCGTGATGGCGGTGATCCTGTTGCACAGCCTGCTCGAATATCCCCTGTGGTACGGGCCGTTCCAGGTCGCTTTCGGCTTGTGCATAGGCCTGCTGTGGCGTAGCGGCGGCGAAGTGCCGGTGTCTGGCGCGCCAGGAGCGCCTGTTTGGAGGCGGTTGCTGGCCGTGGCGGCGATGGTGTGTTGCGCCTACGCCGCATGGGATTACCACCGTGTCAGCCAGATTTACCTGGCCCCGCAGGACCGTAGCGCGGCCTACCGCGACGGTACCCTGGCCAAGATTCAGGACTCGTGGTTGTTTCGCAACCAGGTCCGTTTCGCCGAGCTGAACCTGACGCCGTTGACGCGCGATAACGCCCAATGGACCTTCGACACGGCGACGGCTCTGCTGCACTACTCGCCTGAGCCGTCGATGATTGAAAAAGTGATTGAAAGCGCCGTCATGCTGGGGCTTGACGACGAGGCCTTGATGCATTTGGCGCGTTACCGGGCGGCTTTCCCGAAGGAGCACGCGCGCTGGGCCGCTGCAAAGGCCGGCTTGCCTGAAGGCATTGAGCGTTTGCCTTAGTTCATGGATTGGTGAAACTGCCGGATTTCCCGCCGTGCTTTTCGAGCAGTTTCACGTCGGTGATGGTCATGGCGCGATCCACCGCCTTGCACATGTCGTAAATCGTCAGCAGCGCCACTTGCACCGCGGTGAGGGCTTCCATTTCCACCCCCGTGGGGCCGACGGTCTCCACGGTGGTCCGGCAGGCGATGCTGGAATCGCTCTCCTGTGCCAGGAAGTCGACGGCCACGCGGGTCAGGGCGAGTGGATGGCACAGGGGAATCAGCTCGCTGGTTTTTTTGGCGGCCATAATGCCGGCCACGCGTGCGATGCCCAGGACGTCTCCCTTTTTGGCGCTGCCCTGAAGAATGATGGACAAGGTCGCCGGATTCATTACGATACGGCCCTGCGCAATGGCGATACGGTGTGTGGCCGCCTTGCCCGCCACGTCAACCATATGGGCCTGGCCTTGGTCGTCAAAGTGGGTGAGTGCGGGAGGGGAGGCCATGCTTTTACGAAACCTTTACAACGGGCCCTCATCATAAGACTATGTTTGCGAGTCAAAGTCCCCTCAAGAGCCGTTTGTTGGCGGCGGGTGTTCACTTTGGTATCAGTGTGACCATTGCCGCCCTCGCGGCGGCGCTGGTTTTTTGGATCTGGTACCCCTACCCTTACCGGGAAATTTCAGGCGGCCGCGAGCTGTTCATGATCGTGGTGGCCGTCGATGTGGTGATGGGACCCCTGTTGACGCTGGCGGTGTTCAATGTCAAAAAAGCCGCCAAATTGCTGCGGCTTGACCTGACGGTGATCGGCCTGTTCCAGTTGGCCGCACTGGCATACGGTTTATGGACGGTGGTTGTGGTGCGTCCAGTGCACCTGGTATTTGAAATAGATCGTTTCAGGGCCATTCATGCCATCGAGGTGGCCAGGGACGAGCTGGGGCAGGCGCCGGCGGGGTTGAGGGCGTTACCGCTGACGGGGCCCACGTTGCTCTCAGTGCGCGATTTCAAGGACGACAACGAGCGCTCGGATATGACTTTGGAGGCCCTGGCGGGTAAGCCCCTGGGCGCGCGCCCCGGGTTCTGGCAGCGCTACGATCAGGGCAAGGCCCAGGTTCTAGCGCGGGCCAAGCCCCTGGAGGAACTCAAAAAACGTTTTCCGGCCCAGTTGGCTGAAATTGACGCCGCGCTGAAGTCAGCCTCCGGCGGGAGTGACAAGCCCAGGCCCGTAGGCTATATCCCCATGGTGGGGCGCAGAACATTCTGGACGGTCTTGCTGGACACCAACACCGCAGAGGTCATCGCTTTTGTACCCATTGATTCGTTCTAGGCAGATCCGGCCGCCGAGGCGAGGCCCCGTTTTGGGCCGGCTGGCGCTGGCTGTGCTCGCATGGGTGACTTCAGCCAACCTCTCGCTCGCCCAGGCGCCCGCCAGCGTGCCCGGTGCCACGACCGGCTCCTTGCCCTCGCTGGGTGAAACCTCCGAACTGGCGGCTGCCGCGGAGCGCCGGATCGGTGACCGCATCGCCGCGAGCATCTATCGGGATCCGGATTACGTAGACGACCCGGTGCTGACCGACTACCTGCAAAGTATCTGGCTGCCGCTGGTGGCCGCCGCGCGCACGCGCGGAGAGTTGCATGCGGAGCTTGAAGAGCGCTTTGCCTGGCAGGTGTTCCTGATCCGGGACCGCAGCATCAATGCGTTTGCCTTGCCCGGCGGGTATTTTGGCGTGCACCTGGGGTTGATCGCCGCGGTCGGCAATGCGGATGAAATGGCCGCTGTGCTCGGCCACGAACTCAGCCACGTCACGCAGCGGCATATTTCGCGCATGCTGACGCAGCAGTCGCGCCAGACGCCTTGGATGATTGCCGCCATGGTCCTGGGCGCCCTCGCGGCCGGAAAAAACGGCGATGCCGCCAGCGCCGCCATGGTCGGCGGCCAGGCGGTCGCGGTGCAAAACCAGCTCAATTTTTCAAGGGACATGGAAAGGGAAGCGGACCGCGTTGGCTTTGGCGTGATGACCGATGCCGGTTTTGAAAGTCGCGGCGTGACCACCATGTTCGAGAAGCTGCAGCAGGCTTCTCGCTTGAACGACAACGGCTCTTTTCCCTACCTGCGCTCCCACCCGCTGACCACCGAGCGGATTGCCGCCGCGCAGGCGCGCGTGCAACTGGCCTCCGCCGAGGCCGAAAAACCTTCGCGCGAAAAGCTGGTCGAGGCCGGCAAGGCCCGTGTGCTGCACGCGATGATGGCCTCGCGCGCGCGCATTCTGGCGGCGCCCGGGGTTGATGCGCTGCGCTCCATGGTGACGGAGGCTCAGCGCCGCACCGCTCCGCTGGTGCTGCAGTCGCCGGCCTCGGCGGACAACGTACGCGATGCCGGTGTTGTGTACGCGGGCGCCTATGCGTCGGCGCAGCTGCGCGATTTCGCGGGCGCTCGAAGCCTGCTGGCAAAACTCAGGCCTCTCGTCGCGGAGGTGCCGCAAGCGGCCGGCGCGGCGGATTTGCTGGCCGTCGACATCGACCTGCTGGCAGGGGTGGTCCCGGCCACGGCCGCGAGCTTCGATATCTCAAAGGCGGCAGCGCGCGCGGAGGTTTTGACTCAGGCGCGCGCGCTGCTGGCGGCGCAGCGGGCCCAGGATGTCTCCAGCCGGCTGCAGACCTGGGTGGCCGCGCATCCCAAGGATGCGACGGCCTGGCAGTTGCTTGCGGTCGCGTACGGCAACCAGAACCAGAATGTGCGGGCGATCCGGGCCGATGCGGAAAGCCGGGCGGCGCAGCTGGACTATCCGGCGGCGCTGGACCGCTTCAAGGCGGCGCAGGCCCTGATGCGCAGCAACCCCGGCAGCGCGGATTATGTGGAAGGCTCCATCCTCGACACGCGAACGCGCCAGACGGAGTCACTTATCAAGGAACAGGCGCTCCAGGACAAAGTCGATCACTAGCTGCAGCGCCGAATAAATCAGCGAGCCTATCAGCGCGGCGACAAAGCCCGTCACGTTCAGGCTGCTGGTCAGGCTGGCCGCGGCCCAGAACATGAGCGCATTGACGACGAAGAGGAACAGCCCCAGCGTCACCAGCGTCACGGGCAGCGTCAGCAGCACGAGGATGGGCCGCACCACCATATTGAGCGCACCCAGCACGGCGGCCGCGATCAGCGCGCCGGTAAAGCTGCTCACCACCACGCCCGAATACAGGTAGGCGACCGCGAGCAGGGCGGCCGCGCTGAAAATCCATTTAAGTATGAGTTTCATGGCCAAAGAATACCATCGGGCCGTTCAAAGAAAAATGCGCCCCTGGGGGCGCATTGGCAGGGGGCGGCAGCTCCCGTCAGTCGGTCGCGACCAGCAGGCCGGCGCCCGCCAGCGCGGTGGCGTAACCCAGCACCCCGTGGCTTTCCTGGGCCTGTGAGGCCGTTACCGGCTGCATGTCCTGGCCGAACTTCGGCCGGCGGGCATCCAGCACGCGCGCCGCGCCGTGCTGCTTGATCAGGGACTCGGTCTGGGCGATCAGGGTGGTTTGCGCCAGCTGGGTCAGCACCGTGTCTCCCTCTTGTTCCAGCACCGGCTCCAGCTGGGCGAAGACTTTCTCCGCCCATTTCCCGCGCCAGCTTTCGCGCGCGCTATGCGTCACCCATTTGCTGACGCGGTGCGTCACGCGGGGTGCGCAGCCGACCACGATCCAGCGGGTGGGGTTTCGGGCGCCGCCCGTGGGCAGCATGGGTTGCAGCATCTGCAGGGCATATGCGGCGTCGTCAACGTACACGATGATGTTGTCCATGAAGTTCTCCTTGAGTTGTCGTCGTTTTAGAAAGCTTGCTGTTGGCTGGGTTCAGTGAGGGATCAGGTCTGCGTCGCGGTTGGAGCGGCTGCGCCGGGTGGCCCACCAGCCCGCACCTAGTACGCCGGCCACAGCTACTGCGTAGGTGATCCATGTGGCGGCCGTGTGCAGGGTCGCGGCTGAGGGCAGGGCACCGGGTCCACCGTAAATCGGGTCGAGGAGTTGTTCGCTCACGATCATCTTGGCGGCGGTAAAGGCCAGCACGGCGGCGCCGATGTTGATGATGGCGGGGAAGCGCTCCACGAGCTTGAGCACCATGGTGCTGCCGAACACCACGATGGGGATGCTCACCAGCAGGCCGATGACGACCAGGTCGAAAGAGCCATGCGCGGCGCCGGCCACGCCCAGCACGTTGTCGATGCCCATCAGGGCGTCGGCCACCACAATGGTTTTCATCGCGCCCCAGAAGGTGCTGGCCACGGGGCCGTCGTGCTCTTTGTCGCCCTGGTCGGCCAGCAGTTTGTAGGCGATCCACAGCAGGCCCAGGCCGCCTATCAGCATCAGGCCGGGGATTTTCAGCAGCCACACCACGCCGACGGTCATGGCGGAGCGGACCACGATGGCGCCCACGGTGCCCCAGACGATGGCTTTCTTTTGCAGGTTGGGCGGCAGGTTGCGCGCGGCCAGGGCGATCACGATGGCGTTGTCGCCGGCGAGCACCAGGTCAATGAGGATGATCGCCAGCAGGGCGGACCACCAGGGGGCGGTAAATAGTTCCAAAGCTCACACTCCATATCAAGTTTCGACTTGGAAATTCGCGCGAACGAATTTCCGGATTCGTGAAACCGGAATAGGCTTGTGAATGGTTCGGGTCAGGGAACTGGTGCCGCGAACGCCTCGATCAAACCTGTTCAGGTTTCAATCGAAGGTCTGGCTCGACATGCAGTGTCGCTGCATGCCCAACAAGCCGGAAGTGTGAACTTCGTAATGACGACTTGCTGTTAGCGATTTTGCTGTGGTGTCTGTTATCGAATATTGCAGCAAAACGAGGGAGTTACTCCCCTTCGTCTGGATATTGGACAATAAAAATGGATTTTTTGCAAATCCCCTCTGTTCATCCGGGCCCGCGCGTGCCCTGGAGGACGGAGGCCTGCGCCGGGTGGGCGCGGGTTACGACCAGGCCAGGACGCCGTCGCGCGACCCGCTGTTCTGGATGGCTGCAGGAAGCGGCGGCTTGCCAGCTGCGCCTGCGCACCGGTTGCGGCATGCCGCGGGCCGGCTCGAGACGCCGGCAGTGTTGGCGCCATCCACCCCAGGCGGAACCCCGGCTAAACCCGCGCTGGGAAAGCGATTTTGCGGTCTGGCCGATAATGAACGGCCCGGCTCTGCGGCTTCGCGCATCCTTCTTCTTTGGCGCGGCCAGCCCCCTAATTTGGTACCTTATTTCCCATGCCCGGCATCCACATCACCGATATCGAAGCCGCCATCAATTACTGGCGCGACAAAAAGCCCTCGCCGGACGGCGTGACCCTGGCGCCCGAACTGCGTGCCCTGGCCGAGGTTTATGCGCTCATGGTTTTCTACCATGAGGATGAGGCCGACGAAAAAACCTTCCCGCCCAAGGCGCTCGCGGCCTGGCGCGCCTGGTACGACACCACCGCCGATACGCCCTGCATCGCCATCTGCTCGACCAGCCAGGGCGATGCCCTGTGCAAGGGTTGCGGCCGCACTTTCGACGAGGTGCAGCACTGGCCCGAAATGACGCCCGGCGAAAAGCGGGCGACCTGGCGGCGCATCACGCAGGAGGCCAGCGCCTGGCGCTTTGGCCGCTATGCCGATCGGGCCCTGGAGGGGAAAACGCCGGCCCCTGCTGACGAGAAGGCCTGAGGCCGTCAGCAATTAATTTGACAGCGGTGGGCGGCCGGGCGGGCTAAACTGGCGCCATGCTCAGGCTGGCCCGCGCTCCCAATATCGCCATTGCCGCGCTATGGGTGGACGCCTTGCAGCAGGCCGGTTTTGCGGCCAGTGTGCAGCGCTATTTCCTGGGCAGCGTGGCCGGCGAGCTACCGCCCGACCAGTGCCTGCCCGAAGTCTGGCTCACACACGACCACGAGGAGGCGCGCGCGAAGGAATTGCTGCACAGCCTGCAGAACATACCGCAGCGGCGCTGGCTGTGTGCCTGCGGCGAAATGGTGGAGGGCGGGTTTGAACAGTGCTGGCAGTGCGGCGCCGACATGCCGGCGCCGCCTGCGGCGTCTGCCTAGACGCGCTTGGCGAGGTCCGCAGCCAGGCCGACGTAGCTGCCCGGCGTCATGGCCAGCAAGCGGGTTTTTTCGGTTTCGGGAATTTCCAGTGAGCGGATCAGCGCATGCAGGTCTTCGGCCTTCACGGTCTTGCCGCGCGTGACTTCCTTGAGCTTTTCATAGGCGCCCTGCACACCGTAGCGGCGCATCACGGTCTGTATCGGCTCGGCCAGCACTTCCCAGGAATTGTTGAGGTCGTCGCTGAGCGCCTCACGGTTCAGCTCGAGCTTGTTCAGGCCCACGCTCAGGGAGTTGTAGGCCAGCACGGCATAACCCAGCGCCACGCCCATGTTGCGCAGCACGGTGGAGTCGGTCAGGTCGCGCTGCCAGCGGGAGATCGGCAGCTTCTCGCTCAGGTGGCGCAGCAACGCGTTGGCCAGCCCCAGGTTGCCTTCGGCGTTTTCAAAGTCAATCGGGTTGACTTTGTGCGGCATGGTGGAGGAGCCGATTTCGCCGTCCTTCAAGCGCTGCTTGAAGTAGCCCACGCTCACATAACCCCAGATGTCGCGGGCCAGGTCGATCAGGATGGTGTTGGCGCGTGCCACGGCGTCGAACAGCTCGGCCATGTAGTCGTGCGGCTCGATCTGGATGCTGTAGGGCTGGAACGTCAGGCCCAGGCCCAGCGGCTCGGGCGTTTCGATGACGCTGCGGCTGAAGGCCTCCCAGTCGAAATCGGGCCAGGCCGAGAGGTGGGCGTTGTAGTTGCCCACGGCGCCGTTCATTTTGCCCATCAGCTTGACGGCGGCGATCTTCTCGCGCGCATTGGCCAGGCGCACCACGACGTTGGCGATTTCCTTGCCGACGGTGGTCGGGCTGGCGGTCTGGCCGTGCGTGCGGCTGAGCATGGGCTCGGCGGCGAACAGATGGGCCATCTCGCGCAGCTGGGCGATCACCTTGTCGAGCGCCGGCAGCACCACCAGGTCGCGGCCGCTTTTGAGCTGCAGCGCGTGGCTGGTGTTGTTGATGTCTTCGCTGGTGCAGGCAAAGTGCACAAATTCGCTGGCGCCCTTGAGTTCGGGCCTGGCCTCGAACTTGGACTTGATCCAGTACTCGACGGCTTTCACGTCGTGGTTGGTGGTTTTTTCGATGTCCTTGATGGCCGCGGCGTCGGTTTCCGAAAAATTCTTGACCAGGCCCAGCAGATAGGTGCGGGCGCCCGGGCTCAGCGGCTTGAATTCGGCGAATTTGGCGTCGGACAGCGCGATGAACCAGGCCACCTCCACCTGGACGCGGCGGTGCATATAGCCCTGCTCGGACATCAGGGGGCGTAACTGGGCAAGCTTGCCGGCGTAGCGGCCGTCCAGCGGGGACAGCGCGTTGATGGTGGAAAACGGGGTGGAAGAGCTCATCCTCCAATTGTAGGGCGGCCCCGGGGGCCGGCCTGCGGGACTGTCCAGATTTGCGACGTTTGGAGGGGCCTGTCAGCCGGGGCCCGGGCTTACTCGATAGAATGCACTTCCCTCGGACCACGATCTCACACCACCATGAAACTCATCGGATCCGCCACCAGCCCCTATGTGCGCAAAGTGCGCATCGTAATGGCCGAGAAAAAGCTCGATTTCCAGTTCATCCTGGAAGATGTCTGGGCGGCGAACACCACCATCAGCGCGTCCAACCCCCTGGGCAAGGTGCCCTGCCTGGTCATGGAAGGCGGCGAAGCCGTGTTCGATTCCCGCGTGATCGTCGAATACCTGGACACCCTGTCGCCCGTCGGCAAGCTGATTCCGACCCAGGGCCGCGAGCGTGCCGAAGTCAAAACCTGGGAAGCCCTGGCCGACGGCCTTGTCGACGCCGCCATCCTGGCGCGCCTGGAAGCCACCTGGAGCGGCCGCAGTGCCAAGCAGCGCAGCGATGCCTGGATTGACCGCCAGATGGGCAAGATAGACGCCACCCTCAAGGCCATGAGCACCGGCCTGGGCGACAAGGCCTTTTGCAGCGGCATCCACTTCAGCCTGTCGGACGTGGCGGTCGGCTGCGCGCTGGGCTATCTTGACCTGCGCTTCACGCAAGTCAACTGGCGCGAACTCTATCCCAATCTTGCCAAGCTGCAGGACAAGCTGATGCAGCGCCCCAGCTTCGCGGAAACGATTCCGCCGGGCTGATCAGACAAGGGGAGGCTTGCGCCCGGGCATTCGCCGCGGCGGGGCGAGCACCCGGAGCCAAGGACCGCCACGCGCAAGGGCGCGCCGCCCATGGGCGGGGCCTTGCTGGCTGGAATATAAAAATGCTGCGAAGCGCCCCGGCGCGAACGAGGGAGGGAGGGAGGAGGAGGAGCGCCCCGGGATTGCAGCTGAACCTGGACGGCTCAGAAGGCTTCGCAACAATGAAACTGTTTTGTGCCAGCGCTGCTTGTGACAGCAAATGCGCTTGCGTAAGTATGAGCGCACAAGCCGCCCGGAGTTCCCCCCGGCCGCGCTGCATCAGGTAAATTTTTGTTAACGACGCAGGGCAGGTATGGGAAGCCGAAATGGCCGCGGATGACATTGCGCTTCACGGCACCACCACTAGCTGTTTTTCGATCTCCTGGATGAAGGCGCGGCCGGCCGGATCGGCCGCGGAATTGAAACTGGTGACACTGCTGCCGTCTCGCGCGATCACGTATTTGTAGAAATTCCAGCGCGGCATGGTGCCTGTTTTGGCCGCCAACTGCTTGAAAAGTGGATTGGCGTCTTTGCCGGTCACACTGGTCTTGGTGAACATGGGGAACTTGACCCCGAAGGTGTTTTCGCAGAAGTCCGCGATTTCCTTGTTGCTGCCGGTTTCCTGCGAAAAGTCGTTGGAGGGAAAGCCCAGCACCACCAACCCCCGGTCCTTGTACCTGGCGTAGAGCGCCTCCAGCCCCTGGTATTGGGGCGTGAAGCCGCAGAAACTGGCGGTATTGACCACGACCACCACTTGCCCGCTGTACTGGCACAGCGACTGCGGCTTTTCGTCCTGCAGGCGCAAAAAGTTTTGTTGCAAAAGAGCGGGGCAGGCCGCGGGCGCCGCCGGGCCGGCCGGGGCCGCTGCCGCCGGGCTGGCGGCGATCAGGGCAGTGCAGCAAAGCATGCCCAGCAGGAGGATACGGGGCTTGAAGGCGGGCATGGTTAAACTCACGGGCAATTGGGTGGTGGGTGCACTGCGGTTCATTCTGGCGCTGTTCGGTTGGCGGCACAAATCGCCTGGGCGGGAGACCCCACAGCAGGCGCTGCGGCACTTGCGGGATCCAGGCCGTTTTTTTGAGTGAAAAAACAGCTGAATTCGAGCCCCGCGTAGGCAAACATGCCGGAATGAGCCCGAATTTGCCTGATTTGCCGGTAATTTGCCGACAAATCGCAAGTTGTCACATTAGCCGCCTAAAATCACCCCTAATACCCAGGATGCGCCCGGCAGCGTCCAAGGCAGATTTATCCGCGAATTCGATCGCGAAGGAGTTCTCAATGCTTTACCCCGAACTGTTCAAACAACTTGAATCCGTCCGTTGGGACATGGACAAGGACATTCCATGGGCCAGTTTTGATCCGGCCAAGCTGACCGATGAGCAGGCCCAGACCATCAAGATGAATGCCATCACCGAATGGTCCGCATTGCCCGCCACGGAAATGTTCCTGCGCGACAACAAGGATGACAGCGACTTCTCGGCCTTCATGTCGATCTGGTTCTTCGAAGAGCAAAAACATTCGCTGGTGCTGATGGAATACCTCAAGCGCTTCCGGCCCGACCTGGCCCCCACCGAAAAAGAGCTGCACGAGGTTCGCTTCGAGTTCGAACCCGCGCCCGCGCTGGAAACCCTGATGCTGCATTTTTGCGGCGAGATCCGCCTGAACCACTGGTACCGCCGTGCCAGCGAATGGCACACCGAGCCGGTCATCAAGCAGATCTACACCCAGCTGAGCCAGGACGAAGCGCGCCACGGTGGTGCCTACCTGCGCTACATGAAGCGCGCCATCAACAACTTCGGCAATGAAGCGAAATCCGCCTTCACCAAGGTCGGCGTGCTGATGGCCAGCGCCCGCCGCACGGCGCAGGCCCTGCACCCAACCAATCTGCACGTGAACAAGAGCCTGTTTCCGCGCGACACCATCCAGAGCCGCTTGCCCAACCCGGAGTGGCTGGAGCACTGGCTGGACACACAGATCAAGTTCGACGCGGTGTGGGAGGGCAAGGTGGTCGAGCGCATCCTGCACAACCTGAGCCTGCTGATGAACCAGAGCTTCAAGACCGTGCAGGAGCTCAACCGTTACCGCAAGGAGATCGGCAAGGAGCTTGCCGATTCCATCAGCGCCAAGCCGTCTCCCGCCGGCGCCTGATGCAGGACCTGCGCTGGCCGAGCAGCGCCGGCGGCCGAAGCCGGGTGGTCGCGCGCGGCGCGCAGGTGTTCGCGGTGGCGAACGCCAGCGACCCTCAGCTGGATTTTGATGGCCAGCTTTCGCAGACGCTGGAGATGCTTGACGCCCACCTGGCGCATGTAGGCGCTTCGCGCGCATCGCTGCTGAGCGTGCAGATATTCCTGTCCGACATGCGGCACAAAAAACAATTGGACGCCGCCTGGCGCGCGTGGGTGGGCGAGGACAGCGCCGCCTGGCCCCAGCGTGCCGTGGTGGGCGCCGAGCTGGACGGCGGCCTGCTGGTCGAGATCGTGGCCCAGGCCTTCCGTTAAAGTCGCGGGATGCCCAGCCATCCCCAGCCCCCTGAATTCCTGAAAAAAATCGTCTCCCGAGAGGAGGCGCCGCGGCGCCTGGCCGCGCTGCCCCGCCCTATCGTCTTTACCAACGGGGTGTTTGACGTGCTGCACCGCGGGCATGCCAGCTACCTGGCCCAGGCGCGCGCGCTGGGCGGCAGCCTGGTGGTGGCTCTGAACACCGACGCCTCGGCCCGGCGGCTCGGCAAGGGGCCGGACCGGCCGCTCAACAACGAAGAGGATCGCGCCGTCATGATGGCCGCGCTGGAGTCGGTGAGCCTCGTCACCTGGTTCGACGAGGATACGCCGCTGGAGCTGATTTCCGGGCTGCGGCCCGACCTGCTGGTCAAGGGGGGCGACTACGACATGGACAAGCTCGCCGAAACGGCGGTGGTCAGGGCCTATGGCGGCGACGCCCGGGCGATCCCGTTTGTGGACGGCTATTCGACCACCGCGCTGGTGAAAAAAATCAGGGCTGCGGGCGGCACTTGAGGCCTGTGCGGCAGCGTCAGGCCGTCTTGGCGATCAGCACGGCATTGGAGCCGCCGAAGGCAAAGGAATTGGACATCACCGCACGCAGGTCCTTGGCGCTGCGCGGCGTCAGCGGGACGTAGTCCAGGTCGCAGCGCGGGTCGGGCTGGTGCAAAAAGGCCGTGGGCGGCAGTTGCCCGGCGCGCAGGGCCATCACGCTCGCGATGAATTCCATGGCGCCGGCCGCGCCCATGGCATGGCCGTGCACGCCCTTGCTGGAACTGATAGGCAGGTCCCAGGCCAGGTCCTGGAAGGCCAGCTTGATGGCGCTGGTTTCCACCACGTCGCCTACGTCGGTCGCGGTGCCATGGGCATTGAGGTAGCCGATATCGGCGGCCCGCATTCCCGCATCCGCCAGCGCCAGCGTCATGGCGCGCGCCTGGCCTTGGGCATCGGGCTGCGTCAGGTGATGGGCATCGGTGGTGGAGGCGTAGCCGCAGAGTTCGGCCAGGATGGTAGCGCCACGGCGTTTGGCGCTTTCCCATTCTTCGAGCACCAGCATGGCGGCGCCTTCGGCCAGCACCAGGCCGCTGCGGTCGGATGAGAACGGGCGGCAGGATGTTTCGGGGCCGTCGGCGTGGGGCTTGGCCAGCGTGTGCATGGCTTGCCAGGCTTTGATGGTGCCGCGGTTGAGCAGCGCCTCCGAGCCGCCGGCCAGCATGGCGTCGGCATAGCCATGGCGGATTTGCCGGAAGGCCTCGCCAATGGAGGCGGCCGAGGAAGCGCAGGCGTTGGAGATGGTGCTGCTCGGCCCCTTCAGGCCGAACTCCATGGAGACATGGGCGGCAATCGCGTTGTTCATCGCCAGCACCACGGTCATGGGGCGCAGGCGGGCAACCTTTTGCTCGAGCAAGGCCGTATAAGCCACGTCGGTGGAACTGGCGCCGCCGCTGCCCGTGCCCAGGGATACGCCAAAGCGCTCGGCGGCAAAGCTGTTGTGCACGGCGGCGGGGTCCCCCAGGCCGGCCTGCGACATGGCTTCGCGGCCCGCCACCAGCGCAAACTGGCTGACGCGGTCCATGGTCAACAGCCGGGCGCGCGGGAAATGGGGGTCGGGATCAAAATCGATCGCGCCGGCCAGCACGCTTTCGGTGCCGGTGGGGAAGGGAATGTCGACGGCGCGGATGCCGGAGCGGGCGGTCAGCAGGGCGTCAAAAAAAGCCGGGGTGCCGGTCCCCACAGCGGAAATGACGCCCAGACCCGTGATGGCAACGCGACGCATGGATGTCCTGGGGCGCCCGCCAGGGGCTTAAGCGGCGGGCTTGCCCGATGGCAGCAAAGGCTCGATCAGCTGGACCATTTCGGCCAGGGTCCGGGGCGGATTGGCCTGGTCGGGAATCTGGATGCCGAACTGGTCTTCAATCTGGAAGAGGAATTCGATGACCGCCAGGGAGTCCAATCCAAGGCTTTCCAGCGTGGCATCAGGCAGCAGTTTTTCCTCGCTGATGCCAAATGTCTCGGCAAAAAGTTTGATCAAATCAGAATTCATCACCCAACCAGTACGTATATGCAAAGCGTCATTGTCCCACCATCGCCGTGACAGCTGACCTTTGTTCAAACCTCGAGGTTATTTTACAAAAGCGGTGGCGTTGTTTTTGTGCTTCAGGGGGTGTACATCTGCCGGACGGCATCCGACAGGCTGAACGTTCCCAGGAGCTCCCCTAAATAGCTGACAGGCGCCGGTGCAACGGCCGCTGCGCCGATTTCGGCGCGCAAACGGGCGTTGCTGAACACCGCATCGGCTGTCAAAAAAGGCAGGTAGGGTTGCAGTGCCTCGAACATCCAGCGCTGGCGGGCGAATTTGGGTGTCGGCACGAAGTCGCGCCCCCGCATCACCAGCTTGCCTATGCCCGGCATGGTGGCCGTCAACTCGTCGGCCAGCACTTTGAACGTCATGGAGTCTTCGCCGGTTGACACGTGGTAGCAGTCGTGGGCCAGTTCGCCCTTGAGCAGCATTTCGGCGAAAGCGCCGGCGATGAAGTCCACGGGCGCGAAATCGAGCTTGGCCAAGGGGTCCAGGGGAACGTCCCCTAACTCGGCCATCACGGGAATCGACCACAGCATATTGCGGGAAAGCTTGGCGTCGTCAATGCCGCGCGACAGCACGATGCCGGGGCGCAGGCTGACAAAGGGGCTGCCTGCGGCGCGCAGCAAGGTTTCGGCGTCGCGCTTGGACCGGATGTAGTCATTGGCGTAGCCGGCAAATGGCATGTCTTCCGTGATCACGCCGCGCGGCTCGGTGGTAACCGCCGCGGTGCCGACAAAAAAGCCGCGCTGCGACGGAGCCAGGTTTTTAAGAATGCCGGAAAACTGCTCGGCCGCCTTGATGTTGATAGGGTAAACCCCTGCGCCGGGCTTGAAGGAGGTGCTGGCCGCCGAGTGCAGGATCACGTCGGCGGACTGCAGCACGGCCGTGCTCAGGCCGAAATTGGGCTCGATGACGTCGCCGGCTTCGGCGGACACCATTTCGGCGAATTCGGGTTTCCACAGAACGCTCTTTTTCAGGCGCTCCAGGAGGCGGTCACGGGCTTGGTTCGAATCGGCGGCGCGCACCACAGCGGTGCTGTAGACGCCGCGCGCGGCCAGAAGAAGCATTAACTCGCCGCCAATCAGGCCGGTTGCGCCCGAAAGCAGTACGCGTTTAGACATGTGAAGAAATGTAAAGCAGAACCTGGAAGTATAAGCCAGCCCATGTGACAGAGCTGCAAAACCCCACTGGGCGAAACCGTCTAAATCAGCACAATCGCACGCTGGCCGGGCTTTTTTGGGCAAGTGGGGCAAGCACCCCCTCGCCGCACCCGGTTTATTCCCCGGCCTGCGCCGGAGCGGGGGCGTCGCCGCTCCGGCCGCGCAATCGCCTGCTGGTGCGCCGGATGAAGTGCTCCAGGTCGTCGATATAGGTGAACACCGCAGGCACCACCAGCAGGCTGAGCACGGTGGAGGTGATCAGGCCGCCGATCACGGCAATCGACATCGGCGAGCGAAAGCTCGGGTCGGCCGCGCCCAGGCCCAGCGCGATAGGCATCATGCCGGCGCCCATGGCCAGCGTGGTCATGATGATGGGCCGCGCGCGCTTGTGGCAGGCGTCCAGCAGCGCGTCCCAGCGCGACATATTGTGGTCGCGCCGCGCCACGATGGCGTACTCCACCAGCAGGATGGAATTCTTGGTGGCGATGCCCATCAGCATGATCAAGCCGATCAGCGAAGGCATGGAGAAGCTCTTCTGTGCGACCAGCAGGCCGACGAAGGCGCCGCCCAGGGACAGCGGCAGGGCCGCCAGAATGGTGACCGGATGCAGGAAGTCCTTGAACAGCAACACCAGCACGATGTAGATGCACAGCACGCCGGTCAGCATGGCCAGGCCGAAGCTGGCAAACAGCTCTCCCATGACCTCGGCATCGCCGATTTCCACCACCTTGACGCCCGCCGGCAGGTTCTTGATGGCCGGCAACTGCTTGACGGCCTCGGTGATGTCGCCCAGGGCCCGGCCCGAGAGCTCGATCTCGAACTTGACGTTGCGCGACCGGTCGTAGCGGTCTATGACCGCCGGCCCGCCGGTGATTTCCAGCGTGGCCACCTGGCCCAGCATGACCGGGCCGACGCCGGGCTTGACGCTGGGCACGGCCAGGCGCTCGAGCACGCTCAGGTCCTTGCGGGCCGCATCGTCGAGCTTGACGACGATGGGCACCTGGCGCTGCGAGAGGTTGAGCTTGGGCAGCGATTCCTCGTAGTCGCCGACCGTCGCGATACGCAGCGTCTCGCCCATGGCCGCACTGGTCACGCCCAGGTCGGCCGCGCGCGCGAAGTCCGGCTTGATGGCGATTTCAGGCCGCACCAGGCTGGCGCTCGACGAAATATTGCCCAGGCCGGGAATCGTCCGCAGATCTTTTTCCACCGCCATCGCGGCGGCCTGCAGGGCGTTGGCGTCCTCGGCCGTCAGCACCAGCATGTAGGCTTCGCCGGATCCGCCCAGGCCGACCTTGCTGCGCACGCCGGGCAGCGATTCCAGGGCCGCGCGCATCTTGTTTTCAATGCCCTGCTTGCGCGGGCGTTCGTTGCGCTCATCGAGCAGCACGGTCAGCGTGGCCTTGCGGGTTTCCGCCGCGCCCTGCATGGCGAAGGGGTCGCCGCCGGCCGTGCCCCCGCCTATGGTGGTATAGACGTTCTTGACGTGCTCGACCTTGCTGATGAGCTGGCGCGCGTGCTCGGCCGAGGCCCTGGTCTGCGCCAGTGTCGCGCCGGGCGGCAGCTCCAGGTAGACCTGGGTCTGCGAGTTGTCGTCGGGCGGGATGAAACCCGTGGGCAGCAGCGGCACCAGCGCCACCGAGCCGAAGAAAAACAGCGTGGCCATGGCCATGGTCTTCACGCGGTGATGCAGGCACCAGGTGGCGGCCCGCATGTACCACCGCATCCAGCCCGGATCGGTGTGCGTGCCCACCACGGGCTTGAGGATGTAGGCCGCCATCATGGGCGTGAGCACCCGCGCCACCACCAGCGAGGCGAACACGGCCAGCGACGCCGTCCAGCCGAACTGCTTGAAGAACTTGCCGGCCACGCCGCTCATGAAGGCGGTGGGCAGGAACACGGCGATCAGGGTGAAGGTGGTGGCAATCACCGCCAGGCCGATTTCGTCGGCCGCCTCCATGGCGGCCTCATAAGGCGTTTTCCCCATGCGCAGGTGGCGCACGATGTTTTCCACCTCGACGATGGCGTCGTCCACCAGGATGCCAATCACCAGCGAGAGCGCCAGCAGCGTGATCACATTGATGGAAAAGCCCAGCAGGTGCATGCCGATGAAGGCCGGGATCACCGACAGCGGCAGCGCCACCGCGGAGACGAAGGTGGCGCGCCAGTCGCGCAGGAACAGCCACACCACCAGCACGGCCAGGATGCCGCCCTCGTAGAGCAGGTGCATGGAGCCGTCGTATTCCTCTTGCACCGGCTTGACGAAGTTGAAGGCTTCCACAAGTTCCACGTCGGGGTATTGCCGCTTGAGTTCAGCCAGCGCGGCCTGCACGGCGGCGCCCACGGCCACTTCACTTTCCCCGCGGCTGCGCGAGACCTCGAACCCGACCACAGGTTTGCCGTCCAGCAGCGCGGCCGCGCGCGGCTCGGCGGTGGTGTCGGTCACGGTGGCGACCTGGTCCAGCCGTATGCGCCGGCCGTCGCTCAGGGCCAGCTCGATGCCGGCCAGTTCCGCGGCCGACTTCACCGTCGCCAGGGTGCGCATGGGCTGCTCGCTGCCGCCCAGGTCGGCGCGCCCACCGGCGCTTTCCGTCTGCACCTGGCGCAGCTGGCGCGAGATGTCGGACGCCGTGGCGCCCAGGGCCTGCAGGCGCGACGGATCCAGCGCCACGCGCACCTCGCGCGAGACGCCGCCCACGCGGTTGACCGCGCCCACGCCGCGCACGGCCAGCAGCTTGCGCGAAACGTCGTTGTCGACGAACCAGGACAGCGCCTCCTCGTCCATGCGCGGCGAGCGGATGGTAAAGGCCAGCACGGGCTGGCCGGCCAGGTCCATCTTGGAGACTACCGGTTCGCGCACGTCGGCGGGCAGTTCGCTGCGCACCTTGGACACCGCGGCGCGCACGTCGTCCACGGCTTCCTGCACGGGTTTTTCGAGCCGGAACTCGGCCGTGATGGTGGCGCCGCCGTCCTGCACCTTGGTGTAGATGTGCTTGAGGCCCTGCACCGTGGCGATGGAGTTTTCCAGCTTGCGCGCCACTTCGGTTTCAAGCTGGGCGGGCGCCGCGCCCGGCAGCGAAGCAGACACCGTCACCGTGGGCAGGTCGATGTCGGGAAAGTTCTGCACCTTCATCGCCTTGAAGGACAGTATGCCGGCGAAGGTCAGCAGCACAAACAGCATGACCGCCGGAATCGGGTTCTTGATCGACCAGGAGGAGACATTCATGAGCCTGCTCCTTACTTGCTGGCGGCCGTCGCCGGCCTGGCGGAGGCCGCGGCCGGTGCGGCGGGGACGGCATCGCTGACCCTGACCAGGTCGCCGTCGTTCAGGAAGCCCGCGCCGCTGACGATGATGCGCGCGTCCGCGGCCAGGCCGGACGTGATCTCGACCCGGTCGCCGGCCAGCCGGCCGGTCTGCACCTTGAGCTGGCTGATGCGGTTGTCGGCATTGAGGCGAAACAGGTAGTTAAAGCCGTCGCGCACCACCAGTGCCGGCTGCGGCACGGTCAGCGCGGGCGTCTCGCCCAGCTCGAACTCCCCGCGCGCGAACATGCCGGCCTTGGCCGGTGACGCCATGCCGGCGGAAACCGGCAGGTCCACATAGACCAGCGCCGCGCGGGTTTGCGGGTCCACGCTGGGGGCGATCATGCGCACCCGGCCCTTGAGTTCGGCGCCGCTGGCGGCCACCACCCTGGCCGTGGTGCCGGCCTTGATACGGCCCAGCTCGGCCGAGGTCACCTCCGCGCGCCACTCGAGGCGACCGCCGCGTATCAGGCGGAACAATTCGGTGCCCTGGGGCACCACCGAGCCCACCGTCGCGGTGCGTGCCGAGATCACGCCGCTGTCGGGCGCCAGCACCTGGGTGTTCTTGCCGCGCAGCTGCTGCGCGTCAAGCACGGCCTTGGCCGCCTCGACACGCGCCTTGGCGGTCTGCTCGGCGGTGTTGTACTGGTTGATCTGCTGGTCGCTCAGCGCGCCCGAGCTGGCCAGGGTGCGCGCGCGCGCCGCGTTGTCGGCTGCGTCGGCCGCGTTGGCCTGCGCCTCGATCAGACTGGCGCGGGCCTGCGCGGTATCGGCCTGCACGCTGTCGCCCGAGAACACCGCGAGCACCTGTCCGGCCTTGACCTGGTCGCCGACGTTGGCCTGCACCTGCACCAGCCGCAAGCCGTTGGACTCGGAGCCGATCACGGCTTCCTGCCAGGCCGTGATGTTGCCGTTGGCGCTGAGCTTGACCGGCAGGCTCATCTGCCGCGGCAGCGCCGTGGCGACGGTCAGGGCCGGCTTGGCGGTGGGCGGGGCATCGCCTTTGGCCTCCGAGCGGGAAAGGAAAAAGGCGGCGCCTCCCGCCACCAGCACGGCAGCGGTGATCAAGGCAATGGCAAAAGGGGTGGGCTTGAGTTTGGGCATGGTGTGCAAGGGCTCTGTCAAAGGTGGCGGAGTGATGGCGTGGCGGCCTCAGGGCGCGGTGATGGCGGCGGGGGTGAATGGGGCGGGCACGTCCGACACCAGGGGCGGCACCGGCGGCTCGGCCGTCGTCCAGCCGCCGCCCAGCGCGCGGTACAGCGCGACCCAGGCGCTGCGGCGCTCGCGCTGCAGCGTGACCACATTGCTTTGCGCCGCCAGCAGCGTGCGGCGCGCGTCCTCGAGTTCGACCAGGCTGGCCAGCCCGCTCTTGTAGCGGGCCTCGGTGCCGGTGAAGGAGGCGCGGTAGCCTTGCGCGGCGACCAGCGCGTCGTCGTTGCGCTCGGCGGTGCTTTGCAGTTTGACCAGCGCTTCCTCCACCTCCTGCACGGCTTTGCGCACGCTGGCGCGGTACTGGGCCACGGCGTCCTCGTAGCGGGCCTTGGCGGCCTCCACATTGGCCTCGCTGGCGCCGCCGTCAAACAGCGGAACCGTCAGCTGCAGTGGCCCGACCGTCCAGGTGTCAAAACGCTGCGTGGAGGCGCTGGTGCGCGACTTGGTGGTGAACACCGAGCCGCTCAGGCTGAGCCTCGGAAAGCGTTGCGCGCGCGCGCTGCCCACTTCCAGGTGGGCCGCGTCCACCTCGCGCGCCGCATTGAAGATGTCGGGCCGCTGGGCCAGCACCTCGGCGGGCACGCTGATGACGGGCGCCATCGACTCGCGCGCCAGGTCGGCGGGCGCAGCGGCGAGTTTTTGCCGCAGGGCGGGCTCTTCGAGGGCCGTGAGCGCCACCAGTGACTTGATGTCCAGGTCGCACAGCGTGCGCTGCTGGATGGCGTTGCCATGCCCTTCCGCGGCGCTGGCGCGGGCCAATGCCGCCGTGGCGGGGGCCTGGAAGCCGGCCTTCGTGCTGAGGTCCGACAGCCGTGCGGTTTCGGCCCGCGAGGCGGCGTCGGCGCGCGCGACCTCCAGCAATTTTTCGCAGGCGCGCAGGCTGTAATACTGCGTCGCGACTTCGGCGGCAACCGAGACGCGCGCCGCGTGCCACAAGGCCTGCGAGCCTTCAAAGCGCTGCTGGTCGGCATCCCGGCTGGCCGCGTACTGGCCGAACAGGTCGATTTCCCAGGACGTCTGCAGGCCCGCCTCCAGCGTCGTGGCGATCGGCGGCGTTGCCCGGTTCACCGGAGCCGAGCGCCCGCGGCTGGCGCTGCCGATGGCGTCCAGCGTGGGCAGCATGGCCGCGCCGGAAGCCACGCGCGAAGCCCGCGCCTGCTCGATGTTGGAGCGCGCCGTCGAGACGCTGGGGCTGGCGGCCTCGGCCGCCATGATCAGTTCCACCAGCAGCGGGTCGTTTTGCTGCTCCCACCAGCGGGACAGCCCGGCCAGGCTGCCGCTGTGGGGCAGGGCTGCGGTGGTGCCCGCCGCCGCGGCCGGCAAGGGCGCCTGCCACTGCGTGGGCACGGGGGCGGCCGGTGTGTTGTGGGGCAGGTCCGTGGCGCAGCCGGCCAGCAGCAGTGCGCAGGCGGCCAAAAGCCCCAGCGCCGGCAGGCGGGACGGCGTGCGCCGGGAATCAGGTTTTTTCATGGCTTGCGGTTTTCAGGTGCGGCGTGTCCGCCGCGGGAAGGTCGGGAAGGTGTTTGCGCCGCGCCGCTTCGACGGCGACCATGGCTTCGGCATAGGCCACCAGGCTGGCGGCCCACTGCTCCACGGCGTCGGGCGTGCCGAACAGCTGGGGCCGGATCGCGTCCACCACCTCGCGGCTGATGAACATGTGGATGGCCAGGCCGGTGATGGAAAAAGCCAGCCTGTGCAGCTCGTCGTCGGCCTTGGCGAGCCTCAGGTGGCGGCACAGCACCTTCACCAGGGCCGCATGCGCGGGCTTGATGCCGTTGTCGATTTCTTCGGCCCACAGGCCCGTGGGCTCCAGCATCTCGCGAAAATGCAGCCGGGTCGACAGCTGTACCAGTTCCCCCTGGCGCAAAGGCTCCAGGAAACCCGAGAAAAAGCCTTCCAGCGACTGGTGCAGCGTGAAGTGCGGCTGGTCGTACAGCGCGATGTCGTCGCGCGCGCTGCCCAGCGGTTCGGTGAACACGGCGCGGTACAGCCCCGCCTTGTCGCCGAAGTAATAGCTGATGGCCGCCACGTTGGCGCTGGCGGCCTGGGCGATGTCGCGTATCGAGGTCTTGGCAAAACCCTTCTCGGAAAACAGGCGCAGCGCCGCGTGCAGCAGGTGCGCCCTGGCGTGGGCGCCGTCGGAGCGCTGCTTGCGGGTTTCGCCTTCAGTGCCGGCGGCGCGCGAAACTGTTTTGGGGCGTGGATCGGCATTCATGTGCCGCATTAGAGCACATGAGTCAAACAATTGATTGAATTAAATCAATCGTTTGATTTGAAAGTGGATATCCACAGCTGCCGGATGGCGTCGCACTCGGCCTGCAGTGCCGGCGGGCTGACCTGGGTCGGCTCCTCGTTGAGGCGCGCGCGGTGCTGCACACGCCGCAGTTCGCGGTAGGCCGCGGCCGCGCGCTGGCCCACGCCGGGCGGCAGCAAGCCGGCGGCCTCGGCGCGCTGCAGCAGGGAGATGTTGCCCACGTTGGCGACCAGCTCCGGGTGCCGCGCGGATTCGGACAGCACCAGGAATTGCACGGCGAACTCGGCGTCCACCATGCCGCCGGGGCTGTGTTTCACGTCGAATTTGTCGCCCCGCACCGGGCGCGCGCTGCGCACCTTCTCGCGCATGGCAACGATTTCCCCGCGCAGCGCCGCGGTGTCGCGCGGGGCGGTGATGACGGTCTCGCGCACCTGGTCAAAGCGCTGGCGCAGCGAATCGCCACCGAGCACGCAGCGCGCGCGCGTCATGGCCTGGTGTTCCCAGGTCCAGGCGGTGTTGCTGCCGCGCTGCTGCTGGTAGCGGGTGTAGGCCTCGAAGCTGGTGACCAGCAGGCCCGAATTGCCGTTGGGGCGCAGGGCCGTGTCGATCTCGAACAGGTCGCCTTCGCCGGTCTTGATGGTCAGCCAGTTGATCAGCTTGCGCACAAAGGCCGCATAGACCTCGGGCGCGCGTTCGTCCTCGTCCTCGTAGACGAAGACGATATCCAGGTCGCTGCCGTAGCCGAGCTCCTTGCCGCCCAGCTTGCCGTAGGCAATGATGGCGAACTGCGGTGTTTCGCGGTGGCGGTTTTTCAGGCGCTGCCAGCACCAGCGCGCGGTGATGTCCAGAATCGCCTCGGCCAGCGCGCTCAGGTCGTCGGCCACCTGCTCGACCGTGAGCACGCCTTCGAGGTCGCGCGCCAGCGTGCGAAAAACCTCGGCATGGTGGGCGCGGCGCAGCAGGTTCAGGCAGGTTTCCTCGTCGTCCTCGCCGGTGCTGCGCAGGGCCGCCAGCCGCTGCTCCACATCGCGGGCGAAGGCCGCGCCGTCAAAGCGTTCCTTGAGCAGCTCATCGCTGGCCAGCTCGTCGATCACGCCGGGGTGCTGCAGCAGGTAGCGCGCCGGCCATTTGGCCGCGCCCAGCAGGCGCAGCAGGCGTTCATGCACGGCCGGACGCTCCAGCAGCAGCGCCAGGTAGCTCTCGCGCCTGAGCAGGGGTTCTATCCAGTCGATGATGCGCACCGCGGCTTCTTCCGTCACCACGCCCTCGGCCAGCCAGGCGGCGGTGCGCTGCACCAGCCGCGTCAGGCGCGCGCGCGAATCCTCGCGCAGGCCCAGCACGCGGGGATGCTGGCGCCACAGCGCCAGGCGGGCACGGAACTGCTCGGGCCATTGTTCCGAGAGCTGCTCCAGCAGGTCGTCAAGCTGCTGCGGCGCGGCCTTGGCCTTGCCGCCGCAGCCCTTGCAGTCGGCCTTGCCGCCCAGCAGCTTGTCGAACTCGCCGGCCACCAGCTCGCGGTGCGCGTCGAGCTCGCTGAGAAAGGGGCAGCAGTTGCCGTAGCCCAGTGTTTCCGCGATCCAGGCGAGGTCGTCGTCGCGCGTGGGCAGCACATGGGTCTGCTGGTCGTCCAGGTACTGGATGCGGTGCTCAACCCGGCGCAGGAAATCGTAGGCCCGCGCCAGCGCATCGGCCGTTTCCTGCGGCATCAGGCCCGCGCGGGCCACGCGCTGCAGGGCGTCCACCGTGGGGCGGGTGCGCAGCTCCGGAAACTGCCCGCCGCGCACCACCTGCAGCAGTTGCACGGTGAATTCGATTTCGCGTATACCGCCGCGCGACATCTTGACGTCGTTGGCGCGTTCGGGATGGCCGGCGCAGCGTTTGGCCGCATGCTCGCGGAT
Source organism: Polaromonas sp. P4_F6 (assembly GCF_056401275.1). Taxonomy (NCBI): domain Bacteria; kingdom Pseudomonadati; phylum Pseudomonadota; class Betaproteobacteria; order Burkholderiales; family Comamonadaceae; genus Polaromonas; species Polaromonas sp. P4_F6. The sequence goes on along the minus strand of NZ_JBFUJQ010000009.1, from coordinate 164,538 downwards.
CTGCCGGTGCAGGGTGCGCAGCGCGTCGAACACGTTGTAGTCGAGGTAGCGCCTGAACACAAAGGGCAGCACCGGGCCGCGCAGCGCTTGCGCGGCGCCGCTTTGCACGCACGCCAGCGGTGCCACCACGCGGCTCTTGAGCCAGGCAAAACGCTCCCATTCGCGGCCCTGCGCCTGGAAATATTCCTCCAGCGCGCTGAGCGAGACGGCGGCGGGACCGGAATTGCCGTTGGGCCTGAGCGCCAGGTCCACCCGGAAAACAAAGCCGTGCTCGGTGGCGTCGCCGATCAGGCTGAAGACGGCCTTGACCTGGTGCGCGAAGTATTCGTGGTTCGAGATCTGCCCGCGACCGTCGCTGCGCCCGGCGGTCTCGCCGTGGTGGTCGTAGACATAGATCAGGTCGATGTCGCTGGAGACATTGAGCTCGCGCGCCCCGAGCTTGCCCATGCCGACCACCCACATCCGGGCGCGTTCCCCGCCGGGGGCTTGCGGCGCGCCGTGCTGGGCGTCGAGCATGCGCGCCGACTCCCGCATGGCCACGTCGAGGGCCAGTTCCGCGAGCTCGGTCATGGCGCAGGTCACGACTTTCAGCGGCGCCTGGTCTGCGCTGGCGCCGTCGCAATCGATCACCACCAGCCTTTCCATCACGAGCTGGCGCAGCACCCGCAGCGCGGCGCCGGTTTCCAGCCCTTGCGCCAGCAGGGCGTCCAGGGCGGTCTGCATGCTTGCCCGAACTGGTGCGCCGGGAGGCAGCAGCGGGAGCCATTCGGCATAGCGGCGGCGCACGCGCTGCACAAAGCGGGAATAACCCGACGCGGCCGGCCCGGCGGCGGAGGGAGAGTCAGGGCTGGCGGTCAGGGCAACGGTCATCACACTACTTCACAAAACTTCATGGTCCCCCGCCGGGCGGACAAGCGCCCCGGCGGTCATAATTCTCTGGTCAATGGAGCCAACGATTCCCAGCCTGTCCACCCTGCCGCCGCGCCGCCTGCACTGGCTTGCCTTGATCCTGCGCATCCTGTTGTGGCTTGTCGCCGCGGCCTGGCTGCTCTTTGGCCTGAGCTGGTTCGTGCTGCATGGCTGGATTGTGCCGCGAATCGGCGAATTCCGTCCGCGCCTGGAAATAGAGGCCAGCAAGGCCTTGGGGGTGCCAGTGCGCATAGGCGGCATCACCGCGCACTCCCAGGGCATGATCCCTTCCTTCGAGTTGAGCGACGTCACCCTGCTGGACGCGCAGGGCCGCGAAGCCCTGAGGCTGCCGCGCGTGCTGGGCGCCCTGTCGCCCTCCTCGATCTGGGGGCTGGGCTTTGAGCAGATATACATCGACAAGCCCGAACTGGACATACGCCGCGCCGCGGACGGGAAAATCTATGTGGGCGGGCTGGACGTCTCACAGGACCGGGCCGGCGGCCAGAGCGCCGCGGCCGACTGGTTTTTTTCGCAAACCGAATTCGCCATACGCGGCGGCACCGTGCGCTGGACCGACGAATTGCAGCGGGCGCCGCCGCTGGCGCTCACGCAGGTCGACTGGGTCATGCGCAACGCGCGCCGCCGCCACCTCTTGCGCCTGGACGCCACGCCACCCCCCGAATGGGGCGACCGCTTCACCGTCAGGGGCATATTCCGCCAGTCCCTGCTGTCCGGCAGCGCCGGCGACTTCGACGCCTGGACCGGGCAGCTGTTCGCCGAATTCGTCCGTGTGGACGCGTCGCGCATCCGCCAATACCTGAACATGGACACACTGGGCGTGGAGCTGGCGCGCGGCAACGGCGCGCTGCGCGCCTGGGCCGACGTGAGCAAGGGCCGCATCACCGGTGGCACCGCCGACGTGGCGTTGCAGGACGTGGATGCGCGCTTCGGCGCCAAGCTCCAGCCGCTGGCCTTCGAATCCGTCGCGGGGCGCGTAGGCGGCGGTCAGCGCGCCAACGGCTTTGACTTCAGCACCGAGGGCCTGCGCTTTCGCACCCGTGACGGCCTGCAGTGGCCGGGCGGCAATGTGGCCCTGGCGCACACCGGCGACGAGGCAGGCGTGCCGCAGCACACCGAGCTCAAGGCCGACAAGCTCGATCTGGCCGCGCTCGCGCAGATTGCCAACCGCCTGCCGCTCGATGCCGCCACGCACGGTTTCATTGCCTCCTTCGCGCCCAAGGGGCTGGTGGAGACCGTCGAGGCGCGCTGGCAAGGGCCCATCGCCGCGCCCAGCACCTATGCCGCGAAAGGCCGGGTGGCCGGCCTGAGTGTTGCGGCGCTGCCGGCACCCCAGCCGGCGGCGGCGGCCGCTCCCGCACCCGCTGCGCCGCATGCCGCGGTGCATCCCAGGACCGGCAGGCCGGGCATCAGCGGCGCCGCGATTGACTTTGACTTCACCCACGAAGGTGGGCAGGCCAAGGTCAAGATCGCCAACGGCGCGCTCGACCTGCCCGGTGTTTTTGAGGATCCGCTGGTGCCCTTCGACCAGCTGGCCGTCGAGGCCCAATGGAAGTTCTCGGGCCGCAAAATCGAGGCGCAGCTGCGCAACCTGCAGTTCGCCAATGCCGACGCGCAGGGCCAGGCGCAGGCCAGCTGGCGCACGGAGGACGTGGCCGGCCCGGCGCCCGCCGCGGGCGCACCCGACCTGCGTTTTCCCGGCGTACTCGACCTGCAGGGCAGCCTGAGCCGGGGCGACGGCGCGCGGGTGCACCGCTACCTGCCGCTGGTGCTGCCCGAGCAGGTCCGCCACTATGTGCGCGATGCGGTGGTGCAGGGCCAGGTCAGCGACGTGAAGTTCAAGGTCAAAGGCCCGCTGGAGCACCTGCCCTTCACCAACCCGGCGCAGGGGGATTTCCGGGTGTCCGCCAAAATCCGCGGCGGCCACTTCGCCTATGTGCCCAAAACCATACAGCCGGCCGGTGCGGCGCCCTGGCCGGCCCTGACCGAGCTGGGCGGCGAACTGGTCTTCGACCGCGCCTCGCTGGAAGTGAACGGCGCCAGCGGCAAGGTCGCCGGCCTGCCGGGCCTGCAATTGGCCAAGGGCGAGGCGCGTATTCCGGACCTGACCCATGATTCGACGGTCCACGTGAATGTCGAGCTCAAGGGTGCGCTGGCCGACGCGCTGGGCTTCGTCAACCAGTCGCCGGTGGGCGGCATGACCAGCCACGCGCTGGCCGGGACCAAGGCCGGCGGCACGGGCGACTATCGCTTTCGCCTGGAGTTGCCCATCCATTCGATCGACAAGTCGCGCGTCGAAGGCACGGTCACCCTGCCTGGCAATGACGTGCAGTTCGCGGCGGCCGCGCCCATGCTGGCAAAACTCAAGGGCGTGGTGAACGTCAGCGAAAAGGGCTTCTCCGTCGCCGGCGGCCAGGCCAAACTGCTGGGCGGCGATGTGCGCTTTGACGGCGGCCTGAGCACGCACCCGCGTGCCACGGGCAGCGCCGAGACGGAAACCGTCGCAACCTTCAAGGCGCAAGGCAGCGTGAGCGCCGAAGGCCTGCGCCAGGCCAGGGAGCTGGGCCCGCTGGCGCGCATGGCGCAAAACGCCAGCGGCAGCACGGCCTACACCGCGACGCTCGGGTTTCGCCGCGGCATGCCGGAGCTGGCGATTTCCAGCAACCTGCAGGGCATGGCGCTGAACCTGCCCGCGCCCCTGAACAAAACCGCCGACGCGATGCTGCCGCTGCGCTTTGAAAATGCTTTGCTGCAGGCTTCCATGGGCCCAGGGCAAAAACTTGAAGACCAGCTGTCGGTCTCGATAGGGCGCACGGCCTCGGTGGTCTACGTGCGCGACCTGAGCGGCAGCGAGCCGCGCGTGATTCGCGGCGGCATCGCCGTGGGCCTGGAGCCCGGCGAAGCCGCGCCCATGCAGGAGACCGGCGTGGCGGCCAACATCAACCTGGCCCATGTGGACCTCGACGCCTGGCAGAAGCTGCTGGGCGACTCCACGGTCGGCGGCACCTTGCAGGCGGCCCCGCCGGCGGCGTCCGCGGCGTTCAACCGCTCGGCCGCGAATGCGGCCATGAGCTATTTGCCGACCACCATGGCCATACGCGCCCGCGAGCTGGTGGTGGAAGGGCGCAAGCTCAACAACGTGGTGGTGGGCGGCTCGCGCGAAGGCCTGACCTGGCGCGCCAACATCGATGCCAGCGAGCTCAATGGTTATGTTGAATTCCGCCAGCCTGGCGGCTTGGGCGCCGGGCGCGTCTATGCGCGGCTCTCGCGCCTGAGCCTGGAACCCGGCACGGCCAACGAGGTGGAAGCTATCCTGAACGAGCAGCCGGCCAGCATCCCGGCCCTGGACATCGTCGTGGAAGACCTGGAACTGCGCGGCAAGAAACTGGGACGGGTCGAGATCGACGCCGTCAACCGCGGGGCCTCCAGCGCGGCGCGCGACGGCGTGCGCGAATGGCGGCTCAACAAATTCAACGTGATCCTCCCCGAAGCCGTGCTGACGGCCAACGGCAACTGGGTGGCCCTGAACGCGCAGGCCGTCGCTGCCGCGGGCAGCAACCGCGCCGCGCGCGCGGCCGCCGAACGCCGCCGCACGGTGATGAATTTCAAGCTCGAAGTCGCCGACTCGGGAGCCTTGCTCAAGCGTTTCGGCATGGGCGAGGTGATTCGCCGTGGCAAGGGCAAGCTCGAAGGCCAGGTGGCCTGGGTGGGTTCGCCGCTGAGCTTCGACTATCCGTCCATGAGCGGGCAATTCAACGTCAATGTTGAATCGGGGCAGTTCGTCAAGGCCGACCCCGGTATCGCCAAGCTGCTGGGCGTGCTGAGCCTGCAATCCCTGCCGCGCCGGCTGGCGCTGGATTTCCGCGACGTCTTCTCCGAGGGCTTCGCTTTCGACTTCGTGCGCGGCGACGTCAACATCAACCAGGGCGTGGCCTATACCAACAACCTGCAGATGCGCGGCGTTAATGCCGCCGTGCTCATGGAGGGCTCGGCCGACATCGCCAGGGAGACGCAAGACATCAAGGTTGTGGTGGTGCCGGAGATCAACGCCGGCACGGCTTCGCTGATCGCCACCGCCATCAACCCGGCCATAGGGCTGGGCAGCTTCCTGGCGCAGATGTTTTTACGCCGGCCCCTGATACAGGCGGCCACCCAGGAGTTCCACATCGACGGCACCTGGTCCGACCCCCGGGTCACCAAGCTGGACCGCAAGGCCCAGGCCGACAACAAGCCGAGCCAGGCTTCCACGGAGACGCGCTGACCATGAAAGTAGCCGCTGTTCAAATGGTCTCGGGCACCCGCATCGAGGACAACCTGGAGGTGGCCCGCCAGCTGCTCGGGCAGGCCGCGGCGCAGGGCGCCGAACTCGCGGTGCTGCCCGAGTACTTCTGCATCATGGGCCGCAAGGACACCGACAAGCTGCAGTTCCAGGAGTCTCCGGGGCAGGGCCCCATCCAGGATTTCCTGAGCCGCTCGGCGCGCGAACTGGGGCTGTGGATCGTGGGCGGCACCCTGCCCATGGCCACGGAAGATCCCGCACGCGCGCGCAACTGCTCGCTGGCCTACGCGCCCTCGGGAGAAAGCGCGGCCCGCTACGACAAGATCCACCTGTTTCGCTTCGCCCAGGGCCAGGAAGACTACGACGAAAGGCGCGTGCTGGAGCCCGGCGCGCAGCCCGTGCGTTTCGAGCTTGCGTCGCGCGACGGCCATGTTTACACCATAGGCATGAGCGTCTGCTATGACCTGCGCTTTCCCGAGCTGTACCGCGCCCTGCAGGCCGACGTGCTGCTGGTGCCCAGCGCCTTCACCTACACCACCGGCCAGGCGCACTGGGAAGTCCTGTTGCGCGCGCGGGCCATCGAAAACCAGGCTTATGTGCTGGCGGCGGCCCAGGGCGGTGTCCATGAAAACGGGCGCCATACCTGGGGCCACACCATGGCCGTCGATCCCTGGGGGCAGATCCTCGCCGAGCGCGAGGAGGGCGCGGGGGTGGTGATGGCCGAAGTCCAGGCCGCCAACCTGCGCGGCGTGCGCGAGCGCCTGCCGGCCTTGGGCCACCGCGTCCTGTGAGGAGCCGCAGGGCGTGAAGTTTGCGCGCATCAACGTGAGCCGGGCCAGCCGGCGATGGGCGCTGTGGGCCCTGCTGGTGGCGCTGGTCGTCGCCTTGCTGGGCATCCTGGTGTGGCTGGCGGGGCGCTATGAGTCCAGCATGGTGCAAAGCCGGCTTGAGCACGACGCCGCTGAAACCGTCACCGACATCCGCTCGGGCCTGACGCGCAACATCCAGACCTTCCAGGCGCTGCAGTCCGGCGAGCGCACGCCCGGGGCCTGGCATGCGCCGGCCGCCGAAGTGCTGCGCGAGCACCGCGAGATCATGCGGCTCGAATGGCGCAGCGAGTCGCTGGACGTGCTGGCCTTTGTCGAAACCCCGTACCGCACCTCGGTGTTCGAGCGGCTGGGCAGGGCCGGCATGCAGGCCGACGTGGCCCTGACCTGCACCACGGCCCGGCGCCTGAGCGGCTCGGCCTATTCCACCAGCTATTTCATGCCGCAACCCGACGGCCTGGGCCTGGAGGTGCTGGACATGTGCCTGCCCATCGTGGTGGGCGGCCGCCTCGCGGGCTATACCGTCGCCACCTATTCGCTGCAGGACATCCTGGGCGAGCTGGTGGGCCGGCAACTGGCGCGCGGCGTGGGCCTGTCCTTCACAGAGGCCGACGGCACGCGGCTGGCGCTGCACGGCGTGCCTTCGCGCGGCAACCGCATCTACATCGCGCAGCAGCTGCTGGACCTGCCGGGCAACACGCTGGTCGTGCGCATGGAGAGCCGGCTGGGCACGCCGGCCCTGTTTCCCAACGTGCTGACCGCGCTGGTGACCGCCATGTCGCTGGCGCTGATGGCGGTGCTCTTCCTGCTGGCCAGGGACATGCGGCGCAGGCTCAAGGTCGAACACGACCTGGGCGAGGCGCTGGCCTTTCGCAAGGCCATGGAGGACTCGGTGCTCACCGGGCTGCGCGCGCGCGACCTGCAGGGCCGCATCACCTATGTGAACCCGGCTTTTTGCAAGATGGTGGGCGTGGAAGCCAAGGATTTGCTGAACCAGAGCTTTCCCTCGCCCTACTGGCCGCCGGAACTCGCCGGCGTCTACCAGCAGCGCCAGGAAATCCGGCTGGCGGGCAGCAACCTGCCGCGCGAAGGCCATGAGTCGGTGTTCATGCGGCGCGACGGTACGCGCTTTCCGGTGCTGATCATGGAGGCGCCGCTGATCAACGCCGTGGGCAAGCACACCGGCTGGATGAGCGCCATCCTGGACGTGAGCGAACAGCGCCGCGTCGAGGAGCTCTCGCGCGCCAGCCAGGACCGCCTGCAGGCCACGGCCAGGCTGGCCATGGTCGGTGAAATGGCCTCGCTGCTGAGCCACGAACTGAACCAGCCGCTGGCGGCGATTTCGAGTTACGCCACCGGATCGCTCAACCTGCTGCAGGAGGAAACCGGCGCGGCCGCCCCGACGCCGGCCCCGCTGTCCGAAGACCTGCAGCTGGCCATGCGCCGCATCGCCGAGCAGGCCGAGCGCGCCGGCAAGGTCATCAAGAGCGTGCACGACTTCGTGCGCCGGCGCGACCAGGTGCGCGAGGCGGTCCAGCCGCGCGCGCTGCTCGACGCCATCATGCCGCTGGTGAGCCTGCAGGCCCGCAAGCTCGGCGTGCGCGTCGTCATCGAGGTCGACGAAGCCTGCGAAGCCGTGCTGTGCGACCGCACCATGGTCGAGCAGGTGCTGCTCAACCTCTCGCGCAACGGCATGCAGGCCATGCAGGCCCTGGCCGAAGGGGCGCAGCCGGCCGGCGGCGCAGCGCAGGCCGAAAAGGTGCTGACCCTGCGCATACGCCCGGCTGCCTCCAACGCGCACAGCCGCTGGGTCGAGTTCGCGGTGATCGATCGCGGCGAGGGTATTGCCGGGGATGTCGCGGAGCGGCTGTTCACGCCCTTTTTCACCACCAAGGAAGAAGGCATGGGCCTGGGGCTCAGCCTGTGCCGCACCGTGATAGAACAGCACGGCGGTTTCCTCGGATTTGAAGCGGCCGAGCCGCAGGGTACGATTTTCAGTTTCACCCTGCCCGCGGCGCCGCCCCGGGACGGCGATCCACCGCAAGCCTGAAGGACGACAGCCATGGAACCGATTCACAATGCCACGGTCTACATCGTCGACGACGACGCCAGCGTGCGCGACGCGCTGGCCTGGCTGCTGCGCTCGCGCCGCCTGCTGAGCGAGACCTTCGACAGCGCCGAGGCCTTCGACGCCCGGGTGTCCAAGGGCTTCGAGGTGCGCTCGCCCTCCTGCCTGCTGCTGGACGTGCGCATGGCCGGCCTGAGCGGCCTGGCCATGTTTGAAAAACTGATCGGCTACGGCCTGCTGCCGACCCTGCCGGTGATTTTTCTCACGGGCCATGCCGACGTGCCCACCGCCGTCGACGCCGTCAAGCGCGGGGCCTTTGATTTTTGCGAAAAACCGTTTTCGGACAACGCGCTGGTGGACCGCATCGAGCAGGCGCTCAAGCATTCCGCCGCGGCGCTGGCGCAGCACAGCGAGTCCACCGGCCTGCAGTCCCGCATCGACGGCCTCACTGACCGCGAGCGCGACGTGATGCGGCTGGTCGTGGGCGGCCTGCCCAACAAGCTGGTCGCGGACCAGCTGGACATCAGCGTACGCACCGTGGAAGTCCACCGCGCGCGGGTGTTTGACAAAATGGGTGTCAAATCGGCGGTGGAGCTCGCCAACCTGCTGCGCAACCTGTAGTGCCGCAGGCCGGGTTTAATCCTTGCGGGGCTGTGCGGCGGGCGCCGGCGGTTCCGGCTCCTTCAGCTCGCCGTTCTTGCGGCCTGAAAACATCGTCCACCACACAATGAACACCAGCAGCAGCAATGCCCCCAGGGCTTCCAGCAAAAGTAAGGCCATGACATTTCCTTGGATTCCGTCGATACGCGCCAGGCATGAAAGGCGTTCCATGCGCTCCATGCGGATGGGGACGATTATCGCCATCACGGCTTTGCTGGCCTCCTGCGCCAGCCCGCCGCTGCCACCTTCATCGGCACCGGGAGAGCCCACCGCGGCCGGCAGCCGCCCCGGCGATTCCGGCCCTTTACCCGCGCCCATGCTGCAGGGCAAAAGCCGCTGGGTCGCGGTGCGCTGGGCCGAACTGCCGGGCTTTGAGGAGGACGCGTTGTTCGAGGGCTGGAACGCCTGGCTCAAGAGCTGCGAGCGGCCGGGCCCGGTGTTTGCGCCCCTGTGTGCCGAGGTCAGGCGCCTGAGCATCGCCTCGGCCGAAGCGCAGCGCAACTGGATGGTGAGCCGGCTGCAGCCCTACCGGGTCGAGAACCTGCAGGGCGCGGCCGACGGGCTGCTGACCAGTTATTACGAACCCGTGCTCAAGGCCAGCCGCCAGGCCGGCGCCGGCTACGAGGTGCCGCTGTACCGCCCGCCGGCCTCGCTGGCTAGCCGCAAGCCCTGGTACTCGCGCCAGGAAATCGACACCCTGCCCGAAGCCAGGGCGGCGCTGCGCGGCCGCGAGATCGCGTGGCTGGCCGACCCGGTCGAGGCGATGTCGCTGCACATCCAGGGCTCGGGCCGGCTCAGCCTGACCGAGGCCGACGGCTCGCAGCGCATGGTGCGCGTGGCCTATGCCGGCTCCAATGAGCAGCCCTTTCGCAGCGTCACCCAATGGCTGCTGGACCAGGGCGAGGGCCGCATGACGGCGCCCTGGGTCGAGTCCACCAAGGCCTGGGCCGCGAGAAACCCGCCGCAGCGCGTGCAGCAGATGCTCTGGAGCAACCCGCGCTACACCTTTTTCCAGGAGCAGCCCCTGAGCGAGCTTGACGCCGCATTCGGCCCCAAGGGCGCGCAGGGCGTGGCGCTCACGCCGGGTCGCTCCATCGCGGTCGATCCGGGCAGCATTCCCTACGGCACGCCGGTATGGCTGGCCTCGCGTGGCGGGGCTGGCAGCCTGCAAAAACTGGTGCTGGCCCAGGACACCGGCAGCGCCATCGTGGGCGCCGTGCGGGCCGACTATTTCGCCGGCACCGGGCCCGAGGCCGGCCAGCTCGCCGCGCGCATGAACCAGCCGCTGCGGCTGTGGGTGCTCTGGCCGCGCTGAACCCTTCAGGAGTCATCATGAACAAGCCATGGAACATCTGTGCGGCGCTGCTGGCCGCGGTGGCATTGGGCGGCTGCGCCGGCGGCAACTGGCAGGCCGATGGCCCGCTGTACCGCTGCGAGCACGGCATAGCGTTCCGCGTCAAATTCGTCGACGACACCGCGCTGCTGGACGGCCCCGGCGGGCAGGATGTGCTCCAGCGCGACGCCGGCGGCGAAGGGCCGCGGCAGACGGTTTACAGCAACCCGCGCATGCGGGCCGAATTCGGCCTGGGCGCCAGCGGGCGGGAGGCGGTGCTGCGCTATCCCCTGTTGCCTCTCGTCGCGCGCTGCGTGCGCGACTGAATTCTTTCCTAACGTACGGAGAGGCGGACTTCGACCCGCATTCCGTCCCGCCGGGTGGATTGCCGGCTGTCGGCGATGCCGCTGCTGCTGCCGGCGCTCGCGTCGTCGGACTCCGCCACGGTGACCCATTCCCCGAGGCGCACGCTCAGCGACGTGCTGGTGGACGATGAGGACAAGGGCGCCAGCGGCGATGAGCCGGTGCGGCTGGCCTGCCCCGCGGCCAGTTCCAGTTCCACGCTGTCGCCGCCGTACCAGAGCGGCCGGGCCGAAAAACCACTGTTGGCATCGATGAACACGGTGGCGGCCTGGCGGCCCTGCACCAGCCGCAGCGGCTGGCTGTTGCCCAGGTTGATGTTGGCGGGGCGGCCGTTGAGCACCAGTACACGCTGCACCAGATCGCGCGAGTCGCTGCGCTGGCTGTCCTGGGCCGTGATGTGGGCATTGGCGCCCGAGCGGCCCGGCTGCAGCACGATACCGCCCTGCGCCCCCAGGGCGCTTTGGGAGCGCAGACTGCTGCCGGCTTGCCGCACTTCGATCTGCAGGTTGCGCATGGGCAGTGCCTCGGGGCCGGCCGGCTGCGCCATCAGGCTGCCTGGTGCCAGCATCAAGGTCATCAGGGACAGCGCGCAAATGGCATTGCGGAATTTCGTCATGGCGGGCTCCGGGGTGGCAAAGATGAACAGCGGGAAAGAGGGAAAGGGCGGCCTCACGGGGAGATAAAGTACCCGCTTGCGTCAAGGCAAGCTAACATCGTACTGAAGTCAGCCGGGCAATTGCCGTTTCACGCCATAGAGGCCATGAGCGCCACGCCCAAACCTGTGTTCCCCATGAGCCCGAAAACAAAAGTCATCGCCTGGATTTTTGGCATTGTTGCCGCGTATGCCACCAGCGTCGGCATCGGTGCCTATCGCATCGTTTCCTCGGAAATGTTTCCGCCGGCCAAAAAAGGCGTGGCGGCGTATCTGGTTGCCACGAACTCAAGTGAAGCCAATAAGCCTGTCTACTTTAAGTGGTGGTCTTCCTGGTATTTCAAAAATAGCGCCTCGGACGGGCTGGCCCAGTTTTTACTTTGCACTTCCTCGGCAAATTGCCACTCCGTCATCGCCTATATGGATTTGGGCAAATGGCAAATCAATGTTGACGGCAATATGATCAATACCGACAAGTGGCTGATTCTGCCCGACGGCAAAATAGTGAATGCCGAGAAATCGTCTCAGAAATGAAGACCTGGGCGATCTCCAGCCGTACAACCGCCTGACTTTTGCAAGCGCTTGCCGGCATGCATCTAGACTAAATGCCCCAGCGGCAGCGCGCTGCTGGCCTTGACCTCCCCCAGGGAAAAACTGGTGTGCAGGTCCTTCACATTGGGCAGGTTGATCAGGTTTTGCAGCGCGAACTTGCTGAAGGCCTCCAGGTCCTGTGCCACCACCTGCAGTTCAAACGTGCCGGTGCCGCTGATGTAGTGGCAGGAGACGATTTCCGGCAGCTTTTTGATGGCTTCCTCCAGCTGGCGCGTGGCGTCGCCGCTGTTGCGGTCGGCGTCCAGCCGCACAAAAGCCAGCACGCCCAGCCCTATCTTGTGGCGATTGATCTCGGCCCGGTAGCCGGTGATGAAGCCGCTTTCTTCCAGCGCCCGCACGCGCCGCCAGCAGGGCGCGGCCGACAGGCCCACGCGCGAAGCCAGTTCGGTGTTGGTCAGCCGCGCGTCGCGCTGCAACTCATTCAGGATGGCGATGTCAAACTTGTCTAATGTTTCCATATTTGCCATTTTGCAGCAAGATTCTTTCTGAAAGTGGGCTAAATAGGGCAAACAAAGCAAAGACATATCAGGGCCGGCGGCATACACTTTGCATGCATATAGAGGGCCCGCCCTAAGCGGGCGGTGGCCCTTTTGCAGCTGCCCACAAGGCGGTATCAAAAACAGTCCTGGAGACCCACGAACATGAACGCGCCCCTACCTGAACACATCCGCAAGGCTCTCGAAACCGTTTCGCTCGACGACAAATACAGCCTTGATCATGGCCGCGCCTTTATGAGCGGTGTCCAGGCGCTGGTCCGCCTGCCCATGCTGCAGCGCACGCGCGATGCCATGGCGGGCCTGAACACGGCGGGTTTTGTCAGCGGCTACCGCGGCTCGCCGCTGGGCGGCTACGACCAGGCGCTGTGGGCCGCCAAAAAGCACCTGGCCGCGCAGAACATCGTGTTCCAGCCCGGCGTCAACGAGGAGCTGGGCGCCACCGCTGTCTGGGGCACCCAGCAACTGGACCTGTACCCGCAAAGCAAAAAATTCGACGGCGTATTCGGCATCTGGTACGGCAAAGGCCCGGGCGTGGACCGTTGCTCGGACGTCTTCAAGCACGCCAACATGGCGGGCACCGCGAAACACGGCGGCGTGATCGCGATTGCCGGCGACGACCATGTCTCCAAGAGTTCCACCGCCGCCCACCAGAGCGATCACATCTTCAAGGCCTGCGGCCTGCCGGTGTTCTTCCCGTCCAATGTGCAGGACATCCTGGACATGGGACTGCATGCCTTTGCCATGAGCCGTTTTTCGGGGGTCTGGTCGGGCATGAAAACCATCCAGGAAGTGGTGGAGTCGTCGAGCTCCATCCTGGTCGACCCGGACCGCGTGAAGATCATCCTGCCCGAAGACTTCGAAATGCCGCCCGGCGGCCTGCACATCCGCTGGCCGGACGCGCCGCTGGAGCAGGAAGCCCGGCTAATGGACTACAAATGGTATGCGGCGCTCGCGTACATCCGCGCCAACAAGCTCAATTACAACGTCATCGCCGGCCCCAAGGACCGTTTCGGCCTGATCGCCAGCGGCAAGGCCTTCAACGACACGCGCCAGGCGCTGGCCGACCTCGGGCTGGATGAGCCCACCTGCCACCAGCTGGGCATACGCCTGCACAAGGTCAACGTGGTCTGGCCGCTGGAGGCCACCATCACGCGCGACTTCGCCGAAGGCCTGCAGGAAATCCTGGTGGTCGAGGAAAAACGCCAGGTCATCGAATACCAGCTCAAGGAAGAGCTTTACAACTGGCGCGCCGACGTGCGGCCCAATGTGCTGGGCAAGTTCGACGAACCCGAAGGCGACCAGTCGGGCGGTGAATGGGGCCGCTCCAACCCGAGCGACAACTGGCTGCTGCGTGCCAAGGCCGACCTGACGCCGGCCATCATCGCCAAGGCGATCGCCAAGCGCCTGAAAAAGCTGGGCGTGCCGGCTGATGTGGTCTCGCGCATGGACGAGCGCCTGGCCGTGATCGAGGCGCGCGAGCGCGCGCTGGCCGAAGCCAAGGCCGACACCGGCGAGCGCGCGCCCTGGTTTTGCAGCGGCTGCCCGCACAACACCAGCACGCGCGTGCCCGAGGGCTCGCGCGCCGTCGCCGGCATAGGCTGCCACTACATGGCGACCTGGATGGACCGCTCCACCTCCACCTTCACCCAGATGGGCGGCGAAGGCGTGACCTGGGTGGGCCAGGCGGCCTTCACGACCGACCAGCACATTTTTGCCAACCTCGGCGACGGCACCTACTTCCACAGCGGGCTGCTGGCGATACGCCAGGCCATCGCCTCGGGCGTGAACATCACCTACAAGATCCTCTACAACGACGCGGTCGCCATGACGGGCGGCCAGCAGGTCGGCGAGCGGCCCGAGGGCCACTCGGTGCTGCAGATCATGCAAAGCCTGCGCGCCGAAGGCGTGGCCAAGCTGGTGATCGTGACGGACGAGCCGCAGAAATACGACGGCGCGCCGCTGCTGGAGGGCGTGACGGTGCACCACCGCGACGAACTGGACCGCATCCAGCGCGAGTTCCGCGAGATCAAGGGCACGACCGCCATCATTTACGACCAGACCTGCGCGACGGAAAAGCGCCGGCGCCGCAAACGCGGCACTCTGGTGGATCCGGAAAAGCGCGTGGTGATCAACGAGCTGGTCTGCGAGGGCTGCGGCGACTGCTCGGTGCAGTCCAACTGCCTCTCGGTCGAGCCGCTGGAAACCGAGTTCGGCCGCAAGCGCCGCATCAACCAGAACACCTGCAACAAGGACTATTCCTGCGTGAAGGGCTTCTGCCCCAGCTTCATCACCGTCGAGGGCGGGCAGCTGAAGAAACCGAAGAAAGAAAAGAAGGGCGGCGTCTCCAGCCTGCCGCCGGTTCCCGAGCCGGTGTTGCCCGTGGCGGAAAACGCCTGGGGCATTGTCGTGGGCGGCGTGGGCGGCACCGGCGTCATCACCATAGGCCAGCTGCTGGGCATGGCGGCCCACATGGAAGGCAAGGGCGTGGTCACGCAGGATGCGGGCGGCCTGGCGCAAAAAGGCGGCGCCACCTGGAGCCATATCCAGATCGCCAACCGCCCCGAGGCGATCTACACCACCAAGGTGGACACCGCCAAGGCCGACCTGGTCATAGGCTGCGACCCGATCGTGGCCGCCAGCAAATACACCCTCACCGTCATGCAGCCGGGCCGCACCTACGTGGCCATGAATTCGCACGGCACGCCGACGGCGGCCTTTGTGAAGAACCCGGGCTGGCAGTTCCCCGGCGGCAATTGCGAAAGCGCCGTGACCTCCGCAGTGGGTGCTGACTTGCTGGGCAGCTTCGATGCCGAGGAGGTGGCGGTGCAACTGGTGGGCGACTCGATTTACACCAACCCGCTGATGTTGGGCTTTGCCTGGCAAAAGGGGCGTGTGCCACTGTCGCATGCCGCGCTGATGCGGGCCATCGAGCTCAACGGCGTGCAGGTCGACAACAACAAGGCGGCTTTTGAATGGGGCCGTCGCTGCGCGCACGACCTGGCCTCGGTGCGGGCGCTGTTCAAGGCGGCGCAGGTCATCGAATTCGTGAAAAAGCCGGCCCTGGCCGAAATGCTGGCCAAGCGGGTGGACTTTTTGACGGCCTATCAGAACGCTGCCTACGCCCAGGCCTACCAGTCCTTTGTTGAACAAGTGCGTGGCGCCGAGGCGGTGCTGGGCAAAACGGCGCTGACCGAAGCCGTGGCGCGCTACCTGTTCAAGCTGATGGCCTACAAGGACGAGTACGAGGTGGCGCGCCTGCATACCGACACGGCCTTCCTGGGCAAGGTCAACGCCATGTTCGAAGGCGACTTCAAGCTGCATTACCACCTGGCGCCGCCCCTGATCGCCGCCAAAAACGACAAGGGCGAGCTGCAGAAGCAGCAGTTCGGCCCCTGGATGCTGGGGGCGTTCAAGCTGCTGGCCCGCCTGAAGGGCCTGCGCGGCACGCCGCTGGATGTGTTCGGCCGCACCGAAGAGCGGCGCACCGAACGGGCCCTGATCGAGGAATACAAGGCCAGCCTTTCGGAAGTGCTGGCGGGGCTGACGGCGGAAAACCATGCCACGGCACTGGAAATCGCCCGGATTCCCGAAATGATCAAGGGTTATGGCCATGTCAAGGCGCGCCACCTGGCCGCCGCGCGGCCGCAGTGGGCCGCCTTGATGCAAGCCTTTCGTAACCCCGGATCTACCGTCCAGCGGAAAGCGGCCTGAGCCCGCCCGGGCCTTTCCTTCCCCGTGAGGGTCGCCGCGGCCGTGCCCGCAGCGGCCCTTTGCGCGTAAAGCCGGCTTGAAAAGCCCCTGGCGCGCGCCAGTTACCCCTTGGGGCGCTTGCCCCGCCGCATACAATCGTGGACTCCGTACGCCGTCCGTGCCGGACGGCGCGCGCGCCAGTGTGTTTTTATTATGTTGTGGAGTTAGCCGTGTTCATTTCTTCCGCCTTTGCCCAAACCGCTCCCGCTGCAGCCGCCGGTGGTGACATGATGTCTTCGCTGACGGGCATGCTGCCCCTGGTGCTGATGTTTGTGGTGCTGTATTTCGTCATGATCCGCCCGCAGATGAAGAAGCAGAAAGAGCACCGCGCCATGATCGACGCGCTGGCCAAGGGCGATGAGGTCGCGACGGCCGGCGGCCTGCTCGGCAAGGTGACCAAGCTGGGCGACGCCTACCTGACCCTGGAACTGGCCCCCGGCGTTGAAGTGCAGCTGCAGCGCAGCGCCATCATCCAGGTCCTGCCCAAGGGCGCGATCAGCACGGCCAAGTAAGTCTTCAAGGCCCCGTGAAGCTTCACGGGGCTTTTCGGTATATCGGGGCTGCTGCGGCTTGATGCGGGCGCCCCTTTTGTTCATTTGTCCACCAGGAACAGCCCTCCCATGAATCGTTATCCGGCCTGGAAGTACGCCATCATCGTGGTCGCGCTGCTGATCGCGGCTTTGTACACGCTGCCCAATTTCTTCGGCGAAGCGCCGGCGGTGCAGGTGTCCAGCAGCAAATCCACCATCAAGGTCGACAGCACGACGCTGGCCAAGGTCGAGCAGGCTTTGAAGGACACCGGCATCGCGGCCGACGCCATCACGCTCGAGGGCAGCTCGATCAAGGCGCGTTTCGGCGACACCGACACGCAGCTCAAGGCCAAGGATGCCATCCAGAAAGCCCTGGCGCCCGACGCGAACGATCCGGCCTATGTGGTCGCGCTCAACCTGCTGTCGCGCTCGCCCGCCTGGCTGACCTCGCTGCACGCTTTTCCGATGTACCTGGGGCTGGACCTGCGCGGCGGCGTCCACTTCATGCTGCAGGTGGACATGCAGGCGGCGCTGACCAAGCGGACCGAGTCCCTGGCCGGCGATATGCGCCTGTCCCTGCGCGAAAAGAACATCCGCCATGGCGGTATCAGCCGCAACGGGCAAACCATTGAAGTCAGGTTGCGCGATTCCGCCACCCTGGCCTCTACCAAGGCGCTGATCCAGGACCAGTTCGCCGACCTGCAGAGCGTCGATGCGCCGGACGGCACGGAGTACAAGCTGACGGCGTCCATCAAGCCTGAAGCCGCGCGCCGCATCCAGGACCAGGCGCTCAAGCAGAACATCGTGACCCTGCACAACCGCATCAACGAGCTGGGCGTTGCCGAGCCGGTGATCCAGCAGCAGGGCATAGACCGCATCGTGGTGCAACTGCCCGGCGTGCAGGACACGGCCAAGGCCAAGGACATCCTGGGCCGCACCGCCACGCTGGAAATGCGCCTGGTGGACGACAGCGCCGAAGCCCGGGCCGCCGCCAGCAACACCGGCGCGGTTCCTTTCGGCGATGAGCGCTTCTTCGAGCGCAACGGCCAGGCGGTCATCGTCAAGAAGCAGGTGATCCTGACCGGCGAGAGCCTGACGGACGCGCAGCCCGGTTTTGATTCGCAGAACCAGCAGCCCAAGGTGGACCTCACGGTTGACGCCAAGGGCGGGCGCATCATGCGCGACACCAGCCGCGAGAACCTCAAAAAGCGCATGGCCATTGTGCTGTTCGAAAAAGGCAAAGGCGAGGTGCTGACCGCGCCCGTCATCCAGGGCGAACTCGGCAACCGCTTCCAGATTTCCGGCTCCATGAGCGTGACCGAGGCTAATGACCTGGCGCTGCTGCTGCGCGCCGGCTCGCTGGCCGCGCCCATGGAAATCATCGAGGAGCGCACCATAGGCCCGACCCTGGGTGCCGACAACATCTCCAAGGGCTTTCACAGTGTGTCCTGGGGCTTTGTCGTGATCGTCGCCTTTATGGCGGCCTATTACATGCTGTTCGGCCTGTTCTCAGGCCTGGCCCTGGCCGTCAACCTGCTGCTGCTGGTGGCGGTGCTGTCCATGCTGCAGGCGACCCTGACATTGCCCGGCATGGCGGCCATGGCGCTGGCGCTGGGCATGGCCATCGACTCCAACGTGCTGATCAACGAACGCGTGCGTGAGGAGCTGCGCAACGGGTCGTCTCCGCAGGCGGCCATCCACGCGGGCTACGAGCGGGCCTGGGCCACCATCCTGGACTCCAACATCTCGACGCTGATCGCCGGCCTGGCATTGCTGGCCTTCGGCTCCGGCCCGGTGCGCGGCTTTGCGGTGGTGCACTGCATCGGCATCCTGACCAGCATGTTCTCGGCGGTGTTTTTCTCGCGCGGCCTCGTCAACCTCTGGTACGGCCGCCAGAAAAAGCTCAAGTCGGTCTCCATCGGCACCGTGTGGCGGCCCGCCGCCTCCGGCGCGGTGGCGACCAAGTAATCCCGGCCTTCTTCTCGTTTCCCCGAGTTTCCCCAAGGACCCCAGATGGAATTCTTCAAAATCCGGCGCGACATCCCGTTCATGCGGCATGCCCTGATTTTTAATGTCATCAGTTTTGCCACCTTCGCGCTGGCCGTCTTCTTCCTGATCACGCGCGGCCTGCACCTGTCGGTGGAGTTCACCGGCGGCACCTTGATGGAGGTGAACTACACACAGGCCGCCGACGTCGGAAAAATTCGCGACACCGTGGCCGGCCTGGGATTCGCCGACGTGCAGGTGCAGAACTTCGGCACCTCGCGCGACGTGATGATCCGCTTGCCCGCCCAGAAGGGGGTGAGCACCGCCCAGCAAAGCGACAAGGTGCTGGCGGCCCTGAAGGCGGCCAGCCCCGAGGTGACCCTGCGCCGCACGGAGTTTGTCGGGCCGCAGGTCGGCGAGGAACTGGCCCACGACGGGCTCAAGGCGCTGGCCATGGTGGTGTTCGGCATCATGGTCTACCTGGCCTTCCGTTTTGAATGGAAGTACGCAGTGGCGGCCATCATCGCCAACCTGCACGACGTCGTCATCATCCTGGGCTTCTTCGCGTTTTTCCAGTGGGAGTTTTCGCTGGCCGTGCTGGCCGCCGTGCTGGCGGTGCTGGGCTATTCCGTCAATGAGTCGGTGGTGATCTTCGACCGGATCCGCGAGAACTTCCGCCGCTACCGCAAGATGAACACCGTAGAGATCATCGACAACGCGATCACTTCCACCATCAGCCGCACCATCATCACCCACGGCTCGACCCAGATCATGGTGCTGTCCATGTTGCTGTTCGGCGGCCCGACCCTGTTTTACTTCGCCCTGGCGCTGACCATAGGCATCCTGTTCGGTATTTACTCCTCGGTTTTTGTGGCCGCCGCGATCGCGATGTGGCTGGGCATCAAGCGGGAAGACCTGGTCAAGGGGCCGGCCAAAAAAGGCGAGGATCCGAATGACCCCAATGCAGGGGCTACGGTGTAAGCTATAGGCTAATCACCCAGGGCGGTCGTGCCAAGCAACAAAAATAACAGTCTTCTGGTCGAGCAGGCTCGCGCGCTGTTTACGGAGCGTGCCGCACGGATATTGCCCGCGCTGGCCAAAACCATTCAAGACAAGCTGTCCGCGCTGGTCGACCAGCCGGGCAGCGCCCGCGACATGCAGGAAAGGCGCGATGGTTGGATAGCCTTCCAGAAAAGCGGCGATGCCTGGGTTCGCGGCACGACCGCCGCCTGGGCCAACGCGCAGGCCATCCCTGCTGCCAACTCGCCGGCCCGCTTCCTGGACAGCGGGAAATTCGAATTGATGGACAACGACGTGATGGAGGACAAGATCCTCGCCTCACGCCTGGCCTTGCGCCTGCTCGATTTCACGAGCTGGGAGCTCAACGACCTTCGCCTGCGCATCCAGAGCCTGGAGGGGGTTACCGAACTCCACAAGCAGGACATCCTGCGCCCCGAAGTGCTCGCCCAGCACCTAATGGAGCAATGGGGCAAGGCCGGCCTGCCGCGCGAGGTCTGGCTTGCGGTCCAGACCGGCATCCAGAAGGAGATGGGCGAGCATCTGCTCGAAATCTACCATGCCACCAACGAATTCCTGGTGCAGCAGGGCGTGATGGCTGAGATCGACCTGAGGCCGCTGGTCAAGCGCACGCCCTCGGCCGTCGGCTCCGGTGCCCCCGCCAAAACAGCGCCCGATGCGCAAAAGGGGAGGGCTCCGCAGGGCGAGGGCAGTCCGGCCGGCTCCGGCATGGGGGGTGCCTATGGTGGTGCTGGCGGCGGCAAGGCCTCTGCCTCTTATGGCGAGTCCACAGGTGGCGCGGGCCCGTCCTTATCCGGCGGCCGAGGCCCGGCTTCCATGGGTGGCGGCCATGGCGGCGTTGCCCGGGGAGGCGGCTCCGGCGCGGCTTCGTCCAGGGCCGCAGGTGCTTCGGGGGGCGGCGCGGCTTATGGTGGCGCAGGCGGTGGTCCGCGCGGCGGGCCGGGTGGCGGTCGCTTTACGGGCGGCGCGGCCGGTTCCGGCGGTGTGGGCGGCCCGGGTTTTCAGGGCGGCTTCGGCAGCGCCGGCAATGGCGCCGCAAGCACCGGCCAGCCTCATTCGGCAAAAGGCCCGGAAGCCACCACGGGTCCCGGCCAGGGGGTGTACGACGAAACCCGCCTGCAGACTGCGACCACGCCCCTGGCCCGGGCGCGCATGCGCGCCCAGGGCGTGATGGGGCAACTCAAGCGCCTGCTGTCAAACCAGGCGGCGGGCTTCGACGATACGCGGCCCAGCCAGGCCTCGCCGCAGCTGGCGCAGGCCATGGCCCATGTGGAGCGCGTACAGGAAACCGGCGGGGAACGCACGTTGCTGGTGGATGCGCCGGGACAGGTCTACGGCCAGGCGCAGGTGGACCACGCCGTCGGCGTCCTGCGCGAACGCACCACCAAGCTCAAGGAGGCCGCGTCCACGTCCTCCGAGAAAGCGACGATTGAAATCGTGGCCCTGATGTTCCAGAGCATTCTCGCGGAAGACCGGATTCCCGCGGTGATCCGCGTCTGGTTCGCGCGCCTGCAGATGCCGGTGCTGCGCGTGGCGATTTCCGAACCTGAATTTTTCGAGTCCCTGCAGCATCCCGCGCGCCGGTTGATAGACCGCATGGGTTCCTGCGTGCTCGGCTTCGACGTCACGGTGGCGGGCGGCGTGCTGGAAGCCGAGATCAAGCGCGTTGTGCAGGTGATCGAGCAATACCCCGAAACCGGTCGCCGGGTGTTCCAGCTCGTCTACGATGAATTCGACAAATTCCTGTCCCGGTTTCTTTCGGAGCACGGCAATGCCGCCCGCGTGGTGAGCGTGGCCCAGCAGGTCGAGCAAAAAGAGACCATGACCATCCAGTACACCATTGAGATGCGCAACATGCTCAATGACATGTCGGTGCGCGAGGAAATCCGCGAATTCCTGTTCAAGGTGTGGGCCGAGGTGCTGGCGATCGCCGCCATGAAGAACGGCCCGCAGCATGAAGAGACACTTACGCTCAAGCGGGCCGCCGCCGACCTGGTGTGGGCGGCCAGCGCCAAGCCCAACCGCAATGACCGCGCGCGCGTCATCGCCGACCTGCCCAAGCTGTTGCAGCTGCTGCGCCTGGGAATGTCCATGCTGGGCTTGAGTGTCGCCGATCAGGACGGGCACCTGAAAATCATCAGCGATACGCTGGCCGACGCCTTCATGTCCAAGACCGAGGCCATTCCCGTGGAGAAGGTGGAGGCCATGGCCAAGCGCTTGACCAACCTCGAGGATTACCTGTCCGATGAGGATGTCGGGGACCTGCCCCTGGATACCGACAGCCTGGTGACCATGATAGGCATAGACGCCACCGACATCGAGGTGATCGCCGACGGCGGCAGCCACCCCACCGAGGCCATGCGCGCCTGGGCCAAGGAGTTGCAGCTGGGTTCCTGGTTCAGCCTGGACCACAACGGCAAGGTCAGCCATGTGCAGTTTGCCTGGTGCAGCGGCCGCAAGCAGTTGCACCTGTTCGCCTCCGCCGACGGCCGCAATTTCCTGATCCAGGCGCGCCGCCTCGCCGCCTACCTGCAGGCGGGTTTGCTGGTGCCGACGGAAGAAGAAGCGCTGACGGTGCGCGCCACGCGCGATGCGCTGGCCAAGCTGGACGCCAATCCCGAGCGCCTGCTGGGCTAGGCCTTTAATTTCCGCATGAGGGAGCGGCCCCTGGCGCTCAGTGGGCCAGGCGGAACACCGTGTCGTCACACAGTTCGTCGAGTACCAGCGCGTCGGGCTCTTCGCCAAAGCTCCAGTACACCATGAGGACGATGATTTTGAGGTCGTCCAGCGTCACCGGGTCGCCGGGGGCCGCCATGGCACGGTCTATGACGATCTCGCGCATGTGCGGCGGCAGCACGCCGGAGGATTCGAGAAAGCTCACAAAACCCAGGCTTTGCGCGCCCAGGTGCACCTGCTCGGCGACGGAGTACACACGCAGGCTGGCGGCCGATTGCTGCTGGATGGCGGGAGCGCTTGCGGGGGATTCACCGCTTGCCTGCGGGGCTTTGGCCGGCAGGCTGATCTGCGTGCCCTGTGCCGCGACATTCAGGCCGTCGAGCCAGACAAGGGCTGCCTGGATTTCCTCGGCATCGAATCCCGCCGCGGTGAGTTTGCGGCTCAGTCGGTGGAGTTCGGGGCAAGCGTCACCTTGCCAGTAATTCTCGTAGACGTACACCAGTACTTCAAACATGCACCCAATATAACGCAGATGCCACCGGCCGTGTCAAACCTCAGGGCGGGGTTCGCGGCGCGCAGAAAATCCGCAGGCCCCGCGGACCTTAACCCGCAGCCAGGCGCTGGAACAGCCCGCCCGGCAAGCGCACCACCTGCCCGCACAGCTCAAGCTCCAGCAGGCCGGCCTGCAGCCGCGGGGTGTCCAGCCCGGTGCGCGCCTGCAAGGCGTCCAGGCTCACCGGGTCAAAACCCAGGGCCGCGACCAGCGGGTCGGCGGCGTGCGGCTGCGCCGCCGCGCCATCGCCGCCGGGCGCACGGAGCGCGGTGGAAAGATTCAGCTCTTCCAGGACGTCCTGCGCCACTTCCACCAGCTTGGCGCCCTGCTTGATCAGCGCGTGGCAGCCGCGCGACTGGGGCGAGTGGATGGAGCCGGGAATCGCAAAGACTTCCTTGCCCTGCTCGGCCGCCAGCCGCGCCGTGATCAGCGAGCCCGATTGCAGCGCCGCCTCCACGACCAGGGTGCCGCGGGACAGGCCCGAAATGATGCGGTTGCGCCGCGGGAAATTGGCCGCCAGCGGCGGCGTGCCGAGGGGAAATTCGCTGACGATCATGCCCTGCTGCGCGATCCGGTGCGCCAGCGCGAGGTGTTTTTTGGGATAGACCCTGTCCAGGCCGGTGCCCACCACCGCAATCGTCTCGCCGCCGCCCAGCAGGGCGCCGTCGTGCGCTGCGCCGTCAATACCCAGGGCCAGCCCCGACACCACACAAAGCCCTGCGGAACCAAAAGCCTTGGCGAATTGCCGGGCGTTGGCTTCACCCTGCGGCGTCGGGTTTCGGCTGCCCACGATGGCGATATGGGGCGCCGCCGGCGCTTGCCCGGCCAGCGTGCCCAACATGTAGAGCATCAGGGGCGGGTCCTCGATGTCGAGCAAGGCCACCGGGTAGGCGCTGTCGCCCAGTGTGGCGACCTGCCTGTCATCGCCGGCCCGCAGCCATTCGAGGGTGAGCTGCAACTGGGCCGCCAGCGCCGGCGGCTCCTCCAGGATGGCCTTGGCCAGCTTTTCAGTGCCGAGTTGCCTGAGGGCGGCCGAGCTCTGGCCA
Source organism: Polaromonas sp. P4_F6 (assembly GCF_056401275.1). Lineage (NCBI taxonomy): Bacteria > Pseudomonadati > Pseudomonadota > Betaproteobacteria > Burkholderiales > Comamonadaceae > Polaromonas > Polaromonas sp. P4_F6. The sequence continues at coordinate 140,741 of NZ_JBFUJQ010000009.1, read as the reverse complement.
AAGACGGCTTGCGCCGAACCAAAAGCGGCCAGCAGCTTGCGCGCGGTGTCGTTTCCTACACCGGGGCAAAGCGTCAGCCGTATCCAGGCCTGAAGCTCTTGGGTATCCACGTCGGTCTGGACGGGCGGGGAAGCCGCTGCCGGTGGGCCGCGCCGCGGGCAGCGCCCTTATTTCGGGTTGGTGAAGCGGTCGCCGACTTTGACGCCGTCGGTGATTTGCAGGATCAGCGCGTAGGAGAGCTTGTCGAAGGTGCGGAACACCATCATCAGGCCGTTGCGCTCATTGGGCAGCTTGATTTGCGGCCGCGCGCTGTCGGTCTTGTCGGCCAGCCGCTCGCCGTCCTTGAGGATGGCCATGACATGGCCGCGCTCCAGGCCGTCCGCGGCGCCCCGGTTGATCACCACGACCTGGTTTTCCGCCGCGTTCGCCACGGCGCTGCCGTAAATCGACACGATCTGGCCCGTGACCGGGGTGGCGGGTGCGTGGGGAACGTAGCTGATCAGCTCGCGAGGCGGGTCGGGAAGCAGGCGGTCTCCAACCCGCATTTCTTCCTTGGTGGCAACGATGTCAATCGTGGCGGGCACAATTTCCGTTTGCGGCTTGCCGTCCTTGCCCGGCACCTGCGTGACGGATTCGCCGCGCATCAATTCGGCCTTGCCGATGTACTGCGCCTCGTAACCCAGGATTTGCTGGGTGGTCGGGTCTTTCAGGGGGGTGGCATTGCGGTAGACGCGGTAGTCCAGCGGCTGGTCTTTGGCATCGCTCAGGGGGGTGCCGGTGGCCACGCCGCCCACGTATTCGCCGCGCGCATAGGCGCGGTCGCCGCGGCTGAGCAGCACGCGGCCTTCCTGGGCGGCGACGATGCGGGGAGCCCTGGAGAAAGTCGCGTCGTCCACCAGGACCGCTTCCGAGAGGAAGGGCTCTATGGCGTTGGGCGACAGCGTGGGAATGGAGCTGTCGGCCAGGGACTCATAGCGGGTGCGGGGCGACACGCGCACCGTGTCGGTCGGCGGGCCGTCGCTGGAGGCCTGGCGCGTGCGCAGGGTGGCGCGGCCGCCGGTTTTGTCCAGGTACAGGTGCTGGCCCGGGTAGATGCGGTGCGGGTTGCGGATGTCCTGCAGGTTCATGCCCCACAGTTCCGGCCAGCGCCACGGGCTTTTGAGGAACATGCCGGAAATGGCCCACAGCGTGTCGCCGCGCTTGACCGTGTATTCGTCCGGCGCATTGGGCGCAAGCTCACTGAGAGGGACCCCGGCCTGGGCCACCTGGGCGGCTGTTGCTTTTTGGCCCGGTGTGATGGGGAAATTCTGGGCATGCAGGCCGCCGGCAATGCCCAGAAGGGCGGTGGCGGCTATTGAAATTTGACTGAAACGACCAAAAATTGTTTGCATCTTTGTAGGCCTTCGGCGCTTTTAGGGGATTGGCACGGCGCGATCCGCAGCGGAATCAGGCGGAAATGGCCGTGTCATATCTTGATAAATTACTAACGATTTTGTACCTAAGCCCTTGATTAAGCAACGAATACGCGATTCTGGGAACATCAGGATGCCGAAAAACCAAGAAAAGTGGCGAAAATAGCGACATCTCCCCCTCGGGCCTTCATTTCCCCTTGCTTTCCCCCATGAGCCAGCTGACCATTCTTCGTTACCCCGACCCCCGCCTGCACACGGTGGCCAAACCCGTGGCCGCCGTTGATGCACGCCTGCGCAAGCTGGCAGACGACATGTTTGAAACCATGTACGAGGCCTCCGGCATAGGCCTGGCCGCCACCCAGGTCAATGTGCACGAGCGCCTGATCGTGATCGACGTGAGCGAAGAGCGCAACCAGCCCATGGTGCTGATCAATCCCGAAATCCTCTGGGCCAGCGAGGAAAAGCGTGTCGGTGACGAAGGTTGCCTGTCCGTGCCCGGCATCTATGACGGGGTGGAGCGCTCCACGTCGATCAAAGTCCAGGCCCTGGACCTGGACGGAAAATCCCGGGTGTATGAGGCCGAGGGCATGCTGGCAGTCTGCATCCAGCATGAAATGGACCATCTGCTGGGCAAGGTGTTTGTCGAATACCTGTCCCCCTTGAAGCGCAACCGCATCAAGACCAAGATGATCAAGCAGAAAAAGGACGAGGAGCGCGAGTCCGCCGGCTGAGCGTTCGCGGCCGGCTTGCGCGGCACGCGGGGCTTTGCCGCCGCCACCCCGGGATTTCCCCAGGGGTCTTTAGAATCGGACGCCATGCGCGTCATATTTGCCGGTACCCCTGAGTTCGCCCGCGTGGCCCTCGAAAGATTGCACGCAGCCGGTTTTGAAATCTCCCTGGTCCTGACCCAGCCCGACCGCCCCGCCGGCCGCGGCATGAAACTGCAGGCTTCCCCCGTCAAACAATGGGCGGCAAGCGCCCACATTCCCGTTGCCCAGCCGCGCAGCCTGCGGCTGGACGGCAAATTCCCCGATGACGCGGCTTCAGCCCGCGAGGCCATCCTGGCCGCCAAAGCGGACGTCATGGTGGTTGCCGCCTACGGGCTGATCCTTCCCCAATGGGTACTGGATACTCCCCGGCTAGGCTGCCTGAATATCCATGCCTCCTTGCTGCCGCGCTGGCGCGGCGCCGCGCCCATACACCGCGCCATCGAGGCCGGCGATGCGGAAACCGGCATCACCATCATGCAAATGGATGCCGGGCTGGACACCGGCGATATGCTGCTGGTGGACAAGATGCGCATTGCCGCGGATGACACCACCGCTTCCCTGCACGACAGGCTGGCCGGCCTCGGCGGGCGGCTCATTGTTGAGGCGCTCGAACTGGCGGCCTGCGGCGGCCTCAGTGCCACGCCTCAGCCGGCCGAGGGCGTGAGCTACGCCCACAAGATTGAAAAACACGAGGCTATGACGGACTGGACGCAAAGCGCCACCGTGCTGGAGCGCCGGATCCGCGCCTTCAACCCCTTTCCGGGCGTCACCGGCGTGCTGGCGGGCCAGACCCTCAAGTTCTGGCGCGCCGACATCCTGGCCGGCGCGGCGCGGCCCGCCAATGCCGAGGCCGGCCAGGTGCTGGCAGCCAGCGCGGAAGGTATAGATATCGCCACGGTGGACGGCGTGCTGCGCGTGAGCCGCCTGCAGAAGGCCGGCGGCAAGGCGCTGGATGCGGCCGATTTTTTGCGCGGTTTCGACATCCGGCCCGGCATGGTGTTCAGCCAGGCGCCGGCAGATCAACAGGAATGAGGATTTTGTGAAGAGATTGTTCAAGCATCCGGATTTCCGGGCGGGCGTCAACGACATGGCGGCGGTCGCGCCCGGCATCGCAGCCTGGGGCCTGATGACGGGTGTGGCCATGGTCAAGTCGGGCATGAGCCTCGTTGAAGTGCTACTGATGGCCATCCTGGTGTTTGCCGGCAGCTCACAGCTGGCCGCTCTTCCGCTCATCGTTGCCGGCGCTCCCATGTGGGTGATTCTGGCCACCTCGTTTTGTGTGAACCTGCGCTTCATGGTCTTCAGCGCCCACTTGCGTCCTTATGTGATGCACCAGAGCCTTTGGAAGCGCATGGGCTTCGGCTACCTGATGGCCGACTTGAATTACGTGCTCTTCACCAGGCGTTTCCCGCACCCCGGCACAGACTCCGCCGTCATTGCGGCACAGGAAGCCTATTGGATAGGGAACTGTGCGACCGGGTGGGTCAGCTGGGTAGGCGCCAGCCTGCTGGGTATCCTGCTGGCCAATTCCATCCCGCTGTCCTGGGGCCTGGGCTTTGCCGGCATCCTGGCCTTGCTGGGCATCATGTGCTCGCTGGCCACCACCCGCCTGCGCGCGGTGTCGGCCGGCATCGCCGGCGCGGCCGCCGTCGCCACCTTCGCCCTGCCGCTCAAACTGAATATCCTGGTGGCCATCGCCGCCGCGGTGGCCGTCTGCCTGCTGCTGGAAAAACCGGTGGCCAAACCAGCAGCGCCCGCCCCCGGTACCGGAGATGCCGCATGAACCAGACCGACCTCTGGACCGTGGCCACCATCCTCGGCATGACGGCCATCACCGTCATCACGCGCAGCTTCTTTTTCCTGTCGGACAAGCCCTGGACCCTGCCGGCCTGGGCTCAGCGCGGCCTGCATTACGCGCCCATCGCCGCGCTGGCGGCGGTCATCATCCCCGAAATGGTGATGAGCCAGGGCCACCTGATCGCCACCTGGAAGGACGCGCGCCTCTTTGCCGTCGCTGCGGGCATGGCCTGGTATTACTGGCGCCACGGCGTGCTGGGCACCATCCTGGCCGGCATGGCGGTTTACCTGCCGCTGCATATTGGCTTGGGTTGGTAGGGCAGGTAAGCAAAAGCAAGGGCGCCCCGCAGCCGGTTTTCGGGAAAAACGCCCGCCTACAATTGCGGCAGCTCAGGCCGGCACCGGCCTGAAACTCCACTTTCCTTACGAGCCTTTCCATGAATTTCATCCGTTTTTCCGACCTGTGCGCCAGCGGCAAAGTTGCCGGCAAGCGCGTGTTCATCCGTGCCGACCTCAATGTGCCGCAGGACGACGCCGGCAACATCACCGAAGACACGCGTGTGCGCGCCTCCATTCCCTGCATACAGATGGCGCTGGACGCCGGCGCCGCGGTGATGGTGACTTCCCACCTCGGGCGGCCCGTCGAGGGCGAGTTCAAGCCCGCCGATTCGCTGGCGCCCGTGGCCACGCGCCTGGGTGAACTCATGAAACGCGAAGTGCCGGTGGTGTCCAACTGGGTGGACGGTGTGGACCTCCGACCCGGCCAGCTGGTGCTGCTCGAGAACTGCCGCCTCAACAAGGGCGAGAAGAAAAACAGCGAAGAACTCGCGCGCAAGATGGCCGCGCTCTGCGACATCTTTGTGCACGACGCTTTCGGCACCGCGCACCGCGCCGAAGCCTCCACCTACGGCATCGCGCAGTACGCGCCCGTGGCCAGCGCCGGCCCGCTGCTGGCCGCCGAAATGGACGCGATCTCCAAGGCGCTGTCCAGCCCGCGCCGGCCGCTCGTCGCCATCGTGGCCGGCAGCAAGGTATCCACCAAGCTGACCATCCTCAAGTCGCTGGCCGCCAACGTCGATCAGCTCATTGTGGGCGGCGGCATCGCCAACACCTTTATGCTGGCCGCCGGCCTCAAAATCGGCAAAAGCCTGGCCGAAGCCGATTTGCTGGCCGAAGCCAGGGCCGTGATCGAGGCCATGAAGGCGCGCGGCGCCGAAGTGCCCATCCCGACCGACGTGGTCACCGCCAAGAGCTTTGCCGCTGATGCGCCGGCCACCGTCAAAGCCGCCACCGACGTGGCCGATGACGACCTGATCCTCGACATAGGCCCGCAAACCACGGCGAAACTGGCCGCGCAGCTCAAGGCCGCCGGCACCATTGTCTGGAACGGCCCGGTCGGTGTGTTCGAGTTCGACGCCTTCGCCAAGGGCACCGAAGGCATTGCGCGCGCCATCGCCGAAAGCAGCGCGTTCTCCATCGCTGGCGGCGGCGACACGCTGGCCGCGATCGCCAAGTACGGCATCGAAAAGCAGGTGGGCTACATCTCCACCGGCGGCGGCGCTTTCCTCGAAGTGCTGGAAGGCAAGACCTTGCCCGCCTTCGAGATTTTGGAAAAACGCGCCGCGGGCTGAGCGTCTTCCTTTCCTGCCGCGCCGGCCCCGGGATGACCCCGGGCACCGAATTGGTAACGCCTCCGTAACTATTTCCGTGTGAAAATCGGAAACTAAATTACATGGAGACATTCACTATGCCGCGTCGCGCCACCAAGATCGTTGCCACCCTCGGACCCGCCTCCAGCGACCCCGCACTGCTGGAGAAAATGATCCGCGCCGGCGTCAACGTGGTGCGCCTCAATTTCAGCCACGGCACCGCCCAGGACCATGTGGACCGGGCCCAGCTGGTGCGCGAAGCCGCCCAGCGCGCCGGCCGCGAAGTCGCCATCATGGCCGACCTGCAGGGCCCCAAGATACGCGTCGGCAAGTTCGCCGAAGGCAAGGTCCAGCTCGAGCCCGGCGAGAAATTCGTCCTCGATGCCTCGCGCACCGAACCCGGCGACCTCAAGGGCGTGGGCCTGGACTACAAGGAACTGCCGCGCGACGTCAAAGCCGGCGACGTGTTGCTGCTCAACGACGGCCTGATCGTGCTTACCGTCGACATGGTGCGCGGCGAGGAAGTCCACACCACCGTCAAGCTGGGCGGCGAGCTGTCCAACAACAAGGGCATCAACAAGCAGGGCGGCGGCCTGACCGCCCCGGCGCTGACCGCCAAGGACATGGAAGACATCAAGACGGCCATGAGTTTCCAGGCCGACTATGTGGCCGTGAGCTTTCCCAAGAACGCCACCGACATGGAAATGGCGCGCCAGCTGTGCAACGTGGCCGCCGCGCCCTACAAACACAAGCCCGGCCTGATCGCCAAGATCGAGCGCGCCGAAGCGATCCCCAAACTCGAGGAAATCCTGCAGGTCAGCGACGGCATCATGGTGGCCCGCGGCGACCTGGCCGTGGAAGTCGGCAACGCCGCCGTGCCGGCCCTGCAAAAACGCATGATCAAGATGGCGCGCGCCGGCGACAAGGTCGTCATCACCGCCACGCAGATGATGGAGTCCATGATTGTCAACCCGGTGCCCACGCGCGCCGAGGTCAGCGACGTTGCCAACGCGGTGCTGGACGGCACCGACGCGGTGATGCTCAGCGCGGAGACCGCCGCCGGCAAATACCCGCTGGAGACCGTCGAGGAGATGGCCAAGATTTGCGAGGAAGCCGAGAAGGCCGAGTACAAGGAACTGGAAGGCGATTTTTCCGGCAAAACCTTCAGCCGCATCGACCAGTCCATCGCCATGGGCGCGCTGTTCACCGCCCACCACCTGGGCGCCAAGGCCATCGTCGCGCTGACCGACAGCGGCTCCACCCCCTTGTGGATGAGCCGCCACGACATCCGCGTGCCGATCTACGCGCTCACGCCGCGCCTGGCGACGCAGCGCAAGATGGCGCTGTACCGCAACGTGCGTCCCCTGCTGATGGACACCAGCGCCGATCGCGACACCGCGCTCGAGCAGGCCGAAGGCCACCTGCTGCGCCGCAACATCGTGCAAAGCGGCGATGTGTATGCCATCACCTGCGGCGAGCCCATGGGCGCGCCCGGTGGCACCAACATGCTGAAGATCTGCAGAGTAGCCTGAAAACATGGCCCCCACGGTCGCTCACTTCGTGTAGCTCCCTGCCCCCCGAGGGGGCCGCCCGCCTGTGGCCCGGCAAAGCCGGTTCCACGGCTCATGCTGGGTTGAAGAGTTCAGAGCGCTTGGACGGGGGGGGGTTTATACATCCAGTGTTGCAAGCATGGGCACCTGGGCCCGGGCCGGCGACGGTTTTTGCGAAAGCATCTGGGTGACGATGTTGTCCACCAGTGCCGCCGAGGCCCAGCACAGCCAGGCGGTCCAGAGCGTGTGGCTCATGTAATGGGCGCCGCGCACCTGCTGTGCCAGGCCCAGCACCAAACCCGCCAGCAGGGCGCCGGCCAGCCAGCGCCGCGCCGTCCGCGGCCGGGTGTGGCGGAACGCAAAAAAGCCGCCGATGAACGCAAAGCCCGCCGAGGCATGGCCGGCCGGAAAGCAGCCGCCGCTGCCGCCGTCGCGCAGGCCCCAGGCCCAGTGCGACACATAGGCCACCGTGCCGCCGAATTCGCGCAACTCCCAGGGGCAGCTCGTGAGGCTGTGCAGCTTGAGGGTGGATACCACCAGCAGCGAGATCAAGGTGGTCAGCGCCAGCTGGACGCGGCGCTCCACGGCCAGCCGCCGCAGGGCGCCGAAAGGCCGCGCCACGGCTGCCAGCAGCGCCAGCTCGACCGCCCAGGGCAGCCAGCGTATGTCGTCATGCAGCGTGCCGCGCCAGAACCAGTGGTCTTCATAGGCAAAGCCGGTGGCGGAGCCGAACCCGTGCGCCATCCACAGGTCCAGGCCTGAATGGTCCCAGGCCAGCAGCAGCGCGAGGCCGAGCAGGGTTGCCAGGAACACACGGGATAAAGCGGGTGTGTCATCGTGAAAGCGGGAGGCGGGCATGGGTGTGGCGCGCAAGCAGGTGGGCAGAGGGATGCCGCAAGGTAGTTCGGGCGTCTTAACTCACCCTTAAGGCCCTGCGGGCGGACCGTGAAAACCCCCACCGCATCCCGCAGCGCCGACAATGGCCCCATGCGAATCCTGGTGGTCGAAGACGATGCCGGCATCGCCCTGGGCCTGCGGACCAATCTGCAGCAGCGGGGCTATGCGGTCGATGTCTGCGCCAGCCTGGCCTCGGCGTGGTCGGCCCTGTCCAGCGAGCCCTTTGACCTGGTGCTGCTGGACCTGGGACTGGCCGACGGCGACGGTGGCGACCTGCTGCTGCGGCTGCGCCATACCCGCGCGGGCGCGCCCGGGGCTTTGCCCGACCCGCTGACGCCGGTACTCATCATGACCGCGCGCGACCAGGTCGCCGACCGCATCTCGGGCCTGAACCTGGGCGCCGACGACTACCTGGTCAAACCGTTTGACCTCGATGAGCTCGAGGCGCGCATGCGCGCCTTGCTGCGGCGCGCGGCGGGCCGGGCCCATCCGCTGCTGGTTCATGGCGATCTGGTGATAGACCCGGCGGCCCGCACGGTGCTGCGCGCGGGCGAGGCAGTGGAGCTGGCGCCGCGCGAATTCGCCTTGCTGCTCCTGTTGCTGGAATCGCGCGGCCGGGTGTTGTCGCGCCAGCAGCTCGAGGCGCGCCTCTACAACTGGCAGGATGCCGTCGGCAGCAATGCGGTCGAAGTCCACGTTCACCACCTGCGGCGCAAGCTGGGCGAGGGCCTGATCCAGACCCTGCGTGGTGTCGGCTACTTCATACCGCGGGAGGACGGCGCGTGAAGCCAGGAGTGCGTGCGCAGGCCTCGCTCACGCGCCGCCTGCTGCTGTGGGTGCTGGCGGCGCTGCTGCTGGTGTGGGCCGGCTTCGTGGCGGTGGGTTACCGCACCGGCATCCATGAGGCGGGCGAGCTGACCGACGGGCACCTGGCCGGCACAGCGGCCCTGATGCTCAACCTGGACCTGCCGCCCTTCGTCGATGCGGCGAGGGAAACCGTCCGCCCCGCCATTCCCACGCTCAAGAGCCATGACTACCAGCCTTCCCTCAGCGTGCTGGTGCGCGGCGCTGACGGCCGGCTGCTGGCCCGCTCGGGCGACGCGCCTGTGCCGCCTTTCAGTGAACGCTCCGGTTTCGCCGACCTCGAACTGGGCACGCCGCCGGCCACCTGGCGCAGCTTTTCACAATGGGACGGCCCGCACGCGCGGCAGGTCACCGTGTTGGTGCGCGCCGACGAGCGCGACGAGATGGCCGCCGACGTCGCCGGGCAACTGGCGGAGCCGGGCCTGTGGCTGTTGCCTGTGGTGGCGCTCGCGCTGGGCGCGGCCATCTGGCGCGGCTTGCGCCCCCTGCAGGCGCTGTCACGCGATGTGGCCGAGCTTGAAGTGGACAAGGCCGAGCGCCTGGAGGCCCGCCATCCCTACCGCGAGTTCAACTCGGTTGTGCGCTCCATCAACACGCTGGTGGGCCAGCAGCAGGCCTCGCTGGAGCGCGAACGGCAGCTGGCCAGCGAGGTGGCCCATGAATTGCGCACCCCGCTGTCTTCCATCGCGTTGCAGGCGGCCTCGCTGCGCGGCGAGCTTTCGCCCGCTGCGCGCGAGCAGGCGCTGGCGCAGATAGGCGCCGACGCGATGCGCGCCGGGCACGTCATCGCCCAGCTGCTCGCGCTGGCGCGGGCCAGCCGCGCGGACCTGCAGCAGCAGATGCAGCGCCTGGACCTGGGGACCCTGGCCGGCGGGGTGGTGGCCGGCTATGCGCAGGCTTCCTGGGAAAGCGGGCATACGCTCAGCGTGCAGGGCGAGGAAGGGCTTGAGGTGCTGGCCCATCCGCTGCTGCTGGAACTGGCCCTGCGCAACCTCGTCGACAACGCCCTGCAGCATACAGCCCGGGGCACTTTCGTCTGTGTCCAGTGGGGCCACGACGCCGACGCGGCGTGGCTGCAGGTCTGCGATGACGGCCGGGCCCGTCCCGGCGCCGTGGCACCTTCCGCCGAAAGGCTGGGCCTGGGCCACAAAATCGTCGGCCGCGTAATGGACGTGCACGGCGGCCGGTTTACGCAGCCAGCCGCGCCCGCGCCTTTTACACGCTGTTACCGCATGGTTCTGCCGCTAACTCCCTAAATAAGTGGTCTTTACGCAGCCGGTAGAATGAAGGCCTCGGTTACTTGGCGGTTACGGCCCATGCAGGCAGCCCTCGTGCTGCGCGACCCACCGCGGGGACCTCGCCTTTTTCGGCAGCATTTTTAACTTTCTGGGGATTCTGATCATGGCACTCGTTTCGATGCGCGAGCTGCTGGACCATGCGGCAGTCAACGGCTACGGCATTCCGGCTTTTAACGTCAACAACCTCGAGCAGGTGCAAGCTGTCATGGAAGCGGCCAAGGAAACCGGCGCGCCCGTGATCCTGCAGGCAAGCGCCGGCGCGCGCAAATATGCCGGTGAGCCCTTCATCAAGCACCTGATCCAGGCGGCCATCGAGATGTACCCCAGCATCCCTCTCGTCATGCACCAGGACCACGGCCAGAACCCCGACGTCTGCCAGGGCGCCATCGATCTCGGGTTTTCGTCGGTGATGATGGACGGCTCGCTGGAGGCCGACGGCAAGACCATCGCCAGCTACGACTACAACGTCGAAGTGACCAAAAAGGTCTCCCAGCTGGCCCACAAGTACGGCGTCACCGTGGAAGGCGAGCTCGGCTGCCTGGGCTCGCTGGAAACCATGAAGGGCGACAAGGAAGACGGCCACGGCACCGATGCGACCATGACGCGCGAGCAGCTGCTGACCGACCCCGAGCAGGCCGCCGACTTCGTCAAGCGCACGCAGATCGACGCGCTGGCGATCGCCATCGGCACCAGCCACGGCGCCTATAAATTCACGCGCAAGCCCACCGGCGACATCCTGGCGATTGACCGCATCAAGGAAATCCACAAGCGCATTCCCAGCACCCACCTGGTGATGCACGGCTCCTCCTCGGTGCCGCAGGAGCTGCTGGCCCTGATCCGCCAGTACGGCGGCAACATGAAGGAAACCTACGGCGTGCCCGTCGAGGAAATCCAGGAGGCCATCAAGCACGGTGTGCGCAAGATCAACATCGACACCGACATCCGCCTGGCCATGACGGCCGCGGTGCGCAAGTTCCTGGCCGAAAACCCCGAAAAATTCGATGCGCGCGAATGGCTCAAGCCCGCCCGCGAAGCCGCCAAGCAGATCTGCAAGCAGCGCTACATCCAGTTTGGCTGCGAAGGCCAGGGTGCCAAGATCAAGGGCGACACCCTGCAGGTCGTGGCCGCCAAATACGCCAAGGGCGAGCTGGCCCAGGTCGTCCATTAAGGCGGCGTGAATAAACCCGCCAGGCGCCCGCGCGGATTGGCGATAATTCAAAGCCCGCGGCTCTTGCGAGTCGCGGGCTTTTTACGTTGACTCCCCCTCCCACGCCTGCACCATGACCCAAGCACTCCATACCTCCGCCCTGACCTCCCTGCCCCTGCTCGCGCGCGGCAAGGTGCGCGACAACTACGCCGTGGGCAAGGACAGGCTGCTGATGGTGGCCAGCGACCGGCTCAGCGCCTTCGACGTCATCCTGGGCGAGCCGATTCCCGGCAAGGGCGCGCTGCTCACGCAGATGGCGCTCTTCTGGTTCGGGAAGCTGGGCCACATCTGCCCCAACCACCTGACCGGCGAGGCGCCCGAAAGCGTGGTCACGCCGGCCGAAGTGCCGCAGGTGGTGAACCGCTCCATGCTGGTCAAGCGCTTGAAGCCCATCCCGGTCGAGGCCGTGGTGCGCGGCTACCTGGCCGGCAGCGGCTGGAAGGAATACCAGGAGAGCCAGGCCGTCTGCGGCGTGCCGCTGCCCGCGGGCCTGAAGAACGCCGGCAAGCTGCCGGAGCCCATCTTCACGCCGGCCGCCAAGGCCGAAGCCGGCGAGCACGACGAAAACATCAGCTACGAACAGGTGGTCAAGGTTGTCGGCCCGGAGCTCGCCGCACAGATCAAAAAAATCAGCATAGAGATCTACAGCACGGCCGCGGCCTTCGCGCTGACCAAGGGCATCATCATTGCCGACACCAAGTTTGAGTTCGGCCTCGACGAAAACGGCACGCTGACCTTGATGGACGAAGTGCTGACGCCCGACTCCTCGCGCTACTGGCCCATAGAAGGTTATGAAGCCGCCTACGCGGCTGGCCAGAACCCGCCCAGCTACGACAAGCAGTTCGTGCGCGACTGGCTTGAAGCCGTGCGCATCAACGGCAAGCCATGGGACAAAACCCCGCCCTCGCCGCACCTGCCGGCCGATGTGGTCGCCAAAACGGCGGCCAAATACCAGGAAGCGCTGACCCGGTTGACGGCCTGAAGCCCAGGCCCCGCCCGGCACCGCGATGGAATTCCTGCTGGAACTGCTGTTCGAGTTTTTTGGCGAGCTGTTTCTGCAGCTTTTGGGCGAGATGTTCGGCGGTGCGTTCAAGGCCGCCTGGTACAAACTGCGCGGCCGCGACCACGAACTGACGGCGGCGCAGGAAGCCGCATGGTCCGTCATGACCGGCATTGGCGCCGGCATCCTGACCGTGCTGGTCGTGCCGCAGCTGGCGATACGCCTGCACTGGCTGCAAATCCTCAACCTGCTGCTGGCGCCCGTGGTGGCGGGCCTGCTGGTCGAGCGGCTGCGCGCCTGGCGCGAATCGCGCCGCGAATTCAGCCTGGAGGTTGCCGGCTACGCCGCGCTCTTCGGTTTTGCCTTCGCCCTGACCCGCTGGCTTTTCGGCTCGTGAGCGGGGCTTAGCTCAACTCAACACCACGCTGCTGAGGCGGCGGCGGTAGGTCGCCACGACCGGGTCTTCCGGCGGAATCTGCCCGTCGGCCACCTTGGGTTTAGGGGCTTCCATGATGTCGAGGACGGCGATGTAGGTCTTGCGCGCGAGTTCCTCGTTCCAGGCCTTGTCGCGCATCAGGATTTCCAGCAGCTCGTCGAGGGCGTCGGTCCAGCGTTGCTGCACCATCAGGCCGCGCGCCTTGTCAAAACGCGCCTCGAAATCGCGCTTGTTGGCTGTGATCCTGGCGTCCAGGCCGGCAGCGCTGCCCGCACCCTGCGTGGCGGCAAAATCCATGGCGTCCATCCAGCGCTTGAGCGAGTCAAAACGCCGCACCACCGTGGTCTGCGCGATCACCGGTGCAAACGCCACCTTGGCGTCGTCTTCACGACCCATCTGCAGCAGCAGCTTCACGTAATCGAAGCGTGCGTTGTCGTCGGCCGGGTTGGCGGCCACCGCGTGCTGCAGTTTTTCGAGCACGTCGGCTGGGTCCGTGCTTTCTTCCTCCAGCGCCAGTTCGGCTTCCTCGGGCTCGCCGGCCGGCGGCAGGTGCTTGTCCAGGAATTCCTTGACTTTGCCTTCGGGCAGGGCACCGGCAAAGCCGTCCACAGGCTGGCCGTTCATCATCAGGATGCAGGTCGGGATGCTGCGTATGCCGAAAGCCGCGCCCAGCTGCTGCTCCTGGTCGGAGTCGATTTTCACGAGCTTGAAGCGCCCGGCATATTCCACCTCCACCTTTTCCAGGATAGGGCCCAGCGACTTGCAGGGGCCGCACCAGGGCGCCCAGAAATCGATCAGCACGGGGGTGGTCATGGAAGCGGCAACGACTTCCGCTTCGAAATTGGCAATGGTGACGTCTATCATGATTCAGTGGAAATGGGGCTGGAACAAGGGGTTTCAACCGCCGCGGCGCGGCTGGCTAGCCCGGGGAGCAGGCCCAAACGATAGCATGCGGGCCCCGTTCGCCGCCGCCCGCGCGTCCAGCCCTTAAAATCAGGGGTTACGGGCGAACGGCCTGCAATCCCCAAGACCAGAAGGTCCCAATGACGACGACAAACAATCCGGCCGCCCTGGTGGGCGTGGTGATGGGCTCCAGCAGCGACTGGGAGACCATGCAGCACGCGGTGCAGATCCTCACGCAGTTCGGCGTGGCGCATGAAGCCCGCGTGGTGTCGGCCCACCGCATGCCCGACGAGCTGTTCGCCTACGCCGAAGCCGCTTCGGGCCGAGGCCTGCAGGCCATCATCGCCGGCGCCGGCGGCGCGGCCCACCTGCCCGGCATGCTGGCAGCCAAGACTGTTGTGCCGGTACTGGGCGTACCGGTGGCCAGCAAACACCTGCAAGGCGTCGATTCGCTGCACAGCATCGTGCAGATGCCCAAGGGCATTCCCGTCGCGACCTTCGCCATCGGCAACGCCGGCGCGGCCAACGCGGCGCTGTTCGCCGTCGCCATGCTGGCCCTGCACGACAAGGCGCTGGCCGCCAAACTGCAGGCCTTCCGCGCCGAGCAGACCGCCGCCGCCCACGCCATGACCCTGCCGCCCGCATGAGCCTTCCTTCCGGCCTCCCTGTTTTCCCCGGCACCGTTTCCGCCTCCGGCCGGCCCGCCACGCTGGGCGTGATGGGCGGCGGCCAGCTGGGCCGCATGTTTGTGCACGCCGCGCAGCGCCTGGGTTATTTCACCGCGGTGCTTGACCCCGACGCGCAAAGCCCGGCCGGCCTGGTCAGCCACCACCATATCCAGACCGGCTACGCCGACGAGCAAGGCCTCAGGCAACTGGCCGCGCTGTGCGACGCCATCACCACCGAGTTTGAAAACGTGCCCGCGGGTGCATTGCAGGCACTGGGCGCCAGCCGCCCCGTGGCGCCGGGCGCCGCCGCCGTCGCCATCGCGCAAAACCGCATCGAGGAAAAATCCCACTTCACCGCCAGCGCCGCCGAGTCGGGCGCGCTGGCCGGTGTGAGCTGCGCGCCTTATGCGGTCATTGAAACCGAGGCGCAGCTCGCTGCCGTGCCGGCCGAACTACTGCCCGGCATCCTCAAGACCGCGCGCATGGGCTACGACGGCAAGGGCCAGGTCCGCGTCAGGAACGCGGCCGAACTCGCCGCCGCCTGGGCGGGCCTCAAGCAGGCGCCCTGCGTGCTCGAAAAAATGCTGCCGCTCAAGGCCGAATGCTCGGTCATCGTGGCGCGCGGCTGGGACGGCCGCATCGTGAGCTTCGCGCCGCAGCGCAATGTGCATGTGGATGGCATCCTGGCCGTGACCCAGGCCTATGAAGGCAATATGCCGGCCACGCTGGCGCAACGCGCATTGGCCGCGACCCACGCCATCGCCAAGCACGTCGGCTATGTGGGCGTGCTCTGCGTCGAATTTTTCCTGGTCGACGACGGCAGCGCCGACGGCGCGCTGGTCGTCAATGAAATGGCGCCGCGACCGCACAACAGCGGCCATTACACGATGGATGCCTGCGATGTTTCGCAGTTCGACCTGCAGGTCCACGCCATGGCCGGCTTGCCGCTGCCGCAGCCGCGCCAGCATTCGCCGGCCATCATGCTCAACTTGCTGGGCGACGTCTGGCTCGACGCCGATGGCCGGGCGCGCACGCCCGACTGGCAGGCCGTGCTGGCCCTGCCGGGCACGCATCTGCACCTTTACGGCAAGACCGAAGCGCGCGCCGGCCGCAAGATGGGCCACCTCAATATCACCGGCGCCGACGTCGCCGCGGTCAAGGCCACGGCGCGCCAGGCGGCCGCCATCCTGGGGCTGCCCGGGCTTGAAGACATCTGATCGACCTCTGATGATTTTGTCCGGCACCGATCCACAGGCCATTGCTGAGGCCGCCCGCCGCATCCAGGCCGGCGAGCTGGTCGGCTTCCCGACCGAAACGGTGTACGGCCTGGGCGCCGACGCGTCCAGCGACACCGCCGTCGCCGGCATCTTTTCGGCCAAGGGCCGGCCGGCGGATCATCCGCTCATCGTGCATGTGGCCGACGCCGCGCACGTAGAGGCTTACGCGAGCAGCGTGCCGCCGTTTGCCGCACGCCTGATGAAAGCCTTCTGGCCCGGGCCGCTCACGGTGATCCTGCCGCGCAAGCCCGGCGTCGCCGCGGCCGCTGCCGGCGGCCAGGATTCCATAGGCCTGCGCTGCCCCGCGCACCCCGTCGCGCTGGCTTTCCTCAAAGCCTGCAACACCGGCGTGGCCGGCCCCAGCGCCAACCGCTTCGGCCGCGTCAGTCCCACCACCGCGCAGCATGTGCGCCAGGAGTTCGGCGACGGCTTGCTGGTGCTGGACGGCGGCCCTTGCGACGTCGGCATAGAGTCCAGCATCGTTGACTGCACGCGCGGCCGGCCCGTGCTGCTGCGCCCTGGCGTGCTCACGCGCGCGCAGCTGGAAGCCGCCTGCGGTGAAGCCGTGCTGGGCAAGGATGAATTCGAGCGGCAGGCCCTGGACCATGTGGGTAAAGCCCCCCGCGCCTCCGGCACGCTGGAGGCGCACTACGCCCCCAATGCCAAGCTGCGCCTGATGGAGGCCGGGCCGATCCAGACCGCACTCGATTTGCTGGGCGCCGATGCGGCCCACATCGCGGTCTATGCCCGCAGCATCGTGCGCATCAAGTCCGAAAAAGTGCTGTACCGGCGCATGCCCGACGACGCGCTGGCCACCGCGCAGCAGCTGTTTGCCGTGCTGCGCGACTTCGACGCCAAGGGCGTCAAGCTGATCTGGGTCGAGAACCCGCCCCTCGATGCCGAATGGGACGGTGTGCGCGACCGGCTGGGGCGCGCTGCCGCGAGCTGAAGCGCGGTTCGGGCGGGGCCGCTATCATGGCCGGCATACCGTCATCACAGGGCGATTCCCATGCTCTCCATCCTCCTCACCATCTGGTTTCTCCACGTCGCGGCCATGATGAGCCCGGGGGCCAACGTGCTGCTGGTCTCGCAGCTCGCGGCCAGCGACAGGGCGCGCAGCGCGGTGTTCGCGGCGCTCGGTGTGACGGCGGGGGCCGCGATCTGGGCGCTCTGCGCGGTGCTGGGCGTCAATGCGATCTTTCAGGTCTTTCCGGGGCTGCGCCTGGCGCTGCAGGTGGCCGGCGGCCTGTACCTGCTGTATGTGGCGAGCCGGCTCTGGCGTTCCGGCGGTGTGGCGCTGGGCAGTAGCGGCCCCACGGTGTCTTCGCGGGCGGCTTTCCGGCTTGGCTTGCTGACCAACATCACCAACCCGAAATCGGCGCTGTTTTTCGGCAGCGTGTTTGCTGCTTCATTCCCGGCATCGCCCAGCCCGGCGCTGCAGGCAGCGGCGGTCGCCATGATCGTGGCCAATGCGCTGTGCTGGCATACCTTGCTGGCTTACCTGTTCTCGCGGGAGCGGGTGCGGCTGGCCTATGCCCGCACGCGTGGAACGGCCGACCGTATCGCTTCGGCGGCTGTGGGCGCATTGGGCTTGGGGCTGTTGACGGCCTCCTTGCGCGAGGCGCGTTCTTAAACAGGTTTTTAAGGCAGCGCGAACTGCCCTTCGGGCTCCGGCTCGTCCGGCCCGTCCCGGGTTTCCTCGTCGAGCCATTGCAGGTAGGTCGCGGAACCCGCGCTGATCGCTATCTGCACAATCTCCGGTGTTTCGTAGCTGTGGTGCGCGCCGATGAAGCGCTCCAGCGCCGCGTAGCGCGCCTGCGGCGTTTTGACCGACAGGCGAAATTCTGTTTCGTTGCACAGCCTGCCCTGCCAGCGGTAAATGCTTTGGATGGGCTGGATCTGCACGCAGGCACCCAATCGGGCTTCGACAATGGCTTGGGCCAGGCTTTGTGCTTCCTGCGCCGTGGCCGTTGTGGTCAGCACGAGGCAGTACACCTTGTTACTGCTGGAGGAGTGGCTGGCTGCTTGCATGGTGAGGCTCCGGTTCGGCTCGCCGCGCCGGACAGGCGGCTGCCCAAATTTCAGGCATTGTGGCGCAAGCCGCGCCGGATGGGGTTTTGGCCCTCAAGCCCCGGGGTCATCAACAGCTTTGTCCACACCCCTCAGGGATAACTTGCCGGCCCCGGGCCGGGAAATTGCCTAGCGGGCCGCTTCTTTCACGGCCCATTCCAGCAGCGCGTCCAGCGCCGGGCGCGCGGCGCTGGCGTTCGGGTGGTTGATGAGCCCCACCACGATATACCGCGTGCCGCTGTGGCCGTTGGCGTAACCCGCGATCGCGCTCACGTCCCGTAGCGAGCCGGTCTTCAGGAAGGCCAGCCCCGCCACGCTTTTGCCGCGCTCGCGCAGCGTGCCGTCCACACCCGCCACGGGCAGCGAATCGGCAAAGTCCGCGGCCAGCGGGCTCCTGGCCGCATGCAGCAGCAGGGCCGACAGGGCTGCCGCCGTCACACGCTCCTGGCGGCTCAGGCCCGAGCCGTTGTCCATCAAGGGCGGCGCCGTGCCCGGCAGGTTTTTTTTCCACCAGGCGGCCAGCGCGGCATGGGCCGATTCGAGCGTGCCGGCTTTGGGCTGGCCCAGGCCGGCATGCAGGCCCAGCGTCAAAAAGACGTGCTGGGCCATCACGTTGTTCGAGTATTTGTTGATGTCGCGCACCACTTCCAGCAGCGGCGGCGAGGAGTGCTCAAAGCGTATCGAGGCCTTTTCGCCCGAGAGCGTGCCGGTGCTGCGCAGCATCGCCAGTTCCTGCGGCGTGGCGTCGCGCGCCGTGCCGGTCAGCAGGCCGCCCAGCTGCCGCCACGAGCCCTCGATGGCACGCGCGGCAAAGCTGGCCGGGTCGGCGTAGGCGCTGGGCCAGATTTTTTCGCCGCAGGCCGACGAATAGGTGCCGAGGAATTCGATGTTGAGCGGGTTCTCGACGCTGGCGCGCAGCTCGCTGCGCCAGTCGCCGCAGCGCGCCACGCGCACCAGGGGCACGCTGGCGCCCACCTGCACGCCTGCCAGCGGCGGCTCGTAGCGCACCAGCGCGCGGCCGCTGGGCAGGTCCGGCGTGAACGTCATCACGATGGACTTGAAGTTGATGAGCAGCGCATCGGGCCGCGCGTTGTAGGGCCGCAGCGGCTCGCCGTCGAATTCGCCCGGGTCGGTGGCCGGCACGCTGAAGGCGCTGCGGTCCAGCACGATGTCGCCGCGAATCACCCGCGCGCCGCCGGCCTGCACCTGGGCCAGCAGGGCCTGCAGGCGCTCCACCACGAGTTTGGGGTCTCCCCCGCCCTGCACCACCAGGTTGCCGTTCAGCAGGCCGCCCGAGGTGCTGCCGTCCAGTAGCACCCTGGTTTTCCAGGTGAAATCGCGCCCCAGCGCATCGAGCGCCGAATAGGTGGTGACCAGCTTCATGACCGAAGCCGGGTTCATGGGCGTGTCTATGCGCCAGCTCAGGCGCGGCACCGGCTTGCCGCCGGCCGCTTCGACCACCAGCATGGACACCGCGTCGCGCGGCACCTTGGCGCGCGCCAGGGCTTTTTCAATCGGGGCCGGCAGGCGCGGGGCTTGCGCCAGGGCGGTGCGGGGAATGCAGGGCAGGGCGGCGATCAGCGCGGCGGCCAGCAGGCCCCGCGCGAGGGCATGCGGCGCACGCGGGCGCGGCGGGTCTTGGGTCATGCGGGGATTATCGCGGCAGCGCGCCGGCCATTGGCGGGGATAATCGGGGTGCACCTGCCCGCCAGCCCCTTTAATCAAGCGCTGCCGGCCCTCGATACACCCGACCGACCGCATGCCTCCATTCCTCAAATTCCTCGCCTTTGACACCAGCACCGACCGCATGTCGGTGGCCGTGACCGACGGCGCGCGGACCTGGCAGCACAGCGGCCCCGGCGGCGCGCAGGCCTCGACCACGCTGATTCCGGCCGTCCTCGCGCTGCTGGCCGAAGCCGGGCTGGCGCTGGGCGAGCTGGACGCCATCGCCTTCGGCCGCGGCCCGGGCTCGTTTACCGGCCTGCGCACGGCCTGCGCCGTGGCCCAGGGCCTGGCCTTTGGCGCCAGGAACGGTGCCGGCATGCCGGTGCTGCCCATAGACACGCTGATGGCGGTGGCCGAGGAAGCGCGCTCGCAGCAGCCCGGCGCCAAGCAGCCGTCCACCATCACGGCCCTGCTCGACGCGCGCATGGACGAGATGTATGTGCAAAGCTTTGAATTCAGCAATGGCCAGTGCCGTGCGCTGGGTGAATGCGAGTTGCTGCGGCCCGAGGACTTTGTGCCCGATGCGGCGGCCGGGCTGCTGGCCGGCAATGTGTTTGCCGTCTATGCCGGGCGCCTGCCGGCCGCCATGCCGGCGCAGGCCGAAGCCCTGCCCACGGCCGCCGCCTTGCTGCGCCTGGCGCCCAGGCTGGCCGCTGCGGGGCACTGTGTGAGCGCCGAGCTTGCCCTGCCGCTTTACGTTCGCGATAAAGTAGCGCTCACCACCGAGGAGCGCGAGCGGGTCAAGGCCGCCAAGCTCCTCGCTGAGGCCCCGCCCCTTTCACCATGAACGCCATCCTCAAACCCCTGGAAGCCCAGTTCGAAGCCATGACGCCCGCCTGGCTGGACGCGGTGCTGCGGGTGGAGCAAAGCGCCTACAGCCAGCCCTGGACCCAGGGCAACTTCCTCGACTCGCTCAACGCCGGCTACCAGGCGCAGTTGCTGACCGCCGGCAACGCCCCCGACGCCCGGCTGCTGGGCTATTTCGTGGCCATGAAGGGCGTGGACGAGGTGCACCTGCTCAACATCACCGTGGCACCCGAACACCAGCGCCAGGGCTGGGCCCGCATCATGCTCGACGGCTTGGCCCTCTGGTCGCGCGCCCAGGGCGCGCAGTGGCTGTGGCTGGAAGTGCGTGTGAGCAATGCGCGCGCCAAGGCGGTGTACGAGAGCTACGGCTTTCGCCATGTCGGCACGCGCCGCAACTACTACCCGGCCGGCGCCTCCGCGCGCGAAGATGCCGTGGTCATGAGCCTGGCGCTATGAGCATGGAATTGAGCAAGCGCCACCGTGCCATGCTGCGCGAGATGGGTGTGCGCGTGTGGCTGCCGCAGGCGGCGCCCGCGGCTGAAGCGGTGATGGACGTGGCTATTGCCCGCGCCAGCGCAGTGGCAAGCCCCGCGGCAGCCCTGCCGCAAGCCACGCCGGCGGCGGCCCTCGCGGTGCGCGAAGTGCCGCCTCCTGTGCGCACCCCAGCCCCTCGCGCACTGGTGGCCGCGCCGCCCGCCGAAGCGCGTGAAGCCGCCGCACCCAATATCTCAGGTGCGTGGAGCATGGGCGCGGCCCAGGCTTTGTATGCCGAGGCCGCCCATGACCAGGGTGCGCGCTGGCTGGTGCTGGCCGAAACGCCGGCGGTCGCGCTGCAGCGCGAACCCTTCAATGCTTTCGAGGGCGATGCCGGCAAGCTGCTCGACAACATGCTGCGCGCCGCGCGCCTGCACAAGGCCGGCGTGGTGCTGCTCGCGCCGCTGGTGCGTGGCGCGGCAGCCGGCGTGGGCGCCGCCCTGCCCGAGGCGCTGCCGGCTCTGCTGGCCAGCGCGCAGCCCGACATCGTGCTGGTCATGGGCCGGCTTGCCGCGCAGGCCTTGCTGCAATCGAGTGAGCCCTTCGGCAGGCTGCGCGGCCAGGTGCACACCCTGCACGGTGCCCAGGCGGTGGTGACTTATGACGCCACCTATTTGCTGCGCAACCCATCGGACAAGGCCAAGGCCTGGGACGACCTGTGCCTGGCGATGAGCCGGGTGGCTACGCCTGCCGCAAGCTGAGACTGCTTCAGGCCTTGGCGGTGCCCCGGCTGGGCGCCAGCACCGAGGCGATCGCCGCCACCATCAGCAGCACCGCGGCCCAGTCCTGCCAGTGCAGCACCTCGCCCAGACCCAGCGCGCCTGAAAACACGCCCAGGATGGGAATCATCATCACGCTCAGCGTTGAGGCCACGGGCGGCAGCGCGCGCGCCAGCGTGAACCAGGCCGCGTGGGCAAAACCGAAGATCAGCACCGCGTTGTAGACAATCGCCGCCCAGGCCGTGGGCGAAGGCACTTTCCACTGCGGCAGCTCGAACACCGTGCCCAGCCCGCTCATCACCACGGCCGTCATCACCGTCATCCAGAACGAAATCGTCAAGGTCGCGGCCGCTATCGTGGTCTTGCGCAACAGCTGCGTGCCCAGCGCCCACACGGCGGCGGCCACCAGCGCGCACAGCACGCCCAGCGGCCGGCCCGTCAGGTTGGTCAGCTCATACCAGAGCAGCAGGGCCACGCCCAGCGCCGCGGCGGCTACACCCAGCCAGTTGCGCGGTTTTAGTTTGGCGCCGAAAAACCAGGCGCCCAGCAGCGCCGAAAAAATCGGCATGGTGTAACCCAGGATGGCGGCGCGCCCGCTGCTCAGGTTTTTCACCGCCAGGATGATGAGTGCATGCCAGACAAACATATTGGCCGCTGCCAGCCAGAACAGTTCGCGCCATTTGTCACGTGGTACCAAAAACGGCACCTTGAGCAGCACCATCGCCAGGCCCAGCACCGGAATGCCCAGCCAGATCGAGATCGCGCGAAAGGTCAGCGGCGGGTAGTCCGCGACGCCCATCTTCATCACCGGCCAGTTCAGGCCCCAGACCAGGGTGAGCAGGACCAGGAGGACGAGTTGGCGTTGGGAGAGTTGCATGCAGGGTGGTCTGATGGTTTGCGCGATTGTCCCGTTTTGAGGCAAAACTTGCTGAAGAGCCACCTTCTTACAATATGGGGTATGACTTTCCTCGACATGCTGGGCGCCGCAGAACGCCAAAACAACTCCATGCTCTGCGTCGGCCTGGACCCGGAGCCGACCAAATTCCCCGGCAAGCTCAAGGGCGACGCCAACAAGATTTACGATTTCTGCGCCGCGATCGTCGACGCCACCGCCGACCTGGTGATTTCCTTCAAGCCGCAAATCGCCTACTTCGCGGCCCACCGCGCCGAAGGCCAGCTCGAACGCCTGATGGAACACATGCGCCGCGTCGCGCCCCAGGTGCCCATCATCCTGGACGCCAAGCGCGGCGACATAGGCTCCACCGCCGAGCAGTATGCCAAGGAAGCGTTCGAGCGCTACGGCGCCGACGCGGTCACGCTCTCGCCTTTCATGGGATTTGACTCGGTCGCGCCCTATCTGAAATACCAAGGCAAGGGAGCGTTTTTGCTGTGCCGCACCTCCAACCCCGGCGGCGACGATTTGCAGAACCAGCGTTTTGCCTCCATCGAAGGCGAGCCACTGCTGTACGAACACGTTGCCCGTTTGGCGCAAGGGCCGTGGAACCTTAACGGCCAGCTGGGCTTGGTGGTGGGCGCGACCTATCCAGCTGAAATCGAACGTGTGCGCGCTGTTGCGCCGACTTTGCCGCTGTTGATCCCCGGTGTCGGAGCGCAAGGCGGTGACGCTGTGGCCACGGTGCGTGCAGGCTGGAAACCTGGCGCTCCCATCATCGTCAACTCGTCACGCGCGATTATTTATGCGTCGTCCAATGACGATTTCGCTGAAGCCGCGCGGCGTGAGGCCTTGAAGACGCGCGACATGCTGCAGGCGGCGCGCGCTTAAACAGCCGGCCAAACAACGCTCGAACCTCGCTGGCTGAGCATGGAAGATTTCCCCGAGAAGAAGCCTTTCTGGAATCCTTCCTACGCAAAACCCATCGTCTATACGAGCCTGTTTGGGATTGCGGTGTTTGTGGGGCTTAGCATGGCTGTGAAAGCCGTGACTCCCCCGGCGGAGAC
This sequence comes from Polaromonas sp. P4_F6, assembly GCF_056401275.1. Taxonomy (NCBI): domain Bacteria; kingdom Pseudomonadati; phylum Pseudomonadota; class Betaproteobacteria; order Burkholderiales; family Comamonadaceae; genus Polaromonas; species Polaromonas sp. P4_F6. Next base: position 117,199 of record NZ_JBFUJQ010000009.1, on the reverse strand, counting down.
AAAGTTGCTGCGCGGATGGCCGGTTGCGGGCAAATACACCAATGACACCTCGAGGGGGCGCCGCAACAGTTGGGCTACCAAAATCGGCGAGGAATACGTGGTTTGCGTCGGCTCCGCTTATGGTGGAAAAACCGACTGCGCGAAAGATTACGAAGGCAAGCAGGTCGTCGCCGTAAGGGCGGTGATGCCCAGTCTCTATGGCGACGAGCTTGTCATTGCCGAGCTTCGCGAAGGCTCCAGATTGCTTTATTCCCGGTCCGATGCCGAGTTATTGACGCAATGGGAATATTTCTCTTTTTCTGAAACGAAGCTCTGGACATTTATGGTCGTCGTCCTTTCCGGGATGCTCTTTTCGGTGCTCGTGGTGCCTGCAGCTCAGGCCAAAAAGACCTGAAGCGCAGTCGCTGAAGTCATCGAAACCCGTACAACCCCGCCGGGTTGTCCACCAAAATCCTCCTCCGGCCCTCATCACTCGAAACCCACGAAAACAGCAAGTCATAGAGGTCGACCTCGGAAGGCGGCGGATTGCGCCCCGGATGCGGCCAGTTGCTGGCCCAGAGGCAACGTTCTGGAAATTTTTCGGCCAGCGTGCGCGCGATCAGGCTCACATCGTCATAGCCGGGTGCGCCGATCTTCGAGGTCTCATACGGCGCCGACAGCTTGATCCACACATTGCCGGTATCCAGCACGCGCAGCAACGACTGAAACGAAGGATGGTCCGGTTTGACGGGCTCCAGGAACTTGCCGTTGTGGTCTATCACCAGCTTGCAGGGCAGGCGCTTGAGCATCTCTTCATGCTCAGGGAAATTGCGGCCGTCCAGCTGCAGGTTGACCATCCAGTCCATGGCGGCCAGGCGCGCCGCCATGGGCTCCAGCGAACTCCATTCGAGCACCGGGTTGATCATCATGTAACGCACGCCGCAAATGCCCCCGTCGTCCAGGCGCTTGAGCTCGGCGTCGGTCACTTCGGGCGCCACCAGCGCGATGCCGCGGCCCGACTCGCCGAGCTGGGCCACGGCATCCAGCGTGCAGCTGTTGTCAAAGCCATAGGCCGAGGGCTGGACAATGACCGCGCGGCTCAGGCCCAGCGCTTGTTGCACTTCGCGGTAGGTGGACACCGGCAGATGTGGCGGCACCCAGGCCACGTTGGGCACCATGGGGTATTTGTTTTCGTAAATGTGCACATGGCAGTCGCACGCGCCGGCGTAGGTGGTGTTCTGGGTGGCTTGCATGAAAAGAGCGCTTTCGCAAAAGGGTTTGATGCGGCACCAGGCTCAGGCCGGCTGAGGTGCCTGGGTGGCTTGCTGCCAGCGCGTGGCCTGCGCCGCGTTCACCGCGCCCTGCGGCGCGCGCCCCTGCAGCAACTCGGCCACCTGTGCCACGGTTTCCATGGCCTGGTGTTCGACCGCGGGTGGCGTAAGGCCGCCGATATGCGGGGAGGCGATCACGCGCGGGTGCGCGGCCACACGTGGTGAGGGCATCTGGTCGGGCGCACGGCCCACGTCGACAGCGCAGCCGGCGATCGTGCCGGCATCCAGCGCCGCCAGCAGTGCATCGTCATCGACCAGGTTGCCGCGCGAGGCATTGATAAAAAAAGCACCGGGCTTCATGGCGGCGAAGGCCTTCGCGTCCATCATGTTTTCTGTGGCTTCCGTCGCGGCGGCCAGGCAGACCACATAGTCGGAACGCTGCAGCAAGGGCAGCAGCTCGACCTGCTCAAGTTCCTTGCGGCCGGTCGGCGTATAGGGGTCGTGCACCACGACGTGCATGCCCAACGCCAGCGCCACGTCACAGAGGTAGCGGCTGATCTGCCCGTAACCGATCACGCCCAGCGTGGCGCCGCGCAGCTCGCGGCCCATGACGGGCAGCACGGGCCGGCCCGCGTGGTAGTCGGCCGCGGCCCTGCTGATGTGGCGGCTTAAATCAATCATCACGCCGACAATCCATTCGCTGACCGAGGGGATAAAACCCGCGCTGGCCTGGGTGACCAGCACGCCGTGGCGGCTGGCGGCCGGCACGTCGATGTTGCGGATGTCGATGGCGCAGCGTACAAAGGCCAGCAGGCGCGGCAGGCCGGCGAACAGCGCCTCGTCGCCCACCGTCTGGCGGTAGGAAATGATGACCTCGCAATCGGCGGCCAGCGCGGCCAGCTCACTGGAAGAGAGGTCGGTGTCGCCCGGGTTGAAACGCACCTCGGCGACGGCCCGCAGCGCGGCGATCGCGCGGTCGCCGAAGTAGTGCCCTAGCTTGCTTTGGGGGTGGCTGACAAAAACCGTTGCCATTCAAAAACCTTGTGTTCAGTGCGCACCAAAAATCAGCGCCCGCGGGCCTGGTATCTCACGGCGGAATCGCGCGCCACCAGCGTGGGCTGGAAGATGTATTCCCGGGTCTCTATGGAAGGGTCGGCCAGCCGGCTCATCACGCGTTCGACCATGACCTGCGCCATCTCGGGCACCGGCAGGCGCACGCTGGTCATGGCCGGGTGCATCAGGGTGGAGAGGAACACGTTGTCTATGCCGATCACCGACACGTCTTCGGGCACCGCCAGGCCCGCGTCGCGAAAGCCCGCCATCAGGCCGAAAGCCATCAGGTCGTTGACGCCTATCACGCCGGTGGGCCGCTCGGGCCCTTGGGCCAGCAGGCCGGCCTGGGCACGGCCGACTTCGCTCATCATGGAGTCCCCGTACTCGTCGACCGGCGTGCCTTCGACGACGCGGGCGCTGCCTTCCAGCCCCGAGCTTTTCGCGGCGGCCATAAAGCCGGCGATTTTTTCGTTACGGCTCATGGTGCGGCCGGCCGGGGTGACAAACGCCAGGCGGCGGTGGCCCAGGTCTATCAGGTGCTGCGTGGCGATGCGCGCCGACTCGAAGCTGTCCACCGTGACGTGGTCGACGATGGAGCGCCTGTTCGGCGTGGCGCGCCTGTCGTAGCTGACCATCACCATGCCGCGTTCGGCCGCGGCCTCCACATGTTGCTCGTCGATCAGCGAGGAGATGATGATCACGCCGCGCACGCCGTGAGCCAGCAGGTCGTCGAAGAAGCGCGTCTCCTTGTCCCTGTCGCGGTAGGTGTTGCCTATCATGATGCGAAAGCCGTAGCGCTCCTGCGCCAGGGTTTCGATCTCGCGCGCGATGAAGCCGTACATGGGGTTGGCCATGGACGGCACCAAGAGGCCTATCAGCGGCGTGTAGCCGGTCTTGAGCTGGCGCGCCGTGGAGTTGGGCCGGTACTTGAGCTCGGCGATCGCGGCCTCCACGCGTGCCAGCGTCTCGGCGGCCATGCGGTTGGCACGGCCGTTGAGAACGTTGGACACGGTGCTGGTGGAAACCCCGGCCAGGCTGGCGACATCTCGGATCTTGCTCACGGCGTTTGTCTTTTCATCAAGGTTTGAAGGCGGTCACAGCCCCATGCGGGTCGGCAGCCACAGGGAAAATTGCGGCACCAGCACCAGCAGGATAAGCGTGACGAACAGCACCGCCAGGTATTTCATCATGGGCCGGGCCACGTCCTTGACGTGCGTGCCGGTGATGGCGCAGGTGGCGAACAAGCCCAACCCGACCGGCGGCGCGAACAAGCCCAATCCCATGGCAATCACCATGACGGTCCCAAAATGTAATGGATTGACGCCCAGCTGGGAGGCAATCGGCGTCAGCAGGGGCCCGAAAATGATCAGAGCCGGCGCGCCCTCCAGCACGGCGCCGAAGACGATCATGATGAGCACCGAAAGAATCACGAACATGGTGCTGCCGTAGGCATGCGCAAAACCGATCATGAAAGTCGACAGGTATTGCGGGATCTGCTGTATGGTCAGCGCAAACGACACGCTGGACGCCGCCGCCACGATAAAAAGGATGCCGCCGGCCATGGAGGCCGAGCGCACAAAGAGCTGTGCCACCGACCTCACCGTGAGCTCGCGAAACGCCATCCAGCCCACCACCAGCGCATAGACCACGGCAAAGGCCGAGACCTCGGTGGAGGTTGCCACGCCCGAGGTCACGCCCTTGCCGATCATGGCAACCATGATGAGCGCCACCATGGCACCGCCCAGCAGGCGCAGCATCGGCGTGCGCACGTCAAAGGCCTCGTCGGGGTTGATGCGGGTGCCCACGTAAACCGTTACCGCCGCCAGCGACAGCGCCAGCACGGCCGCCGGCACCAGCCCGGCCATGAAGAGGCCGGCAATCGAGATGTTGGCGACAAAGCCCATGATGATCATGTTGATGCAGGGCGGAATCGTCTCGGCCATCACGGCCGTGCAGGCCAAGAGGCCCGCGGTTTCGTTCGGGTCCTGTTTGGTCTTGCGCACGGCCGGCATGATGATGCCGCCCACTGCCGCGATGTCGGCCAGCTTGGAGCCCGACACGCCCGAGAAGAAGGCGGTCGCCGTGATGGTGATCAGCCCCAGCCCGCCGCGCACCCGGCCGAACATGCGCAGCAGCAGCTCGATGAGGCGGGACGACATGCCGTTGGACTCCATCAGCAGCCCGGCCAGCACAAAAAAGGGAATCGCCAGCAGCACATAGTGGTCGGTGCCCGCCATCACCTGCTGCGAATACACCAGCATGGGCAGGGAGGGGTCGGCCATGAAGAACACCAGGGAGGACAGGCCCAGCACAAAAGCAATCGGCACGCCCAGCAGCAGCCCGCCCAGGAAGCCGGCGGTCAGCAGCATCCAGGGCTTGACGGCCAGGCCGGGCAGCAGCATGTTCCAGCCCACCACCGCCGCCACCATGGCGATGCCGATTCCCAGGGTGGACCAGACCACGCGCGAAGGCCCGTTGACCGCGTTGGCGATGCCGAACAGGGTCATGAACAGGCTGCCGATCACGACGGGGAAGGTGTAAATCCATTGCGGCAGGCCTATGGGCGTGGTGCTGGACCAGGAGTCCACCAGCAGGCCGACCGAGGAAACGAAGAGGCAGGCCGAAACCCCCACGATGATCCAGCTCGCGAACTGGACCAGCGCCGGCTGCCAGCGCGCGGGCAACAGGCCGCGGAAGATGTCCACGCCCACATGCTGGCTGCGCGCCAGCACCGTGGCCGCGCCGAAAAACACCAGCACGATCATCAGCGCGCGCGCCACTTCCTCGGCCCAGTCGAAGGGCTCGTGCAGGAAGTAGCGGAACACCACCGAGGCAAACACCACCAGCACGTCGACGGCCAGCACCACGCCCGCGGCGTACTCGGTCATGCGCATCAACCAGGCCAGCCAGCGGCCGGGCGAATGGCCGACGCTGAAGCCGGGCGCGGACGCCTGCGCCGGGTTGTGGAACGGGGTTGCGGTATCGGGCAGGGCCGCCGACAGGCTGGCTTCCATGCTCAGCCCCGCGCCGCGCTGATGGCCGTGAACAGCGGCGCGGTTTCAGGGTACTGCTTGGCAAAGCCGGCCCAGAGTTTGGTTTCCATTTCCTTGCGCACCTGGTCGCGCTCGTTTTTGGCCATGGGCGTGAAAGTGATGCCCAGTTTTTTCAGGTCTTCAATGCCCTGCAGGCCTTTTTCGGTGCCGGTCTTGCGCAGCTGCACCGTCGAATCGGCGGCGGCCTTCATGAAGGCCGGGCGCAGCTCGGCGGGGACACGCTCTACGCCGCGCTTGCCCATGATGCAGACCATGGGGCTGAACAGGTGCTCCGTCATCCAGCAATGCTTGACCACCTCGTTGAGCTTGCTGGCCAGCACCGTGCCCGAATCGTGTTCGAAGCCGTCGACCACGCCGGTCTGCGCGGCCATGTAGAGCTCGCCAAAGGAAATCGGCGTGGGGATCGCGCCCATGATCTTGAAGGTCTCGATAAAAGCCGGCGTCGGCAGCACACGCAGCTTGACGTTCTTGATGTCGGCCAGCGACTTGACCGGCTGCTTGGTGTAGACGTTGCGGGCGCCGTAGTGCGCGCTCCAGGTGATGACCTGGCAGCCGGTGCCTTTTTGCAGCATTTCGTTGAGCTTGGCGCCCACGCCGCTGTCCAGCGCCTTGGCCACGTGCTCGTAGCTGTCGAACAGGTAGCCCAGGTCCAGCATGCCCAGCTGCGGCGTCACCGTGGCCCAGATGGACGAGCCGGTCAGCATCATGTCGATGGAGCCGACCTTGACCTGCTGCACCACGTCGCTTTCCTTGCCGAGCTGGTTGTTGGGAAAGTAGTCGATGCGTATCTTGTCGCCCACGGCCTTCTTGAGGTTGGCCTCCATGAGCTGCTGCCAGGCGAAGTGCGAGGAATTGAGGTCGGGCAGGTGCGCCGACGACAGGCGTAGCGCGACAGTGGACTGGGCCTTGGCCAGGCCCGAAAACCCCGTCGCCATGGCAACGGAGGCGGCAGAAGTGGCCTGGACAAAGCGGCGGCGTGAAAGTGAACCCATTTTTGTCTCCTGATGTGTTTTGCGGTGCGCTGGGGAATCTCGGTGTTCTTTGTAGAACGATTTACTGTATCGTTGCACCAAATTAGCCGTCAAGCCGGATGGGCGCGGTTTTGCTAGGTGTTTTCCTCCGTAAACCGGTGTGGGGCGCAGGTTTTGCCGCTGGCGGCAAAAGCGCCGCGAAATCCAGGGTGACAGACCCAACGCCCCTTTTTGGTTCGCTCGGCAATCGCGGAAAACCCGGGTCTTGACGCGAGCGGGCAGCGGCGCAGAATGCATCAGCTGCCGAGCTTGTATGTACAAGTTACGTGCGGCAACCGGCGGGGTATATGGGCACGGTTCGTGCTCTCCTCTAAAGCCTCCCAGGGCCAGGGCGCAGCCGCCACAAGCGGCGCAGCGCATTCTTTTTGAACCGTCCAACAGAAGGAAACCATCTTGAACCACATGCTCCCCCTCATCAGCCGCCGCGTGCTCTGCGCCACGGCCGCGGCCGCCATGCTGGCCTGCGGCGCCGGCGCCGCGCTGGCCGCCACGCCCAAGGACACGCTGGTGCTGGCATTCGGCTTTGACGACATCATCACCATGGACCCGGCCGAGGCCTTCGAGCTGTCCGCCGGTGAAGTCATGGGCAACACCTACGACCGCCTGCTGCGCCTGGACGTGAACGACCCGTCCAAGCTGGTGGGCGACGTGGCCAAGTCCTGGAGCGTCTCGGCCGACGGCAAGACCTATACCTTCGAGATCAAGCCCGGCCTCAAATTCGCCTCGGGCAATCCGCTGACGGCCGAAGAAGTGGCCTACTCGCTGCAGCGCGCCGTGATGCTGGACAAGTCGCCGGCCTTCATCCTCACGCAGTTCGGCTTTTCCAAGGCCAACGTCAAGGACAAGATCAAGGCCACCAGCCCGACCGTGCTGACCATGGAGACCGACAAAGCCTACGCGCCGACCTTCGTCTTCAACTGCCTGACGGCCAATGTGGCCGGCATTGTCGACATGAAGCTGGTGCAGTCCAAGGAGGTCAACGGCGACTGGGGTTATGCCTGGCTCAAGACCAACTACGCCGGCTCCGGCCCGCTCAAGCTGCGCGAGTGGCGCGCCAATGAAATCGTGGCGCTGGAGCGCAACGACAACTACTACGGCACCAAATCCAAACTCGCGCGCGTGATCTACCGCCACGTGAAGGAATCGGCCACGCAGCGCCTGCTGCTGGAAAAAGGCGATATCGACATCGCGCGCAACCTGAGCCCGCAGGATATCGCGGCGCTCTCGGCCAACAAGGACGTGAAGCTCACCTCCACACCCAAGGGCACGGTCTACTACATCAGCCTGAACCAGAAGAACCCCAACCTGGCCAAGCCCGAAGTGCGCGAGGCCATGAAATACCTGGTCGACTACGGCGCCATCGGCGACACGCTGATCAAAAACATCGGCGTGGTCAACCAGAACTTCCTGCCGCAGGGCCTGCTGGGCGCCAGCACCGAAAAGCCCTACAAACTCGACGTGGCCAAGGCGAAACAGCTGCTGGCCAAGGCCGGCCTGCCCAACGGCTTCAAGGTGACCATAGACATGCGCACCATACAGCCGGTGCAGGGCATCACCGAGGCCTTCCAGCAGACGGCCAAGCAGGCCGGCATAGACGTCGAGATCATTCCCGGCGACGGCAAGCAGACGCTGACCAAGTACCGCGCGCGCACCCACGACATGTACATAGGCCAGTGGGGCGCCGACTACTGGGACCCGCATTCGAACGCCGACACCTTCACGCGCAACCCCGACAACGCCGACGACGCCAAGGCCAAGCCCCTGGCCTGGCGCAATGCCTGGGCGATCCCCGAGCTGACCAAGCAGTCGGACGCCGCCGTGCTGGAGCGCGACGCCGGCAAGCGCAAGAAGATGTACGAGGAGCTGCAGGCCGAGTTCCGCAAGACCAGCCCCTTCATCATGCTGTACCAGCAGACCGAGGTGGCGGCCTACCGCAGCAACGTCGACGGCCTGAAGCTGGGCCCGACCTTCGACAGCAACTACGTGTTCAACGTGTCCAAGCACTGACGGCTCCACCGACTTTGGCCATCCCCGATCCCACGGCCGCCGGCGTGGCGCCGCTCAGCGCGGTGAGCACGCGCACGGCCGGCCAGCGCCTTGCACCCCACGCCAGGAGCTTTGGCAACTTCCTGGTGGTGATACTGCTCACCTACCTGGGCCTGCTCGCTGTGACCTTTTTCATAGGCCGGGTGATCCCGATAGACCCGGTGCTGGCCATCGTGGGCGACCGGGCGCCGGCCCATGTGGTCGCGCGCGTGCGTGAAGAGCTGGGGCTGGACAGGCCGCTCTACCAGCAGTTCTACATCTACCTGGGCAAGGTGCTCAAGGGCGACTTCGGCACCTCGGTGCTGACCGCCAACCCGGTGATGACGGACATCAAGCGCGCCTTTCCGGCAACGCTGGAGCTGGCCAGCCTGGGCATCTTGATAGGCGCAGGCCTGGGTGTGCCGCTGGGTGTGTGGGCGGCCGTGCGGCGCGGCAAGCTGGTGGACCAGGTGGTGCGCGTGATAGGCCTGGTCGGTTATTCGGTGCCCATCTTCTGGCTGGGGCTGATGGCACTGGTGGTGTTTTATGCGCGCCTGGGCTGGGTCTCGGGGCCGGGCCGCATCGACGTCAGCTATGAATACACGCTCACGCCCGTCACCGGCCTGCTGCTGCTGGACACCGCCATGGCCGGCGAGTGGGAAGCGTTTCGCAATGTGTTTTCGCACCTGATCCTGCCGGCCTCGCTGCTCGGTTATTTCGCGCTGGCCTACATCAGCCGCATGACGCGTTCCTTCATGCTCAACGAACTCGCGCAGGAATACGTGATCGCCGCGCGCGCCAAGGGTTTGTCGGAGTCGCGCATCATCTGGCGCCACGCGCTGCGCAATGCCATGGTGCCGCTGGTGACGGTGATCGCGCTGTCCTATGCCGGCCTGCTCGAAGGCTCGGTGCTGACCGAGACCGTGTTCGCCTGGCCGGGCCTGGGCCTGTACATCACCAACTCGCTGCAGAACGCCGACATGAATGCGGTGCTGGGCGGCACCATCATCGTGGGCTCGATTTTTGTGGGTTTAAATTTGCTGTCCGACGTTTTGTACAAATTGCTGGACCCAAGGACGCGTATCCGATGACCTCAAAGACGGCATCCTTGCGCGACTGGCTGAGCACCGACCGCCCCACCTCGCGCCGCCAGGCCTTTATGGGCCGGGTCTACCACGGCTGCCGTGATTTTTCGCGCAACCGGCTGGCCATGCTGGGCCTCTTCATCGTGCTGGGCCTGGTGGGGGTGGCGATCTTTGCCGAGCTGCTGGCGCCGTATTCGGCCTATACCGGCGACCTGCGCACCACGCGGCTGCTGCCGCCCTCGTGGACGCATTGGTTCGGCACCGACGACCAGGGGCGCGACATTTTTTCGCGCGTCATCATAGGCTCGCGCATCACGCTGATGGTGGTGATCCTGGTGGCGGTGCTGGCCGCGCCGCTGGGCCTGATTGTCGGCACCGTGGCCGGTTATGCCGGCGGCTGGGTCGATGCGGTGCTGATGCGCATCACCGACATCTTTCTCGCGTTTCCGCGCCTCATCCTGGCGCTGGCCTTTGTTGCGGCGCTGGGGCCCGGCATACAGAACGCGGTGATCGCGATCGCCATCACCTCCTGGCCGCCTTATGCGCGCATGGCGCGCGCCGAGACGCTGACGATTCGCCAGACCGACTACATCGCCGCCGTGCAGCTGCTGGGCGCCTCACCCTGGCGCATCGTGCTGGGCCACATCATGCCGCTGTGCCTGTCCTCGGTGATCGTGCGCGTCACGCTGGACATGGCCGGCATCATCCTGACGGCCGCCGGCCTGGGCTTTCTGGGCCTGGGCGCGCAGCCGCCCATGCCCGAGTGGGGCGCGATGATCGCCAACGGCCGCCTGTATGTGCTGGACCAGTGGTGGGTGGCGGCCGCGCCCGGCGCCGCGATCTTTATCGTGAGCCTGGCTTTCAACCTGCTGGGCGACGGCTTGCGCGACGCGCTGGACCCCAAGGCGGCCAAATGACGGACGCCAACGTTCCTCTGCTGGTGGTTGACGATCTGTGCGTCAGCTTTCCGCGCCGCGGCGGCGGCATGACCGAAGCGGTGCGCGGCGTGTCTTTCACGCTGGGCCGCGAGCGCCTGGGCATCGTCGGGGAATCAGGGTCGGGCAAGTCGCAGACCGGCCGCGCCATCATGGGGCTGACCGCACCGGAGGGCCGCATCAGCGCCAGGCGCCTGGAGTTTTCCGGCACGGACCTGCTTAACTGCGCGCCGGCGCAACGGCGCGCGCTGCGCGGCGGCCGCATCGCCATGGTGTTGCAGGACCCGAAGTTTTCGCTGAACCCGGTCATGACGATTGGCGCGCAGATCGTGGAGACGCTGCAGGCCCACACCCGCGTGTCGCCCGCGGAAGCCAAAAAACGCGCGCTCGCCGCGCTGGAGTCGGTGCGCATTGACGACCCGGCGCGCGTCTTCAGGCTCTACCCGCATGAGGTCTCGGGCGGCATGGGCCAGCGCGCGATGATCGCCATGATGCTGATCGCCGATCCCGACCTGCTGATCGCCGACGAGCCCACCTCGGCGCTGGACGTCACGGTGCAGCTGCAGGTGCTGTCCATACTCGACACCCTGGTGGCCGAGCGCGGCATGGGCCTGATCCTGGTCTCGCACGACCTGCGGCTGGTGTCCACCTTCTGCGACCGCATCCTTGTGATGTATGCCGGCCGTGTGGTGGAGGAGCTCGCCGCCGGCGGCCTGGCCCAGGCCAAACATCCCTACACACGCGGCCTGATGGCCTGCCTGCCCAGGCTGGGCGCGTCCACCCATCCGCTGGCCACGCTGGACCGGAAACCGGAGTGGGCGCTGTGAACGCCCCAACTGCAGCGACGCCGCTGGGCCTGGAAGTCAACGGCCTGCGCGTGGAATACGACGGCTTTGTCGCGGTGGCCGGCACCACCTTTACCGTGAACCCCGGCGAGAGCTTCGGCATCGTCGGCGAATCGGGCTCGGGCAAGTCCACGGTGCTGCGCGCCATCTGCGGGCTGGCGCCGCGCACGGCCGGCACGGTGCGGCTGCTGGGCCAGGACAGCGCGCCCGGCAGCAAGGCCTTCAGGCGCCAGGTGCAGATGGTGTTCCAGGACCCCTATGGATCGCTGCACCCGCGCCACACGGTAGACCGCATCCTGGCCGAACCGCTGGCCATTCACGGCATAACCGATGCAGAAGTGCGCATAGAGCGCGCGCTCGAGGAAGTCGGCCTGGGCACGGGTTTTCGTTTTCGTTACCCGCACCAGCTTTCGGGCGGCCAGCGCCAGCGCATCGCGATCGCGCGGGCCCTGATCCTGGAGCCGCAAATCCTGCTGCTGGACGAGCCCACTTCGGCGCTGGACGCCTCGGTGCAGGCCGAGGTGCTCAACCTGCTCGAAGAACTGCGGCGCCGGCGCGGCCTGACTTTCATCATGGTGAGCCACGACCTGGCCGTTGTCACCCATTTGTGCGAGCGGCTCATGGTGATGCAACGCGGCCAGACGGTGGAGATGCTGCCTTCGGCCGACCTGGCGGCGCACAAGGTCACCAATGCCTACACGCTGAGCCTCATGGAAGCTTCCACCGGCTTCAAGCGCCGCGCCGAGGCCGGGGCACCCACCACGGCATAGTGGTGGCCATTCTTGACTGGCGCATCGGGCGTGCGCGTGCTTTAATTTCCTTTCACCCACGGAGGCCTCCGACATGATCAACTGGGAAGCCCACGCCTGCCTGCCGCTGCACCCTAGGGCCGATTTTTCGCCCATGGACGCCTTGCGCGCCGCGGGCGTCAACTATGTGTCCATCAACGTCGGCATGGACATGAACCCGGTGTCGCAAATCATGGCGGTGATCGCCGCCTTTCGCACCAGGATCGCGGCGAACCCGGAGCGCTACCGGCTGGTCTCCAGCGTGGACGAGATCCGCGAAGCCGCCGCGGCGGGCGTACTCGCCATCGGTTTTGACCTCGAAGGCGCGATGCCCTTGCAGGAGCACACCGAGATGGTGGCGCTGTACCGCGAGCTCGGCGTGCGGCAAATCCACTTTGCCTACAACCGCAACAACAGCGTGGCCGACGGCTGCCATGACGAGGCGCGCGGCCTCACGCCGCTGGGCCTGCGCATGGTGCGGGCCGTCAACAAGGCCGGCCTGCTCATGGACTGCTCGCACACCGGCCGGCGCTGCAGCCTGGACATCATGGCGGCTTCGTCAAAGCCGGTGATCTTCAGCCACGCCAACCCACTGGCGCTGGTGGAACACGGCCGCAACATCACTGACGAGCAGATACGCGCCTGCGCGGCCACCGGCGGCGTGGTCTGCATCTCGGGCGTGTCGGCCTTCCTCGGCACCCCCACGCCGAACGCCGGCGACATGGCGCGGCATGTCGCTTATGTGGCCGGCCTGGTGGGCGCGCAGCATGTGGGCATAGGCCTGGACATCAGCTTTCGCCAGGACGAGCTCAACGACAACCCGCCCGGCGACTACGACCCGGACTACTGGTGGCCCAAGGCTGCCGGTTACGACCGCAGCGTGCAGCGCATGACTTACACGCCGGTCGAAACCTGGCGGCTGTTGCCCGCGGCGCTGCGCCAGGCCGGCCTGAACGCGGCCGAGATCGAGGGCGTGATGGGCGACAATATGATGCGTGTGGCCGGCATCGCCTGGCAGCACGCCTGAACATCCCGCAACCCACCGGCAGCTTTTCATGTCCTCCATCACGCTTCGTTTCCTGGCCGAACCCAGCACCGTCAACTTCGGCGGCAAAGTCCATGGCGGCACCGTCATGAAATGGATTGACGAGGCCGGTTATGCCTGCGCCACCAGCTGGGCCAAGCGCTACTGCGTCACCGTCTCGGTGGGCAGCATACGTTTTCAGCGCCCCATCATGATCGGCGACCTGGTCGAAGTCGAAGCCCGGCTGGCCTACACCGGCAAGACCAGCCTGAACATCTCGGTGGAAGTGCGCGCCGGCGACATGAAAATCGGCCAGATGGCGGTGATCACCGAATGCCTGGTGGTGTTTGTCGCGGTCGACCTGGACGGCAAGGCCTTGCCCGCCCAGGAATGGCGGCCCGAGACCCCCGGCGACGTCGCGCTGGCCCAGCGCGTCAAGGCGCACCTGGACGCCGCGCGCAGCATGCAGCTGTCCTGAGCCGCGCCTGTCTCGTTCCGCTGATGCAAAGTAACTCCCTGACGAGCCGCGACCTGGCGGCCGCCCTGACCGTGGTCGTGCTGTGGGGCGTCAATTTTGTGGTGATGAAGTTCGCGCTGCGCGACTTCACGCCGTTTCAGCTCGGAACGGCCCGCTATGTGTTCGCGGCGCTGCCGCTGGTGCTGCTGGTACGCCCGCCCAAGGTGGCCTGGAAATGGATCGCGGCCTACGGCTTGCTGCAGGGTGTGGGGCAGTTCGGCATCTTGTTTTTCGCGCTCAAGGTCGGTATGACGGCGGCGCTGGCCTCGGTGCTGCAGCAGACCCAGGTGTTCTGGACGGCGCTGTTTGGTTTTGTGCTGCTGCACGAGCGCGCCAGCCGCCCGCTGCAGGCCGGCCTGGCGCTCGCGGCCCTGGGCCTGGCCTGCTTCGCGCTCAACTACGTGGGCACGGACGGCAGCAGCGCCACCACGCCGCTGGGCTTTGTGCTCACGCTGTGCGCCGCGGCCATGTGGGCCATGTCCAACATCGTGGCGCGCCGCGTGCAGCAGACCTACAAGGACTATTCGCCGCTGGCTTTTGTGGTGTGGAGCAGCCTGGTCGCGGTGCTGCCGTTCGCGGCCCTCTCCTGGGCTTTCGACCCCGAGCCCCTGCGCTGGCACTGGCTGGAGGCACGCGCATCAAGCTGGGCCGCCGTGGCTTACCTGGGATGGGCCGCCACCATCCTGGGCTACGGCCTGTGGACCAATCTGCTCAAGCGCCACCCCGCGAACCGCGTCGCGCCTTTCAGCCTGGGTGTGCCTGTCGTCGGGCTGGCCACCGGCATGCTGGTGCTGGGCGAGGTCGTCACGGCCTGGCAATGGGCCGGTGTGGCTTTCGTGGTGGCGGCGCTGGCTTGTGTGATGCTGGGCGGGCGGGTGCTCAGGCCGCGCTCGCAGCAGGCTTGAGGTTGGCGGCCTGCGCCTCGCCAAACCAGGCTGCCAGCAGCTCCAGCGTGTAGCGCACCTTGGCCGGTTGCTCGCCGCGGCGCGGCGTGACGGCATACACCGGCACATCCGTCATGCGCCAGCCCGGAAGTATCGGCAGCAAACGGCCCTCGGCCAGCGCCGTGCGATCGTCCTCGCTCACCGCCATGCCTATGCCCCAGCCCGCGAGGTATAGCGCATGCAGCGCCGATACCTGCGATGCCTGCACGCGCGGCTCCAGCCGCAGGGTTTGCCGCTCCCCCTCCGGCCCCGTGAGTTCCAGCATGTCGACGCCGGCGGTTTGCGGCTTGCTCGCCAGCCAGTCGTGCTGCAGCAGGTCTCTTGGATGCGCGGGCCAGCCGCGTTCAGCCAGGTAGGCCGGGGAAGCGCAAAGCTGGCGCTTCATGACGCCGAGCTTGCGTGCCACCAGGGATGAGTCCGCCAACGAGCCGACGCGCAAAGCGATGTCTATGCGCTCTTCAACCAGGTCGATCAGCGTGTCGTCCAGCAGCAGGCACAGTGTGAGTTTGGGATGCCCGCGCAGCGGCGCCAGCGCTGCTGCCAGCAGGCTGCCAAAGCCGACAGGCGCTGTCAGGCGCAGTTCGCCCTCGGGTTCGTCGCGCAGGCGCACCAGGGCCTGCTCGGCCTCGCGCGCGGCGCCCACCATGGCCGCGCAACCGGCGTGGTAGCGCTCGCCGGCCTCGGTCAAGGTGATGCGCCGCGTCGAGCGATGCAGCAGCGCCAGGCCCAGCGCCTGCTCGAGCTGGCGCAAATGCTGGCTCACGGCCGAGGGCGTCATGCCCAGGCGGCGCGCCGCCGCCGTCAGCGAGCCCGCCGCCACCACCTCGGCAAAGACGGCCATGCGCTTGAGCTGGTCCAAGGATTTATCGCTCATTGATTAGTTGTACTTCACAGTGTTGTTGAATTTTGCCGTCTATTCAGCTGCTTGTGAAGCAATCAAACTAACAGCTTCTTTCAACCACAGGGCAATTTCCATCATGAACATCGCACTCATAGGCGCCACCGGTTTTGTAGGCGCACCGATTCTTTCCGAACTGCTGGGCCGCGGCCACCAGGTCACGGTGCTGGCCCGCAACCCCGGCAAAGTCGCGCCGCAAACAGGCCTCAAGGTCGTTGCCGCCGACGCGCTGGACGCCGGCCAGGTTGCCAGGGCCGTGGCCGGCCATGACGCCGTCATCAGCGCCTACAACCCCGGCTGGGGCGAACCCAAAATTTATGACCTGCACCTGCAGGCCAGCAAAGCCATCGTGGACGGCGTCAAACAGGCCGGCGTGAAGCGCCTGCTGGTGGTGGGCGGCGCGGGCAGCCTGTATGTGGCACCCGGCCTGCAACTGGTGGACACGCCGCAGTTCCCCGCCGAATACAAGCAGGGCGCGCTGGCCGCGCGCGAAGCGCTCAACCAGCTCAAGCTCGAAACCTCGCTGGACTGGAGTTTTGTCTCGCCTCCCATTGGGTTGGCGCCCGGCGAGCGTACCGGCAAATACCGGCTGGGGGGTGATGAGTTGCTGCCTGGCCAGGGGGAGAAGCCGGCGGGTATTTCCGTGGCCGACCTGGCCGTGGCGATTGTGGATGAGATTGAGACGCCTCGGCATGTGAGGCGTCGGTTTACGGCGGCCAATTAACGCTGATTGGCCATGCAGTGGGGGGCTTGCCGGGTCTTGCTCCGGCTTGCGCGCTCTTGCCCATTGCATAGGCTTGCTGGCCGGGTCTCGCCCCGGCGGGCGACTTACTTTCTTTTGCTTCGCCAAAAGAACGTAAGCAAAGAAAAGGCGACCCGCAGTCTGGGTCCCTCCGCTGCGCTACGGGCAACCTGCGGTGCTCGACTACGGCGGGGTCTCGCGCAAACTCGCCTTCGGCTCAAACAAGCGCGATCCCTGATCCGCCTACGTCTGCGCTCCTCGGCCCAGCCAGGACGGGGCAATCGGGAGCGGGGACAGAAAACCAAGAAGACAAATACAAACAAGGACACGCCATGGCGTGTCCTTGTTTCTTAGGTATTCGGTATTTTTCTGCCACCCCTTGTGGATGCGCCGAGGAGCGCAGGGCCAGACGGATCAGGGCAAAAACTTGTTTGAGCCGAAGGCGAGTTGTTTTTGACCCCGGCTGGACCGAGCACCGCAGGTTGCCCGTAGCGAAGCGAAGGGACGCAGACACCAGGGTCGCCTTTTCTTTTGCTTACTTTTCTTTTGGCGAAGCAAAAGAAAAGTGAGTAGCTGCCGGGCTACCCCCGGCCAACCACCCTCAGCAGAGTAAGCAGAAAGACGAGGCGAGGAGAAGGAGAGAAGGGGGAGAGCGCGCCCGCCGGAGCAAGACCCGGCTCAACCACCCTTCTCTTCTTTTGTCACCAACCAAATCCCGTAACAAACCAGCACCAGAGCCAAGCCGTTTTTCCACTCGAGGAAACGCTCGTCGAGGAACACCGCCGACAGCATGGTCCCAAAAATCGGCACCATGAAGTTGAAGACGGTGATCATGCTCACGCGGTTGTACTTCAGCAAAATCGTCCACAACGAGAACGCGGCCGACGACAGCACCACGAGGTAGACCATCAGCAAGGTGGACTTGAAGGTAAAGCCCGTCAGCGAACCACCGGTGGTAAAACCGATGAGCAGCAGGGCCAGGCCGCCTATGGCCAGTTGCCAGCCGGTCAACACCACCGAGTCCACGCGCTGCGAGACTTTTTTGCCGTAGATGCTGGCGGCCGAGAGCACAAAGGCGGCGATCACGACAAAGCCTTCACCTAGCAGCGTGAAGTCGAAGCTGAGCAGGCTCTCGCTGAAGTTCACCACCATCACGCCCGCAAAGCCCACCAGGCAGCCCAGCACTTTGTTGAAGCTGAGCCTGTCGTTTTTGTAGATGTAGTGCGCCAGCAGCACGCTGAAAAAAGTGCCGGTCGCATTCATGATGGAGCTCTTCACGCCCGTCGCGTAGGCCAGGCCGATGTAGAAGAACACATACTGCAGGCTGGTCTGTGTCAGGCCGACGATGGCGACCTGGCCGAAGGTCCGGCGGTCCAGCTGGAGCACCGGCTTGCGGCTGATAAAGGCGAACACCAGCAGCACCAGGCCGGCAAAAAGAAAACGCCAGCCCGCGAACACCAGCTTGGAGGGAATGTCGCCGGCGGTGATATGGAACAGCACATAGCCGTTCTTGATCGCCGGGTAGGCGCTGCCCCAGAGCAGGCAGCACAGCGAGGCCAGCAGGAAAACGATTTTGCGCTGGGTGAAAAAGGTGGAGCTGTTCAAAACCTGGATCCCGTGAAGAAAAGAAGGCGCGGCCCGGGCGCGGCGTGCGCCCGAGCGCATCGACGCAAATTACAGCAGGCGCGCCAGATAGCGTCCCGTATGGCTGGCCGGGTTGGCCGCGATGTCTTCCGGCGTGCCCACGCCCACCACGGTGCCGCCGCCGGCCCCCCCTTCGGGGCCCATGTCGACCAGCCAGTCGGCGGTCTTGATGACGTCCAGGTTGTGCTCGATCACGACAATCGTGTTGCCCGCGTCGCGCAGCTGGTGCAGCACCTTGAGCAACAGGTCGATGTCGGCAAAATGCAGGCCCGTCGTCGGTTCATCGAGGATGTACAGCGTGCGGCCGGTGTCGCGCTTGCTCAGTTCCAGCGCGAGCTTGACGCGCTGCGCCTCGCCGCCCGAGAGCGTGGTCGCGGCCTGGCCCAGCTTGATATAGGACAGGCCCACGTCCAGCAAGGTCTGCAGCTTGCGCGCGATGGTGGGCACGGCCTTGAAGAACTCGGCCGCGACTTCCACCGTGAGGTCCAGGATCTGCGCGATGTTTTTGCCCTTGTACTGGACTTCGAGCGTCTCGCGGTTGTAGCGCATGCCCTTGCAGACGTCGCAGGGCACATACACGTCGGGCAAAAAGTGCATCTCGACCTTGACCACGCCGTCGCCCTGGCAGGCCTCGCAGCGGCCACCGGCGACGTTGAAGGAAAAGCGCCCCGCGCCGTAGCCGCGTTCGCGGGCGGTGTTCATCTCGGCCATCAGTTCGCGTATCGGCGTGAAGAGGCCGGTGTAGGTGGCCGGGTTGCTGCGCGGCGTGCGGCCTATCGGCGACTGGTCGACGTTGATGACCTTGTCGAAGTGTTCTATGCCTTCGATGGACTCGTGCGCGGCGGGCTCTTCATGCGCGCGGTACAGCGTGCGGGCCACGGCGGCATACAGCGTGTCGTTGACCAGCGTGGACTTGCCCGATCCGGAAACACCGGTCACGCAGGTCAGCAGGCCCACCGGGAACTCGACGCTCACGCCCTTCAGGTTGTGGCCGGTGGCGTTGATGACGCGCAGCGCCTGCATGTCGCCCAGCGTGGCCTGGTGCACGGCCTCGCGCGCTGCGCGGCGTTCCGCGGCCGGGCTTTGCGGAAAGCGTGAAACTTTTTTCTTTTCCGCCGCTTCCACCGCCTTCACCGTCGGCAGCCATGGCGTGCGGCGCTTGGGTACGGCTATCTTCAGTGTCTGTGCCAGGTACTTGCCCGTCAGCGAGTCGGGGTTGTTCTTCACTTCGTCAAAGGTGCCCTGGGCCATCACGCGCCCGCCATGGATGCCGGCGCCCGGCCCCATGTCGATGACGTGGTCGGCCGCGCGGATCATGTCTTCGTCGTGCTCGACCACCAGCACGCTGTTGCCGATGTCGCGCAAATGCTTGAGCGTGCCGATCAGCCGGTCGTTGTCGCGCTGGTGCAGGCCTATGCTGGGTTCGTCGAGCACATACATCACGCCGGTCAGGCCCGAGCCTATCTGCGAGGCCAGGCGTATGCGCTGTGATTCGCCGCCCGACAGCGTTTCGGCGCTGCGGTCCAGGCTCAAATAGTTGAGGCCCACGTCGTTGAGGAACTTCAGGCGCAGGCCGATCTCGCGCACCACCTTGGCCGCGATCTCGGCCTTGGCGCCCTCCATCTTGAGGATATTGAAGTACTCAAAACTCTCGCGCAGCGTCGCATGGCTGATCTCGAAGATGGCCTTGCGCTGCGGTTGGGCGCCGCCCTCGGGCGCGCTGACCAGATAGACGTGGCGCGCCTCGGTGCGCAGCCGCGTGCCTTCGCACTCGGGGCAGGGCTGCACGCTGCGGTAGCGGGCCAGCTCCTCGCGCACAGCGGCGGAGTCGGTCTCGCGGTAGCGGCGCTCGAAGTTGGTGATCACGCCTTCGAAGGGGTGCTTTTTGCTGATCTTCTTGCCGGCGAAGTTGCCCGAGTCCATCACGTAGCTGAACTTGATTTCCTCGTCGCCCGAGCCGTGCAGCACGACCTGCTGCACGTTCTCGGGCAGCTCCTCAAAGGCCGTGTCGATGTTGAACTTGTAGTGCTTGGCCAGGCTTTCCAGCATGGCGAAGTAATAGCCGTTGCGCCTGTCCCAGCCCTTGACGGCGCCGCTGGCCAGGCTGAGCGAAGGGAAGGCCACCACGCGCGCCGGGTCGAAAAACTCCATGTGGCCCAGGCCGTCGCAGGTCGGGCAGGCGCCCACGGGCGAGTTGAAGGAAAAGAGCCGCGGCTCCATCTCGCTGAGTGAGTAGTCGCAGACCGGGCAGGAGAACCTGGCGCTGAACAGGTGCTCCTTGCCGGTGTCCATCTCCAGCGCGAGGGCCTTGCCGTCGGCCAGGCGCAGCGCGGCCTCAAAGCTTTCGGCCAGGCGCTGCTGCAGGTCGGCCCGCACCTTGACGCGGTCTATCACCACGTCGATGTTGTGCTTCTCGGTTTTCTTGAGTTTGGGCAGTTCGTCGAACTCGTAGGCCGTGCCGTCGACGCGAAAGCGCACATAACCCTGGGACTGCATTTCGGCGAACAGGTCCACGAACTCGCCCTTGCGGTCGCGCGCCACCGGCGCCAGGATCATCAGCTTGGTGTCTTCCGGCAGGGCCAGCACCGTGTCGACCATCTCGCTGACGCTTTGCGCCTGCAGCGGCAGGTCGTGGATGGGGCAGAACGGCGTGCCGGCGCGCGCGAACAAAAGGCGCAGGTAGTCGTGGATCTCGGTCACCGTGCCCACGGTGGAGCGCGGGTTGTGCGAGGTGGCCTTCTGCTCGATGGAGATCGCGGGCGACAGGCCCTCGATCATGTCCACGTCGGGCTTGTCCATCAGCTGCAAAAACTGGCGCGCGTAGGTGGACAGGCTTTCGACGTAGCGGCGCTGGCCTTCGGCATACAGCGTGTCGAAGGCCAGGCTGGACTTGCCGGAGCCGCTCAGCCCTGTGATGACCACCAGCTGGTTGCGCGGGATATCCAGGTCGATGTTCTTGAGGTTGTGCGTGCGCGCGCCGCGAATGCTGATGCGCTGCGCCGCCAGGGCCTGGGCCAGGTAGCGGGCCGGGGGCTCAGCGACGTGACGGCCTTCTGCGGCCTGGGAGGCGAGGTATTTGCTGTCGTCGGGAGAGTTCAAGATGTGGCAGCCGCAAAACTCTCCATCATAGACCGAAGCACCGTTTCAAGCACAATAGCTGTTTGAACAAGGTCCGGACGGCCGGGGCTTGTCCGCCAGAGCGGCCTAACTACCGGTTTGCCCTGGTCTGGGCCGCCTTTTGTCCGCTTTTGAGTCTTTTTTGCCTGTTTATCCCTTGTCCCAGCCCTCCGTCCCCCCGTCTTACCCCATGACCGCCACCGAGCGCCGCGCCAGCGCCTCGCTGGCGTCGATTTTTGCGCTGCGCATGCTGGGCTTGTTCCTGGTGCTGCCGGTGTTCGCGCTGGAAGCGGCCAGATACCCGGGCGGCGATGATCCGGCGCGCATCGGCCTGGCCATGGGCATCTACGGACTGACCCAGGGCCTGCTGCAGATCCCCTTCGGCATCGCCTCGGACTGGTGGGGCCGCAAACCGGTGATTATTTCCGGCCTGGTCATATTTGCCCTGGGCAGCTTTATCGCGGCCTGGGCGCCCGACCTGGACTGGCTGGTCGCCGGCCGGGCGCTGCAGGGCGCGGGCGCGATTTCGGCGGCCGTCACCGCGCTGCTGGCCGACTCCACGCGCGACGAGGTGCGCACCAAGGCCATGGCGCTGGTGGGCAGCAGCATCGCGCTGATGTTCGCCCTCTCGCTGCTCGTGGCGCCGCTGCTGGCGGCCTCCATCGGCCTGCACGGCCTGTTTTCCCTGACCGGCGCGCTGGCCTTGGGCGGCATCGCGGTGGTCCTGTGGTGGGTGCCGCCCGAGCCGCTGGAGCACGCGAATCGCCCGCGCGGCAGCGTGCTCGAAGTCCTCAGGGATCCGGCCCTGCTGCGGCTGGATTTCGGCGTTTTTGTGCTGCATGCGGTGCAGCTGGCCATGTGGGTGGCGATACCGGCGCTGCTGGTGGCGGCCGGCCTCGACAAGGCCCGCCACTGGCAGGTTTACCTGCCGGCGGTGCTGGCGTCCTTCCTGGTGATGGGCATGACGCTGTTCCCGCTGGAGCGGCGCGGCTACCTGCGCGCCGCCTTCCTGGGCGCCGTGGGCCTGGTTTTTGTGGTGCAGCTGGGCCTGCTGTGGGCGGTGTCCTCCAGCCCGGGGCCGCACGGCCTGGGCCTGCTGGCCGTCTTGCTGTTCCTGTTTTTCTGCGGTTTTAATGTGCTGGAAGCCACCCAGCCCAGCCTGGCCTCCCGTGTGGCGCCCGCCCATGCGCGTGGCGCGGCGCTGGGGGTGTACAACACCCTGCAGTCGCTGGGCTTTTTTGCCGGCGGCGCTATCGGCGGCTGGGTCACCAAAACCCAGGGTGCGGCGGGGCTTTTTATGCTGTGCGGCGGCCTGATGCTGGCCTGGCTGCTGGTGGCCTGGCCCATGCGGGCGCCCGGGCGCCATGCGGTCGCCTCTGGTCAGGCTCTGCCGGGCCGGCCAGTTAAACTGTGAGTTATTCATAAATAGCAGGGCCCCGCTCTGTAGATCAGCTCAGGAGAACCCCTCATGGCATCCGTCAATAAAGTCATCGTCGTCGGCAATCTGGGCCGCGACCCCGAAATGCGCAGCTTCCCGAGCGGCGACCAGGTCGCCAACGTCACCATCGCCACCACCGACCGGTGGAAAGACAAGCAGACCGGCGAAATGAAGGAAGCCACCGAATGGCACCGCGTGGTGTTCAACGGCCGCCTGGCCGAAATCGTCGGCCAGTACCTGCGCAAGGGCTCGCAGGTCTATGTGGAAGGTTCGCTGCGCACGCGCAAGTGGACCGACAAGGACGGCATCGAAAAATACACCACCGAAATCCGCGCCGACCAGATGCAGATGCTGGGCAGCCGCCAGGGCATGGGCGGCCCCGGTGGGGACGACGGCGGTGGCGGCGGCTACGAAGCCCCGCGCCAGTCGGCCCCGGCGCGCGCGCCGGCGGCAGCCGCGCCACGCCAGGCCCCTGCGGCCTCCAAGCAGGCCAGCGGTTTTGACGACATGGATGACGACATTCCGTTCTAAATACGGAAAAGTTCTTTTGATTAAAGCCCGCGCTCCCAGAGGAGGGCGGGCTTTTTCTTTTCTTTTTTCCTAGTTGTGGCCCATGGCCTGGCGGACCAGCAGCGTGTCGGTGAACTGCTCGAAGGCCACGATCTTGCCGTTTTGCAGATGCCAGATGTGGGCGACACGGGCCTGCAGGTCCTTGCCCGTGGCGCGGTAAGTGCCGCGGTAGCTCCCCACCCCGACGATGTGCTCGCCGCCGTCGATCAGGCTTTGCAGCTCGAAGCGATAGCCGATCCAGTCCCTGCCCAGTACGGCAAAGACGTTCTCGGCCACCGCTTGCGGCCCGACCCAGGTGCCCGCGCAGGGAAACCCCGCCATCTCGGTCCAGCGCACCTGGGGCGACACATGGGCCATCATTGCGTCGATGTTTCCCTGCGCCGACGCGGCATAGTGCGCGCGGACGATGTCGATGTTCGACATCATGGCCTCAACCCCATTTCATCTCGCCCTTGGCGACTTTGGCGCCGATTTGCAGCGCCACGCCCATGCCGGCGTTCGGGTAGCGCCGGGTCATGGCCGCGATCAGGGCGCCGCTGTCGGCGGACTTGGCCAGCACTTCCTCGAAAGCCACGAGGTAGTCGCGTGTGTATTGGATCGCGCTTGCGTCCACCGCCGCCGTGACAGCCATGTGGCCGGGGACGACCACGGCGGGTTTGCGCGCGGCCATGGCGTCAAGCGTTTTCACCCATGCGGCGCGGGCCTCCGCGCCCTGCGTGTCGGCGGTCCACACGTGAACGCCGGAGAACAGCAGCACGCCGCCGAAGATGGCGTTCAGCGAAGGCACCCAGATATAGCGGCGATTGGCAAGGCCGTCGACGTCGACGATCTCCAGGGTCTGGCCTTCCAGGGTCAGGGTCCGGCCGTCGAAGGCTTCGGGCATCACGATGTCGGCCAGGGCCTGCGGGCCGTTTTCCTTGAGCTGGGGGCCCCAGGTCGCCAGTTTCTTTTCCACATTGCCCTTGATGGCCGCTATCGTGGCCGGCGCGGCGATCACCTTGGCATCGGGAAATGCCGCCTTGATGGGCGCGAGGCTGAAGTAGTAGTCAGGGTCGCTCTGGCTGATGTAAATGGTCGTGAGCTTTTTGCCCGTGGCCTTGATGGCCTCGGCCAGCGCCTTGCCGTCGGGAAGCGTGAAGCCGCCGTCGATCAAGACGGCCTCGCGCTCGCCGGAGATTAGGACCGGGGCACGGAAGAATCCATGCTCGCCGGCGGGAAAGTGTTTCCAGGTCAGATTGGTATTGGCAGCCATAGCGCTTTTCACTCCTAAGATGGCCGTCGCGACACCCGCGGCGGCTACGGTTTTGAGGGTTTCTCTTCGTGTTGTCATGGTTCGCTTTCTCACGGTTAACTAAAAAAGATTCGCTGGCACGAGCTTCAATTCAGGCCCGGCTCAGGCTGTTTCGAGCTCGCTGATCAGCGCACGGGGGTTGGAATAGAAGGCCGCGTGATTCACGATCCAGCGCTTCGCGCCCGATTCGGCAACCAGGGTCGGCACGCCGTGGGCGCCGAACTCCCGCATCAGGGCCTGTGCCCGGCCGGTGCGCGATCGATTTGCCGCGAGCAGCGCTTCGTCGGGCTGCATGACCATGGTTGCCGCCTGCTCAAGGCCCAGCCCGCGCAGAACGTCCGCCAGTGTGGCCAAGGAGCTCACGTCCTTGCCGTCCACATAACGCGCACTTTGTATGGCCTTGAGGGCTTCGAGCTCCCTGGCCGGCGCGGTCAATGACACGGCCGTCAGCGCCACCGTAGCGGGGCCGCTGTCGAAAAGCCGCTGGCGATCGCCGAGAACCTGCTGGCGGTACTGCTCGCTGAAGCGCTGACCGGTCAGGCGTTCTATGCGCTGGTCGTTGGACCAGGCGTAGGCGGCGAACTCGCTGTCCATGGGCCTTGCGCCCGCGCCCGAGAACAAGCCGGTGGGCAGCAATTCGACGCTGACGTCGGGGATTTCCAGCAAGGCGGAGAGCACCGGCGTGGCGCCGTAGCACCAGCCGCACAGCGGGTCGAAGAGGTAATGCAGGGTCTTGGTCATGGTTTGTTGGCTCACTGACTGTGATCGTAGGCACTATCAATTGACTGTTAAAGACATCTCTGATAAACACAATGTATGTTTAAAGCAAACAATCACGACGACAGCGGCCTCGGAGGGCTGGGAAACCTGAGGCGCCTGGCCTACTTCGCGGCGGTGGTGGAAACCGGCTCCTTCACCGCGGCGGCGGATCGGCTGGGCATCACCAAGGCCGTGGTCAGCCAGCAGGTCGCGCGGCTGGAGCGCGAGTTCCGCACCTCGCTGCTGGTGCGCACCACGCGCAAGGTGCAGCCCACCGCACTGGGCCAGGCCTTTTACCTGCGTTGCGCGCTGATCCTGCGCGAGGCCGGGAATGCTTTCGACGACCTGGCTGAAACTTCGGCGGAGCCTTCCGGCATGCTGCGGCTCACCGCTCCCTTCGACTATGGCGTGGGTGTCGTGGTGCCGGCCATCGCCGCCTTTACCCGGCGCTACCCCGCGTGCAAGGTCGATGCGGTCTTAAGCGACCAGACCATGGACCTGATGTCCGGCAACTTCGAACTGGCGATCCGTGTCGGCTGGCTGGCTGAAACCAGCTTGCAGGCCCGAAAAATCGGCTCCTTCCGGCAACTGCTGGTGGCGCCGCCGGCCATGAAGGCACAGGTGGAGCGGCTCACGCGTCCGCAAGACATCGCCACGCTGCCTTTCGTCGCCAATACCGCCTTGCGTGAGCACCTTAGCTGGAATTTCTCGCTCAACGAGATAAAGCGCGAGGCCGTGACTGTGCAGGCCTCGATTTTTCTCGATGCCACACTGGCCGTGCGCGAAGCCGTATGCCAGGGTGCGGGGCTCTCGGTGCTGCCGGACTATGCGGTGGCCGGCGACCTTGCGGCCGGCCGCCTTATCGAGGTCCTGCCGCAATGGCAGCTGCCTTCGGGCGGCATCCACGCGGTGTTTCCGGCCGCGCGCTTTCGTCCGGCCAAAGTCCGCGCCTTTGTCGACCTGCTGGCGGACAGGGCGCAGCAAGGGCAGGCCGTCAGCGAGGTTAAGGAAGGCTGAGTTTCAGCAGCGCCGCCCCGGCTCCCATGACCTGCCGCCTTCCAGCGCGACGAACAGGGCATGGCCGCCGCTGATGTCGCCATGGCCGCGCGCGCGCCTGGCAGCCGCCGCGGCCTTGCGCGCCAGCGCCGCGAAGCCGCGGGCCGCCACAAAAGCCAGGAAGGCCGCGCCGCCCAAGGGCCGGGCCAGCAGGGCGCCGGCCAGGGCCGGGCGGCGGGGCTCCCAGTGCAGGCTCACACCCCGCGTGCTTTGCGCGGGCTCTATCACCGCGTTCTCGTGGTCGCCAAGGCGCACGCGTTGGCCGGCAGCGATGAAGTGGTCGCCGGGGTCCTTGCCCCGCGTGAGCCAGAGCCGGCCGCGCAGCACCGTCAATTCACCGCCGCGCCGGGGCAGGCGCAGCGCCTGGCCGGGCAGCAGGCGCCGGGCCCCGCCGCGAAACACGGCGTCTTTGGGTTTTGTCTTCATCATCAAGCTCTTGGGGTGTCGTCGCTGTCGTTAAAGCCCGGCGAGGGCGTGCAGCGCGGGGTTGTCGATCTGGCCGGCGAGCAAGCCGGCCGCGGCCGTGCTCGCGCTGTCGCCCAGCGCGCCGCGGTGCAGGCAGGCGCGCACCGTGAGCTCGCGCATGCCGCTGCGCGCGGCCAGGTCCTGCAGCTCGTTGATCCAGGCCGAGGCCTGGGGCATGGCATCGGCCACCGCGACGCCGCACAGCGCATCGAGCGCGTAGCCCTTGCCCCACAGGTAGGCGTCGGGCAGGCGCACGCAGCGCGCCAGCGCGTCGATGAGGATTTCGGCCGCGCGCCGCGGTTCGCCACGCGCCATGGCCACCCGCCCCAATCCGCGGCCGGCAATGCCTTCCCAGCAAGGGTCGCCGATCTGGCAGCCGAGCGCAAAGGCATGCTCGAAACGGTTCGCGGCGGCCTCCACGTCGCCGCGCAGCAGGTCGACCTCGGCCCGCAGCGACTGCGGCCAGGGCACAAAAGCGGTCCAGCCCGGCTGGGCCAGGGCCACCGAGCGGTCCAGGGCGTCGGCGGCGGCGTCCAGCTCGCCGTGCAGCAGCAGCGCGCGCCCCAGCATGGACAGCGCATAGGCAAGCTGTTTGGGGTCGCCGGCCGCGGCGCCCAGCGCCTCGGCTTCGCGCAGCAGGCTGATGGCGGCCGCGTAGTGCGCGGTGTCGCTGAGCGCGCTGCCGTGCACCGTGGCGATGCGCGCCCGCTCCGCGCGGTCGCTGCCCGCCAGCGGCGCGGCGCGCTGCAGCCAGGCCAGCGTGCGCTCGTAGCGGCCGCGCAGGAATTCGACATAACCGAGCTCGCGGCAAGCCGCCGCGGCGAGCGCAGGTGAGGCGTCCCGGCCCACCTCCAGGGCTTCGTGAAGCGCCGTGGCGCCTTCCTCGTCGCGGCCGCGGGCGGCATGCACCAGCGCGCCGCCCAGGGCCACGCGGGCACGCGCGCGCAGCGCCGTGTCGCCGGTGGCGTCGGCCTCGACGATGGCGCGGCGCAGGCATTGCAGGCCGGCGTCGAGCGCTCCGGCGCCTATGGCGGCCTCCCCGGCCTCCAGCTGCGCCAGTGCCGCGGCGCGCCCGGTGGCCGGCCGCGCGGTGGGCGTCGCGGTGGCGGTGCGCAGGGCGGCATCCAGTGTGGCGCCCGGCTGCACGCCGAGTTCGCGCTGGAACAATTCACGGCAGGCGGCGGCCTGGCGCGCCGCGCCCACACCGTCGCCGCAAGCGGCCAGGCTGCGCACCAGCAGCGCCTGGTAGTTTTCGTCCAGCGGGTTCTGGCGCACCAACCGGGCGGCCAGTGTGGCGGCTTCGGCCATGGCACCTGCCGCCATGCGGGCCAGCGCGGCCTCACGCAGCACGGCCTCGGCGGCGGCCTGAAGGTGGCGGCGTTCCGTGGCGAGCCAGACCTCGAAGGCCGGGCTGCCTGAAAAATTCATGCCTTCGAGCAGCTCGCGGTCCAGGCCGGGCACGCACAGGGCTTGCGCCCAGCTTCCCGACAGCACGGCCCCGAGGTCGAGGTAGGTCGCGGGCGCCAGCGCAAGCGCCAGCAGGTCGCCGCGCAAATCCGCGCTGTCCAGCAGGCGCCGCAGTTCACTGAGGTTCCAGCGCAAGGCGGCCAGCGGGTCTTCGGCATCCTCGAACAGCAGCCCCGCCAGCTGCTTGCGGCTGACCGGCGACTCACTGCGGACCAGGTAGGCCAGCAGGCCCCAGACCTTGTGGCCGCGCGGCGCCGGCAAGGGCTTGCCGTCCCGCTCCACCCGCGGCGGGCCGAGCAGGTGGATGGCAAGCCCCAAAGGCGGCATGTCGTTCGGGGCTTGCGGATCCACGGGCGGGCCTCAGGCTTCGGCGGTGGTGGGGTCTATGACGCCGGTGACCCGCGCGACGGAGTCCGCCGGGAAGCCGCCCCTGCGCGCATGTTCCCTCACGAGTTCCTCGCTGGCGGCGTTGTAGACGCAGTACATCTTGCCTCCCGTCAGGTAGCTTTGCACCCACTGCACCTCGGGGCCGAGTTCGCGCAGCACGCCGCACGATTTCTGGGAAATGGAGTGCAGCTCGGCTGGCTTGAGGGCGCCGAGTCCGGGGATGGCACGTTCGATCACGAATTTGGGCATAACAGTCTCCGTTGAGTGAATGGAGACCCGACGATAGGCAGTGTACGTGTGAGCCGGCGTGTGAGGGTAAAGCTCCGCATGAAGACATCGGCCTATCCGATCTGTGCCTGTTTTCTTACAAATCGGCCGGGGGAAATGCATTGTTCGTGGATAGCATCGAGGGTGTTTGCCACGCCTGCCCGGGCACGGCCGGCATCCCACACCTTTAAAAAAATGATGAACCGTCTCCCTTTGCTCTCTTTGCCGCGCGGCATCCTGCGCGGTTTCGCCCTTGCGCTGGGCGGGCTGTGCGCGGCCGCGACTGCCCTGGCCGGCGGCAACGTCGAGCCGATTACCGACATTCTCCCGGCCACGGGCAGCGCCGGGCTCGGCATGGTGATGCGCGTCGAGCGCTCGCCCTACAAGGACGCGGGCAGCCGCTACGACCTGCTGCCGCTCTACCTTTACGAAGGCGAGCGGCTGTTCCTGCATGCCAACCGCGGCGGCGTGAAGCTGCTCAACGGCGACGAGCGGCGGCTGGACCTTTTTGTGGAGCAGCGCCTGGAAGGCTTTCCCACCGAGCGCCTGCCGGCCAGCCTGGCCGGCATGTCGGCGCGCGACTCCGCCATCGACCTGGGCCTGGCCTACCGCTGGCGCCAGCCCTGGGGCACGCTGCAAGCCGAGCTGGTGCACGACATCGGCAACACCTACAAGGGCAATGAATTTCGCCTGGGCTACACCTATGACTGGCGCTCCGGCCCCTGGATGCTGCGCCCCAGCCTGACGGTGGCGTTTCGCGATGCCAAACTCAACAACTATTACTACGGGGTGCAGGCCGGCGAGGCCACGGCGAGCCGTCCCGCCTATGCGCCGGGCGCGGGTGTGCAGACCTCGCTGGGGCTTTACGGTTCTTATGACTTGACGGAGCGCTGGCGCCTGCTGGCCGGCGTGTCGGCGACCTTCCTGGGCAACAAGGTCAAGGACAGCCCCATCGTGCAAAAAAGCGTGCTGCCCGCGGTGTATGTGGGCGCGGCCTACGACTTCGGCGGCCACAAGCGCGAATGGGCCGAGAACGACACGCCCACCTACTTCAAGGTGCTGTACGGCAAGTCCACCGAGGACGGCTGCCACCTGGCCAAGATCATCACGGCGCAGTGCCTGTCGACGGCCAAGACCAATGCCACCAGCATCACCGGCATCCAGGTCGGCAAGCCCTTTCTCAACAACGTGAACGGCTGGCCGCTGGACTTCATCGGCTATGTGGGCTTGACGCAGCACAACGAGCGCGGCCTGCAGGCCAACGGCGTGCAACTCGATCTGTTCATGAAGGCCGTGTACTCGGGCTTCCCCTGGAGCGACCGCGTGAAGACCCGGCTGGGCCTGGGCGTGGGGGTGTCCATGGCGCAGCGCGCCCCTTACATCGAGTCTTCCAGCCTGGCGGCCAACGGCAAGCCGGCTTCGCGCATGCTCAACTTCCTGGACCCGACCCTGGACGTGAGCCTGGGTGATTTGATCGGCTACCGGCCGCTCAAGGAAACCTATATCGGCTTCGGCGTGTCGCACCGCTCGGGCATTTTTGGTTCGTCGCGCCTGCTGGGCAACGTCAACGGTGGCTCCAACTACATCTACACCTACGTCGAAACGGCGCTGTGACGCGCCGCGCCAGCGTGGGGCGGCGTGGCCGCGGGCTGGTTCTGCACATTGCTGGCGGTGATCACGCCGCCGCCCAGGCAGACCTCGCCCTGGTAAAGCACGGCCGATTGCCCGGGCGTGACCGCCCACTGAGCATCGGCAAATGCCAGCACGCAGCTGTCGCTGCCGGCCTGGCGCAGCTCGCAGGCCGCGTCGGCCTGCCGGTAGCGTGTCTTGGCGGCCATGGCGCCGGGCGCGGGCGCAAGGCCGGCTACCCAACTGCAGTCCTGCGCCGTCAACACCGTCGATTGCAGCCAGGGATGGTCATGGCCCTGCACCACCCACAGCGTGTTGGTCTCCAGGTCCTTGCGCGCCACAAACCAGGGTTCGTGCTCGCCCACGCCGCGCAGCCCGCGCGCCTGCGCGGCCTTGAGGTCGGCGCCCTTGGCTTTGACGCCGCCTATGCCCAGGCCCTGGCGCTGGCCCAGCGTGTAAAAGGACAGTCCCACATGTTCGCCGAGCACGCGGCCCTTGTCGTTCTTGATGGGGCCGGGCGCCTTGGCGATGTAGCGGTTCAGGAAATCGCGGAAGGGGCGCTCGCCGATAAAGCAGATGCCGGTCGAGTCTTTTTTCTTCGCGTTGGGCAGGCCGATCTCGTCGGCGATGCGGCGCACCTCGGTCTTGTGCAGCTCGCCCACCGGGAACAGTGTCTTTGACAGCTGCGCCTGGTTCAGGCGGTGCAGGAAATAGCTCTGGTCCTTGGCCGGGTCCAGGCCCTTGAGCAGTTCGTGCAGGCCGGTGGCTTCATTCTTGCGGACTCTCGCATAGTGGCCGGTGGCGATTTTTTCGGCACCCAGGCGCATGGCGTGGTCCAGGAAGGCCTTGAACTTGATCTCGGCGTTGCACAGGATGTCGGGGTTGGGTGTACGGCCGGCCTGGTATTCGCGCAGGAATTCGGCGAACACGCGGTCCTTGTAGTCGGCCGCGAAATTGACGTGCTCTATCTCTATGCCTATCACGTCGGCCACCGCGGCGGCGTCGACAAAATCGATGTTGGACGAGCAATACTCGCTGTCGTCGTCATCTTCCCAGTTCTTCATGAAGATGCCTATGACCTCGTGGCCCTGCTGTTTGAGCAGGTGCGCCGTCACCGCGGAGTCCACCCCGCCGCTCAGGCCGACGACGATGCGTTGCCGCTTGCCGCCGTGGCTGTGTGTGTTGATTTGCGGGTTGCCCATGGCCCCATTGTAAAAAGGCGAAGGCTTTTGCGCCGGCTTCGGGCCTTACGGCCCTGCCGGCCCTACGGCTGTAGGCCAAAGGCGGGTGCCCGCCAGGGGCAAACCACCGGCTTTGCTGAGCCATTCGGACTAATGTCGAGGGCCGCGGCGCGTCGCCGCGCATGTTTCCAGCACAATGGAAAGCCCCTTCTTGCAGGAGCTGCCACTTTGCAAAGACGTCAATTTCTTTCCCGCACCGGCCGGGCTGCCACGGCGGCAGGTATGGCCGCAGGGCTGCCATGGCTTTCGTCGCTGGCCCAGGCCGCGGGCCTCAAACCCGTGGGCAAGGCCCAGGCCTTCGACTACGCGGCGCTCAAGGGCCAGGCGCGCGACCTGGCCGCCAAACCCTACCGGAGCCGGGCTGTGGCCTTGCCCTCCGGTATTGCGGACCTGAACTGGGACCAGCACCAGGCCATCCGTTTTCGGGACGACCATGCCTTGTGGGGCGATGACAAGCTGCGTTTTGTGGCCAAATTTTTCCACCTCGGCCTGTATTTCAAGACGCCGGTGCGCATGCACGAAGTGAGCAACGGCCAGGCCCAGGAGCTGGCTTATGACCCGGCCATGTTCGACTACGGGAAAAGCGGCGTGCGCGGCGAGCAGCTGTCCGCCGACCTCGGTTTCGCCGGCTTTCGCCTCAATTTCCACACCGACCCGGTGCGTGACGTGGCGGCCTTCCTGGGCGCCAGCTACTTTCGCGCGGTGGGCGGCGAATGGCAGTACGGCCAGTCGGCACGGGGCCTGGCCATCGACACGGCGCAAACCTTCCCGGAGGAGTTTCCGGATTTCATCGGCTACTGGCTTGAAAAGCCGGACCCGAAAGCGGCTTCACTGACCGTCTACGCCCTGCTGGACTCGCCGAGCGTCAGCGGCGCCTACCGCTTTGTGATCACGCCGGGCGACACGCAGATCATGGACCTGGACGTGGCGCTGTACCCGCGCAAGACCATAGACCGCCTGGGCATCGCGCCGTGCACCAGCATGTTCCAGACCGGCGAAAACGACAGGCGCATGGGCTGGGACTGGCGCGGCGAAATCCACGACACCGACGGCCTGGCCATGCACAGCGGCGCGGGCGAATGGCTGTGGCGCCCCCTGACCAACCCGGCGCAACTGCAGTTCAACGCCTTCCAGGACGACAACCCGCGCGGTTTCGGCCTGATGCAGCGCGACCGGAACTTTGACCACTACCAGGACGACGGCGTGTTCTATGAAAAACGCCCCAGCCTGTGGGTCGAGCCCAAGGCGGGTTGGGGCGCCGGCGCGGTGCAGCTGGTGGAGATCCCGACCGTGGACGAAACCTTTGACAACATCGTGGCCTTCTGGAACCCCAGGGACAAGCCGCAGGCGGGACAGGAGTTGCTGTTTTCCTACCGGCTGCACTGGGGCGGCCAGCCGCCCGCCGCGCAAGGGCCGCTGGCGCGCTGCGTGGCCACACGCACCGGCCTGGGCGGCGTGGTGGGGCAAAAGCGCACCGCCTACTCACGGCGTTTTGCGGTCGACTTTGCGGGCGGCGACTTTGCGTTGCTGAAAGCCGAGGCCCCGGTCAAGGCCGTGATCACCGCTTCGCGCGGCACGGTTGAATTGACTTCGGCCCGGCCGCTGGACGCCATCAAGGGGTGGCGTGCCATGTTCGACCTGCGTCCCGATGGTGAGAGCACGTCACCCATCAACCTGCGCATGCATTTGCAGGTCGACGGCCAGCCCTTGACGGAAACCTGGCTCTACCAGTGGGCGCCGCCGCCCGTGGCGCAACGGATTCTTTACTGAGCCCCGGGCTGGCTCAGCGGCGCATGCACGCTGGCATCCGTGGTCACCAGCTCCAGTGGGTAGCGCTTGCCGGCCAGGTAGTCTTCCAGGCAGGTCAGCAGCAGGGGGCTGCGGTGCATGGGCACGCTGGCGCGGATCTCGTCGGCCGTCAGCCAGACGGTGCGCACAATGCCTTCGTCCAGCGCCTGGCCGGGGACGTGGTCGCCGAGCTCGCCGCAAAACGCGAAGCGCAAATAGGTGATGTCCAGCGGCTGGTCCTGGCCGGGCACGGCGCGCTCGAAGCGCGACAGGTAGACGCCGACGATGGCCGTCGGCTTGAAGTGCCAGGCGGCCTCCTCCAGCGTTTCGCGGGCACAGGCCTGAACCGGGCTTTCACCCGGGTCCAGGTGGCCGGCGGGGTTGTTGAGCTTGAGGCCGTCCCGGGTTTCTTCCTCTACCAGCAGGAACCTGGGGACGCCGTCGATTACTTTTTCTATGACCGCAGCGACCGTGACGCTGGGTTTCCATCGGTTGTTCATGGCGGTGATTATCCGTGGCGCGCGTGACGGTGCTTGTGGGTGTTTTTCCCCGCCCGGGTTGTCACGGCGCCGGCGCCGGCTGCGCGGCGCCGAAGCCGCAGGCAAAACTCTCGCGCAGGTGCTCGACAAAACATTGCACGGCCTTGGGCACCTGGGCCGACCAGGGCCTCAGGGCGTAAATGCGCTCGCCGAAGAAACCCT
This sequence comes from Polaromonas sp. P4_F6, assembly GCF_056401275.1. NCBI lineage: Bacteria > Pseudomonadati > Pseudomonadota > Betaproteobacteria > Burkholderiales > Comamonadaceae > Polaromonas > Polaromonas sp. P4_F6. Next base: position 83,189 of record NZ_JBFUJQ010000009.1, on the reverse strand, counting down.
GCACCTGCCAGTCGGGCAGCACATGGACCAGGGGTGCTGGCTGGCCACCGCCCCGGGGCACGCTGAAGTCCGGCAGCAGCCCTATACCCAGGCCGGCCACCAGCGCCTCGCGCAGCACTTCGCTGTTGTTGGCCTTGAGCGTGCCGCTGATGCTGACGCCGACCTGCTCGCGCGACTTGCGTTTGCCGTTGCGCATAAAGGTCCAGCTGGCCGTGTTGTGGTTGCCCAGGTAAAGCAGGCAGTCGTGACCCGCGAGCTCCGCGGGCTGGGTGGGCACGCCGCGCCGCGCCAGGTAGTCGGGGCTGGCCAGCAGGATGGAGCGCGTTTCGCACAGCACCCAGGCCACATGGGTGTCGGGCGGCGTGTTGGTGTGGCGTATCGCGAGGTCAAAACCCTCGTTGGCCAGGTTCACGAAGCGGTCGGTCAGCTCGAGCTCGATGTGGATCTCGGGAAAGCGCTTGAGAAAGGCCGCCACGCAGGGCGCCAGGTGCTGGCGCCCCAGCGCCACCGGCGCCGTCACGCGTATCAGCCCGCGCGGCGTGCCCACCAGGTCTTTCACGGCCGAATAGCTTTCGCTGATGCGGGCAAAGGCCGGCTGCATGCCGTTGACCAGCTGCTGGCCGGCTTCGGTCAGGCCCACCGAGCGTGTGGTGCGCCGCACCAGCATCACGCCGGCGGCGCGCTCCAGCTCGCTGATGCGCATGCTGGCCGAGGCCTTGGAGACGCCCAGGCGGCGCGCCGTCTCGGTGAAGCTGCGGGTGGCCGCCAGCACCGTCAGCAGGTGCAGGTCGGCCACCAGGGGGGAGAGCTGGTCGGAAGACATGGTGCGGGCGCCGGGTCGCCCCAGCCCTCGATTGTTCAGGAATATGAACAATGTAATCACAAATGAGGGAGTTATCAATCCGGCCCTGCCGGCCTAGACTGCCAGCAAGCCGCCCCTTTCGGGCGCCTGCCGGCCGCCAGGCCACCTCCAGAGGATTTCCCCATGTCTTTATCCCCCGCCGCCACCGCTCCCCTGGCCACCATAGGCCACTACCTCAACGGCCGCGTCGCCGCGCCGACCTCGGGCCGCAGCCAGGAAGTCTTCAACCCCGCGACCGGCGCGGTGTCGGGCCACGTCGCGCTGGCCAGCACGGCCGAGGTCGACGCCGCTGTCGCGTCCGCGCAGGCGGCCTTCCCGGCCTGGGCCGACACGCCGCCGCTGCGCCGCGCGCGCGTGCTGTTCAAGTTCCTGGAGCTGCTCAACCAGAACAAGGACAAGCTGGCCCACATGATCACCGCCGAGCACGGCAAGGTCTTCACCGATGCGCAGGGCGAGGTTTCGCGCGGCATCGATATCGTGGAATTCGCCTGCGGCATCCCGCAGCTGCTCAAGGGCGATTTCACCGACCAGGTCAGCACCGGCATCGACAACTGGACGCTGCGCCAGCCCCTGGGCGTGGTGGCCGGCATCACGCCTTTCAACTTCCCGGTGATGGTGCCGATGTGGATGTTCCCGGTGGCGATTGCCGCCGGCAACTGTTTTGTGCTCAAGCCCAGCCCGATAGACCCCAGCCCCAGCCTGTTCATGGCCGACCTGCTCAAGCAGGCGGGCCTGCCCGACGGCGTCTTCAACGTGGTACAGGGCGACAAGGAGGCGGTCGACGCGCTGCTGGTGCACCCCGACGTCAAGGCCGTGTCCTTTGTCGGCTCCACGCCGATTGCCAATTACATCTACGAAACCGGCGCCCGCCACGGCAAGCGCGTGCAGGCCCTGGGCGGCGCGAAGAACCACATGGTGGTCATGCCCGACGCCGACCTCGAGCAAGCAGTGGACGCGCTGGTAGGCGCGGGCTACGGCTCGGCCGGCGAGCGCTGCATGGCGATCTCGGTGGCGGTGCTGGTCGGCAATGTGGCCGACAAGCTGGTGCCCATGCTGGAGGCGCGCGCCAAAACGCTGGTGGTCAAGAACGGCGTGGAGCTCGACGCCGAGATGGGCCCCATCGTCACCGCGGCCGCGCACCAGCGCATCACCGGCTATATCGACACCGGCGTGAAGGAAGGCGCAAAGCTGCTGGTCGACGGCCGCGGCTTCAAGGGCGCGCAGGCCGGCGCCGGCTGCGACAAGGGCTTCTGGATGGGCGGCACGCTGTTCGACCACGTCACACCCGGGATGCGCATCTACAAGGAAGAAATCTTCGGCCCGGTGCTGGGCTGCGTGCGCGTGAAGGATTTCGCCGAGGCGGTGGAGCTCATCAACGCCCATGAGTTCGGCAATGGTGTGAGCTGCTTTACCCGCGACGGCCATGTGGCGCGCGAATTCAGCCGCCGCATCCAGGTCGGCATGGTCGGCATCAATGTGCCCATTCCCGTGCCCATGGCCTGGCACGGCTTCGGCGGCTGGAAAAAGAGCCTCTTTGGCGATATGCACGCCTATGGCGAAGAGGGCGTGCGCTTTTACACCAAGCAGAAATCCATCATGCAGCGCTGGCCTGAAAGCATAGGCAAAGGCGCCGAGTTCGTGATGCCAACGGCCAAGTAGCACAGGGCACGAAGGGCTGCGACAGCCCCGTCGGCCGCATGGCGGCTGGCGGGGCTTTTCTTATGGGCGGCCGCAGGACACGCAAAAACTATAGACTGCCCTGACAAAAAATCGCAAAAATCTCATGTAAGCTTCATGACAGGTACAAATACAGACACGCAGAAGACAGATCACGCACAAGCCCAGCCACGGGCTGATGTCCACCAAGCCCATACCAACGTACTGAGGAGAGACCCATGCTGATTGGGGTACCCGCCGAAATCACGGCCGGAGAAACACGCGTCGCCATCACGCCCGAGACGGCCAAAAAACTCAAGGCCCAGGGGCACACCATCCGTGTGCAGTCGGGTGCCGGCGTCGCCGCCAGCGTTCCCGACGAGGCCTACACGGCCGTCGGCGCCGAGATCACCGACGCAGCGGGCGCCTACGGCGCCGACATCGTGCTCAAGGTGCGTTGCCCGCTGGACAGCGAAATGGGACTGGCCAAAGCCGGCGGCGTGCTGGTCGGCATGCTCAATCCTTTTGATGCCGCCGGCCTGCAGCGCCTGGCCGCCGGCAAGCTGACCGCCTTTGCCCTCGAAGCCGCGCCGCGCACCAGCCGCGCGCAAAGCATGGACGTGCTGTCCTCGCAGGCCAATATCGCCGGCTACAAGGCCGTGATGATGGCCGCCGACCGCTACCAGCGCTTTTTCCCCATGCTGATGACGGCGGCCGGCACGGTCAAGGCCGCGCGCGTTGTGATCCTGGGTGTCGGCGTTGCCGGCCTGCAGGCCATCGCCACGGCCAAGCGCCTGGGCGCGGTGATTGAGGCCAGCGACGTGCGCCCTAGCGTGAAAGAACAGGTCGAATCGCTGGGCGGCAAGTTCATCGACGTGCCTTATGAAACCGACGAAGAGCGCGAAGCCGCCGTCGGCGTGGGCGGTTATGCCAAGCCCATGCCGCCCAGCTGGCTGGAGCGGCAAAAGGCCGAGGTTGCCAAACGCGTGGCGCAGGCCGACGTGGTCATCACCACGGCATTGATTCCGGGCCGGGCCGCGCCGGTGCTGGTCACCGAAGAGATGGTCAAGGCCATGAAGCCCGGCAGCGTGATCGTCGACCTGGCCGCGCCGCAAGGCGGCAACTGCCCGCTGACCGAAGCCGGCAAGACCGTGGTCAAGCATGGCGTGACCTTGATCGGCGAAACCAATGTGCCGGCGCTGGTCGCGGCCGACGCCAGCGCGCTCTACGCGCGCAACCTGCTCGACTTCCTCAAGCTCATCATCACCAAAGAGGGTGAGCTCAAGGTCGACCTGGAAGACGACATCGTCGCGGCCTGCCTGATGACGCAGGGCGGCGAGGTGAAGAAAAAATGACGGGCAGGCTGCTCTCGCTGGCGATGTTCACAGCCGCAATGGCTGTTCTGCCTGCGCATGCCGAAGCCGTCAAGGTGGGCAGGGCCAACATCGAGCTGCCGGAGGGAAACTGGAAAGCGCTGACGACCAGCGACGGACAAGACAAAGTGGACGGCAATGGCACGGGGGGTGCGCTGCCTACCGAAACCCGTTCGTTTGCCTTTATCTCGGGCGGCCGCGTGATGGCCATTCTTTATGTGGACTCGTCGAAGAGCGGGGGGCTGCGTGTCAACTGGGTCAATACCTGCACGAGCAACCAGAATGTCCATGCCCTGAACCTGACGAAAGATCCCAATGCGCTCGAATGCGTCCGGGCGTCAATTCCTTTAAAGGCCGAGCAGTACCTCAAGCGCGCCATGCCTGAGGTGCTGAGTGCCATGGAAAACAGCGGCATGACCGTGCCACCGGCCTTGCAAGCCATCGGCGTGACGGTAGGCAGCTCCGGCGGCACCGGCATGCACGTTAATCTGCTTGTGGCGCCTGGCTTTCTCGGTTTGCAGGGCGAAGAAGCTTCAACCCTTCCGGCGTACCTGAAACCCGGCCAGCTTGTGTGGGCGCGCCAGCTGGCCGCGGCCGTCAAGGGCAGCGTCTACTCCATGAGCGGCAACATGACCCTCCCTCCCTTGGCCTTTGCCACTCCCCGCGTTACTTCATCAACTTCTCAATAGGCGATCATGGAAGCAGTTTCCCCCACCATCATCAACCTGATTATTTTTGTGCTGGCCATCTATGTGGGTTACCACGTGGTGTGGACGGTCACGCCGGCCCTGCACACGCCGCTGATGGCGGTGACCAACGCGATTTCGGCCATCGTGATCGTGGGCGCCATGCTCGCAGCCGCGCTGACCGAAACGCCGCTGGGCAAAACCATGGGCGTGCTGGCCGTGGCGCTGGCCGCCGTCAACATCTTCGGCGGCTTTCTGGTGACGCGCCGCATGCTGGAGATGTTCCGCAAGAAAGAAAAGAAAGCCGCCGCGCCCGCTGAAGGAGCCGCCAAATGAGCATGAACCTCGTCACGCTGCTGTACCTGGTGGCCTCCGTCTGTTTCATCCAGGCGCTCAAGGGCCTGTCGCACCCCACCAGCTCGATACGCGGCAACCTGTTCGGCATGGTGGGCATGGCCATCGCCATGCTGACCACGGCCGCGCTGATCGTCGAGATCTCGGGCGGCAAGGCCCTGGGCATGGTGTATGTCCTGGTGGGCCTGGTGGTCGGCGGAGGCTATGGCGCCTGGCGCGCCAAGACGGTCGAGATGACCAAGATGCCCGAGCTGGTGGCCTTTTTCCACAGCATGATCGGCCTGGCCGCGGTCTTTATCGCCGTGGCCGCCGTGGCCGAGCCCTATGCCTTTGGCATCGCGGCCAAGGGTAGCGCCATTCCCACCGGCAACCGGCTGGAGCTGTTCCTGGGCGCGGCCATTGGCGCCATCACCTTCAGCGGCTCGGTGATCGCCTTCGGCAAACTGTCGGGCACCTACAAGTTCCGCCTGTTCCAGGGCGCGCCGGTGCAGTTCGCCGGCCAGCACAAGCTGAACCTGGTGCTGGGCCTGCTGACCATTGGCCTGGGGCTGGTGTTCATGTTCACGGGCAGCTGGCCCGCGTTTTTTGCGATGCTGGCGCTGAGCTTCGTGATGGGCGTGCTTATCATCATCCCTATCGGCGGCGCCGACATGCCGGTGGTGGTGTCCATGCTCAACAGCTACTCGGGCTGGGCCGCGGCCGGTATCGGTTTTTCGCTGAACAACTCCATGCTGATCATCGCCGGTTCGCTGGTCGGCTCCTCGGGCGCCATCCTCTCGTACATCATGTGCAAGGCGATGAACCGCTCCTTCTTCAACGTGATCCTGGGCGGCTTCGGCGGCGAGGCCGGTGCCGCCGCCGCGGGCGCCAAGGAGCAGCGTCCCGTCAAGTCGGGCTCGGCCGACGATGCCGCCTTCATCCTGGGCAATGCCGAAACCGTGATCATCGTGCCGGGCTACGGCCTGGCGGTGGCGCGCGCGCAGCACTCGGTCAAGGAACTGGCGCAAAAGCTCATCGACAAGGGCGTCAACGTCAAGTACGCCATCCACCCGGTGGCTGGCCGCATGCCGGGCCACATGAACGTGCTGCTGGCCGAGGCCGAAGTGCCTTACGACCAGGTGCATGAAATGGAAGACATCAACGCCGAGTTCGGCCAGGCCGACGTGGCCATCATCCTGGGCGCCAACGACGTGGTGAACCCCGCCGCGCACGTCAAGGGCAGCCCCATCTACGGCATGCCCATCCTGGAGGCCTACAAGGCCAAGACGGTCATCGTCAACAAGCGCTCCATGGCGGCCGGCTACGCGGGCCTGGACAACGAACTCTTCTACATGGACAAAACCATGATGGTGTTCGGCGATGCCAAAAAGGTGATCGAGGACATGGGCAAGGCCATCGAATAAGCGCGGACTGGGAGTTTGCCCGCGGCCGTGCGCCGCGGGACTATCCACTTTAGAGGGGCTTCCCTTCTGATTTCCCGGCTTTCCTAGGGAAAACGCAATAGCCACGAAGAGGGCAGGCCGTGAGAATCCATGGCTGTAAGCAAAACGTAATGGAGAAGACAAACATGAATGCAGCGACCATTGACCGCCCGTGGCTCAAGGCCTACCCGCCGGGCGTTCCCACCGACATCGACGCGTCGCAGTACCCGTCGCTGGTGGCCTTGATGGAAGAAAGCTTCAAAAAGCACGGCAGCCGCGTCGCTTACAGCTTCATGGGCAAGGACGTCACCTTCGGCCAGACCGACAGCCTTTCGCTGGCCTTCGGCGCTTACTTGCAAAGCCTGGGCCTGGCCAAAGGCGACCGCGTCGCCATCATGATGCCCAACGTGCCGCAATACCCCGTGGCCGTGGCGGCCATCCTGCGCGCAGGTTATGTGGTGGTCAACGTCAACCCGCTGTACACCCCACGCGAACTCGAGCACCAGCTCAAGGATTCGGGTTCCAAGGCCATTGTCATCATCGAGAACTTCGCCAACACGCTGGAGCAGTGCATCGCCGCCACCCCGGTCAAGCACGTGGTGCTGTGCGCCATGGGCGACCAGCTCGGCATGCTCAAGGGCGCACTGGTCAACTACGTGGTGCGCAACGTCAAGAAAATGGTGCCGGCCTTCAACCTGCCTGGCGCCGTGCGCTTCAATGACGCGGTCGCGCAAGGCACACGGCTGACGCTCAAGCGCCCCGACATCAAGCCCGACGACGTGGCCGTGCTGCAGTACACCGGCGGCACCACCGGCGTGTCCAAGGGCGCGGTGCTGCTGCACCGCAACGTGATCGCCAACGTGCTGCAGTCCGAGGCCTGGAACGGCCCGGCCATGGCCAGCATGCAGCCGGGCCACCAGCCCACCTATGTCTGCGCGCTGCCGCTGTACCACATCTTCGCCTTCACCGTGAACATGATGCTGGGCATGCGTACCGGCGGCAAGAACATCCTGATCCCCAACCCGCGCGACCTGCCCGCGGTGCTCAAGGAACTCTCCAAACACAAGGTCAACAGCTTCCCGGCCGTCAACACGCTGTTCAACGGCCTGGCCAACCACCCGGACTTCAATACGGTGGACTGGGCGCACCTGAAGATCTCGCTGGGCGGCGGCATGGCCGTGCAAAGCGCGGTGGCCAAGCTCTGGCTCGAAAAAACCGGCTGCCCGATCTGCGAAGGCTACGGCCTGTCCGAGACCTCGCCCTCGGCCAGCTGCAACCCGACCAACAGCAAGGCCTTCACCGGCACCATAGGCGTGCCGATTCCCGGCACCTGGTTCAAGCTGCTCGACGACGACGGCAACGAAGTGCCGCAGGGCCAGCCCGGAGAGATCGCCATCAAGGGCCCACAGGTCATGGCCGGCTACTGGCAGCGCCCCGACGAAACCGCCAAGGTCATGACGCCCGACGGCTACTTCAAGTCGGGCGACATCGGCGTGCTTGATGAAAACGGCTTCTTCAGGATCGTCGACCGCAAGAAGGACATGATCCTGGTGAGCGGCTTCAACGTCTACCCGAACGAGATCGAGGACGTGGTGGCCAAGCTGGCCGGCGTGATGGAATGCGCCTGCGTGGGCGTGGCCGACGACAAGTCCGGCGAAGCCGTCAAGCTGGTGATCGTCAAGAAAAACCCGGACCTCACCGAGGCCCAGGTGCGCGAATACTGCAAGACCAACCTGACCGGCTACAAGCAGCCCAAGGTGGTGGAGTTCCGCACCGAGCTGCCCAAGACACCCGTTGGCAAAATCCTGCGCCGCGAGCTGCGGGACAAGAAATAGCCAACCGGCAAACCAGTTTTAGGACCTGCAAAGGTTTTCTAGAGGGCGGCGCGAGTCGCCCTTTTTTGCGCCCGTGCTTTATGGGCACAATCCCTTCATGCCGATTTCCCAGACCGCCTCAAACGCCCCGGCCCCCATCGCCATCCTCAGCGCCCTGCTGCAGGAGCAGCAAGGGCTGATGGAGTTGTTGCACCGGCCGCACAAGGTGACGCACGCCGGTCGCGACTTCTGGCTGGGCGAGCTGCACGGCCGGCCCGTAGTGCTGGCCTTGTCGAAAATCGGCAAGGTGGCGGCCGCCACCACGGCGACCGCGCTGATCGAGCGCTTCGGCGTGCGCCGCATGGTGTTCACCGGCGTGGCTGGCGGCCTGGGCGCAGGGGTGAATGTGGGCGACATCGTGGTGGCCAGCGATTTTGTGCAGCACGACCTCGATGCCTCGCCGCTGTTTCCGCGCTACGAGGTGCCGCTGTACGGCCGCAGCCGCTTTGAGGGCGATGCGGCGCTCACGGCCTTGCTGTTCAGCGCGGCCTCGGCGGCGCTGCATGATGGCGGCGCCAGCGCGGCCTTCCCGGGCGCGCGCGTGCACCAGGGGCTGATCGCCAGCGGCGACCGTTTTGTCTCAGGCGCCGGCGAGTCGCGAGGCCTGCATGCCGCGCTCACGGGCGCGGGCCATGAGGTGCTCGCGGTCGAGATGGAGGGTGCGGCTGTCGCGCAGGTGTGCCACGACTACGGTGTGCCCTTTGCGGCCGTGCGCACCATCTCGGACCGTGCGGACGACAGCGCGCATGTGGATTTCCCGCGCTTCATCGAGGAAGTGGCGAGCCGCTATGCGCATGCGATTGTGGAGAAGCTGCTGCTGTCGCTGGAGCCTTGACCGCGGCGGGGAAGCGTCAGCCCGCGCCGTGGCACTTCTTGTATTTTTTCCCGCTGCCGCAGTAGCAGAGGTCGTTGCGCCCCGGCGTGGCCTCGGCGCGCACGGTCTCCACTTTGGGCCCCAGCGTCTTCCACAGCTCGCGCAGGTCGTACACCGCCCAGATGGCCTCGCCGAAAGCATTGAGCCGGGCGATGCTGGTGCTGGGCGCGCCGTCTTCGCTCAGCGGTGAGACTTCGGGCGCGGCCGTGTCGTCCTCGGTCATGGCCACCACGGCCTGCAGCGCGCCGTCCAGCCATTTGGCGGCATCCTTGTCGCGCGGCGCCAGCCATTCGTCAGGCCAGCTTTCGACCGCGAACATAAAACCCAGCGCCCAGACCTGGGCAAAGGCCGGCAGGTCCTCGCGCTTGAAGGCGGCGCGTTCCTCGGGCGCCATTTCGGCCACGGCGCCGCGTATGTCCATCACCTCGGGGTGGTAGCAGTTGTCGTCTTCCAGCGAGTCGACTTCCGAATCCAGCGCGACGGCAACTTCCTGCCAGCGCCGGTTCCAGAGCGTGAGGAAGCGCTCACGTTGGCTATCGTCCGCGAAGGAGCCGCCTTCCGGGTCCGGCGCCTCGCCCTCGGCGGGCACGGCCAGCAGCACGGGCAGGTATTCGGCGGCGGCGATAGGCCGGCGCGAGCAGATCACGGCGGCCATAAAACCTTCGCAAAACTCCCACTGTGGCGTCTCGTCGTAGCGGGTGCGCAAGTCGTCGAGGATGGCGTCGAGCGCGTCAAAGTCCTCGGCTTCGAGGAAAGCCTGCTCGGGTGCGGGCGTTGAAAGTGTGGCGGGTTTGGGGGTGGGCTTCATGAAAAACAGTCCTGAGCCTCACGCGAGGCTCTTATGATGCAAAGTGTATCTGCCGCATCGCGGTTATTCTGCCCCTCCCCACGGAAGCGCCACCATGTTTCTCCAGCGTCTGGATGCCCGGTTCCCGGTTCGTTACTCCTTCATGGCCTTGTGCGCACTGGGCGTGCTGCTGGCGCTGCTCAGCCTGGCGGTCTTCGGTGTGGGCCGGCTGACCTTGCTGGCCCTGCTGGCGTTCATCGCGCTGGTTGGCGTGGGCGTGCACGACCTGCGGCAAACCCGGCACGCGGTGCTGCGCAACTACCCGGTCATAGGCCATATGCGCTTTCTGTTCGAGTTCATACGGCCCGAGATGCGCCAGTATTTCATTGAAAGCGACAGCGAGGCCACGCCGTTTTCGCGCGCCCAGCGCTCGCTGGTCTACCAGCGCGCCAAGGGCGAGCCCGACAACCGGCCCTTCGGCACGCAGCTCGACGTGGGCGCGCAGGGTTATGAATGGGTCAACCATTCGATGTCGCCGACCAAGCTGGCCTCGCACGACTTCCGCGTCTGGATAGGCGGCTCGCCCGAGCATCCCTCGCCCTCGGTCGAGCCCTGCACCCAGCCCTACCATGCCAGCGTCTTCAACATCTCGGCGCTGAGTTTCGGCTCGCTGTCGGCCAATGCCATCATGGCGCTCAACAAGGGCGCCAAGCTGGGCGGCTTCGCGCACGACACCGGCGAGGGCTCGATCTCGCAGCACCACCGGCTGCACGGCGGCGACCTGATCTGGGAAATCGGCTCGGGTTACTTCGGCTGCCGCAACGAGGACGGCAGCTTCAGCGAGGAGCGTTTCGCCGCCAACGCGCGCGACCCGCAGGTCAAGCTGGTCGAGATCAAGATGAGCCAGGGCGCCAAGCCCGGCCACGGCGGCATCCTGCCCGGCCCCAAGGTCACCGCGGAGATCGCCGCGGCGCGCGGCGTGCCGCAAGGCAAGGACTGCATCTCGCCCTCCAGCCACAGCGCGTTTTCCACCCCGGTGGAAATGATGCATTTCATCGCCCGGCTGCGAAAGCTCTCGGGCGGCAAGCCGACCGGCTTCAAGTTCTGCATAGGCCACCCCTGGGAGTGGTTCGCCATCGTCAAGGCCATGCTGGAGACAGGCATCACGCCGGACTTCATCGTGGTGGACGGCGCCGAGGGCGGCACGGGCGCCGCACCGGTGGAGTTCACCGACCATGTGGGCGCGCCGCTGCAGGAGGGCCTGCTGCTGGTGCATAACACGCTGATCGGCGTGAACCTGCGCAGCCGCATCTCCATAGGCGCAGCCGGCAAGGTCGTCAGCGCCTTCGACATGGTGCGGCTGATGGCGCTGGGCGCCGACTGGTGCAACGCCGGGCGCGGCTTCATGATGGCGCTGGGCTGCATCCAGGCGCAGAGCTGCCACACCGGCAAATGCCCGACCGGCGTCACCACGCAGGACCCGGTGCGCCAGCAGGCCCTGGTGGTGCCCGACAAGGCCGAGCGTGTGCGAAACTTCCACCGCAGCACGCTGCATGCGCTGCAGGAGCTGGTGCAGGCCGCGGGCCTGTGCCACCCGCGCGAGGTCAACGCCCACCACATCGTGCGGCGCCTGACCGACACCGAGGTGCGGCTGCTCAGCAACCTGATCATGCGGGTGGAGCCCGGCGCGCTGCTGGGCTCGCTGGAAAAACAGAACACGGTGTTCAGCTACTACTGGCCGCTGGCCAGCGCGCACAGCTTTCGCGCCAACGGCGCGGCCATGCAGGCGCCGGCCGGGCCGGACGGCGCTGCGGTTTCGGGCGCCAGCGTCGCGGCGGCCTGAACAGGCCTGCTGCCGCTAAGCCCGCAGGGCGCTCTGCGCCCTGACGCCGAGGCTGCCTAGCCGTTTGGCCATGGAGAGCACGTCGCGGTCCTTGCTCAGCAGCGTCGCTTTCACCGCAACCGCCAGGTCTATGAATTTCTGGTCGTCGGCATCGCTGCAGGTCACAGCCGCCTTCGCGGCCACCTCCGCCAAGCGTGCATGCCGGTCAAAGGCCGCGAGCACGTCGTCGGCGCTCAACTGGTAAAACGCCAGCCGCGGCGCGATCTGCGGGTAAGCCAGCACGCGCGCGAGTTCGTCGCGCATGGGCGCTGTGGCCAGCCAGTCGAGCTCGCCGGCTTGCAACGCCTGCCTCAGCGGCTGCGCGGTCGCATCGTTGAAGACAAACAGGTCAAGGACGATGTTGGTGTCCAGCACCACGGGCTGGCGCGCCACTGCGGTCACGGCGCCGGCTCGCGCGCCGCGCCCGGCTTGCCGCGCGCGGAGCCGGCCACCATGTCGAAGCGGAACAGCCGGCATTCAATCGGGCCGTTCCACATGGGCACGCGGCGCGATTCCTTCAGGCGCATCTTGCCGGGCAGCTTGAGGTCGGGCGTCAGCACGTGGGCCGTCCAGCCCGCGTAATTTTTCTTCCAGTGCGCGGCCAGCTGCGGAAAGAAGTCGGCGGCTTCCTCGCCCCAGGCGTTCTGCGCCTGTTCGCGGCCCGGGTTGGCTGAGCGGTCGCGTGAGGTCTCGAAGGCGGGCTCTTCACGCGTGTCGCCGCTGTCGGGCCTCAAGGGCTGGCCGAACTCGTCGATGGGCTGGTTGCGATGGTCGTGCTGCACGCGCCCTTCGGCATGTCCTTGCTGGCGGCGCTGGTCGCGGCCCTGCACGCCGGTGATGCCGGCCACACCGGCGACGTCGATGCGCTCGCCATAAGGCGGGTTCACCAGCATCACGCCCGAAGGCGCGGGCGGCATGCGCTGCAGCGCGTCGCCGCCGCGGAACTCCACCGCATTGGCCACGCCGGCACGTTCGGCATTGCGCTCGGCGAAGTCGACCATGCGAAAGGACACGTCGCTGCCGAACACCGGCGCCGTGGGCTCCGTGATGGCGGCTTCGGCCTGGTCCAGCAGGCCGTCCCACACATGGCCCTGGAAGGGCAGATACTTCTGGAAAGCAAAGCGCCGGTTGATGCCGGGCGCGATGTTGCAGGCGATCTGCGCCGCCTCGATGGCGATGGTGCCCGAACCGCAGCAGGGGTCGTAGAGCGGCACGCCGGTTTTGCACAGCTGGTCCCAGCCGCTGGCGGCAATCATCGCGGCGGCCAGGGTTTCCTTCAGCGGCGCGTCGCCCTTGTCCTCGCGCCAGCCGCGCTTGAAGAGAGGCTCGCCCGAGGTGTCGATGTAAATCGTGACAGTGTCCGTCGTCAGGTGCACGTAGACACGCACGTCGGGCCAGCGCGTGTCGACGCTGGGCCGCACGTCGTCGAACTTGGCGCGAAAACGGTCGGCGATCGCGTCCTTGATCTTCAGCGCCGCGAAGTTCAGGCTGGTCAGCGGGCTGTGCTGGGCGGTGATCTCGACCTTGAAGGTCTGTTTGGGCGTGAACCAGATCTCCCAGGCCACGTTGGCGGCGGCGTTGTAGAGGTCTTGCTCGCCGCGGTACTGGTTGTGCTGCAGCTCGATCAGCACGCGCTGCGCCAGGCGGCTGTGCAGGTTGAGCTGCAGCGCGTCGCGCCAGGAGGCCTGCAATTGCACACCGGCGCGCCAGGCCTTGCCCTGGATGCCGGTGATGCGCTGCACCTCGGCGGCCAGCAGGGCCTCGACGCCCGCGGCGCAGGGTAAAAATAACTGAAGTTGGTTCATGTCGGACTCTTCAAGGGACTGCTAGAAATTCGATTATCGGGATGCAGGGCAAGGCGCACGGAGCGCAGGAACCGGAATGCACTTCGGTGCATGAGGATTCCGAGCACCGCGCAACGCCGCCATGCGCCCGAGAATCGGATTTATAGGGACTTGCGTAGGTTGGCGGGGGCGATGCGCAAGGCCTCGCGGTACTTGGCCACGGTGCGGCGCGCGCATTCAATGCCCTGCTCCTTGAGCATTTCGGAAATCTGGTTGTCGCTGAGAGGTTTTTTCGCGCTCTCGGAGGAGACGAACTGCTTGATCAGCGCGCGCACCGCCGTGCTTGAGGCGTTGCCGCCGGTTTCGGTGCCCAGCGCGGAGCCGAAGAAATACTTCAGTTCAAAGGTGCCGAAGGGCGTGCCCATGTACTTGGCGGTGGTCACGCGTGAAATCGTGGATTCGTGCAGGCCCAGTTCGTCGGCGATTTCGCGCAGCACCAGCGGGCGCATCGCGAGCTCGCCGTGCGTGAAGAAACTCTTTTGCCGCTCGACGATGGCGCTGCTCACGCGCAGTATGGTGTCAAAGCGCTGCTGGATGTTCTTGATGAACCAGCGCGCCTCCTGCAGGCGCTGCTGCAGCGCCTGGCCGTCCTGGCCCTTGTGCTGCTTGAGGGCGTTGGCGTAGATGTCGTGCACGCGCAGGCGCGGCATCACGTCGCCGTTGAGCGTGACCTTGAAGCCCCGGCCCGACTTCACGACGATGACGTCGGGCACGATCAGGTTGCGCTCCACGTTCACGAAGCGGCGCCCGGGTTTGGGGTCGAGCCGGCCTATCACGGCGATCGCGCCCTTGATGGCCGCCTCGGTGAATCCGCACAGGTAGGACAGGCGCTTGACGTCGCGCTTGGCCAGCAGCTCCATGGGGTGCTTGCACACGGCGATGGCGGCGCGGGTCTCCTCGCAGTCCTTGCAGTCGAGCAGCTGCAGGCCCAGGCATTCGGCCAGGTTGCGCGCGCCCACGCCGGCCGGCTCCATGTGCTGCAGCAGCTTGAGCGCCATGGCAAAACGCTGCTCGAGGTCCTCGGCCTGTTCCAGGTCGCCGCCGGCCAGGCCGGCCGCGAGCGAGGCCAGGCTGTCCTCGAGGTAACCGTCGTCGTTGAGCGACTCGATCAGGAAATGCAGGGCCGCGCGGTCTTCCTCTGAGAGGCGCAGGCCCAGCGACTGGCGGTGCAGGTGGTCTTGCAGCGACTCATGGCCGCCCGTGAGGTCCGAGGCCTCGGCCTCGCTTTCCTCGTTGTTGTTCTTGCGCGCAGGCGCATCGCTGCCCCATTCGCTGTCATCGGGCGTGGTCTCCACCGTGCCGTCGCCTTCCCAGCTTTCCTCGAGCTTGGGTTCCGCGCTGACCTCGGCTTCGCCGGCCGCTGAAAGGCCCGCGTCTTCCGCGCCGCCGCCGGCCGTTGCATCGGCGGCGGATTCAAACTCGCGGCTGTCCTGGCTGACCGGCGTGTTGACATGCTCCAGGCCGAACTCCTCGCGCGCCGCGGTTTCGTCCGACACCTCGAGAAACGGGTTTTCGTCGAGCATCTGCTCGACTTCCTGGCTCAGCTCGAGCGTGGACAGCTGCAGCAGGCGTATCGACTGCTGCAGCTGGGGCGTCAGCGCAAGATGCTGCGAGACGCGTAGCGAGAGACCTTGTTTCAAGGACTCCCCCCCGTTGGATGCTCACTTCGTGTAGCACCCTCCCCCCTACAGGGGGCGGCGCCTGTGGCCTGGCAAAGCCAGTTCCACGGCCCCCGCTTGAAAGACGATGGCAGGCGTGTCAATGTGGCGACGGCACTCTCGGAAGCCCGCACGTTAAGCGCGATGAACAACAAGGGGGAAACCATCTCTACATCTTGAAGTGCTCGCCCAAGTACACGCGGCGCACATCGGCGTTGTTCACGATCTCGGACGGCGTGCCCTGGGCCAGGACATGCCCGTCGCTGATGATGTAGGCGTGGTCGCAGATGCCCAGCGTTTCGCGCACATTGTGGTCGGTGATCAGCACGCCGATGCCGCGCGACTTCAGGAAGCCGATGATGCGCTGGATCTCGATCACGGCGATCGGGTCTATGCCGGCGAAGGGTTCGTCAAGCAGGATGAAGCGCGGCTGGGTCGCCAGGGCGCGGGCGATCTCGACGCGGCGGCGTTCACCGCCCGACAGCGCCGGCGCCGGCGAATGGCGCAAATGGTCCACCCGCAGGTCCTGCAGCAGGGCATCGAGCCGCGACTCGATGTCGGCGCGGCCCAGCGGCTTGCCGTTCGCGTCCAGCTGCAGTTCAAGCACGGCGCGCACGTTTTCTTCCACCGTGAGCTTGCGGAAAATCGAGGCTTCCTGCGGCAGGTAGCTCAGGCCCAGGCGGGCGCGCAGGTGAATCGGCATGTGCTCGACCGACTGGCCGTCGATGGAAATCTCGCCGGCGTCGGCGCGCACCAGGCCCACGATCATGTAGAAGGAGGTCGTCTTGCCGGCGCCGTTGGGGCCCAGCAGGCCCACGACCTCGCCCTTTTGCACGGCCACCGAAACGTCCTGCACGACCTTGCGGCTGCCGTAGGATTTTTGCAGCCCCTGCGCCACCAGGCGGCTGGGGGTTGCGGCCTTGGCCGCCGAAGTGTCAGTCACCACATCCATCTGTGCAGGTTCTTTCTATTTCTTTTCACTGCCCAGCGTGGTGCTGGGGCGCAAGGCAGCGGGCGGGGCTGCGGGGGCGGGCGCGGCGCCCGGGGCCGATGCGGCGGCGCGCGGCGAGAGCATGGCGCGTATGCGCCCGCTCGGGTTGGCGGCAGTGCTGTTCTGCGCGCCGCCGTCCACGGTGAAGACGTCGGTGTTGTTGTCGTAGACGATCACGGCGCCCGTGGTTTCATCCACCAGGGTGGCGCCGTTGTAGCGGCGCACCACGGCGCGCTTGATGAATTTGACGAGGTCGGCGCGGCTGTCGTATTCGATGCGCTCGCCCTCGCCTTCGATGTATTCGTCCACGCCGTCGCGTTTCTTGCGGTAGAAAGCCAGCTTGCCGGGCGCCGCGATGGCGATCGCCTGCTGGTAGCCCTCGGGGTCCTGGCTCACGTCGACCCGCGCGCCGCGCACGATGGTCGTGCCCTTGGTGATCACCACGTTGCCGGTGAACACGCTGGTCTGCTTCAGGTCGTCATAACGCAGGGCGTCGGCCTCCGCGTTCATGGGCTTGTCCCGGTCGGCTTTTTCGGCCCAGGCCGGAAACGCCGCCCCCAGCGCCAAAGCGGCCGGCAGGACGAGGGAATAAAGGGGGTGTTTCATAAGGCACGAATCTTGCTGCGTTGGGTTGGGCCATTGTAGCCATGCAAGCTGTGGGAATGGCTTGCACGGGTGAATATTAGGGGCATAAAAAAACCCGCCTGGATCGAGGCGGGTTTTTCGGCGTGGGCCGCTGCGGCCCTGGACGGCCGCCTTATTTCCTGGTGCGCGATTGCGCGATCAGGTAATCCGTGACTTGCAGCGCGCGAGCCATGCTCTGGGACAGAGTGGCCGAGGTGTAATAACGCCCCGCAATGCCCAGCGCCGGCACGCCGTCGACCTTGTAGATGTCCTGCAGCTGCGTCGCCTTGCGGGCCTTGGTGGTGACGGTGAAGGAGTTGTACATCTCGACGAACTTGGCCTTGTCCACGCCCTGCTTTTCGGCCCAGGCCGCGATGGAGTCGGCCGTGTTGAGCGTTAGTTTTTCCACGTGGATGGCGTAAAACACCTTTTTGTGGAGTTCCTCGACCTTGCCCATGGCCTCGAGCACATAAAAAAGGCGCTGCTGGGGTTCGAAATCGGGGCGGAAGGCCACCGGCACGCGCCGCACGGTCACATCCTTGGGCGCCTGCTTTATCCAGGCCTCCAGCGTCGGCTCAAAGGCATTGCAATGCGGGCAGCTGTACCAGAAGAACTCCACCACCTCGACCTGGCCCGCAGGGACCTCGGTGGGCGCCGGCTTGTCCAGCGTCAGGTAGTCGGCGCCGTCCTTGAAGGCCCTGGCCTGGGCTTGCGCCAGCGTGGGAAGGGCGATGCCGCCCAGGCTGGCGACGGCCGCCGAGGCGGCTGAAAACGAAAACTCACGGCGTTGCATCAGATTCTTCTCCTGGTATGACGGAAATGTTGGGTAAGCCGCCCCTGCGGACGGCGGCCTCGTGGTGCGGGGCACAGGGGTTTGTACACCAGCCCCGTGAAAAGTTCAGCTTATTGGCAGCGCGGGGGTCAGCGCTGCACGCGAACCAGCGCCGTCTCAATGGAATTGTTGTCCAGCCGCTCCTTGGCCTTGTCGGCGTCTTCCTTTTTGTCGAAAGGCCCGAGGCGCACCCGGTACACAGTGCGGCCGGCCTGCTCGCGCTCGGTGACCTTGGCCTGCATGCCCAGCAGCAGCAGCTTGGCGCGCTGCTGTTCGGCGTCTTCAGGCGTGCGGAAGGCGCCGGCCTGGATGAAGTAGCTGAAAGGGTCCACGCTGGGGCCGGACGACAGGCCTTCAACCTTGGCCTTGGCCAGGTCGCCCAGCGGGTCGGCCGCGGGGGCAGGTTTGGCGGCGGCTTTGGCAGGCGCCGAGGCGGCGGCCTTGGGCGCGGCGGGATCGGGAACGGCAACGCCGGTCACCTCGCTGGCGGCCGGGGCCGGCGGTTTGGGCTGGTTCTTGCCGGCCAGCGGCGCGTTCGGGTTCCAGTCCTTGTTCTTCTTGGCTTCCGCGGCGTCGCTGTCGGGATTGCGCGCCTGACTCTTGTTCATGAAGGGCACGGGCACCTTGGTGATGTAGACCGCCACAGCCAGCGCGGCGCCCAGGCCTATCAGCGCGCCAATGATCAAACCCAGCAGCGTCCCGCCTCGTTGTGTATTCATACCCTTGCCCACGTTCATTGCCTTGTCCTGAAAATCCGGTTGCTACCGGCGTTCTTACATCTTGCGCGGGGCGCTCACGCCCAGCACCGCCAGGCCATTGTGCAACACCTGCGCGGTCGCCGCGACCAGTGCCAGCCGGGCGCGCTTGACGGCCTCGTCATCGACCAGGATGCGCTCGGCATCGTAATAGCTGTGGTAGCAGGCGGCCAGCTCGCGCAGGTAAAACGCCACGTCGTGCGGCGCCAGGCCGGCGGCCGCATTGGCCAGCATCTCGGGGTATTTGGCCAGCAGCAGCATCAGCGCCTGGGCCTGGGGGCTGTCCAGCGCCGAGAGGTCAGCAGACTTCAGGCTGGCTTCGTCGCCACCCTGCTCGGCCCAGGTGGTGAGGATGGAGCAGATGCGCGCGTGCGCATACTGCACGTAGTACACCGGGTTCTCATTGTTTTTGGCCAGCGCCAGGTCGATGTCGAAGATGTACTCGGTGTCCGGCTTGCGGCTGAGCAAAAAGAAACGCACGGCATCGGCGCTGGTCCATTCGATCAGGTCGCGCAGCGTGACGTAGCTGCCGGCACGCTTGGAGATCTTGACCTCCTCGCCGTTGCGCATGACGCGCACCATGGTGTGCAGCACGTAATCGGGGTAGCCCTGGGGAATGCCCTCGCCGGCGGCCTGCAGCCCGGCGCGCACGCGGGCGATGGTGCCGTGGTGGTCCATGCCCTGGATGTTGATCGCCTTGCCGAAGCCGCGCTCCCATTTGGCCAGGTGGTAGGCCACGTCGGGCACGAAATAGGTGTAGCTGCCGTCGCTCTTTTTCATCACGCGGTCTTTGTCGTCGCCGTAGTCGGTCGACTTCAGCCACAGCGCGCCGTCCTGCTCATAGGTCTTGCCGGCGCTTTTCAGTTTTGCCACCGTGGCGTCGACGCGGCCCGAGCTGTACAGGCTGGACTCGAGGTAATAGTTGTCGAACCTGACCGAGAAGGCCTTGAGGTCCAGGTCCTGCTCGTGGCGCAGGTAGGCCACGGCGAACTGGCGTATTGAGTCCATGTCCTCCACGTTGCCCGAGGCGGTGAACTCGCGGTCGTCCGACTTGACGGTCTTTTTCGCCAGGAAGTCGGCCGCGATGTCGGCGATGTAGTCGCCGTTGTAGGCCGATTCGGGCCAGCCGGCGTCGCCGGGCTTGAGGCCCTTGGCACGCGCCTGCGTGCTGGCGGCCAGGGTCTGGATCTGCACGCCCGCGTCGTTGTAATAGAACTCGCGCCAGACCTGCGCGCCCTGGGTGGCGAAGAGGTTGCAGATCGCGTCGCCCAGCGCGGCCTGCCGGCCGTGGCCCACATGCAGCGGCCCGGTCGGGTTGGCCGAAACGAACTCGACGATCATGCGCCGTCCGCTGCCCGCCGCTTGTGTGCCGTAGGCGGTGCCGGCCTGCAGCACCTCGCGCACGGTTTCCTGCTTGGCGGCGGGCTTGAGGCGGATGTTGATGAAGCCGGGGCCGGCGATCTCGATGGCGTCCACCCAGCGTTCGAAGGCCGGGGCCTTGAGCAAAATGGCGCGCAGGTTTTCGGCGAGCTGGCGCGGATTGAGCTTGAGCGGCTTGGCCAGCTGCATGGCGGCCGTGCAGGCGAAGTCGCCGTGGGCCGCCACCTTGGGGGATTCAAACGCGGCTTTGTCGCCCGCGCCGGGGGAAAGTTCTTCCAGGCCCGCGGCCAGGGCCGCGAGCAGGTCTTTTTTAATCGAGAGCATGGGCTGATTTTACGGTTAAGCCATGCGCCGCCCGGCGCGCGCGCATGCCCGGTCATCGAATTTGCCTGGCCCGGCGTTATGTGTTGGAATTCCAGCCGGAACTCAATCCCGATTCCCAACCCATTGGAGCCACCATGAAAAAGCTGTTATCCCTGACCGCCTTCGCTTTTGCCGCCACCATGATCCTGTCTCCGGTGGCGCATGCCCAGGACGCTCCCGCCAAGACCGCGCAGCAAACCAAGATGGGCACCTGCAACAAGGATGCCGAGGGCAAGAAAGGCGACGAGCGCAAGGCCTTCATGAAGGAATGCCTGAGCGCCAAGAAGGCCACGCAGCAAGAAAAGATGAAGACCTGCAACGCCGACGCCAAGGGCAAAAAAGGCGATGAACGCAAGGCTTTCATGAAAGAGTGCCTGAGCAAGTAAAGCCGCTCCACTTCTCACAAACCACAAAAAGCCTGCCGGGGACGACCCGGCAGGCTTTTTTTTGCCCGCCTCAGTCCTGCAGCAGCTGCGCTTTCGCCGCCTGCCTGACGGCCTGCGTAAGCCGCTGCGCCGCCAGCGGCTCGCGCGTCCAGTGCTGCCAATAAAGCCGCACGTCGACCGCGCAGCCCGGCAGCACCTCCTGCAGCGGCGGGCGGTGCGCGCGCGCCGCCAGCAGGATGTCGGGCACCATGCCCCAGCCCATGCCCAGCTCCAGCGCGAGCTCGAAGGCATCGACGGCCGGCACAAAGTGGCGCGGGTAAAGCGCGCCCTTGAGCTTGAAATGCTGGGCCAGGAAAGTGTCCTGCAGCGCGTCCTTGCGGTTGAAGATCACGGCCGGGCTGGCCAGCAGGCGGTGGGCCAGGCGGTTCGGCCCTGCCGCCTTGCCGCCCGCAGCGGGCTCGTTCCACTGCGCGAGCAGCGCCGGCGAGGCCATGCAGCGGTAGCGCATCACGCCCAGCGGCTCGGCCACGCAGCCGCGCATGGCCTGGGCCAGCGTGGTCACGCAGCCGGTGACGTCGCCGCTCTTGAGCGCGTCGTGGGTGTGGTCCTGGTCGTCCACCACCACATCCAGCAGCAGGCCGTGGCCCTGCAGCACCGGCGCCACGCCGGGCAAAAACCAGCTGCTCAGGGAGTCGGCATTCACCGCCACGCTCAGGCTTTGCAGGCGCCCGGCCTTGCCGCCGCCCTGCAGGCCCGCGAGCAGGTCGGACTCCATCAGCCGCAACTGCCGCACATAGCCCAGCAGGGCCTGGCCGGCCGGCGTGGCGCGCACCTGCTTGCCCCGCACCAGCAGGCGCTGGCCCAGCTCGCCTTCCAGCGACTTGATGCGCAGCGAGACGGCGGCCAGCGTCAGGCTCAGGGCTTTGGCGGCCTCGCCAAAGCTGCCGTGCTCAATCACGGCGGCGAGGGCATCGAGTTGTCGGGCGTCGAGCATGGTTGAGCGTAAATCAAGTATTAATTGATAAACCTGAGTTTTAGTTAATTCGGTTTAAGCATTATGGGCTTTGCCCGACACTGCGTGCAAGCCGACTTTCTTGAACCTTTGAAGCAACCACCATGAACCCGCTTGCCGCCCCCGCTTTCCTGACCGGTATGGTCCTGAGCCTCTCGCTGATCATGGCCATAGGCCCGCAGAACGCCCATGTCATACGCATGGGCCTGCTGCGCCAGCACCTGTGGCTCACGGTCGCGCTCTGCGTGTTGACCGACGTGGCGCTGATCGCCCTCGGTGTGATGGGGCTGGCGCAGCTGGGCGGCCTGTCCGACAAGCTGCTGGGCGCGATGACCGGTGCGGGCGCGCTGGTGCTGCTGGTCTATGGCGCCCAGGCGATGCGGCGCTTTTTGCAACCGGCACCGCAGGCGGCTGACGGTGCGCCGGCCGAGGCCGAGCTCATTTCGCGCCGCAAGGCGGTGGGCCTGGCGCTGGCGCTGTCCTGGCTCAATCCCCATGCCTGGCTGGACACGGCCGTGGTCATAGGCACGGCCTCGCTGGCCTATGCGCAGCCCGACAACGCTGTGTTCGGCCTGGGCGCCATCACCGGTTCGCTGCTGTGGTTCACCGGCCTGGGTGTGGCGCTGTGGTGCGTGGGCCGCAGGCTCAATTCACCGGCCGTCTGGCGTGCCATGGATTTGCTGGTGGCGTTGATGATGTGGGGCACGGCTTTCTGGCTGGTGCGAGGCTTGCTTTAAAAATCGGGGTGCGGCGCCAGCGGTTCAAAATAGGGGTTTTGCTGAAACAGCCGCCCAAGGCTTCGATGCATGGGTGGCCGCCGTGCTGCATGGGGGCACGCTGCAGCACGGGTCTTTGGTCGCAAAAGGAAGCGTATGGGGGTGTTCAACTGGTTGAGAAACGGCATCTTCACCGCGGAGAATGAAGCGAGCCCTGCTGGAGCGCCGGAAAGTGCGCGCGGCACATCGACGGCATCCGACCCAACATCCCAAGGCGATATTTTGAGGCGCCGCGGAAATGCCTTTCTTGCCGAAGGCAAGCTGGACCAGGCATCAAGCAGCTATCGCGAAGCCATTGCGGTCAACCCGCTGGACGCCGACGCCTGCCTCAATCTCGGGTTTGCCCTCGGTGAACAACAGCATTATCAAGAGGCGGAACACGCGCTCCAGCGGAGCCTGGAGATCAATCCGGCACTGGCCGACGCCTTTTATCTTCTCGGCGTCATCGCCAAGAAGCAGGGCAGGGCAGCGATCGCCATAGAAAACTTCGTTCGAGCGCTCGATCTCAAGCGGGATTTTGAGAGGGTTTATGGCGATTTGTGCCAGATGCTGCTGGAAAGCGGGCAAATCGAGCGCGCCAAGGAGATTGTGCTCAAAGGGATCGCTGCATGCCCGGAGGTGGCGGATTTTCACGCGCATCTTGGCCAGCTGTATGCATACGAGAACGATTTGCCGCGGGCAATCCAGCATTTTCAGAGCGCGTTGCGGCTCAGCCCGGATCATGCACAGGTTCATGGCAGCCTTGGGAGCGTGTTCCGCAGATCCAACCGGCTTGAGGATGCAGTGGCAAGCTACGACAAGCTGGTCAGCCTGAACCCGGCCTCCGCGGAGGCTTTCAACGACCGCGGCATTGTGCTTGGCGCGCTTGGCCGGCATGAAGAGGCCTTGGCGTCCTTTGAACAGGTATTGGCGCTGGAGCCTCGGCATGCCAATGCATTGGGGAACCTTGGTGAAATGTTGGGCTGCTTGCGCCGGCATGACGATGCCGCGCGTACCCTCGCGCGATTGATCGACATCGAGCCGGAATATCCCTATGCCGTTGGAAACCTGTTTGCCTCGAGGATGTACTCGTGCGATTGGTCGCGGCATGAGTCGGACCTGGAGCGCTTGAACAGTGCGGTCATGCAGGGAAAAAAGGCTGCCGAGCCATTCACCCTGCTGGCGGCGACAGAGTCAATGGCCGCGCTGCTGCAGTGCGCGCGGACAAATGTTGCTGATGCCTGTCCGCCCTCCGACAAGCCCTTGTGGAGCGGCCAGCGCCACGCGCATGACAAGATCCGGGTGGCCTATCTTTCCGCGGATTTCCATGACCATGCAACCGCCTATTTGATGGCTGAACTGTTTGAGCGCCATGACCACCAGCGGTTTGAGATCGTCGCGCTATCGTTTGGCCCTGATTCCAAAGGAGCGATGCGCCAGCGCTTGCTGCGTTCGTTTGACCGGTTTGTTGACGTTCGGGCAAAGAGCGACCGGGAGGCGGCCGGATTGCTCAGGGACATGGAAATCGACATCGCGATTGATTTGAAGGGATTTACCACGGATGGCCGGCCCGGCATTCTGGCCCAGAGGCCCGCTCCAGTTCAGGTCAACTATCTAGGCTTTCCCGGAAGCATGGGCGCGGAATATATCGATTACATCCTCGCGGACCGCTACGTTGTTCCCGAGGAGCACCAGCGGTTTTATTCCGAAAAAGTCGTATGGCTGCCGGATAGCTATCAGGCCAACGATACGCGGCGACAGATTGCCAAAACAACGCCCACTCGGGCGGAATGCGGGCTGCCGGCGTCCGGTTTTGTGTTTTGCTGCTTCAACAACAACTACAAAATCACGCCCGCTGTATTTGATGTCTGGATGCGCCTGCTGACCGAAGTCAGCGGCAGCGTATTGTGGTTGCTGCAAGACAATGCGGCCGTTCCGCGGAATCTGCGTTCCGAGGCACTGCGGCGCGGTGTCGCCGCGCAGCGATTGGTCTTTGCGCCGCGGCTGGACCTGGACAGGCACCTGGCGCGGCACCAAGTGGCGGATTTGTTTTTGGACACGCTTCCCTGCAACGCGCATACAACTGCCAGCGATGCCCTATGGGCCGGTTTGCCCGTTCTGACCTGTATGGGGACGACGTTTCCTGGCCGGGTGGCCGCCAGTTTGTTGAACGCGGTGGGATTGCCTGAACTGGTCACTGAAAACCTGGCGGACTATGAGGCTTTGGCCCTGAAGCTGGCAAGATGCCCAGAGCTGCTGTCAGATATTCGCGCCAGGCTGTCGCGAAATCGGTCTGAATATCCATTGTTCGACACAAAGCGCTTTTGTTCCCACATTGAGTCCGCGTACACATTGATGTGGGAAAGACATCAGCGCGGAGACCCGCCGGCCAGTTTTGCGGTTCCCTCCATGCATTAGGCCCTAGCCAAAACCCCGGGCCAGGAACACCGCCACCAGCGGGATAAAAGGCAGGATGTGCGCCTGCACCATCACCAGCCGGCGCGCTTTCTTGACCTCCACCGCGTCGGGCAGGGCGCCATTGGCGCGCAGCGCGCGCCGCCAGCGCACAAACATCAGCGTCGGCTTGATGGAGATCAGTCCAATCACCAGGAACATGGCCAGCTTTAAATAAAGCAGGGGATTGTGCGCATACCAGGCCGCGCCTTTGCTGCCCAGGAACACGCGCGCCAGGCCGGTCGCCAGGACCAGGCCCGCGGAGATGCCGTAGACCATGTCTATCTTGCCCAGCCTCTCGACCACGGCGGCGTTCAGCCATTCGACGCGGCACAGCGCCGCCTCGCTCGCGAGAAAAACCACCATGGTGAGAATCGCCAGCAGGTGGGCATAGGCCAGCAGGGCTTCGAGCGTCATCGCGGGGTCCTTTTTCCTTGTTGGGGTTATCAGGGCTTGGGTGCGGCGGTAGCCGCCGGGGTGCGCCAGAACTCGGGCTGGCTGTAATGGTGCTTGAGGAAGTCTACCCACAGCCGCACCCGCAGCGGCAAATGTTTGCGCTGTGGGAACACGGCGTAAATGCCGTTGGGCGGCGCGGCAAAGTCTTCGAGCACCGCCGTCAGCCGCCCGGCGGCGATCTCCGATTCGACCTCCCAGGTGCTGCGCCAGGCGATGCCGCAGTCGGCCAGGCACCAGTCGTGCAGGACCTGGCCATCGGAGCAATCGAGCGGCCCGCCCGGCTTGAGGTGCACCAGCTCGCCGCCCACCTGGAAGGCCCAGCCCCGCGTCTGCGAGGCATCGCTGGACAGCGTGAGGCAGTCAAAACGCGCCAGCTCGCTGGGGTGCTGCGGCGTGCCGTGGGTCTTGAGGTAGCGCGGCGTGGCCACGCATAGGCGCCGGTTGTCGGCCATGCGCACGCTGACCAGCGAGGAGTCGGGCAGGTCGCCCACGCGCACCGCGCAGTCAAAGCCCTCGCCCGCCAGGTCCACCACGCGGTCGCTGAGGTTTAGCGAGATCGTCACGTCGGCATGCTGCTCGCGAAAGCGGGTCACCAGCGGCGCGACGTGCCGGCGCCCGAAGCCCGCCGGCGCCGTGATGCGCAAATGGCCGCTGGCCTTGACGCCGCCGGCCGACACGCTGGCCTCCGCATTGGCCAGGTCGGCCAGCAGGCGCTGGCAGTCTTCGAGGAAGGCGCTGCCTTCATGCGTGAGCGCGATGCGCCGCGTGGTGCGCACCAGCAGCTTCACGCCCAGCCGCTCTTCCAGCGCGTCCAGCCGCCGGCCCATGATGGCCGGCGCCACGCCCTCGGATTTGGCGGCCGCCGTCAGGCTGCCGCGCGCCACCACCGAGACAAAGGATTCCAGCTGTTTGAGTTTGTCCATGCGCCTTCATTATGCGCATGAATGTCAGTAATCAACAGAGAACCGCTGCTTATTCCGCTGTTCACTCTGGAGTGTCGTGTGAATACAAAAGCTGGCCTGGCGCGGGCAGTTCCGCCGCCAGCACGCTACCGGTCTGCGATTCCGTCATGAGCAGCTCGCGTGTGTCCGCCCGGCCGGGGGGCGCTCAAGAGGCCGGCTCAGTCCGGCTTGACGTGTGCAAGCTGGATCACCTTGCCCCATTTGTCCTGCTCCATGCGCTGGAACGCGGCCAGTTTCTCCGGCGTGCCTCCGGCGGGTATGGCGCCCAGGTCCGTCAGGCGTTTGGCCACCGCCGGCTGTTTGAGCGCCGCGTCCACCTCGGCGGACAGGCGCTTGACGATGTCGGGCGGCGTGCCGGCGGGTGCATAGAGCGCATACCAGGACGAGGCCTCGAAGTCCTTCATGTTCAGCGCCTCCGCGACCGTGGGCACATCGGGGTACTGCGGCAGGCGTTGCGCGGTGGTGACGCCCAGCATCCTGAGCTTGCCGCTTTTCACAAAGGGCGTGCTGGTCAGCAGGGTGTCGAACATCAGCTGCACCTGGCCCGCCACCACGTCGCCGATGGCGGGACCCGAGCCCTTGTAGGGAATGTGCGTCATGAAAGTGCCTGTGCGGTACTTGAAGTACTCCGGCACCAGGTGTGAGGAGCCGCCGTTGCCGGCCGACGCAAAATTGATCTTGCCGGGGTTGGCCTTGAGCCGCTCCACGAGTTCCGGCAAGGTCGCCACCGGCAGCACCCGCGGATTGGCCACCACCACGATAGGCACGGTCACCACCAGGGACACGGGCGCGAAATCCTTGTTGGCGTCGTAGGGAATCTTCTCGTGCAGCCTGGGGTTGATGGCCATGGTGCCTATGCTGGCCATCATCAGGGTGTAGCCGTCCGCCGGTGCTTTGGCCGCCTCGCCCACGCCAATGAAACCGTGGCCGCCCGCCTTGTTTTCCACAATCACCGGCGTCTTGAGCGACTCGCCGATGGCCTGCCCCAGGACGCGCGCCGTGATGTCGGTCGGCCCGCCCGCAGGGAAGGGCACGATGATGCGTATCGGCTTGGCGGGCCAGGCGGTTTGCGCCCAGGCCGTGAGCTGGGCCAGGCCCAGGCCTGCGGCCAGCAAAACCGCTTTCAGGTTTTTGTTCATGTCTGTCTCCGTGGGTGTTCTGTGGTTTTGTTCTGGAATGCTCAGCGCGTGATGCCGCCGGCCTGCAAGGCCGCGATGGCCTCGCTTGAATAGCCAAGCTCCTGCAGCAGCTCCCGCGTGTGCTCGCCCAGCCGCGGCGGGTTCATGCGCACGCCCGGCCGTTCCCCGCCCAGCGTGAGCGGCAGCAGCACGGTGGAGGTGGTTTGCCCCGCGCGTTCGCCGTCAGCCAGCGTGATGGGCGCCAGGCCGCCGGTGGCCTTGAGGTGCGGGTCCTCGAACAGGTCTTGCGGCCGTGTGATGGGGGCGAACGGCAGCGCGTGTTTTTCGAACACAGCGCCCAGCTCGGCGGCGCTGTGCCCCGCCAGCTGCGAGCGCAGCAGCGGCATCAGCCAGTCGCGCGCGCGCACGCGGTCGTTGTTGCTTTGCAGCCGCGGGTCGGCCCGCAGCTCCTGCAGGCCGAAGGCCTCGCAGAAAACCGCCCACTGCGTGTCGCTGACCACGGCGAGGAAAATCTGCTCGCCGTCCTTGACCGTGAACACGTCGTACACCGCCCAGGCCGAAATCCGGCTGGGCATGGGCGCGGCGGGCTGGCCGGTCACGGCGAACTGCATCATGTGCTGGGCCACCAGGAACACGTTGTTCTCGAACAGCGCGGCCTGCACTTCCTGGCCCTTGCCGGTTTTTTCGCGCGCGGCCAGCGCCGCCATCGCGCCTATCGCGCCGAACATGCCGCCCATGATGTCGTTGACGCTGCTGCCGGCGCGCAGCGGGTCGCCGGCGCGGCCCGTCATATAGGCCAGGCCGCCCATCATCTGCACCACCTCATCGAGCGCCGTGCGGTGGTCGTAGGGGCCGGGCAGGAAACCCTTGTGGCTCACGTAGATGAGCCGCTCGTTGAGCCGCGAAAGGCTGGCGTAGTCCAGGCCCAGCTTCTTCATGGTGCCGGGCTTGAAGTTTTCGCTGACCACGTCGGCCGTGGCGACCAGCTTGAGCACCAGTTCGCGCCCTTCGGGCGTCTGCAGGTCCACGGCAAGGCTTTTTTTGTTGCGGTTGAACATGGGGAAAAAGCCCGCGCCCGAGCCGATCAGCTTGCGCGTGTTGTCCCCGGCAATCGGCTCGACCTTGATGACCTCGGCCCCCAGGTCGGCCAGCAGCATGCCGCAGGTCGGCCCCATGACCATGTGGGTGAATTCGACGACGCGCAGGCCCGCGTAGGGCAGTTCCCTGGCGGGCCCGTTCGGTGGCGCGCTGGTATCAGACATGGACGGCTCCTTGCACAAAGCCCTTGGGCAAACCCGCCTCGGGTGTCATGCCGTAAATCGCCTCGCCCGGCAGCCCGGCCCGCAGCGGTTCCCGTGCGGCCATCAGCCTGGCGAGGTCCACGCCGGTGGCAACACCCATGGCCTCGAACATAAAAACCAGGTCTTCGGTGACCACATTGCCCGAGGCGCCCGGCGCATAAGGGCAGCCGCCCAGGCCGCCCAGGGACGAATCAAAGGTGCGCACGCCTTCCTCGTAGGCGGCCAGGCAGTTGGCCAGGCCCAGGCCGCGCGTGTTGTGCATATGGGCCGCGCCGGCGTGTTCGCCGATTTCCGTGCGCAGCCGGCGGAACAGGCGTCTGACCTGCGCCGGGTTGGCGTAACCCGTGGTGTCCGAGAGGCCCGACTCGTCGGCGCCCGCGGCAATGCACTGCGCGGCCAGGCGTATCACCTCGTCCTCGGCGACCTCACCCTGCAGCGTGCAGCCGAAGGCGGTGGAAATACCGGCCTCGACTTTCACGTGCGGCGCGGTGTCGCGCCGCAGCGCTGCGATGGCGCGCACCTCTTCGACCATCTCCTCGCGGGTCTTGCGCACATTGGCCAGCGAATGCGCGGCGCTGGCCGACACCGGCAGGGTAAGCTTGTGCACGCCGGCCGCCAGGGCCGCCTGCGCGCCGCGCAGGTTGGGCACCAGCGCCATGACGGTCAGGCCGGGCAAGGTCAGGGCATGCCGCACCACCTCGGCGGCGTCGGCCATCTGCGGCAGCAGCCTGGCCGGCACAAACGATGCGACTTCGATCTCGCGCAGGCCGGCTTCGTAAAGGGCGCTGATCCAGCGCAGCTTGTGCGCCGTCGGCATCACGGCCTTGACCGACTGCAGTCCGTCGCGCGGGCCGACTTCGCTAATCAACACCTCGGGAGGCGGCCGGGATGCCCGGGAGGCACTTGCATTCAGGGTCATAGTTCTGTAGGATGGAATATAGTTCTCTCTAATGAAATATTCCGCGCTAAACGCCGGCTTGTCAAGCCGCGCGCCGCGCCAAGCCTTGAAAGCCGCGTATGCCCCGCAAAGCCCAGATCGAATCCCTGGCCGACAGCCACGCCGCGCCCGGCGGCGCCGCCGCGGTGGACCGCGCCCTGACCCTGCTGTCGGCCTTCCGGGCGGGCGACACCTCGCTGAGCCTGGCGGAACTCGCGAGCCGCACGCAGCTGTACAAAAGTACGACGCTGCGCCTGCTGGCCTCGCTGGAGCACGCGCGCCTGGTGCAGCGCCTGGACGACGGCAACTACGGGCTGGGCAACGAGGTGGCGCGGCTCAACGCGGTGTATGCCGCCTCGTTTTCGCTGGACCGCGTGGTGCTGCCGGTGCTGCGCGAGCTGGTCGCGGCCACCGGCGAGAGCGCGGCCTACCATGTGCGCCAGGGCGAGGCCCGCCTGTGCCTTTACCGGGTGGACTCGCCGCAGCCGATCCGCGACCACATCCGGGCCGGCGACTTGCTGCCCGCCGACCGCGGCACGGGCGCCCGCATCCTGATCGCCTTCGACACCGACAGGGCAAAGGCCGCCGGGCGAAAAGACCACCAGCTTTACGCCAGGATCCGCGAGCAGGGTTACTACACGGCGGTTGGCGACCGGCTGGCCGAGGTGGCCGGCATTTCAGCGCCGGTGTTCAGGGCCGACGGCCTGCTGGCGGGCGCGGTGACACTGACCATGCCGGCCAACCGTTACAGCGAAGCCCATGTCAAGCCGGTGCTTGAGGCCGCCCGCCGCCTGACGGGCCAGCTTTAAGGGGGTGAAGGGTTAAGAGCCTGTATCGGCTCAGCCCTGCGCGGCCAGGGGCTCGATGCGCCACTGGATCTTGAGCGAAAACTGTTCCCCCGGCCCCAGCACACGCAGGCCGGGCTGGCCCGGCAGGTGGAAGGCATCGATGGGCTGCGTGATGGGCTCAAAACAAAAGGCGCTCCCCTGCGGCGGCCGGTAGACCAGGCAGAAGTGCTGCGCGGCGCCGCCGTCGCGCTCAAAGTCCGGCATGCCGGCCGTGACCTGCAGGCCCAGTTCGGGCCAGGCGATGCTGGCCTTGCCGCCCCAGCCGGTGTAGCCGTTGTCGATGAGCGGGCCGTTGGCCGGTGCGCCCCCGTTGAGGTCCCAGCCCGCCGGGAATTCGGTGGTGTGCGCCACCGGCAGCGGGTCGTCACCGCAAAGCCAAAGGCCTTGCACAGGCGCGGTGATCCGCGTTTGCGGCGTGCGCGGGAACCAGGGATGCACGCCCAGGCCATAGGGCAGCGGCGCAATACCCAGGTGGCGCACCTGCACCCGCTGGTCCAGCCCGCCGTCAACCAGCCGGAAGGTCTGCACGGCTTCATAGTCATACGGGTTGCCGTCGAAGCCGTGTGACACCAGCGTCATCACCAGCGTGTCGGCGGCGGGCTGCGAGAGCTCCCAGGGTTGCAGCCAGCCGTCGCCGTGGATGGGATAAGGCTCGCCCTGGCGGTTGGGCCGCATCGCATGAAACTGCCCCGCGTGCCTGAAGCCGCCGCCGCTGATGCGGTTGGACCACGGCACCATGGCAAACGATGCGGTTTGGTAGAGGTCTGCGGTTTTGCCGTCCCAGGGCCGCCAGAGATCCAGCAGCCCTTGCGGACGCTCGAGCTGCCAGGCGGCCACGCTGCCGCCCAGCGAGGGCAGCAGCCCCAAGTGCTGGCCGGCGTGGCGCAGCCAGGCAACAGGGTGTGCGGGATCGGTCATCGAAAGTCTTTCACGGTGAAGGCGGATGGATGCGGATGAAGGGGGGTAGCGGTGCTTTGTTCGCGGCGTCAGCCGCCGAACAGGCCGGCCGGCACGCCCGGGCTGTCCATGGCCACCGCGAACAGGCCGCCGGCCAGCGGCTGCGCGGCGAGTTGCTCCGGCGTGAGCCCGGTGCGGGCCGTGCTGATAAACAGTGTGCGCAGGTCCGGCCCGCCGAAGGCGCAGTTGGTCACATGACTGGTGGGCAGCGGCACGCGGCACAGCTCCTGGGCGGTAACCGGGTCGTGGCAGCTGACGCAGGCTCCACCCCAGTGGGCGATCCACAGGCGGCCTGCCGCGTCGGTGGTCATGCCGTCGGGCACACCATCGCCGGCCGCAAAGGCAAGCCAAAGCCGCTTGTTCGACAAGGTCCCTGCCGCGCTGTCGAAGTCGTAGGCATGGATGCGGCCCTTGACCGTGTCGTTGAAATACAGGCAGCGCCCGTCGGCCGACCAGGTCGGGCCGTTGGTCACCGCAAAACCCTGGTCATGGCAGGTGCAGCGGCCGTCGGGGTCGTAGCGGTACAGCCCGCCGGTGGGGGCCACGCAATCAAAATCCATGGTGCCCGCCCAGAAACTGCCCTGCGCATCACACTTGCCGTCATTGAAGCGATTGCCCGGCAAGGCCAGTTCCGGCTGGTGCAGGTAGTGCGGCTCGCCGCCCGTAGCCGGGTCAAACAGCGCAAAGCCGCGCCGCAGGGTGACGATCAGGCCGGGCGCATGGGCCCGTTCGGCCAGCGCGGAAATTTCCTCGCCAAAAGACCAGCTCTTGCGCTCGCCGGAGGCTGGGTCAAAGCGATGCAGGCGGCGCCCCAGAATGTCCACCCAGTACAGGGCCTGCTCACGCGGCGACCACAAAGTGCCTTCACCCAGCAGGGCCCCCGCCGGGTCCACGCAATGCGCCGTGCCGGGTGCCGGCGTGGCCGCTTGCGGCCCGTGCATGTCCGCGGGGGTATCCTGAATCGATGTCACTGATGTCTCCCTGTTGCGGGCCTGTGCATGGCGCTTTGGCTCTTGACGCGATGCATGATATCAATGCATAGTGATGTTGAAAACCTATTGTTTTTAAATCAATCTATATATAAATTGCAATGTCAAATACTTCGAGCCCCGTCTCCATGCGTTCCGCTCCCGCGAGCGACACCCTCTCCGTCTTTCCCAGCCTGAAAAACCGGTCGGTGTTTGTCACCGGCGGAGGCAGCGGCATAGGCGCCGCCATCGTGACGGCGTTTGCCCAGCAGGGTGCGCGTGTCGCATTCATTGATGTCGCGAAGGAAGCCAGCGAAGCGCTGGCCCAGCAACTGGCGGATGCGGGACATGCGCGCGCCTGGTGGCGCGTTTGCGACGTGCGGGACGTGGCCGCGCTGCAAGCGGCGATCGCCGAGGCGGCGCAGGCGTTGGGCGATTTTTCGGTGCTGGTCAACAACGTGGCCAGCGATGACCGCCACAGCCTGGAATCCGTGACGCCTGCCTACTATGACGAGCGCATCGCGATCAACGAGCGGCCCGCCTTTTTTGCGATCCAGTCGGTGGTGCCCGGCATGCAGCGGCTGGGCGCCGGCTCCATCATCAACCTGGGCTCCACCGGCTGGCAGGGCAAGGGCGCCGGCTACCCCTGCTATGCCATCGCCAAGTCTTCGGTGAACGGCCTGACGCGCGGCCTGGCGAAAACGCTGGGCCGGGACCGCATCCGCGTCAACACCGTGTCGCCGGGCTGGGTCATGACCGAGCGGCAGATCAAGCTCTGGCTGGATGCCGAAGGCGAGAAGGAACTCGAGCGCAACCAGTGCCTGCCCGACAAGCTGCTGCCCCACGACATTGCGCGCATGGTGCTGTTCCTGGCCTCCGACGACGCCGCGATGTGCACCGCGCAGGAGTTCAAGGTGGATGCCGGCTGGGTCTGAGTTTCAAGCCAGGTCTGCTTCCAGCCTGCGGCCGTAGAGCGTCAGGCTCGCCGCCTTCAGCGCCTTCATCATGACCTTGGCGGCGGGTGAAGGCAGCCGGTCGGTGCGGGTGATGATTCCGAAGGCGTCCATATGGCAGGGCATGTCCAGCGGCAGCATCGCGACGAGGCCGTGCGCCGCGTAATACCGCGCCACGTCGGCCGCGACCACGGCCACCATGTCGCTTTGCTGCAGCATGCGCGTGATGAAAAGCAGTGCCGAAGACTCGACCACGTTGATGGGCGGCGCCAGCCCGTCCTCCTGGAACATCAGCTCGAAGCGGTGCCTCAGCACGCTGCCCGCGGGCGGCACGATCCAGGCAGCCGCCACCACGTCGCGCAGGGTCAGGCCCGACACCCCCAGCAAGGGATGGCCCGGCCTGGCCATGGCGCACACCGGCTCCTCGACCAGCGGCTCATAACGCAAATGGGTCTTGTCGTGCTCGGCAAAAAGGCGCGCCACCAGGATGTCGAGCTTGCCCTGCTCCAGCCGCTCCAGCAGCACCGGGCTGGTTTCGATGTCCAGCGAGATGCGCAGGCTGGGGTGCTCCTGCTTGACCACGGCCACCGCGGGTGGCAGCAGGGCCAGCCCCGGCGAGGTGATCGCGCCGACGGCGACATGGCCGAAGTGCCCGGTCTTGAGCGCGGTGAGTTCGTCATGCGCCTGGTTCAGGCTGGCCAGCGCCATGCGCGCATGCCGGATCATGGTTTCGCCATACCAGGTCGGCCGCATGCCGCGGGGCAGGCGCTCGAACAGCGGCACCTCCAGGACGTCTTCCAGGTCCTTGAGCAGCTTGGAAGCCGCCGGCTGGGTCATGCTGAGCACCTGCGCCGCGCGGTGGATATTGCCTTCCTCGGCCAGCGCCACCAGCAACAGCAGCTGCCGGGTTTTGAGCCTTGCGCGTATGAACCAGTGGTTGTAGGTGGTCATCGGGTTTTCCAGAATGCGTAGAGCGATATCAATTCTGTCAAAAAAACGATTAGATTGATATCAAAATCGATTCTAGACTGCGTTGTTATGAAAAAGCATCTCTTCTCATGAGATTCGGCGAACTGCAGCACACCGCCCGGCATTACATCAATGGGCGCTGGGAAACCGGCACCACCACGGGCATCAGCAGCAACCCCTCGGACACCC
Source organism: Polaromonas sp. P4_F6 (assembly GCF_056401275.1). Lineage (NCBI taxonomy): Bacteria > Pseudomonadati > Pseudomonadota > Betaproteobacteria > Burkholderiales > Comamonadaceae > Polaromonas > Polaromonas sp. P4_F6. Next base: position 48,687 of record NZ_JBFUJQ010000009.1, on the reverse strand, counting down.
GCGAAGTGGTGAGCGAGTACGCGCGCGCCGACCGCAACCAGACCGAAGTGGCGATACGCGCGGCCTCCGAGGCCTTGCCGCACTGGAGCCACAGCACCCCGCAGCGCCGCGCCGACGTGCTCGACCAGATAGGCAGCGAGATCCTGGCGCGCAAGGATGAGCTGGGCATGCTGCTGGCGCGGGAAGAAGGTAAAACCTTGCCCGAAGGCGTAGGCGAAGCCGCGCGGGCGGGCCAGATCTTCAAGTTTTTCGCGGGCGAGGCGCTGCGTGTCCAGGGGGAGACCCTGGCGTCGGTGCGGCCCGGCATCCAGGTGGACGTGACGCGCGAACCCGTCGGCGTGGTGGGCATCATCGCGCCGTGGAATTTTCCGCTGGCGATCCCGGCCTGGAAGATCGCGCCGGCACTGGCCTACGGCAACACGGTGGTCTTCAAGCCGGCCGAGCTGGTCGCGACCTGTGCCTGGGCCCTGGCCGAAATCATCAGCCGCTGCGGGCTGCCCGCGGGCGTGTTCAACCTGGTCATGGGCAGCGGCCGGGAAGTCGGGCAGGCGCTGGTTGACCATCCCCTGGTCAATGCGCTGAGTTTTACCGGCTCGGTGGCGACCGGCGAGCGCATCCTTCAGTCCGCGGCCGCGCGCCGCGCCAAGGTGCAGCTTGAAATGGGCGGCAAAAACCCGCTGGTGGTGCTGGCCGATGCCGACCTTGATCAGGCCGTCGAATGCGCGGTGCAAGGTTCGTATTTTTCGACCGGCCAGCGCTGCACCGCCTCGAGTCGCCTGATTGTGGAGGCATCCGTGCACGACGCCTTCGTCGCCCGGCTGCGTCACCGCATCGCCGCGCTCAAGGTGGGCCACGCGCTGGAGCAGGGCATAGAGATAGGGCCCGTGGTCGACCAGGGCCAGCTGGACAACAACCAGTCCTACCTGGAGATAGGGCGCAATGAGGGCGCCGAGCATGTCTGGGGCGGCGAGTTGCTCGAACGCGCCACACCGGGACATTACATGAGCCCGGCGCTTTTCCTGGCCAGGCCGGAGCACCGCATCGCGCGCGAAGAGATCTTCGGGCCGGTGGCCTGTGTGCTGCAGGCCGATGACTTCGAGCACGCGCTGGCCCTGGCCAACGACACGCCCTTCGGCCTGTGCGCGGGCATCTGCACCACCTCCCTGAAGCACGCCGCGCATTTCAAGCGCAACGCCGAGGTCGGCATGACCATGGTGAACCTGCCGACCGCGGGCGTCGACTTTCATGTGCCTTTCGGCGGGCGCAAGGGTTCGAGTTACGGCCCGCGCGAGCAGGGCCGCTACGCCGCGGAGTTTTACACGACGGTCAAGACCGGCTATGTGCTGGCCTGACCCACTTCGGATCACGGGAGACTTGTCAGTTTAATTTCAACCAAAGGAGACAACATGAAGATCCAACGCCGTACCCTCGCCGCAGCGCTCGCCTGCGCCCCCCTTGCCGGTTTGCTGCCGGCTTCCGCATGGGCGCAAAAAGCCATCGTGCTGGGTTTCAGCCAGGTGGGCGCCGAAAGCGAGTGGCGCACCGCCAACACCGAATCCATCAAATCAGCCGCCAAGGACGCCGGCATCGAGCTCAAGTTTTCGGATGCCCAGCAAAAGCAGGAGAACCAGATCAAGGCCATCCGCTCCTTCATCGCGCAAAAGGTGGACGTGATCGCCTTCTCGCCGGTTGTCGAGTCGGGCTGGGAAACCGTGCTGCGCGAAGCCAAGGCCGCGAAGATCCCGGTGGTGCTGACCGACCGTTCCGTCAATGTGAAGGACACCTCGCTGTATGTCTCCTTCATGGGCTCCGACTTTGTCGAAGAAGGCCGCAAGGCGGGCCGCTGGCTGGTGGAGAAAATGAAGGGCACCAGCGGGCAGGTCAACATCGTCGAGCTGCAGGGCACCGTGGGTTCCGCGCCGGCCATAGACCGCAAAAAAGGTTTTGAGGAAATCATCAAAGCCGACCCGAAGTTCAAGATCATCCGTTCGCAGACAGGCGACTTCACCCGGGCCAAGGGCAAGGAAGTGATGGAAGCCTTCCTCAAGGCCGAGGGCAAGAAGATCAATGTGCTGTACGCGCACAACGACGACATGGCCATAGGCGCGATCCAGGCGATTGAAGAAGCCGGCATGAAGCCGGCAAAGGACATCACCATCATCTCCATCGATGCCGTCAAGGGCGCTTTCGAGGCCATGATGGCCGGCAAGCTCAACGTCTCCGTGGAATGCAGCCCCTTGCTGGGCCCGCAATTGATGGCCGCGGTGAAGGACATCAAGGCCGGCAAGCCGGTCCAGAAACGAATCGTTACTGAAGAGGGGATTTTCCCGATGGAAGTGGCAGCCACGGAGTTTCCCAAGCGTAAGTACTGATGGGGCGCCTGCAAGGGCGCGCGGATACTCAAGAATCATTGACAACACACAAGGAGACAATTCATGAAGCGTATTTTTCTGAAGACTTTGCTGGCCAGCCTGGCCCTGGCCGCCGTCGGTATCGCACCGCTGGCCCATGCGCAGGACAAGGGCAGCATCGGCATCTCGATGCCGACCAAGTCCTCTGCCCGCTGGATCGCCGACGGCGACAACATGGTCAAGGTGCTCAAGGAGCGCGGCTACAAGACCGACCTGCAGTACGCCGAGGACGACATCCCGAACCAGCTGGCCCAGATCGAGAACATGATCACCAAGGGCGTGAAGGTGCTGGTGATCGCCTCCATCGACGGCACCACCTTGTCCAAGGCCCTGCAAAACGCGGCCGACAAGGGCATCAAGGTCATTGCCTATGACCGCCTGATCAAGGGTTCCAAGAACGTGGACTACTACGCCACCTTCGACAACTTCCAGGTCGGCGTGCTGCAGGCCACCACCATCGTCGACAAGCTGGGCCTCAAGCAGGGCAAAGGGCCCTTCAACATTGAACTTTTCGGTGGTTCGCCCGACGACAATAACGCTTTCTTCTTCTACGACGGCGCCATGAGCGTGCTAAAGCCCTACATCGACAGCGGCAAGCTGGTGGTGCGCAGCAAGCAAATGGGCATGAACAAGGTGGGCACCCTGCGCTGGGACGGCGCGGTGGCACAGGCGCGCATGGACAACCTGCTGTCGGCTTACTACGGCAAGGAAAAAGTCCACGCAGTGCTGTCGCCGTATGACGGCCTGTCCATCGGCATCCTGTCCTCCCTGAAGGGCGTGGGCTACTGCACCGCGCAGCAACCCTGCCCGGTGGTCAGCGGCCAGGACGCTGAAATTGCTTCCGTCAAGTCCATCCTGAAAGGCGAGCAGTACTCGACCATCTTCAAGGACACGCGCGAGCTGGCCAAGGTTACGGCCAACATGGTGGACGCCATGCTGTCGGGCAAACAGCCCGAGATCAACGACACCAAGACTTACAACAACGGCGTGAAAGTGGTGCCCTCCTACCTGCTCAAACCCGTGGCCGTCGATGCGTCGAACTGGAACCAGGTGCTGATAGGCAGCGGTTACTACAAAGAATCCCAGATCAAGTAAGCATTCGCTGAAAACAAAACGGAACAAACGGCCCCACGCCGCAAGGCGCGGGGCCGTCAACGCCAAGAGGTGGCAATCACCTTGCATCAAAGGACAGGCATTGGAAACGATTCTGGAGATGCGCGACATCCGCAAGACCTTCCCCGGTGTTGTCGCGCTGAACAAGGTCAACCTGCGCGTGCGCGCCGGTGAGATCCATGCCATCGTCGGCGAAAACGGCGCCGGAAAATCGACCCTGATGAAGGTCCTCTCCGGTGTCTACCCGCATGGCTCTTACAGCGGCGACATCGTCTACGAAGGGCAGGAGCGCCGCTTCCTCGGCATCCACGACAGCGAGCAACTGGGCGTCATCATCATCCACCAGGAGCTGGCCCTGGTTCCGCTGCTGTCCATCGCCGAGAACATCTTCCTGGGCAATGAGACCGCGCAGCACGGCGTGATCGACTGGATGGCCGCGCACAGCAAGACGCAGGCCCTGCTGAAAAAAGTCGGCCTCAAGGAATCACCCGCCACGCTGATCACGGACATCGGCGTGGGCAAGCAGCAGCTGGTGGAAATCGCCAAGGCCTTGTCCAGGCAGGTCAAGCTGCTCATCCTCGACGAGCCCACGGCCAGCCTCAACGAAAACGACAGCCAGGCGCTGCTGGACCTGCTGCTCGAACTCAAGGGCCATGGCATCACCTGCATCCTTATTTCGCACAAGCTCAACGAAATTTCACGCGTGGCCGATGCGATCACCATCCTGCGCGACGGCAGCACCGTGGAAACGCTGGACTGCCGCGAAGAGGCCGTCAGCGAGGACCGCGTCATCCGCGGCATGGTGGGCCGCGAGATGGCGGACCGCTACCCGCCGCGCCAGCCGGAAATCGGCGAGACCGTGTTTGAAGTGCGCGACTGGAACGTCTACCACCCGCTGCACACGGACCGGAAATTCATCAAGGGCGTGAGCCTGCAGGTGCGGCGCGGTGAGATCGTCGGCATTGCCGGGCTGATGGGGTCGGGGCGCACGGAGCTTGCCATGAGCATCTTCGGCCGCTCCTGGGGTCGCCGCATCAGCGGCCAGGTGCTGCTGAACGGCAAGCCCATCGACGTCGGCACGGTGGAAAAAGCCGTTCGTCACGGCCTGGCCTATGTGACCGAAGACCGCAAGGGCAACGGGCTGGTGCTGAACGAAGACATCCAGTTCAATGTGTCGCTGGCCAATCTCAAGGGCGTGTCGACCGCGACCGTGATCGACAGCGGCAGCGAATACCAGGTGGCGCAGCGCTACCGGGAAAAACTGCGCATACGCTGCTCCGGCGTGGGCCAGAAAGTCCTCAACCTCTCGGGCGGGAACCAGCAAAAGGTGGTGCTCGGGAAATGGTTGTTCACCAGCCCCGAGGTGCTCATCCTCGATGAGCCCACGCGCGGCATCGACGTGGGCGCCAAGTACGAGATTTACACCCTGATGGCCCAGCTTGCGGCCGAGGGGAAATGCATCATCGTCATTTCTTCGGAAATGCCGGAACTGCTGGGTATGACGGATCGCATCTACGTCATGAACGAAGGCCGCTTCATCGCCGAGATGCCGACGGCCGAGGCCTCCCAGGAAAAAATCATGCGCGCGATCGTGAAAGCAAGCTGAAATGAAGAACGAATCCTCCAACGCCACCATGCCGCCGGCCAAAGCCGCTTCCGCAGGCGACAAATCACCGCTGGACTACCTGAAGCACAACTTCCGCGAGTACGGCATGCTGGTCACGCTGGTGGCCATCATGGCTTTCTTCCAGTACATGACCGAGGGCACGCTGATGCAGCCCCTGAACCTGACCAACCTGGTGCTGCAAAACAGCTACATCGTCATCATGGCGCTGGGCATGCTGCTGGTCATCGTGGCGGGGCACATCGACCTGTCGGTGGGCTCGGTCTGCGGCTTCATAGGCGCATTGGCCGCCGTGCTGATGGTGCAGTACGACTGGAACTTCGTGCCGGCCTCGCTGCTGTGCCTGGCTTGCGGCGCGCTGATAGGCGCGGTGCAGGGGTGGTTCGTCGCCTTCTTCCGGATTCCTTCCTTTATCGTCACGCTGGCGGGCATGCTGGTGTTCAAGGGGCTGGCGCTGGCGCTGCTGCAGGGCCAGTCGGTGGGCCCCTTCCCCGAGTCCTTCCAGAAGCTCAGCTCCGGCTTCATGCCGGACCTGCTGAGCAGCGAAGGCCTGCGCATGACCTCGCTGCTGCTGGGCGTGGTGCTTGCCGCCGTGCTGGCGGCCGCCGGCCTGCGCGCGCGGGCCCGCCAGATCAAGCACGGCATCCAGGCCGAGCCCGCCGCCATCTTTTTTGTCAAAACCGCGCTGTTCGCCGCGCTGCTGGTGTATTTCAGCTACCTGCTGGCGTCCTACCAGGGCCTGCCCAATGTGCTGATCGTGATGGCCGTGCTGATCTTCCTGTTCCATTTCATCACGGGGCACACGACCATAGGGCGGCGCGTCTATGCGCTGGGCGGCAACGAAAAGGCGGCCAAGCTCTCGGGCATCAAGACCGAGCGCCTGTCTTTCTACACCTTCGTGAACATGGGCGTGCTGGCCGCGCTGGCGGGGCTGGTGTTCGCCGCGCGCCTGAACACCGCCACGCCCAAGGCCGGCCTGGGTTTTGAGCTCGACGTGATTGCCGCCTGCTTCATCGGCGGGGCATCGGCCTCGGGCGGCGTCGGCAAGGTCATGGGCGCGGTGATAGGCGCGTTCGTGATGGGCGTGATGAACAACGGCATGTCCATCCTGGGCGTGGGCATCGACTACCAGCAGGTCATCAAGGGTGTGGTGCTGCTGGCCGCCGTGTTTGTCGACGTCTACAACAAAAACAAGGCATGAACCCTGCGGCCGTCCCCAAGGCGAATACCGCAGCGCTAAGCGCCAAGCTTGCCCCATGACCCCGGCCGATACCCCCACCGACGTCGCTCCCGTGCTGGAGCTCTCGGGCATCCACAAGCAGTTTGCCGGCATCGATGCGCTGCGCGATGTGCGCCTGCGCCTGTATCCCGGTGAAATCCATGCCCTGATGGGGCAAAACGGCGCGGGCAAGTCCACGCTCATCAAGGTCCTGACCGGCGTGCTGGAAGCCAGCGGCGGCCGGATGGAGCTGGCCGGCCAGCCGGTGTGGCCGGCTTCTCCCCTGGCCGCGCAGCGCCTGGGCATCAGCACGGTCTACCAGGAAGTCAATCTCTGCCCCAACCTGTCCGTGGCGGAAAACATTTTCGCGGGCCGCTATCCGCGGCGCGGCTTTGCGCAGGGATACGGCATCGCCTGGGCCGAGCTGAACCGCCGCGCGCGCGAACTCGTCGCGCGCGTCGGCCTGGACATCGACGTCACGCGCCTCTTGTCCAGCTACCCGGTCGCGGTGCAGCAATTGGTGGCCATCGCGCGCGCCATCAGCATAGAAGCCAAGGTGCTGATCCTCGACGAGCCCACTTCCAGCCTCGACGACGACGAAGTGCAAAAACTCTTTGAGGTCATGCGCCGCCTGCGCGGCGAAGGCCTGGCCATTGTGTTTGTGACCCACTTCCTGAACCAGGTCTATGCGGTGTCCGACCGCATCACGGTGCTGCGCAACGGCGGCTGGGTCGGGGAATGGCGGGCCAGCGAGCTGGGGCCGCAGGCATTGATCGCGGCCATGCTGGGCCGGGAGCTGGCCGCGCAATCCGCAAGCGCCCCGGCAAGTTCCGCGTTCGATGACGCGGTGCCGGCGCTATTGCAGGCCGAAGGCCTGGGCCAGGCCGGCCAGTTGCAGCCCGTGGACCTGCGCGTGCGTGCCGGCGAGGTATTGGGCCTTGCCGGCCTGCTGGGCGCGGGCCGCACGGAGCTGGCGCGGCTGCTGTTCGGGCTGGAGGCGCCGGACCGCGGGGTGCTCAGGATAGACGGCGAGACAGTGGCTTTCTCCAGCCCCGCCGACGCGATCCGCCATGGCCTGGCCCTGTGCCCCGAGGAGCGCAAGACCGACGGCATCGTGGCCGAGCTGTCGCTGCGCGAAAACATCGCGCTGGCGCTGCAAGCCCGCATGGGCATGCGCCGGTTTTTGTCGCGGGCCGAGCAGACCGCGCTGGCCGAACGTTTTGTCCAGGCCATGGGCATCAAGACCGCGAGTGTGGACACGCCCATAGGCTTGCTGTCGGGCGGCAACCAGCAAAAAGCCATGATCGCGCGCTGGCTCGCGACCGAGCCGCGCCTCTTGATCCTGGACGAACCGACGCGCGGCATCGACGTGGCCGCCAAGCAGGAAATCATGGAGCAGATCCTGCGCCTGGCGCAGGCCGGCATGGCCGTGATCTTTATCTCCTCCGAAATGAGCGAGGTGGTTCGCGTGGCGCACCGCATCGTGGTGCTGCGCGACCGCCGCAAGGTGGGCGAGCTGCCGGCGGGCAGCAGCGAAGACGCCGTTTACGAACTGATTGCGGCTGAACATGTCTGAAAAGAAACCCCTACTGAGCATCATGCGGCACCGGCTGGCCTGGCCGCTGCTTACGCTGCTTTTGCTGCTGGTCGTGAACACGGTGTTCAATGCCAGCTTTCTGCATGTCGAGTGGCGCGACGGCCACCTCTACGGCAGCCTGGTAGACATCCTCAACCGGGCCGCGCCGCTGGTGCTGGTGTCGCTGGGCATGACCATGGTGATCGCCACGCGCGGCATCGACATTTCCGTGGGGGCCGTGGTGGCCATCGCCGCCGCGCTGGCCGCCTGGATGATAGGCGGCTCGGTAGCGGCGGGCGTGAGCCGCTTCCCGATGCCGCTGGCGATTCTGGCGGCGCTGGGCATCGCGCTGCTGTGCGGGCTGTGGAACGGGCTGCTGGTCGCCAGGGTGGGCATGCAGCCCATCATCGCCACGCTGATCCTCATGGTGGCGGGCCGCGGCATCGCGCAGCTCATCACCGGCGGGCAGATCATCACCATTTATTACGCGCCGTTTTTCTTCCTGGGCAGCGGCTACCTGCTGGGCCTGCCTTTCTCGCTGTTTATCGTGGTGCTGGTGTTTGCCCTGCTGTACCTGGCGGTGACGCGCACCGCCCTCGGGCTGTTCATCCAGGCCGTGGGCATCAATCCGACCGCGGCGCGTGTTGCCGGCGTGCAGGCGCGGCGCCTGATCGTCGCGGCCTACGCTTTTTGCGGCCTGTGCGCGGGCATTGCGGGCCTGCTGATCAGCTCCAACGTCAAAAGCGCCGACGGCAACAATGCGGGCCAGCTGCTCGAGCTTGACGCCATCCTGGCGGTCACGCTGGGCGGCACCGCGCTCACCGGCGGGCGCTTCAGCCTGGTGGGCAGCGTGATAGGCGCGCTGATCATCCAGACCCTGACCTATGCCATTTATTCGCTGGGCGTGCCACCCGAGATCAACCTGGTGGTCAAGGCCGTGGTGGTGTTTGCCGTGATGCTGCTGCAGTCGCCGGAGTTTCGGGCCGAGGTCGCCATCTGGGTGCGGCGGCCGGCCCTGCGGGGGATGCGGCCATGAGCGCGACGCTGAAAGCACCTGGCGCAGAGGTCGCGCCCCGGCCGCTGCCGCCGGCTGCGCCGGCTTCGCGCTTCAATCCCAAATACCTGCCGCTGGCGGCCACCATTTCGCTGTTTGTCGCCATGGCGAGCCTGGGCTCGGTGCTCTACACCGGCTTTTTTTCGGCGCAGGTCTTCCTCAACCTGCTGGTGGACAACGCCTTCCTGGTCATCGTCGCCGTGGGCATGACTTTTGTGATTCTTTCGGGCGGTATAGACCTGTCCGTCGGTTCCGTGGTGGCGCTGACCACCATGGTGTCGGCCGCGCTGGTGGAGCACCACGGCTGGAGCCCGGCCGCGGTGATTCCGCTGGTGCTGCTCATGGGCACGGCTTTCGGCGCCTTCATGGGATTTTTGATCGAGCGTTTTCGCCTGCAGCCCTTTATCGTGACGCTGGCCGGGATGTTTCTGGCGCGCGGCCTGTGCTACCTGATCAGTGTCGACTCCATCAGCATCACCAACGAGTTCTATTCGGAGGTCTCGCAGCTGCGCATTCCCCTGTGGGAGGATGCCTCGCTGTCGATCAGCGCCCTGATCGCCGCCTTGGTGCTGCTGGCGGCGGTGTTCATCGCGCACTGCACGCCTTTCGGCCGCACCGTCTATGCCGTCGGCGGCAATGAGCAGTCCGCGCTGCTGATGGGCTTGCCGGTGCGCCGCACGCTGGTGGGGGTTTACACGCTTTCCGGGTTTTGCTCGGCGCTGGCCGGCGTGGTTTTCACCTTCTACATGCTGTCGGGCTATGGGCTGCACGCCACCGGCCTGGAGCTGGACGCCATCGCCGCCGTGGTGATAGGCGGCACCCTGCTCAGCGGCGGCGTGGGGTATGTGGCCGGCACCCTGTTCGGCGTGTTGATGCTGGGCATCATCCAGACCCTGATTTCTTTCGACGGCAGCCTGAGTTCCTGGTGGACGCGCATTGTCGTCGGCGTCCTGCTGTTTGTTTTTTGCCTGCTGCAACGGCTGCTGGTGAAGCGCACACCCACCTCTTCCTGAAACGACCCTACACCACCCCATGACAAGCACCAAAAGAAAATTACGTTCCACCGAATGGTTCGGCTCGGCCGACAAAAACGGCTTTATGTACCGCAGCTGGATGAAGAACCAGGGCATTCCCGACCATGAGTTCGACGGCCGGCCCATCATCGGCATCTGCAACACCTGGTCGGAACTCACGCCCTGCAATGCGCACTTCCGCAAGATCGCCGAGCATGTGAAGCGCGGCATTTCGGAGGCGGGCGGCTTCCCGGTGGAGTTCCCGGTGTTCTCCAACGGCGAGTCCAACCTGCGGCCCACGGCCATGCTCACGCGCAACCTGGCCAGCATGGATGTGGAAGAGGCGATTCGCGGCAATCCGATTGATGCCGTGGTGCTGCTCACCGGCTGCGACAAGACCACGCCCGCATTGCTGATGGGCGCGGCGAGCTGCGACATCCCGGCCATTGTGGTGACCGGCGGGCCCATGCTCAACGGCAAGCTTGAAGGCAAAAACATAGGCTCCGGCACGGCCGTGTGGCAGCTGCACGAGTCGTTGAAGGCGGGTGAAATCCAGCTGCACCAGTTCCTGGCGGCCGAGGGCGGCATGTCGCGTTCCGCCGGCACCTGCAACACCATGGGCACGGCCTCCACCATGGCCTGCATGGCCGAGGCGCTGGGCACTTCGCTGCCGCACAACGCGGCGATTCCCGCGGTCGATGCGCGCCGCTACGTGCTGGCGCAGATGTCGGGCGCGCGTGCCGTCGAGATGGCGCGCGAAGGGCTGACGCTGTCGAAAATCCTCACGCGCGAAGCTTTCGAAAATGCGATCCGCGTCAACGCCGCCATAGGCGGCTCCACCAACGCGGTGATCCACCTCAAGGCCATCGCCGGCCGCATCGGCGTGCAACTGGACCTGGAAGACTGGACGCGCATAGGCCGCAACACGCCCACCCTGGTCGACCTGCAGCCTTCCGGCCGTTTCCTGATGGAAGAGTTTTATTACGCCGGCGGCCTGCCCGCCGTGCTGCGCCGCCTGGGGGAGAACGGCCTGCTGCCGCATCCCAATGCACTCACCGTCAACGGCCGGGCTCTATGGGACAACGTGCGCGAGGCCCCGCAGTACAACGACGAGGTGATCCGTCCACTCGACAATCCCTTGATCGCTGATGGCGGCATTTGCATACTGCGCGGCAACCTGGCGCCGCGCGGCGCGGTGCTCAAACCTTCCGCGGCCTCACCGGAGCTGCTCAAGCACCGCGGCCGCGCGGTCGTGTTCGAGAACCTGGAGCACTACAAGGAGCGCATCGTCGACGAGAACCTCGACATTGACGCCAGCTGCGTCATGGTCATGAAAAACTGCGGGCCCAAGGGCTACCCCGGCATGGCCGAGGTCGGCAACATGGGCCTGCCGCCCAAGCTGCTGCGCCAAGGTGTCAAGGACATGGTGCGGATCTCCGACGCGCGCATGAGCGGCACCGCCTACGGCACCGTGGTGCTGCACGTGGCGCCCGAAGCCGCGGCCGGCGGGCCGCTGGCCGCCGTGCGCGACGGCGACTGGATAGAACTCGACTGCGAGCAGGGCCGCCTGCACCTGGACATCAGCGATGCCGAACTTGCCGAACGCCTCGCGGCGCTGCAGGGCAAGGCCGCCGCGGGCATGCGCGGCGGCTACCAGCGCCTGTACGTCGACCACGTGCTGCAAGCCGACGAGGGCTGCGATTTTGGTTTCCTGGTCGGCTGCCGCGGCTCCGAAGTTCCCCGCCATTCCCACTAGGCAGCCGGTCTGCGAACCTGTGAAGCTTCCTCCAACCTGACCCCCTACCTCTATGACCACGCCCCGCCAGCCGCGCTACCGCGGCATCTTCCCCGTCGCTCCCACCACCTTCACCGAAACCGGCGAGCTGGACCTAGAGAGCCAGAAGCGTTGCATCGACTTCATGATCGACGCCGGCTCCGACGGCATCTGCATCCTGGCCAACTTCTCCGAGCAGTTCGTGCTGTCGGACGAAGAGCGCGAAACCCTGACCCGCACCGTCCTCGAACATGTGGCCGGGCGCGTACCGGTGATCGTGACCACCACCCACTTCGGCACCAAGATCTGCGCCGAGCGCAGCCGCCGCGCGCAGGACATGGGCGCAGCCATGCTGATGGTCATGCCGCCCTACCACGGCGCCACTTTTCGCGTCAGCGAGCCTCAGATCTACGAGTTTTATGCGCGCCTGTCGGATGCGGTGAACATCCCCATCATGATCCAGGATGCGCCCGCCAGCGGCACCGTGCTGTCGGCCTGCTTCCTCGCGCGCATGGCCCGCGAGATCGAACACGTCGCCTATTTCAAGATCGAGACCGCCGGCGCGGCGTCCAAACTGCGCGAGCTGATCCGCCTGGGCGGCCGCGCCGTGGAGGGGCCCTGGGACGGCGAGGAGGCCATCACGCTGCTGCCCGACCTCGACGCCGGCGCGACCGGCTCCATGACCGGCGGCGGTTACCCCGACGGCATTCGTCCCATCATCGAGGCGCACCGCGCCGGTGACCACGAAAAAGCCTACGCCCTTTACCAGCAGTGGCTGCCCTTGATCAATTTCGAAAACCGCCAGGCCGGGCTGCTGGCCGCCAAGGCCTTGATGAAGGAAGGCGGCGTGATTGCCTGCGAGGCGCCGCGCCATCCTTTCCCGGCCATGCATCCGGATACGCGCGCCGGGCTGCTGGCCACCGCCAGGCGGCTGGATCCGCTGGTGCTGCGCTGGGGGCGCTAGGCGCCGGGGCCGCCCCGGGCGCGGGGTCCAGGCCTGCGCCGTCGCTACCGGCCAATGGCTTGTTGGCGAAATTACGGCTGTAAATGTCATGGATTAAGCGATTTCACGTTAATTAATCGCGGTCCTTGTATCAAATACAGTAGAGGGCCATGGAAAAGCCCCGTTCCCATCCGCCCGCCGCGCTACGCGCGGTGCTGTTCGACGCCTATGGCACCCTGTTCGACGTGTACAGCGTGGGCCTGCTGGCCGAGCAGCTGTTCCCCGGAAAAGGCCAGGCGCTGGGCCTGCTGTGGCGCGACAAACAGATCGAATACACACGGCTGGTGACCACCAGCAACGGTGGCGCGCACTACCAGCCGTTCTGGGAGCTCACGCGCGCCGGCCTGCGTTATGCCTGCAAGCGCCTGGGCCTGGACCTGGGGCCGGGCCAGGAAGACCAGCTCATGAACCAGTACCGCCACCTGTCGGCCTTTCCGGAAAACCGGGAGGTCCTGCAGGCCCTGAAGGCGCGCGGCGTGGTCACCGGCATCCTGTCCAACGGCGACCCGTCCATGCTGGGCGTGGCAGTGCGCTCCGCCGGGCTTGAGGGCCTGCTGGACCACGTGATCAGCGTGGACGGCATCCGCAAATACAAGACCGCCCCCGAGGCCTACGCGCTGGGGCTTGAGGCCACCGGGCTGGAGGCCAGGCAGATCGCCTTCGTGAGCTGCAACGGCTGGGATGCGCTGGCCGCCACCTGGTACGGCTACCGCACGCTGTGGGTCAACCGCTACCAGCTGCCGTTCGAAGAACTGGGCACGCAGCCCGTGTACACCGGCAGCAGCCTGCGCGATGTGCTGGCGCTGCCTTTCCATTGACACCCGTTTTACGTTTTATTCTTGGTTTATTGAAAAAAGGGACAACACCATGAGCACCCACTCCGCCAGCAACACCGCGCGCACCGCCAGCTACCGCCTTCAGGTCGCGACGGAGCTTTACCGCTTCATCGAGGACCATGTGCTGCCCGGCACCGGCGTAGCCAGCAGCGCGTTCTGGAAAGGCTTTGACGGCATCGTGGCCGACCTGGCCCCGAAAAACATCGCCCTGCTGGCCGAGCGCGACCGCCTGCAGGCTGAGCTCGACGCCTGGCACAAGGCCAACCCCGGCCCCATCGCCGACATGGCGGCCTACCGCGGCTTCCTGGAAAAGATCGGCTACCTGGTGCCGCAGCCCAAAAAAGTCGGCATCACGACGGCCAAGGTGGACGACGAGCTGGCGCTGCAGGCCGGCCCCCAGCTTGTGGTGCCCATCCTGAACGCGCGCTACGCGCTCAACGCGGCCAACGCGCGCTGGGGCAGCCTTTATGACGCGCTCTACGGCACCGATGTGATCGCCGAAACCGACGGCGCCGAAAAAGGCAAGGGCTACAACCCGGTGCGCGGCGCCAAGGTGATTGAATACGCGCGTTACGTGCTGGACCGCACCGTGCCGCTGAAAAAAGGCTCCCACATCGACTCGACCGGCTACGCGGTCAGGGGCGGCGAGCTGGTCGTCACGCTCAAGGACGGCAAGAAGGGCCAGAAGACCACCACGCTCAAGGACAGCAGCCAGTTCGTGGGCTACCAGGGCAAGACCTCGGAGCCCACGTCGGTGCTGCTGCAGCACAACGGCCTGCACCTGGACATCCGCATGGACCGCGACACCCCCATAGGCCGCACGGACGCGGCCGGCGTGAGCGACCTGGTTGTCGAAGCGGCGCTGTCGACGATCCTGGACCTGGAGGACTCTGTCGCCGTGGTCGACGCCCAGGACAAGGTGCTGGCCTACCGCAACTGGCTGGGCATTTTGCAGGGCACGCTGACCGAAAGCGTGACCAAGGACGGCAAGACCTTCACCCGCGGCCTGAACCCGGACCGTGAATACACCTCGCCCAAGGGCCAGCCCGTCACCTTGCACGGCCGCTCGCTGATGTTCGTGCGCAACGTCGGCCACTTGATGACCAACCCGGCGGTGCTGTACACCGGGGCGGACGGCGCCACGCGCGAAATCCCCGAAGGCATCCTGGACGCCGTGGTCACGACCACGATCGCCATCCACGACCTCAAGCGCAAGGGCAAGCCCGGCATCAAGAATTCGCGCAAAGGCTCGGTCTACATCGTCAAGCCCAAGATGCACGGCCCGGCCGAGGTCGCGTTTGCCGCCGAACTCTTCAGCCGCGTTGAAAAAATGCTGGGCCTGCCGGGCAGCACCGTCAAGCTCGGCATCATGGACGAAGAGCGCCGCACCAGCGTCAACCTCAAGGCCTGCATCGCCGCCGCTTCCAGCCGGGTGGCCTTCATCAACACCGGCTTCCTGGACCGCACCGGCGACGAGATGCATACCGCCATGCATGCCGGCCCCATGATCCGCAAGGGCGACATGAAGACCAGCGCCTGGATCGCGGCCTATGAGAAAAACAACGTGCTGGTGGGCTTGTCCTGCGGCCTGCGCGGCAAGGCGCAGATCGGCAAGGGCATGTGGGCCATGCCCGACCTCATGAAGGCCATGATGGAGCAGAAGATCGCCCACCCCAAAGCCGGCGCCAACACCGCCTGGGTACCCAGCCCCACGGGCGCCACGCTGCACGCGCTGCACTACCACCAGGTCAAGGTCGGCAAGGTGCAAAGAGAGCTGGAAAGGGTGGACGCCAACAAGGAGCGCGACGCGCTGCTTAACGGCTTGCTGCAAATCCCCGTGACACGCACGCCGGCCTGGAGCGCCGAAGCCAAACAGCAGGAGCTGGACAACAACGCCCAGGGCATCCTCGGCTACGTGGTGCGCTGGATAGACCAGGGCGTGGGCTGCTCCAAGGTGCCCGACATCCACAACGTGGGCCTGATGGAAGACCGCGCCACGCTGCGCATCTCAAGCCAGCACATGGCCAACTGGCTGCTGCACGGTGTGGTCACCCAGGCTCAGGTGACGGAAACCTTTGAACGCATGGCCGCCGTGGTTGACAGGCAAAACGCCGGCGACCCGCTGTACAAGCCCATGGCCGGGCACTTTGGCAGCTCGGCGGCCTACAAGGCGGCCTGCGACCTGGTCTTCAAGGGCCTGGAGCAGCCCAGCGGCTACACCGAGCCCTTGCTGCACGCCTGGCGCTTGAAGGTGAAGGCCGGGACAGCTTAAAGCTCGCCCGCATCCACCAGCTGCCGCTGCCGGATCACCACGCGCAGGCTGGGATGGCCCGGCCTGCCCGAGCGGAACAGCATCACCTCGGCGTCCGCGCCGGTCCATGATGCGCTGTCGGCCGCGGCGCCCGGCGCGGCGCCGAAGGCCGCCAGTTCCGGGCCCAGCTTTGCGCGCAGCGACTGCAGCAAGGCCGCCTGGGCTTTGGCCAGTGCTTCCTCGGCGCCCGGGCCGGAGGCGGGGTTGAGCAGCACCAAGTCCATCTGCGCGAGCTTCTGGTGCGCGAAAAACAGGGTCTGCTCGAAATGGGCGCCCTCGCAGAGCGCGTCGGGCACACGCAGCGAGCCCAGCGCGCCCGAGGGCAAACGCCGTGGGGACCGCACCGGCTGGGCGCCGGGCAGGGCGGCGGTGACCTGTTCGGGGCTCATGCCCAGCAGGGCGGCGTTGTCCAGCACGGTATGGGACCAGGCGCTGGCACACATCCAGAGCGCGCTGGCCGCCAGCCAGGGCAGCCGAAAACTGGCGAAAACAGGCCCAAATGACGCCAAAACAGGCTCCGTGGAGGTTCGGGGCCGCTGCGGCGCTGAAAGTGTTGCGCCGAACCGACCTTTACAAAGAAGCGCCGATCTTACAAAAAACCCTCCTCCAGCCGTGCGTTCGGGGGATTTAAGCGGCAGCTTGCGCCGAGTTGTCCGAAGAGCGCGGCACAAATCGTATGTGTGCAGGAGAAACCAAATGAAACACTTTGCAAGCATCTCAAAGGAAACACGGTTGGCCTTTACCCTTGACATCTGTCTGGCCCCCGGCACGTATGGTTGCAAGCTGGCTGGCTGAGCGCTCTCACCTTTTATTTCCGGAAATCCTGGCTCCAGATGGCTTCGCAACCTGACGTTCTTCAATCCTGTCTCCAGTCGGCAGCCACAGCGGCGCGGTCTGCTCTGGAAAAGTGCGTGGAAGATGCCGTGGCGGGCCTGCAGGTGGCCGAAACCCAAAGCATGAAGGTGGCCGAACGCGACGAACTGGCCACGGCCTGGCGCGAACTGCTCAAAAACAAAGCCGCCTGGAGCGTGCAATACCCCGCCGACCTGCTGGTCCGTTTCAAGGCCAATGTGGCCGCCGCGGCCCAGGCGGCGCGAACGCCCGAAGCCTCAGGCGAGCAACTGGCCGCTTCGGCCGCGGCCTCGTCCAGCGCCTTTGCCGCCCTGAGCCATGCGAGCTTCTCGCTGGTCGACGACCAGGACGTCTCCAAGGCGATTGAATCCTCCCGGCTGCTCCAGCAGGTGTTGCCGGCCGTGGACCACATCCTGGCCGAACTCAACAAGCTGATCAGCACGGTGCAGGGCCTGCCCAATGTGAGGCCGGAACTCAACCCGCTGCGCCCCGAAGTCTTTGCGCAAACCCTGCGCGAAATGGCGGTGGCGAGCAAGGCCGAGCCGGCGGTGGTCTCGCTGTGGCTCAAGTACATGGCCGACCCGCTGGGTCGTGAGCTCAAGCGGCTGTATGAGCGGCTGGTCAACCAGCTCGAACTCGCCAACGTCCAGGGCGCCAGCTACCGCGTGCTGCCCACGCCGGCCAGTGTCGGACGCGGTCGCGGCCGCGGCGGAAACGGCTCCAGCCCGACGGGCCCCGGCGGCGCTGCCGAAGGTGACGCAAACGGTGGTGGCGGTGGCGGCGAAGGCGGATTTGGCGAGGGTGGCGGCCAGCCCGTGCCGCAATACGCCGACCTGTCCAACTACGAGATCCGGGACGAGCTGTTCCAGGACTTTTTGTTCAACGGCGGCAGCAATGCCCACCACGGCCTGGCGCCCTCTTATTACGAGACCGTCGAGGAGGAGCTCGCCGCCCTCCACGCCACGCCAGACTCCGGTTCCGCGCCGCTGGCCGAGTCACGCCCCGGCTACATGTCTGACTATGAGGGCATGCCGGCCGTTGACCGGCCGCAGCGCCTGGTCGACGAGCGCAGCCAGCTCAGCCCCCAGGTCTGGGGCTCGTATGCCAAACCCCGGGAGCGCGCCATCGTGCGCACCCAGCTCAAGAAGGAAGCCCGCCAGGTCGGCCAGGTGCTGGGCCTGGAGGTGGTGCGCAAGCTGGTCAACCAGGTGGCGCAGGACCCGCGCCTGCTGGTGCCGGTGCGCGAGGCCATCGTGGCGCTGGAGCCTTCGCTGCTGCGCCTGGCCATGGTGGACCCGCGCTTTTTCAGCGACGAAGGCCATGCCGGGCGCCGCGTCATGGAGCGGGTGGCGCAGCGCAGCTTCAAGTACAACGACGAATTCAGCCCCGAGTTCCTGGCCTTCTTCGAGCCGGTCACCCGCGCCTTCAACGAGCTCAACAGCCTCACGATTGAGGACGCCCAGCCCTTCGGCATGGCGCTGGCCAAACTGGAGTACGGCTGGGACGAACAGGACCAGCTCGAGGCGGAAAACCGCAACAACGTGCTGCAGGCCCTGCGTTTTGCCGAAGAGCGCCAGACGCAGGCCGACCAGATCGCCTTTGAGCTCAGCACGCGCTCCGACCTGGACAAGGTGCCCGGCCTGGTGCTCGATTTCCTGTTCGGCCCCTGGGCGCTGGCCATGGCCCACGCCAAGCTCGTCGACACGCGCAACCAGATAGACCCCATGGGCTTCGGCTCGGTGGTGCCCGACCTGCTCTGGAGCGTCAAACGGGAAGTGACCCTCAAGCGGCCGGCCAAGCTGATCGAGATGATCCCCAGCCTGCTGGCCAAGCTGCACGAGGGGCTGGAATTGCTGGGGCAGGATCCGCGCGAGAGCGAGCCCTTTTTTGAAGGCCTGATGAAGTTGCACCGGCCGGTGCTCAAGCTGCGCCGCCTCAAAAGCCAGCGCGACGCCGAAGAGTCGGGCGCCATGCCGCTGGAGCCCGAGGAACTGCCGGCCACGCCCGAGCAGCGCCTGGCCAAAGCGGCCGCCCACCCCTGGCTGGCGCGCGACGAACTCGATGCCGCCGGTTTTGAAGACACGCTGCCGACGGCGCCGGGCGAGCTCATGCCGCTGGAGGAAGAACACGCAACATCCTCGGGCATGGAGACCGCGGACTCCGTGGGGGAAGAGGTCGACTCCTCCCATGCCGAGCTGCTCGCCGAGCGGGAGGCTTCGACCAACGCCGTGCCGGCCCTGGCCCAGGGCGATGCCGAGCGCCTGCTGATGAGCTTGCGCGCCGGCCACTGGGTTGACCTCTACTCGCGCCGCCGCTGGCTGCGCGCCCAGCTGATCTGGGCCAGCACCAAGGGCACGCTGTTCATGTTCGTGAGCCACGGCGGCCAGCCGCACTCCATGACCAAACGCAGCTGTGAACGCCTGATCCGGGAACGCCTGCTCAGGCCGGTGGACAGCCAGGGCGTGGTGGCGCAGGCACTGGATGCGGTCGCCTCGGAAGTCGTTTCGCCGGCCACCCAGGCCGAGCCGGAAACCGCGTAACACCCCCGAGCCCTTGTAGGCAGCGCGCGGCGCGCCGCACGCGGCGCTGTCCGACATCCGCGCTCGCCGCCGGCGCGCACATTGGTGAATTCGCTTTCACCTTCAAGGGGCTTCCATGATTGAAAAAAATGCTTCCGTTCACTGGGAAGGCGCCGGCAAAAAAGGCCAGGGCCGCATCAGCACCGACACCGGCGCGCTCAAGAGTTATCCCTATGGCTTCGGCAGCCGGTTCGAAGATGACCGCAGCGGCACCAACCCGGAAGAGTTGCTGGGTGCTGCGCATGCGGCCTGTTTCACCATGGCGTTTTCCTTTGCCTGCGATAAGGCCGGTTTTGCCACCGCCTCGGTCGACACCCGTGCCAAGGTCCGCTTGGTACCCCAGGGCGACGGTTTTCTGATCGACCGCATCGCGCTGACGCTGGAGGCCAGCATCCCCGGCATCGACGAGGCCAAGTTCCAGGAAATCGCCGAGGGGGCCAAGAAAGCCTGCCCGCTGTCAAAAGCCCTGGCCAGCGTGCCCGAAATCACCCTTGCGGCCACCCTGCTCAAATAAGTGACCTTGCACTGGAGCACATTCCCATGAGCCCCAAGACCAATTTTTCATTTGAAGTGCAGTACGAGGAAGGTACGGACGCCGGCAAGGACGAGCGCGACGGCGTGATGGCCTCGTTGGGCCCGTCGCTTCAAAAGCTGTTCGCCGCGGGCGACCCCGCGGCCACCGTGACGGTGAGCGACAGCCACAAAGGCGGCGGCAACAAGCTCGTGGAGCTGACCACCACGCTGCAGGACGGCGAGATCGCCGGCATCCTGCTGGCGTTCTCCGGCCAGCACGGCGTCCGCGTGAGCGCGCTGGAATAGGCGCCGGCAGGCCGGTTTCAGGCCTGCCAGACCCCGTAGCCCGCCTCGCGCAGAGCTATGCCCAGCTCGACCTCCATCTCGCGCGCCGCATCGTAGGGCATGGGGTTGTACATCTCGTAAAGCCGGGGCAGCAGGCGCAGGCCGAAATCGCGCGCGAAGCGGTTGGACTGTATGCCGGCCTTGTGCTTGTCAAAGCGCACATCCGGGTCCAGCCCGGTCATGCCCACATAGACAAAAGGTTTGCCCAGCTGGTAGTCCGGGTTGGCGCGGCGAAAGCGCGCTACGTCCCAGACCTCGGGTGCGAGCTCGATCACATAGACGCTGTAGTGATGGCTTTTGGGGCGGCGCGGCATGGCGCCACCACTGTAGCGTACGCGCCGCGCCCGGCCCGCGCCCGGCCCGCGTTTACCCCGCCGGCTGCGCTTGCGGCGCCTCTTGTGTCTGCGCCTGTCCCGCCTGGCTTGCCTCCGGCTCGTTTGCCTCCTGCTCGCGCCAGCTGCCCGAGACCACCAGCAGGTGAATGAACTGCAGCTTGCCCACCGCGTCCAGAGGCAGCACAAAAGGATAAAAGTCGGGCTGGCCCATGCTGCGCGACATCTCGTTGAGCATGGTGGTCAGCCGGGTCCAGTGGTTGATGAAGGCCAGGAACTGCGCCGTATCCGGTTGCTCCGGCTGGTACAGCGCGTCCAGCGTGAAGGGCGTGAACTCGAGGTCGAAGCGGTCCACGCTCAGGCCGAAGCTCAGCGCGGTGTCTATGGCGTCACGCATGTGCATGTAGTGCGCCCAACATTCGGCCCAGTCTTCCCAGGGGTGGGTGCTGGCATAGGCGCTCACGAAATGCTGCGGCCAGTCGGAGGGCGGGCCTTCGTCGTAGTTGCGCTGCAGGGCGGCCGCGTAGTCCTGCGTTTCGTCGCCGAAGAGTTCGTGAAAGCCCTCCAGCCACGGCGTGCCGGCCACCAGCCGGTCCCAGTAATAGTGGCCTACCTCGTGGCGCAAGTGGCCCAGCAGGGTGCGGTAGGGCTCGCGCATGGCCTTGCGCACCGCCTCGCGCTTGGCGTCGTCGGCCTCGTCGATGTTGAGCGTGATCAGGCCGGTGTTGTGCCCGGTCATGATGTGCGGCCCGTTGACGGGCGAGCGCAGGAAATCGAACATCAGGCCGCGCTCCGGGTCTTCGCTCATGCGCGAGGCCACCGGCAGTCCCAGCAGGATCAGCGAGGACACCAGCCGCCGCTTGGCCAGCTCTATGCGCCCCCAGAGGTAGCCGTTGTCGGGCTGTTCCGGGTTCGTCAGGTCGGGAATCGTGCGGTTCAGCCGGCAGGCCCGGCACATGTCCGCGGGGTCGTGCCAGGCCACAAGCCAGTTGCAGGAGGCGGGGGTGGAGAGGTTGAGGCAGCGTTTGTAGGTCGGGATACCGTCGTCATCGCCGGCCTCGCCGTCCGGTGCGGCGGACAGCGCTGGCGCGGCGTCGGGTGCGGACTCCTGGCCGGGAATCTCATCCAGCGAGGGGGGCTGCGTGTCGTCGGGCGGCGGCGTGGCCGGTGCGGCGCCCGCCTGCCACTCGCGCCAGCTGCCTTTGCGCGGTCCCGGCATCAGGGGCAGCAGCAGGCCGCGCTCGCAGTCATAGCCCAGCGGCGTGTTGCAGGCCAGGCATTTGCTGTTGCGAAAGAACACCGGCTGCCCGCACTGGCAGCGGTAGTTGCGGCCCGCCAGCAGGGGAAGAGGGGGTTCGGTGGAAGGGGCGGAGGTGGTGAGAAACAAGTAGCTTGCCCGGATAGGTTATGGGCCTGCACAGCTGGAAAGCGCAAGCACTCGACGGGAAATCTAAGGCGAAGGTACAGGATATCGCCGGCAAGGCGTTTCGGGGCCCGGCGGCAACGCCTGTCATGCTGTCAGTGCAGGCCGACAAAACAACGCGGGCCGCTTGCTTTTATCATCGGGTGTCAGACGTGTGTGCGGGCCTGCCCGCCGAACACCCGTAGTGACTTAAATTACAGCGACACAATGGCCAGGGAGGCCCGATGAAGTTGAATTCGCGCGAAATACTCGTCGCGGCAATCGGTGCCGCTTGGTCTTTTTCAGTGATGGGCGCTGCACCGTACACCGTCACCGGCTCGCTCGATGCGCCCGGAAGCGCCGAATTGATCATGATCGACGGTCGCCCTCCCGCCGGCCAGTTGGCACGCAAGGTCGTCACGCCCCAAGGCGAAGCCGAGCGGCTGGAAGACGGCGCTTTTGAACAGATGCCGATCGAAGCACTCAGAGGTGCGTTGGCTGAACAACTGGACGAGCAATTGCGGGTAAAGCTCAGCGGGCAGTTGCGGTTGACCGCTCTGAACGTCGCAGTTGGCGAACGGCTGGGCCGACCCGCCACCCGTGCCGAATACGCGCCCTTTGCCATCGGCGGCTTGATTGGCGGTCTCATCGCTTCCCGAGCTGTGCCCGCCATGGTCAGTCACGACGGTCCTCTCCCGCTCTACGTCGATTTGACCCTGGACCACCAGGGTCGCCCCATCGCCTGCAAAGCGATGGCCACCTTCTACGGCGACAGTATCGGCAGCGCCTGGCAGGCGGCCCTTCGAGAGGCGGTCGTGCACTGCGCCCACCAGCTGGGCGTGCCCAAGATGCTCGAAGAGGCGGGGCCCAATCGGGTTCGATAACCTTGCCGTCGGGTCGGCGTTGTGCCAACCAGCCGGTCCGCAGGCCAAATGAAAGATCGTCGGCCCGGTCGACTCGGTAATCGACGTTACCGCCCGTACTTCATCGCCTTCCCCGCAGGCCGACAAAACCGCCCGCGGCGCTTGCTTTTATCATCGGGTATTCACACGCCCCCCGGCAATCCCGCCGCAGGCATTTCATTCCAGAGGAAACCATGCCCACTTACCACGTCGAAATGATGGAAGGCCGCACCATCGAGCAGAAGAAAAAGCTCGTTGAAGCCATTACCCGCGTCAGCGTTGAAATCCTGGGCGGCCAGCCCGAGTCGGTGGACATCCTGATCACCGACATCAAGCGCGAGAACTGGGCCACCGGCGGCAAGCTCTGGTCCGAACCCAGGGATTAAAGACCAGGCCAGCCGCATGTCCGCTTCCCTCGCCGACCTGCAGGCGCGCCACGGCCCGCGTTACCGCTGGCTGCTCCTGCTGTCGGTCATGATAGGCACGATGGCCTCCATCATGTCGTCGACCATCGTCAACGTGGCGATCCCCGACATGAGCCAGCACTTCACGCTGGGGCAGGAGCGCGCGCAATGGGTCAGTTCGGGTTTTATGGTGGCCATGACGGTCTCCATGCTGACCACGCCCTGGCTGCTGGCGCGCTACGGCTACCGCCGCACTTATGCGGGCACCATGCTGCTGCTCATGGCCGGCGGCATCGTCGGCGGCCTGTCCAACCATTTCAGCCTGGTGCTGGGCGCGCGCGTGGCCGAGGGCCTGGCGGCCGGCGTGGTGCAGCCGATTCCCGCCATCATCATCATGCGCGCCTTCGGCCCGCACGAGCAGGGCCGTGCCAGCGGCCTCTTCGGCATGGGCGTGGTGCTGGCGCCGGCGGTCGGGCCCAGCATAGGCGGCGTGCTGGTGGATTTGTTCGGCTGGCGTTCGATTTTTTTCATGGTCATCCCGCTGTGCCTCGTCTCGCTGTGGATGGCCTACCGCTATGTGCCCGACACCGCGCCCGGCGGCGTGGCGGCCAATCGCAACACGGCCATGATCGACTGGCGCGGCCTGCTGCTGGGCGCGCTGGGCACGCTGTGCCTGCTCAACGGCATGGTCCAGCTGCATGGCGCGGGCGGTGGCGCTCAGGCTTTTTCCCTGCTTGGCGGCGCGGCGGCCGCGCTCGCGGCTTTTGTCTGGTGGCAGCGCCGCCTGGCCGCCAATGGCGGCGCACCGTTGATGAACCTGGCGCTTTTCGGCTACCGGCCCTTCGCCATGGGCAGCATCGTCGCCTTTATTTACGGCACGGCACTGTTTGGCTCGACCTACCTGCTGCCGGTCTATTTGCAGCTGGGCCTGAAGCTCTCGGCCTCGCATGTGGGCACCATACTGCTGCCGGCCGGGCTGGTGCTGGCCGCCACGATTGCCGGCGTGGGCCGCCTGGCCGACAAGCACCCGACCTGGCTGCTGGTCAGCACGGGCCTGGCGCTGCTGGCCGCCTCCTTCGCCTTGATGCTCACGGTGAGCCTGGCCTCCGGCCTGTGGATGCTGGTGGCCTGGGCCACGCTGGGCCGCATAGGCCTGGGTTTTATCCTGCCTTCGCTGAACCTCGGGTCGCTGCGGCCGCTGCATGAGCACCTGCTCTCGCAGGGCGCGAGCGCGATCAACTTTTTGCGCATGCTGGGCGGCGCCATCGGCGTGAGCCTGTGCGGCATCGTGCTCGAATGGCGGCTGGCCGCCCATGGCGATTCATTGGCCAATACCAGCAGCAGCCCGGCGCGGCTGGCCGCCTTCAACGAGGCGTTTTTGATGCTGGCCGCGCTGTGCCTGCTGGCCATGGTGGCGGCCTGGCAGCTTCGCCTGCCCGTGAACAGCCTTCCCACCGACCCACAGAAAGCAGGCTGACCATGTGCCAACTCCTGGGCATGAACTGCAACGCCCCCACCGACGTGACCTTCAGCTTTCGCGGTTTCGCGCAGCGCGGCGGCCACACCGACCACCATGCCGACGGCTGGGGCATCGCTTTTTTTGAGGGCGACGACAGCGTGGCCGGCGCTGGCGACAAGGGCCTGCGCCATTTCGTCGACCACCAGCCGGCCAGCAGTTCACCGGTGGCCGAGCTGATCAGCCGCTACCCCATCAAAAGCCGTAACGTGATTTCGCACATCCGCAAGGCCACGCAGGGCCGCGTGGCGCTGGAAAACTGCCACCCCTTTGTGCGCGAGCTCTGGGGCCGCTACTGGGTGTTCGCGCACAACGGCGATCTGAAGGATTTTTCGCCGCGCCTGCACGGCAGCTTCCGGCCCGTGGGCAGCACCGACAGCGAGCGCGCCTTTTGCTGGATCATGCAGGAGATGGCCAAATCGCACGCCGGTGTTCCCAGCGTGCGGGAACTCAGCATCACGCTGCGCGAACTCGCGGCGCAGATCGCCGGCCACGGCACTTTCAATTTTTTACTCAGCAACGGCCAGGCGCTGTGGGCCCATGCCTCCACGAACCTGTATTACGTCGAACGCAAGCACCCCTTTGCCCATGCCACGCTGAGCGACGAAGACGTGAGCGTGAACTTCGCCGAACACACCCGGCCCACCGACAAGGTGGCCGTGGTCGTCACGGCGCCGCTGACCACCAACGAGCAATGGACGGCCTTCGCGCCGGGCGAACTCAAGGTGTTTGAGGACGGCGCGCTGGCAGCCGCCTAGCTTTCCCTAAGGTTTGGGGCAGGCCGCGGCCTGCCCATCCAGCTGCTGCTGCTCATGGCGAAAACTCGCGACGGTCTTGCCCCCGTCGCGCTGCACGGTCAGCACATAAATGCTGTCGAAGTCGCTGCCCTTCCAGTGCGGCACGGCGTCCGGCTGGCCGCCCATGCCCGCTAGCATGGCCTTGACCATGTCCTCGAGCTTTTTATGTTCCCAGGCGACCAGCACCACCGCGTTCTGGTAGCGCGGCGCCGCCAGCTCCCGCTGCAGTCCCTTGATGTCCTCGAAGCCGAAAGAGGTGTTGATCGGCAAGCTGGCCTGCACCGCCGTGGGCGCGACGGTCAGCAGCGGCCGCACATAGTTGTACAGCTGGCCGCCGTCGGGTTTTTTCTCGTGCGGGTCGGACGCGAACACAAAATCCGGTTTGCCGAATTTCCCCAGCAGCACGGCCGGCAGGGCCAGCGCGCGGTTCAGGCCCTGGCAGTTGAGCTGGCCCAGGCCCTGGTCGGGTTTTTCCGCGTGGCGGATGAAGATGATTTTTTGCTCGGCCGCCTGCGCCAGCAGCGGCAGTGCGGTGCAGGCGATCAGGGCAAGCGGGCGCAGCGCGCGGCGCAATGAAGGGAATCGGCGGGCGGTTTTCATGGCTCAGGCCTCGTGGACGGGGCCTGCCAGCTTAACCGGCGCGCCGGCGGCGTCAAGCCTTCAGCGCCGCCTCCAGCGCATCGATGAACATGGCCGCCACGTCAAAGCCGGCCTGGTCGTGGATTTCCTGGAAGCAGGTCGGGCTGGTGACGTTGATCTCGGTCACGTAGTCCCCGATCACGTCGACGCCGGCCAGCAGCAGGCCGCGCGCGGCCAGCACCGGGCCCAGCGCCTCGGCGATTTCAAAGTCGCGTTTGGACAGCGGCTGCGCCACGCCCAGGCCGCCGGCCGCCAGGTTGCCGCGCACCTCGCTGCCTTGCGGGATGCGCGCCAGGCTGAAAGGCACGGGCTTGCCGCCTATGACCAGCACGCGCTTGTCGCCCTTGGCGATCTCGGGCAGGAACTTCTGCACCATCACGCTTTGCGCGCCGTCACGGTTCAGCGTCTCGGTGATGCTGCCCAGGTTCAGGCCGTCTTCCTTCACGCGGAAGATGCCCATGCCGCCCATGCCGTCCAGCGGCTTGAGGATGATGTCCTTGTGCTCGGCATGAAAACGTTTGATGTCGGCCGCGCTGCGCGTCACCAGCGTCGGGCCGCTGAATTGCGCGAATTCGAGGATGGCGAGTTTTTCCGGGTGGTCGCGCAGCGCGCGCGGCTTGTTGAAGACTTTGGCGCCCTCGCGTTCGGCCTGCTCCAGCAGGTGGGTGCTGTAGAAATACTCGCTGTCGAAGGGCGGGTCCTTGCGCATGAGCACCGCGTCAAAACCGGCGACGGCTTCGCGCGCATCGGGGCGTGACGTGTCCGCCGTGAACCAGGTATCGGCGTCGCCCGTCAGCCGGATGTGGCGCACCTGGGCCGTGACCTTGGCGCCGGTCTGCCAGTTCATGTCGGCCGGCAGGCAGGCGCTGATGCGGTGGCCGCGCCTTTGCGCCTCGCGCATCATCGCGAAGGTGGTGTCTTTGTAGATCTTGAAGGACTCAAGCGGGTCGGCGACGAAAAGGATGTTCATGGTTTGGAAGTGTTTTGGGTGTCTGGCCGTATTGTTGTACAAACGGCGACAGCGTGCTGTTGTCGGGTCTTGCTCCGGCTTGCGCGCTTTCCCTCTCTACCTCTGCTTCGTCTGCTCACTCTTCTAGGGCTTGCTGGCCGGGGGTTGCCCGGCGGCAACTCACTTTTATCGAAACCCGCAAAGCGGGTTTTCTTTTGTTCGCCAAAAGGCGCGCTACGCGCGCGGAGTTTGCTCACTTCGCGTAGCGAAGTTACGCAAACACCAAAAGTAAGCAAAAGAAAAGGCGACCCTGGTGTCTGCGTCCCTTCGCTTCGCTGCGGGCAGCCTGCGGTGCTCGGCTCAGGCGGGGTCTCGCTAAACTCGCTCCGTTTCACTCCGCTCAGACAACGCGATCCCTGATCCGCCTGAACCTGCGCTCCTCGGCGCATACACAAGGGGGAGGGAGAAAAATACCAATACCGAAAACCACAAGGACACGCCATGGCGTGTCCTTGTTTGTATTTGTCTTCTTGGTTTTCTGTCCCCGCTCCCGATTGCCCCGTCCTGGCTGGGCCGAGGAGCGCAGAGACAAGCGGATAAGGGCTGGCGTTGTCTGAGCGAAGCGCAGCGTAGCGAGTTTAGCCAGACCCCGCTTGGCTCGAGCACCGCAGGTTGCCCCGTAGCGAAGCGTAGGGGACCCAGACTGCGGGTCGCCTTTCTTTTGGGTACTTTTCTTTGGCGAAGCAAAGAAAAGTGCCTCGCCCGCCGGGGCGAGACCCGGCCAGCTGAACTAAGAAGAGGAAGGAGCAGGATGAGGAGGAAGAGCGCGCTCAGCCGGAGCAAGACCCGGCCGACTACCCAAGTCAATTCAACAAACAAAGCCCTGTTTCACGCCCTGTTCGGGCGCAGACAGGGCGGCCTTTCTTGATACCGTCCATGAGCAAGCCCTCTCCCGCCGCTTCAGGCGGAAGCGGCTCGCAGGAGACACACCATGCAACTGGACAATCTGAAAATCAGCACGCGGCTGGGCGCGGGCTTTGGACTGGTATTGCTGCTGGCGGGCGGCTTGATGGCGGTGGGGCTGGGCCAGCTGGCCGGTGCCGGCGCCTTCAGCCGCGAGCTGAGCGGCGATGCCTGGTCGCGCGCCGGCGCCGCGACGGCGCTGGGCAACTGGTCGCAATCCAATGCGCGCGCCACCCTGGAGCTGTCCCTTGCGGCGGATCCCGCATTGGCGGGCGCCGCGCGCCGGCAAATCGCCATGGGCGACAAGAATATGACGGATGCCCTGGCGGTGCTGGAAGCCGGCACCCCGCCGGCGGAAGAAAAGGCCTTGCTGGCAAGCGTGCGCGCCGCGCAGGCCTCTTATGCGCAGGCGTTGGCCAAAGTGGCAAGACAGATTGAAACTGGCGACCGCGAGGGGGCTGTCCGCGCCTGGGCGGGCGAGGCCGCTCCATCGCTGGGCAAGCTGCAGCAGGAACTGGCCGCGCTGGCCGAAACGCAGGCTAAGCAGGCCAGGGCTGGCGGCCAAGCCGTTGAGGCTGACATTGCATCGGCGCGGCGCTGGATGCTGGGCCTGGCGCTGGCGGCTCTGCTGGTGGGCACCGCCGTAGCCTGGCGCCTCGCCCGCGGCATCGCGCAGCCGCTCAATGAAGCGATTTACATCGCCGAGACCGTGGCGGCCGGTGACCTGAGCCAGGAGTTTTCCACCGAACGCGGTGGTGATTTCGGCCGCCTGCTGGGCGCCCTGGGCGACATGGAAGACACGCTGACCGACCTGGTCAGCCGCATCAAGGCCTCCACCGATTCCATCACCCTGGCCTCCGGCGACATCGCCGCCGGCAACGCCGACCTGTCGCGCCGCACCGAAGAGCAGGCGGCCTCGCTGGAAGAAACCGTCTCCAGCATGGAAGAGCTGACTTCCACCGTCAGGCTCAACGCCGAGCATGCGCGTTCGGCCAGCGGCCTGGCGGCCAGCGCCTCGGGCACCGCGGAACAAGGCGGCGCGGTGGTGGCCCAGGTGGTGGACACCATGGCGGCCATCAGCGGCAGCTCCAAAAAAATCGTGGACATCATCGCCGTCATCGAAGGTATTGCCTTCCAGACCAACATCCTGGCGCTCAACGCGGCCGTGGAAGCCGCGCGCGCCGGCGAGCAGGGCCGCGGTTTTGCCGTGGTGGCCAGCGAGGTGCGCGGCCTGGCGCAGCGCAGCGCCGGGGCGGCGCGCGAAATCAAGGCGCTGATCGCGGACTCCGTCGCGCATGTCGAGAGCGGCTCCGAGCTGGTCGGCCAGGCGGGCCGCACCATGCAGGACATCGTGCAGGCCGTCAAGCGCGTGAGCAGCCTGCTCGAGCAGATCTCCGCCGCCTCGGTCGAGCAAAGCAACGGCATCGCGCATGTGAACCAGGCCATGGTGCTGATGGACAAGGCGACCCAGCAAAACGCCGCGCTGGTCGAGCAGGCCTCCACCGCGGCCGCCTCGCTGGCCGAGCAGACCCTGCAGCTGCAGGCGGCGGTCGATGAATTTAAACTGGATGCGGAGCCTGAAGCCGCGCCATCGGCTGCGCTGCATTTCCAGGCGATAGGCCGGGACCTGCACCGTACAGCGCCGCTCCCAGCCTAGCCTGAGTCAGATGCCCGGTGGCTTTTTGAGCGTCAGCATGCGGTCCTGGGCGCGCAGCACGATGGTCTTGACCTCGGCGCCCTGCAGCACCGTGAGCCGGATTTCCGCGTCGGGCGCGGCATGGTCCCAGAGTTTTTTGTAAAAAGCTTCCAGTGTCGCGACTTTCGCGTCGTCCACCGCCAGCACCACATCGCCCGCCGACAGCCCGGCCAGCTCCGCCGGGCTTTCCTTGCTCACGCGCAGTATCTGTATGCGCCCACCCTGGTCGTTGGAGGTGATGCCCAGCCAGGGCCTGCGGCTCTTGGCGCTGTAACCCGAACGCTGCAGCTCCGCGAGTATGGGGCGCAGCAAATCCACAGGCACAAACATATTGCCCGGCAGGCGGCGGTTTTCATTGGTCGCATCCGACACGAACAGAGAGCCTATGCCTATCAGTTCGCCGCGCTGGTTGAAGAGCGGCGCGCCACTGTGGTTGCCGCCGCTGGCCAGCACCGGCGGGCTGGTGAAGAGGGCCGATTCGATGTGGTATTCCCAGCTGCCCGAGAACGCGCGCCGGCTGACCAGCCGCGTCATGCTCACATCGCCGTCGTCATCGGGCTGCGGGCCGGTCACGGCCATCAGCGGCTCGCCCGGCTGCAGGTCCCTGCTGCTGCCCAGCGTCGCCACCGCCACATTGCGCAGCGGCAGCAGCGGGCGCAGCAGGCCGAAACCCGTGGCCAGGTCGTAGGCCACGGCGCGCGCCGGCAGCGTCCGGTTGTCCTGGGTCACGACCTCGATCTGCTCGGCCTCCAGCATCAGGTAGCCAATCGTCAGGATCAGCCCGTCCTGGCTGATCAGCACGCCCGAGCCCGCGCGCCGCAGGCCCAGGGTTTCGGCGGAGCGCGCGTCCTCCATGGCCGTGACCTTGACACCCACCACCGCCGCCGTGGCCCGGTTCAGCGCATCCATCATGGCCTGCGCCGCCGGCGGCGGCGCCGTGGCCGCCTGGGCTGTGCCCAGCAGCAAAATGCCTGAAAGGAGCAGACAGAGCCAATGACGCACGCTGCACATGACGGACTCCAGACGCGGCTGCGAGCAGAGAAAAGAGGGCTGTGGAAGAAATATCAACCGCGAATCGAGAATGCGCTTTATTGAATGGCGTTGCAAGCGGCAGGGTCAAAAAGCGTCAACCCTGGCGCGCCAGACCAGATAGGGGCAGGGCTTCATGACACTGCACTCATAACACCCCAATAGGAAAACGGGAAGGCATCCGCACAAACCCGAGGGCGCTTTGGTAAATATTGCCTAAAAAACAGTGCAAAAAATACGTGAACTTTCTTATTTATTCAAAAGGGAATTGCGATACAGTTTGGAACAAATTCAGAGGGTGTGCGCCTTGCCAGGAGGGCGCTTTGTGATGCAGAACAATATCAGCAACTCAGGGGAACTTGTGTACGGCACCTGCGTAGCCGTCTGCATGCCATTGGCGTTGATGGCAAACCCGCCCGATCCGCAAGGCTGGAGCCCCAATTGACAGTTGCCGGTGCGGTTTCGCCAGACTCCCCCCCCGTGCTGGCCGCACCCGTGCCGGCGGGTGAGCCGCCGCTTCCCCACAGCCACGCGTTGGCTGCTTTGTGCCTGGTGGCGCGCTTTCACCAGGTCGCCGCCGACCCCCAGACGCTGGCCCACCAGCTGGGCATCGCACCCAGCGACAGCGTGGATACCAGCACCTTGCTGCGGGCGGCCAAGCACCTCGGGCTCAAAGCCAAACTGTCCAGGTCCAGGCCCGACCGCCTGAAGCTGGTGCCGCTGCCGGCGCTGGCCTTCCTGAAGCCCGTAGACGATGCCGCAAACAGCGCCGGTGGTGGCAAGCAAGTGCACACTGTCATCCTGGCGCAGTGCGACGGCCAGCGTGTGCTGTTCCAGGACCCGGCCACGCCGGCCAACCGGCCCACGATTGAATCGGTCGAGGCGTTTGCCGCCCAGTGGACCGGCGAGCTGATCCTCATCACCAGCCATGCGGCGCTCACCGGCGAACTCGCCAAGTTCGACTTTTCCTGGTTTGTGCCCAGCCTCGTCAAATACCGCAAGCTGCTGGGCGAGGTGCTGCTGATTTCCTTCATGCTGCAGCTTTTTGCGCTGGTCAGCCCCTTGTTCTTCCAGGTCGTGATGGACAAGGTGCTGGTGCACCGCGGCCTGACCACGCTGGACGTGCTGGTCATCGGCCTCGTGGTGGTCGTGCTGTTTGAGAGCGTGCTCAACGGCCTGCGCGCCTATGTGTTCAGCCACACCACCAGCCGCATCGACGTGGAACTGGGCGCGCGCCTCTTTCGCCACCTGGTGCAACTGCCGCTGGCCTACTTCCAGGCGCGTCGCGTGGGTGACTCGGTTGCGCGCGTGCGCGAGCTGGAAAACATCCGCAGCTTCCTGACCGGCAATGCGCTCACCGTGGTGCTCGACGTGCTGTTTTCGGTCATCTTCATCGCCGTGATGCTGTTCTACAGCGTGCCGCTGACCCTGATCGTCATGGTCAGCCTGCCGCTGTACTTCGGCTTGAGCCTGGCGGTGGTGCCCATCCTGCGCCAGCGGCTGGATGTGAAATTCGCGCGCGGCGCCGAAAACCAGTCCATGCTGGTCGAAACCATCACCGGCATCCAGACCGTCAAGGCCAGCGCGCTGGAGCCCAGCTTCGGCAAGCGCTGGGACAACCAGCTCGCCGCCTATGTCAGCGCCAGCTTCAAGACGCAAAACCTCGCCACCTGGGCGCATGAGGGCATCAACCTGATCGGCAAGCTCGTGAACGCGGCCACGCTGTGGTACGGCGCCCATCTGGTGATGAACAACGAGCTCACCGTCGGCCAGTTCGTCGCCTTCAACATGTTTGCCCAGCGCGTGGCCCAGCCCATCATGCGCATGGCCCAGCTGTGGACGGACTTCCAGCAGACCGGCATTTCCGTGGCGCGGCTGGGCGACATCCTCAACACCCGCACCGAAGTGCCGCCCACCAGCGCCGCGCAGCTGCCGCCCGTCAAGGGCCGCATCACGCTCGACGGCGTGGTGTTCCGCTACCGGGCCGAGGCGCCGCCCGTGCTGCACGGCATCAGCCTGGACGTCAAGCCCGGCGAGATCATCGGCATCGTCGGCCGCTCCGGTTCCGGCAAAAGCACGCTGACCAAGCTGGTGCAGCGACTGTATTCCCCCGAAGGCGGTCGCCTGCTGGTCGACGGCATCGACATCAGCCTGATCGACGCCGCCCAGCTGCGCCGCCAGGTCGGCGTGGTGCTGCAGGAAAACCTGCTGTTTAACCGCAGCGTGCGCGAGAACATCGCCATCACCGACCCGGCCGCGCCGATAGAAGCCGTGGTGCGCGTGGCGCAGCTGGCCGGCGCGCATGAGTTCATCAGCGAGCTGCCCGAAGGCTACGACACGCACGTCGGCGAGCAGGGCAGCGCGCTCAGCGGCGGGCAGCGCCAGCGCATCGCGATTGCGCGTGCCTTGTTCACCAACCCGCGCATCCTGATTTTTGACGAAGCCACCAGCGCGCTGGACTACGAGAGCGAAGCCATCATCCAGCGCAATATGGCCCACATCTGCAAAGGCCGCACCGTGCTCATCATTGCCCACCGCCTGAGCGCCGTGCGCCATGCGCACCGCATCATCGTGATGGACAAGGGCAAGATCGTGGAGGCCGGCCCGCACGACGCGCTGATCCAGAAACCGCAAGGCCTGTATGCCCACCTCTGGCGCATGCAGGACGGCAAGCAGCCCATGGAAGGGGCTTCGGCATGAGCCGCCCTGAAGACAACAAGCCCTCCGCGGTGGAGGATGTCACCCCTAAAGGCGAAGCGCCCGCGGACGCTCCCCAGGTTGCCGCCGTGCCCGATAAACCCGTGCACCCCGTCATCGCGCTGCTGGCCCGTTACCGCGCCATCTTCGGCGCCGCCTGGGCGCACCGCGACGAGCTTGCCGGCCCGCGCCGCCTGAGCGACGAGGCCGCCTTCTTGCCCGCCGCGCTCAGCCTGCAGGACACACCGGTGCACCCCGCGCCGCGCCGCCTGGCCTACGCCATCATGGCGCTGTTTGCCATCGCATTGGTCTGGTCCATCTTCGGCAAGATCGACATCGTGGCCGTGGCGCCGGGGCGCGTGGTGGTGAGCGAGCGCACCAAAGTCATCCAGCCGCTGGAGCGCAGCGTGGTCAAGGCCGTGCTGGTGAACGACGGCGACCACGTGGCGGCCGGCCAGCCCCTGGTCGAGCTGGACCCGACCGCCGCCAGCGCCGACAAAACCACCGCGCACGACCAGCAAAAATCAGCCTTGTCGGAAGTGCTGCGCGCCCGCGCCATCCAGCAGGCGTTGCAAAATGTGCAGCAGCTCGCCTACGCCGGTAACGGCTTGCCCGGCAAATACATCCCTGAATTTCCCAAGGATTGGTCCGCCGCCGAGATAGCGGCCGCGCAGGCACAGCTGCAAGGCGAGTGGGGCGACGTGACCGCCAAGCTGGCCAAACTGTCGGCGGAAATCAGCCGCCGCCAGGCCGAGATCGTCACCGCGCAAGCCGTAGTGGCCAAACTCGAAACCACGGTGCCCATGGCCCAGGCGCGAGAGGCAGACTTTAAAAAGCTGGTAGACCAGGGCTATATCTCCGGCCACGCCACACAAGACAAAACCCGCGAACGCGTCGAGCTGGAGCGCGACCTGACCACCCAGCGCGCCAACCTTCGCGCAGCACAAGCCACCCTGCACGAAAGCGAGAACAGCCGCGCCGCCTACCTGGCCGAAGTGCGCCGCACCCTCTATGAACGCGAAGCCCAGGCCGACCTCAAACGCCAGCAAGCCACGCAGGAACAAGCCAAAGCCACCCAGCGCGAAAACCTCACCACCCTGAAAGCGCCCGTCGCCGGTGTGGTGCAGCAGCTCGCCATCCACACCACGGGCGGCGTCGTCACCGAGGCGCAAGCGCTGATGATCATCGTGCCCGAAGGCGCGCAGGTCACGGCCGAAGTCACGCTGGAAAACAAGGACATCGGCTTCGTCAACGTCGGCAACGGTGCCGAGATCAAGCTCGAAACCTTTCCCTACACCCGCTACGGCACGGTGTCGGCCAAGGTCGACAGGGTCACCGCCGACGCGGTGAACGACGAGAAGCGCGGCGCGATCTTTCCGGTCACGCTGGCCTTGAACACCAAGCAGATTGATGTGGACGGAAAGATGATCCAGCTGGTGCCCGGCATGAATTTGACCGCGGAGATCAAGACCGGGCAGCGGCGCGTGATTGAGTATTTGTTGAGCCCGATTCAGAGGGCGGGTAGTGAGAGCTTGAGGGAGCGGTGAGTGTTGGGGATATGTGAACCCGTCGATTTGAATAATTTGGCTGACTCGCGGAGTACCAATTATTCAAAGAGCAGCATTGAGTAGATATTCGATTCGATGAATTCCTTTGGAGGAGCCGGAAATGATCAGTCTGTTAATGCGGACGCCATGGATGCTTTCATGGTTAGGACTAGCTTGTCTATGTACAGTTGCGAGCGCTGCATCTTTTAGCTGTGGTCTTGCCTCTAGCTCAGTAGAAAAGCTTATTTGCCTGGACTACCGTCTTTCGGATCTGGATTCTCAGTTGGCTGCAGCATACATAGCCAAGCAACCCCAACCGGATACTGAATTGCGATCCAGTCAAAGTAAGTGGCTAGCTAATCGTAATCGCTGCAGATCGTTCTCATGTGTGCGCGATGCTTACATTGACCGTATCTCCATACTGCAACCTGCGGTCGGTGCAACTTACGCCACGCTGCGCGTACCTTCCCCAAAACGCTGGGAATATGTTCCTCCCGATGGATCAACAATTGATGGCCGTTTTATTTTGAACGGTCGAGTTCTTGCCATGCAAAGAGGATCGTTTGGATCAGATGTATGGGAATGGGTATCGCTAGATGAGGGAAAAACTATTCCCCGCGAATTTGTAGACAAACTCCCGCCATATGAACCTTTACTCCTTAATGATCGAACAGAGAACTTAGGGGGGAACTTTGTTCTTTCCACTGCGGGCCCCAGCATGTGCATAACAAAAGTTGGGGAGTTGGGTTTAAAAGTTATAAGCGAGAAGAGCCCTTCCGGGTCGGAGGTCTCCCGAGTATTGGTGGCCTTGGTATCTGAAAAGTGGACCAACTCGGAACCGTCAGCAAACTGTTTTGAACTGGAATTGAGTTACAGACGAGCAAGCTTTGCTCAATCAACTGTTTATGAAAATTCGCTGTACTGGCTAGACAAAAAATTCTCAATCCGCTTTGATCAACAGTTGTGGACCCAATCCGATCTAGTGGGCAAGAAGGTCTTTCTTGTGTGGGGGGGCGATTTGAGTGCAATGGTGGAAGCGCACTGCAAAGCTTTTGATCGTGAGTGCGCGGATAAGCGCTTTAGAGAATTGCTTGAGAACGTTTCGAGTTTTTACCGGTAAGAAGGAATAGTTCGCTATGTACACAACTGATCAACGCATTCGCATACTTGCTGAAATTCTCAAGAACACAGAAGCCAAAAGTGGCGTCTGGTTCAAGCTAAGCAATGCTGGTTTCGTTGAGAGTAATTGGCAAACTGGCCAAACACTTAGAGATACCA
The DNA here is from genome assembly GCF_056401275.1 of Polaromonas sp. P4_F6. Lineage (NCBI taxonomy): Bacteria > Pseudomonadati > Pseudomonadota > Betaproteobacteria > Burkholderiales > Comamonadaceae > Polaromonas > Polaromonas sp. P4_F6. Next base: position 12,313 of record NZ_JBFUJQ010000009.1, on the reverse strand, counting down.
GGGATGGGATTACCGTTGCTAGTAAATTGAAGGGAAATAGCGGTTTCTCGGTAGGGCTGGTGCAATTTGACTTTGCATCAGGAAACGCATTTGAAGGAGCTGTGCGAGCTGCTATCCGGGATAGAGCGGTTGCGCTCAACTTGTTGACTCAAAATGACGCCGAGAAACTTTATGAGGCACTCGGTAATTTTCACGCCCGTAATCTATCTGGGTTCTCGAATTCGACAGCCTTTCTGAGCGGGCAAGTTAGCTCAGCCGTTCAGACAACAGCTGAAGCACAATTTGCCTTGATCTCCGCGAACAGATCTTTGATTGAGACCCTGTTGTCGAGCGATCCCATCGTGAATCGAGCTTTGAGCGTTGCGACTCTGAATCAAATTAAGGCCATTGACGCGCAGGCAGTAGCCGCAGTGGCAAATGCAGAACAGCAGCTTGCGAGTCAGGGCGTAACTTCACAGTTGCTCGCTGCTAATAAGGACTCTGTGCTGTTGCTCCTGGGTGATGTCGCTAATCAAGGCCCTGAGAATCTTGCTCAATATACCAATTGGCTTGTAAACAACCCACAGGGCAGTTTTGATGAGTTGCGCGGTATTAGGCGTCCAGATGCTGGTAAGCGATTTGACGACGTCTCATCGGTCGTTGGCTTGTTTGTATCGGGGAAGATCGATCCGAATTCCCCTTTTAGTTTGGGCGGTGCTACTGCCGGAGGCGCAGTTGGCGTTATCACCAATTATCCCGATATTGCGGCTCCGGGCGGCACGCTTGTCTTTGCTAATGGCGCGACTTTGACGTATGGAAGTGAGAGCCAAGTAAACGTGGGCAATGGTGGCAGCTTCGCTACAGTTGTCCAGGTGCTCGATGCAGCCGTAGGTATTCAGATCGAATACAGGATTGATGCCTTTGGGCAGTCGTCGGGCGGTCAATTGTCCATAGCAGATCCCAGCGTCCCTGGTGGTCGAAAAATTTACTCCTTTACTGACCAATCACAGATCAAGCTGGCGCTAGGCGGTGGTGCTTTCTTGCTCAATGATGGCATCAGTGGAATGTATTTCAATCTGGCGGCAGGGGATGCGGCCGGGAATGGGAATGGTGGGCGCGTTATTCTGTACTTTGATCCCGCAACCGGACAAGGCAATCTTTATCGCCAGAATTCCTTGAATGCTGGTTTTACGATGGAGGTAGTACCAGCCGGCAGCCGAATTGAGATGCAGCTCAGTGGCGGCCTTCTTATTACCAAGCCAGACAACAGTGCCATCAGCGTGGCTGCTCCCGGTATCGCCTCTCCGCTCGGCGGTTCTGTTGTATCTGGCTATCAGGTCATCAGAGAAGTGGCCCCCGGGCTTTTTCTTGGTCGTTCTAATGCTGGCGGGGGCGCACAAATGCTCTATACCCAAGACACAGGGGACAACAACCCGGTAGTCGCCTGGGTGCCCGTCGGAGCCAAAATCGAAGCGCTTAAAACGAATCCCACCGACAGTTACGCCAGTGTGATTCTCATCACCGACCCCGCAACCAAGGCTCAGACTTACTACGACATCGTCACTCGCACTAGTGGGCGATTTGATGGGCAGGGTAATGGCGAATTCATATTGCCTGACGGTACCAGGCAGAAAGTAGCTGCCGGTGAATGGTATGTCACATCCAATGGCACAGCCGCTATCTATAACAAGGACGGCAGCGTTTCAATGCTGTCCAAAGTGGGTGACACCGTAACGTTTGATACCTATGCAGGGCCGGAGCTTCGCAGATTGTCTTCGTTGCCGCAAGCACAAGTGGGTGTTGGTGACAATGCCACCGGTGCTCCCCGTGTTACGCAAGCGGGCCAAGTGGCATGGAGCACTGGCAGCAATCCCCAGGAGTTTTCCGATCTGGTGGGTGGGCAACTACTGCAGGCATTGGGCGTACAAAATCAGGCGCAAATTGACGCCAGCAAAGCTACTTTGCAACAGTTGACCTCCAGCTATGGCGAACCCGTTGGCGCCACTATTTTGAGTAATGGGACGGTGCTGGTAGAAATTAATGGTCAGAAATACGCCGTTAATGGTGCGGAAGCTGCTCGCTTTAGTCTCGACGAATTCAATACCTTGCGAATTACAGTGGTGACGGGGCCCAACGCCGGCCAAGTCGCTACCTTTGACAACTTCACTGCCTTCGCTTCGGCCAATCCAGATAGCAAGCTGGGAGGCATTATTCCTACCAGTGCCATTCTGAAGAGTGCGGGTGCTGCTGCACTCACGACTCACTTCAGCAGCGTTGAGGATGACAACGGTTCCGTCTCGTATTCAGGTGATGTGCAATACCAGGTGGATGGCGATGGCTATATCGTTGACAACGAAATAAAGAACGTCATAGGAACAGTTTCCACCGGTTCCGGTGTTTTGCAGTTCAGCGTCGATTGGACAGACTCCGGTTTTGATGTGGGGAAGATTCTTGTCATAAATGGGCACGAACTGGCAAGCGGACAAAACTCAATCAATTTGCAAGATGTAGGTCTGAGCCTGAACGACATGGTTGATATCCATCGTCAAGGGTTTGGTACGGGGAGTGGCGCTGCTTGGGTAGACACTGTCCTCTCGCAACTGGTTCTCAATCTGGATCCTGCCGTGATCCAGTCCAATGGCTGGGCGTATCCGCAGTTGGTAGTTACCGATCTTGCCGGCGGCTTGACTCAACGTAGCGTGACGCTTGGAAACGGCACGGTTTTATCCAGCGTACGTAACGAAGATCGACTGCTCATTAGCGCCACACAAATTGAAGAGTTTGGTGATGGCTCGTCAATTACAACGACTAACTATCCGAATGGCAACAGCCAAGCTATCACCACCAATTCGGATGGCAGCGTGTACCGGCGTAGCGAAACTCAAGTCATTAACTCGGGATTGCTACAAACCAAGATGTATGACGGTGCAGGTGTCCTGGTAAGTACAGGAACCAGGCAAACCTTTAACGACGGTGATGTTTTGGAGAGTGTTGCCACAACAACAAGTGGTAGCGCAGGTACCGTCATAGTTACGACGGACATTAGGCGGCACGACGGAGCTGGGGATTTTGCCGGTCACAACATTGTTAGCGTGACCACCAACGCTGCGGGTTTGCAGTTGGGGATGGTTGACGTTAGCTATAACGAACAGGGGCAGATCACCCAAACTCGTGTAGCCGAATCGCTACCGAACGGGACCCAAGCCGTTACCGTTCGCGACGGTCAAGGCAATATAGTCTCCACGGGTACCTTGCAAGTGTTTGATGACGGCAGCGCCTTGGAAATCGCGAACCCCGCCGGAGGTGGCCCTGCAATGTTGCATGCCACTAACTCAACAGACCCCGCCAGGAGTGTTGCACTTTCATCGTCGACTTCAGATCAACAGAAGTTGGAAGATGCTCTGTATAGCGACATGGCCGGATTCATCAGCGCGTTGCGCAATAAGGATGGATTGGGTGTTCTGCTTTACGGCGCTAAAACTGTTATTGACCAGCAATTGTTGGATAACAGAACCCCGACGCTCGATGATATCCATGGCGGACTGAATGTTGTTAGCGGCGTAGTTGGTGTCTTTGGAGCTCTGAATGCGTTGCAGTCCAATGACATCTTGACGCAACTTAATGGCGTTGTGGGTTTGTTGAATAGCGTCCAGACTATTGCTACCGAGCTGAATGCCACTTTCCTGAGTAACAGTTCTCTCGCCATGTTGAAAGACTTTGGCGCCATTCTCAGCATTGCGAATTTGGCAAATCTGGGTGACATGCTGGAGCACGGCCAAGTGGGTTCTGCTGCCGCTACCATGATCAGTGCGCTCAATGCGGCGAGCTTCCTTACTGGTGGCTCCTCCGCGCTGGCAGGTTCGGGTGCTCTGATCGCCATCAATCCAGTCGTGATGGTTGTTGTGGCCTTGGTACTGGACCAAGTATTCGCTGACGACGAGGAACCGCCTCCACCACCACCTGTAGGCGACGCGGTCTTCAAACGCCTTGCCGACGGCAGCCTGGGCTATGAAATTCTCAATGCCGCCAACGGCGGTGCTGAAATTCTGACGGCCAAAATGGATGCTTTGCTCGTCAAGCTGAACCAGCAGCTCGGACAAGCCAACAACGGCAATACCGATCCAGATATGGCGCTGGCGTTGATTGCCGGCCGCATGCCGAAAATCAGCATTCAGAGTTGGCCCAGCAAGACGGAAAATCTGGTCAGCAATTTCTTCTTTGTACTGGAGCAGATCCACCCGCAGACCGGTGAAAAAATGTACAACGGTATTGCGCGGGAGGACCTTGTTGAGCACTATGCCGAAGCCCTGGTCGGGCCAGAGGCGATTGTCAACCAGTGGCAGATTAACCACCTGACAGCCAAGTTCGGTACCGACGAAGCCAATTGGAAAACCGAAGGCCAGTGGCTGTCGGCCATGAGCCCCATCGAGCAGCAGCGCCATGCTTTGCAGCAAGCACTTTCGGATGCCAATGCGACGCTTGAAAGTGCAAAGCAGTCCATCCTTGTGCTTGGTAATTGGGTGCCTGTGGGCGCCTTTACAGGCAATGTGGCGCAGGGCGCCGCCAATGCGCCCAGCACGGTCAGTGCGGCCGAGGCCGGCCTGGCGGCGGCCACCGCGGCGCTGAAAGCCTTTGAGGCGCAGCACCCCAGCGACCCGCAACTGGCGGCGCGCATTGTGGATGCCGCCATCACCGACCCCGTGCAGCGTGCGGCCGCCATTGAGAGCGCCTCACGCCAGTGGCTCAAAGTCATTGCGGTTGACCTTGGCGGTGATGGTGTGACCAAGACGGCGCTGCCGGCCGTCGTCAAGCAGGACTACGACAGCCTGCAAAGCGATGGCGTCGCGCGATTTGATGCCGACAACGACGGTTTCCGCGAGGCCACCGAATGGATTGCGCCTTCGGAAGCCATGCTGGGTATTGACCGCGATGGCAATGGGCTGATCGACACGGCCAGCGAATTGTTCAACGGTGCCAGCACGCCGTTTGACCAGCGCGGCCTGGCCAGCCTCAAGTATTACGACAGCAATAACGACGGCAAGATTGACGCGTCAGACCCGGTGTACAAGCTGCTGCGCTTGTGGATAGACCTGAATGGCGACGGCAGTGCCGGCAGCATGGAGATCTATGACCTGCAGATGCGCCACCCGGGTGTGGACATGGCGGCATTGCGTGCGCGGCTGGATGCGGCAGGGCAGGCGGCCATGGATGCGCTGGCCGGCAGCGCCGTGCAGTCGATAGACCTGACGACCTTCAAGCTGCGCCTGGCCGACGGCACTGACGCGCAAGCCAGCGACGTGGGCCTGCAAGCCCAGACAGAGGGTATCGCGGTGGTGGTGGACCAGGCGACACAAAACGTCAGCATCCTGCACGAAAACGGCTTGCGTGAAAACTACATCACGCTGGTGCAAGACATGAGCGTGCTGCTGGAGCTGCAGAACGCGAACATCACCACGGCACGCCGTGCGGAGCTGGAAGCGCTGGCCTTGCGCTACGGCCTTAACACGCAGTCGGCCGACTTCATCAATGTGGTGAAAAGCCTGCGCGCGGGCGGCGAAAACATCGGCGCCAGCGGCATGGCGATTTACATCGGCGACAGCGATGTCTGGGTCGACCAGAACGTGCGCCAGCGGCTGGAACAAATGCGTTTCAGCTTCCACGCGGCGTCGACCGTGGGCGGCACTGACGTGTTCGGCACAGCGCATTTCAGCCCGCCTGTGTGGGCCGGCCCGAGCACAGACACTCCAGCTTTTAACGACCAGTGGGCGTTAAGCCACCATGTGACGACCGGCGAAGTCACCAGCGACACGGCAACGGCGGGCCCGCCCGCTCCACCCAACCCGCAGCAATGGGTTCTGCCGTCCGACGTCTACACACTGGACTATGTGGTCAAGGGCGCGCAGCTGGGCGGCCTGGTCACGCAGCAGGCGGTGATCGCCAGCAATGCGGCCACGCCTGGCGCGCCGGCGCAGACCATTCAGGTCTACACAACAGCTTCGCCCACTTCATCCCTGGGCTCCGTCACCGTGGCGGGCAGGGAAGACGAGCAATTCGCCTTTGGCTATGAGCAGCTTGAACAAGAAGCCCGCACGCTGATTGCCGGCGCCACGCCTTACACGACGGTGCGCCTGCTGGGCGTGCGTGAAGTACGCCACGGCTATGTCGAAGTCGACGACGTCAGCGGGCGCATCCGCTTTATTGGCGATGCCAATTACTTTGGCACAGAGGCTGGCTTCAGCTATGCCGTGATGGACGGCCAGGGCCAGGTCATGGAGCGGCGCATCAACTTCAATTTGACGGAAGTCAATGACGCGCCGACGCTGCTCGGTGAAACGATCCAGGCGCAGGAAGATGTTCCCTTGTTGCTTGACGCCGCCACCTTGCTGGCCAACGACACGGACCTGGAAGGCGACACGCTCACCATCATCGGCATAGGCCGCGTGGGCATGGGCCGCGCCGAGCTGCTGGCCAACGGCCAGATCAGCTACAAGCCACCGATGGACTTGTATGGTGTCACCGACACCATCGAATACATCGTGCAGGATTCACGCGGCGCCAGTGCCGTGGCGGTGATCAAGATCAAGCTCACGGCGGTCAACGACGCGCCTACGGTGGTCAGCGAAGTGATCCGCAATGCCAAGGAAGACACCAACCTGCGCATTGACGCAGCCTTGCTGCTGGCCAATGACTTCGACCCTGACTTCAATGCCCAGGCCGGTGCTGCGCCGCTGCACATCACCGCGGTGGGCAATGCCGTCCATGGCCAGGCATTTGTCGATGGCACGGGCCAGATCATTTTTGTGCCCGATGAAAACTTCAACGGCACAGCCACGTTTGAATACACGGTAACGGACGATACCGGGCTTTCCACCGTCGGCAAAGCCGAAGTGGAAGTGGGCGCCGTCAATGACGGGCCTCGTGCTTTCGGTGAAGTCATCACCAGCAACGAAGACGAAAAACTCGTTATCGACCCGGACCTTCTGCTGGCCAATGAAGAAGATGCTGACATCCAGCGCGGCGAACAGCAACACCTGATGGTGGTGGCTGTCGACCAGGCCGTTAACGGAACGGTGGCGCTGGAAGGCGGGCACATTGTGTTCACGCCGGCTGCCAATTACTCGGGTGAAGCGAGCTTTCGCTACACCGTCAGCGACGGCGCGGGCGGTTTGTCGCAAGCGGTGGCCAAGGTCAATATTGCGGCTGTCAATGACGCACCGACCTTGTTCAACCGGGCCTTCCAGGGCACGGAAGAAACGCCTCTCAACATCACGGTCAGCCAGCTGCTCGCAGGGGTGCTTGACCCTGAAGACGGCGCGGCCGGCATCAGCCTGGTGGAGGCCCGGAACGCGGTAGGCGGAACGCTGGAACGAAGCGGGGATACGTTTACCTTCACGCCGGGTGCCAACTTTACGGGCACCGCGCATTTTGACTATGTGGTGCAGGATGCGCAGGGTACTGAGTCCGTCGCGGTTGTGACGATGAGCTTCAACAACGTCAACGATGCACCGGTGTTTGTGGCGGGCAGCCACCTGGCCAAGGCAGGCCAGGAAGACCAGGAAGTGCGCATCTCGCTGTCGGCGCTCAAACAGATGTTTGTGGACGTGGACGGTGACGCCATCACGGTGGACACCGCCAACCTGACGGCCGTCAACAGTGGCGACACCATTCGCTTTGACGCACAGACACAGGAGATCGTGTTCAAGGCCAAGGCGAATGCCAATGGCACACGCCAGTTCGACGTGCGAGTGCAGGATTCAAATGGCGTTTACAGCGCGTACGAACGTCTGGACATTGGCATTCAGGCGCTGAACGACGCGCCCATCGTCAATGCCGTGGGCTTCCAGATGCTGGAAGACGGCGGTTACAACGACCCAAACCTGCAGGCCTGGAGCTATATCTCGTACAGCAGTTTGCTGTCGGGCGCCAGCGATGCGGAAGGCGATGTGCTCAGCATACTGAGCGCCGCGAACGGCCGCACATTGGACGGCCGCGGTGTGAACATCGTGAACGATGCTGCCAACAACCGCGTCGGCATTCTGGCGCCGCTGAACTACAACGGTGCCATTACGTTCGACTTCACTGTCAGTGACGGCCATGGTGCGCAGGTGTCCCAGAAGGCTTACGGCAACGTCGTTGCCGTCAATGATTTGCCGACGGCCAGCGTTACCTTTCTGATGGACGCCTCCGGGGTCAGTCAAATCGGCCGCGCCTATTACCGTCTTGACACCTACGATGTGGAAGACGGCTACAGCAACTCGACGGTGACGGTTGAGCGCCACCCCTTGTGGGGTACTGTGGTCCAGGGCGTGACAATGGGCTACCGTGATCCGGTGCTGAATGAAAACGGCTATGTGCTGACGGAAGGTGGCTGGATAGAGTCGCCGGCTGCTGCCAACTATTTTTCGCTTCCAAGCATTCAACTGCATCAGAGCCAGAACGATTCGGTCACCTTCCGTATCACGGATTCCCAGGGCGGCTTTAACTTCCGGTCGGTCAATTTCATACTTCAGGGCTACGACCCGGTGGTGATCGACCTGGGTGGGGATGGGCTGCAGTTTCTGGACATCGATGAGAGCAATGTCACCGTCAACAGGAACGGTGTCGAAAAGAATGTTGCGTGGATTGCCCCCAGTGAAGGCATTCTGGCCTGGGACCATAACCACGACAACCAGATCAACCAGGCCGATGAAATTGAATTCTGGTCGCACGTCAATCCGCAGGACCCGGCCCGAACTGACCTGCAGAGCCTGGCCAGGCCGGAATTTGACACCAACCGGGATGGGAAGTTTGACGCCTCGGATGCCAAGTGGGCCGAGTTCAAGCTGTGGCGCGACCTGAACGGTAATGGCGTCAGCGACGCGGGCGAGCTGCAAACCCTTGCGGAAGCCGGTGTGAAGGCGCTGCACTTGACCGCCAATGTGTTGAACCGCCACTATGGTGAAGATGTGCTGGTGCGAGGCTATACCCGGGTTGAAATGACCGACGGCCGCATGCTGCAGGCCGGTGACGTGCAATTGGGCATTGAAGATCCCGACCGTATCTCCGGCACGACCCCGCCGGCATCAGGCCAGGACGCCGCGGTCATCCCCGTGACGGATGCACAGGCCCTGGCGCAACAGCAGCAGCAAGCCCAGGCGGCCGCCATGCGTGCCGGTTCGCCCGAGTTCAGCGGTGCTTTGCATGACCACAAGGTGCTGACCGGCCAGGCCTATCGTTATGTGCTGCCGGAGGCCTTGTTTGCGAATCTGGCTGCCGGCGCGCAGTACACCGTCAAGCTCGCCAGTGGCCAGCCCCTGCCGGCGTGGCTACATTTTGATGCGGCAACGCGCACCTTGAGCGGGTTGCCTACCGACGGACAACTCGGCGACTGGACGATCAAGGTCATTGGCACGGATGCGGCCAATGCCACCAACGCCGGGGTTATGACGCTGCAGGTCGCGCAGTTCAACCAGGCGCCTGTCGAGTACGGCCATGTACCGACCCAATATGCCGATGAGGACCAGCCTTTCAGTCTTGAGATTTCCTCCAACTTCTTCATTGACAAAGACATACGTGACCAGTTGCGTTTCAGCGCCACCCTGGCCGACGGTTCTGCCTTGCCTGCATGGCTGCACTTTGATGCGCAAGCCATGCGGTTTTATGGCACGCCCGGTGGCAGCCAGGCAGGAGCGATTGAGATCAAACTGACCGCTTCTGACGAGGCCAATGCCACGGCAAGCACCCTCTTCAAGATCGTGGTCAGCGGCATCAACGATGCGCCCTACCTGGCGGGCCCCGTGCCCACCATTGGGCTGACAGCCGGCATCGCCAATAGTTTTGTGCTGCCCCAGGACCTCTTCGCCGACCAGGACGTGGGTGATGTTCTGCATGTGGCGGTGTCCGTCGCCGACGGCTCCGCCCTGCCGGCGTGGCTGGTTTATGACTCCGCGACGCGGACTTTCTCGGCCAGTCCCACCGCCGAGCAAATCTCTGCGCCTTTGCAATTGCGTGTGACCGCCACCGATCTGGCAGGTGCGTCGACGTCCACCTTGATCACGGTAGCGTCGATGATCCGGGGCACTGCCAGCGATGACGCATTGACTGGTTCTGCCTACAGCGAATACATATGGGGAGGCGCCGGTAACGACCTGCTGGACGGGCAGGCGGGCGCCGACCGCCTGATCGGCGGTCTTGGTGATGATCGTTATGTGGTGGATGGACTCGACACAGTGGTGGAGCTCGCCAATGAAGGCACGGACACAGTGTTTTCTGCGGGAAGCTGGACTTTGGGCGACAGCCTGGAGAACCTGACGCTGACTGGCAATGCGGCCGCCAACGCGACCGGCAACAGCCTGGCCAACGTGCTGACCGGCAACAGTGCATCCAACATCCTGGCGGGCGGTGCGGGTGACGATGTTTATATCTTTGGCTTTGGCAGCGGCCAGGATACGTTGGTCGAGGCCGCGGAAACCGGCGCCAGCAACGACGTTGTCCAATTCACGGCAGGAGTCACCGTCGACCAGGTATGGGTGAGCGCTGACGCAGGGTATGTGTATTTGAACCTCATGGACGGTACGAACCGCCTGGCCATACAGCGTGTGGCGGGCGGCGGAATAGGCATCGAGCGGGTTCGTTTCGCAGACGGCACCCAATGGGACCAAGCCTCGGTGATGTCCAGGATCGTGCCCAACCCGGCACCTGTGTCGTCAGCATCCGCCCACGTGCGAGTGGCGACGGAAGACGTGGCGTTCGAGGATACGTCCGCCTGGTTCAGCACGGGTTCGCCCGGCCTGAGCTACTGGGCGACGCTGGCTAACGGCAGTGCATTGCCGAGCTGGCTGGCACTTGATGCTGCCTCCGGAAAATTCAGCGGCCTGCCGACAAACGCGGACGTCGCGGCATTCGAGATGCGGCTGTATGCCAGGGACACCTACGGGGCGGTCAGCAGCACCTTGATCCAGTTCTCGGTGGCCAACGTCAATGACGCGCCGACGGCGCAGGCCCTGCCGAACCAGCAACTGGCGAAGAGCCAGGCCTTTGTGTACTTGTTGCCGGCCAATACCTTCAGCGACGTGGATGCGGGCGACCTGCTGTCCGTTGAAGCGACGCGCGCCAATGGGACACCCCTGCCTTCGTGGCTGGCGTTTGACGCGGCAACGCGGACTTTTTCGGGAACGCCTCCGGCCAATGCCGAAGACACGGTCGGGATTGTCGTCAAGGCGACGGACCTCTCGGGGGCCTCGGTGTCGACGGGCTTGCAGTTGGACATCGGGAACAAGATCACGGGAACCGCTACCGGTGAAACACTGACAGGTACCGCCGGGCGCGACCTGATCAGCGGTCTGGCCGGAAACGACACGCTCAAAGGGGGGGCGGGCAACGACCTGCTGGACGGCGGCACTGGCTCGGATGTGCTGGATGGCGGTTCGGGTAATGATGTTTATTTTGTCGACAATGCCGGGGATTTCGTGATTGAGACTACGTCGACGACCACGTATGTTGATCAAGGATATTACGTAACGACATATGTTGATCAGGGCTTCTACGAGATCATTTTCATTGGTTATGACGAGGGTGGTAATCCCATCTATGGGACAGGGGCATGGATTCCCATTTTGGTCCCGCAGACTACTTGGGTTCCCAATGTGGTGGCGCAAACCACGGTGTCGGATTCCGGAGGCATTGACACGGTGAACAGCTCGGTGGCCTTCGCCCTGGGCGCCAACCAGGAAAACCTGAACCTTATCGGCGACGCCGCGATCGGCGGCGCCGGCAACGCCCTGAACAATGTGCTGACCGGAAATGCCGCCGGCAACTCATTGATGGGCTGGGGCGGCGATGACACGCTGGATGGCGGCGCTGGCGACGATGTCCTGGCGGGTGGTTTGGGCAATGACCGCTATATCTTCGGCCGGGGCTATGGCCACGACATCATCTCGGACGTCGATACGAGCGCCAACAATATCGATACCGTGGTCTTCAAGCCGGGAATCGCCGCCAGCGAGATCACGGTATCGCGTACGGCGACCCAGATGGTCTTGACCCTCAGTGCGTCGGACCAGGTGCTGATCGACTGGGACGTGGCCAGCGGGAACCGTGTCGAACGGGTCGAATTTGCGGACGGCACGGTCTGGACTGCCAACGACCTGCTGCGCATGAGCAACCGCGCACCGACGGCGGGTACCTTGGCCGGACAGAGTGCGACAGAAGATGCCGCCTGGAGCTTCACGATACCCGCAGGGACGTTTGCGGACCTCGATAGCGGTGATGTACTCAGCTACAGCGCCAGCCTGGCGGGTGGCGCTGCCCTTCCGTCGTGGCTGACATTCAATGCGGCGACCCGAACCTTCAGCGG